>JBLHME010000006.1:0-84282 GCA_047623225.1 Cryomorphaceae bacterium
ATTCTTCAAAGGCTATCGTCCACAATTTTACTTCCGAACGACTGACGTAACAGGTGCTTGCGAGCTACCTGAAGGCGTTGAAATGGTAATGCCTGGCGATAATATCAAGATGAATGTTGTATTGATTGCCCCGATTGCGATGGAAGAAGGTCTTCGATTTGCGATTCGTGAAGGTGGCCGTACTGTTGGCGCTGGCGTTGTTGCCAAAATTAACGACTAATTTATTATTCGTTAATAACTAAGTAATACGCAAAATTAAGCAAAGAAATATTTAAGGTTAAATAGGTTAACTATGAGCGTTGAAAATCAAAAAATTCGCATTCGTCTTAAAGCGTTTGATCATCGTATGATCGATCGTTCGGCTCAAGAGATTGTGGAAACTGCCAAGCGCACAGGCGCTGTGGTTTGTGGCCCAATCCCTTTGCCAACTCGAATTGAACGCATGACTCTTTTGAGTTCACCGCACGTGAACAAAACGGCGCGTGATCAATTTGAAGTGCGAACCCACAAGCGCATTATCGATATCGTTGAGCCAACTGACAAAACTGTTGACGCACTTATGCGTCTCGATTTGGCAGCCGGTGTAGATGTCGAAATTAAGGTTAACTAGTACTTCTTGCTTAGCAAGTAAGTACCTCTTAACTAACACTAACTAACAGAGTTGATAAGATAATGTCACTTGGATTAATTGGACAAAAAATAGGCATGACCCGCGTCTTTCAAGAAGACGGCCGTTCTGTGCCTGTTACGGTGGTAGAAGTTGCTACTAACCGTGTAACTCAGGTCAAAACCGTTGCGACTGATGGCTATGAAGCAGTACAGGTAGCATCTGGCGAGCGTAAAGCTAACCGTGTTCCTAAAGCATTGGCTGGTCATTATGCAAAAGCAAAGGTTGCACCTGGTACGCGTATAGCCGAATTTCGAGTTTCAGCTGCTGAAGCTGAGCTAGAGATCGGTTCTGAAGTTAACGTTGATCTGTTTGAGGCAGGCCAGAAAGTTGATGTGCAAGGCGTATCAATCGGTAAGGGTTTCGCAGGCGGCATCAAGCGTTGGGGCTTCGGTGGATTGCGTGCCACTCACGGCGTATCAGTTTCGCATAGATCACTTGGTGCTACAGGCCAGTGTCAAGACCCAGGTAAAGTCTTCAAAGGCAAGAAAATGGGCGGACACATGGGGGCACGTAAGCGCACCCAGCAAGGTTTAGAAGTAGTTCGAGTAGACGCAGAGCGTAACGTTATTTTGGTGAAAGGCTCTGTGCCTGGATCTAAAGGCGGAAGCGTGATCATTAAACCTTCTGTCAAATCTAAGACAACAGCTTAGAAGTAGGTCGAATCATGGAACTAAAACAACATAACGGTTCAGCTTTGAACGTGTCTGACGCAATATTTGGCGCAGACTACAACGAAGCCTTGATCCATCAAGCTGTCACCGCTTATCAAGCTGGTGCTCGTCAAGGAACACGTGGCCAAAAGAATCGCTCAGCGGTTTCTGGTGGCGGCGCAAAGCCTTGGGCTCAAAAAGGTACAGGCCGAGCGCGTGCTGGTACCTCAAGAAGCCCAATCTGGCGTGGTGGTGGTAGAACTTTTCCTTCGGTCACGCAAGACTTTTCGCAGAAAATGAATCGCAAGGCTTATCGTTCAGCAATTCGTTCGATTTTGTCGGAACTGGTTCGCCAAGAGCGGTTGATCATCTCTGACGATTTTTCTGTAACCGAACCTAAGACAAAGCAATTGGTCGCCAAAATGAAAGACATGCAGCTTGATGACGTATTGGTCATAACGCATGAGTTTGATGAGAATTTGGCGCTGGCTTCTCGCAACCTGTACCATATTGGTATTTTGGAAGCGGACGAGATCAACCCTTTGAGCTTGATAGGTTTTGATAAAGTCTTGATGACTTCACAAGCGCTTAAGCAAATTGAGGAGAAATTAGCATGAACCAGTCAAAGCTAACTAAAGACGAGTTGTATCAAGTGTTGATTGCGCCTGTTGTGACTGAAAAAAGCACACTTGCTGCCGAGAAGCACGGCCAAGCCGTATTTCAAGTAGCCACTAGTGCGAATCGTCATGATGTGAAAGCAGCTGTTGAAGAAGCATTCGATGTTGAAGTTGAGTCTGTGAAAATCCTAAACGTGAAAGGCAAGTCCAAACGTTTTGGAAAGTCACTAGGCAAACGCAACGATCGCAAAAAAGCATACATCCGCTTGAAAGACGGCAGCGATATCGATTTCGCTGAGTTTCAAGCCTAAGTACGTATAAATAAGTAAAGGTAATTAAAATGGCATTGGTAAAGTTAAAACCTACCTCTCCAGGACGTCGCGGCACAGTACGTGTTGTTAGCCCTGACTTACATAAAGGCGAAGGTTATAAGCCTTTGTTGGAGTCAAAGCGCGCGATTAGTGGACGTAACAATGTAGGTCGCATCACTGTCCGTCACCGAGGTGGTGGTCATAAGCGTAAATATCGTGTTGTTGATTTTCGTCGTGATAAAGATGCAATACCTGCAAAGGTTGAGCGTTTGGACTACGATCCAAATCGAAGCGCACATTTGGCACTATTGTGCTACGCAGACGGCGAGCGTCGTTACATTTTGGCACCCAAGGGCATTAAAGCCGGCGACAGTGTAGTTTCTGGAGTTGATGCGCCAATCGCAGTAGGTAACTGCCTGCCTTTGCGTAATATGCCAGTGGGTACGGTTATGCACAATGTTGAGTTGAAGCCTAGCAAAGGCGGTCAATTGGCTCGTTCAGCAGGTACTTCGATTCAGTTCGTAGGTCGTGAAGGCAAATACGCACAAATACGTATGCGTTCTGGCGAAATGCGAAAAGTGTTGTTAGAGTGTCGCGCCACTGTAGGTGAAGTAGGCAACTCAGAGCATTCTTTACGTAAATTGGGTAAAGCGGGCGCTAAGCGCTGGCGCGGTATCCGACCAACGGTTCGTGGTGTTGCTATGAATCCAGTTGATCACCCGCATGGTGGTGGTGAAGGTCGTACCTCTGGTGGTCGTCATCCAGTATCGCCTACTGGTGTACCTACTAAGGGTTACCGTACTCGTCGTAATAAACGCAGCGATTCGATGATTATTCGTCGTCGCAAGAAATAGGGTGTAGAGAGAAATACTATGGCACGTTCAATTAAAAAAGGCCCATTCGTAGATCATCACCTATGGGTAAAAGTAGAGAAGGCAGCGGCGATACACGACCGTAAGCCAATCAAAACTTGGTCACGTCGTAGCATGATCATGCCGGAATTTGTCGGCCTGACTATTGCTGTTCACAACGGTCGTCAGCACATTCCAGTGTTGATTTCAGAAAATATGGTTGGTCACAAATTGGGTGAGTTCTCTCCAACGCGGACTTTCAAAGGCCATATAGCTGATAAGAAAAGCCGTTAGGCGTAGAGGAGCAAACTATGTTAGTTAAAGCAACTGCAAAAAACGTACGCATCTCGCCGCAAAAAGCGCGATTGGCTGTGGATCAAATCCGCGGCAAGTCGGTCGCTCGAGCGCTTGAGATTTTATCCTTCGGTGAAACCAAGGCTTCTACCTTAGTTCTGAAAACGCTTGAGTCAGCGATCGCCAATGCTGAGCACAATGAAAGTGCCGACATTGATGAATTGACTGTAGCCAAGTGTTTTGTTGACGAAGGTCCAACAATGAAACGTATGCGCCCACGGGCGAAAGGCCGAGCATTCGGTATCTTAAAACGTTCTAGTCATATTACAGTTGCTGTAAGTGACGAATCAGCGGGAGACCAGTAATGGGTCAGAAAGTACATCCAACCGGAATGCGTCTTGGCATCGTTAAAGACTTCAAAGCGAAGTGGTATGCGGACAAGACTGATTACGCTAAGTATTTGATTCAAGACTTACAAGTTCGTGACTTTTTGGAAAAGAAACTTAAGAACGCTGCTGTGAGTGACATTACGATTGAGCGCCCTGCGCAAAATATCAATGTGATTATTCATACGGCTCGTCCAGGCATCGTTATTGGTAAGAAAGGCGAAGACATTGATCGTATGCGTAAAGCTATTGCGACCATGACTGGCTTACCAACGCAAGTTTCTGTTGAAGAGATTCGCAAGCCTGAAATTGATTCTCAATTAGTCGCTGACGGTATCTGTCAGCAACTAGAAAAGCGCGTAATGTTCCGTCGTGCTATGAAACGTTCTGTGCAATCGGCCATGCGTGCTGGTGCTCAAGGTGTGAAAGTGATGATTTCTGGTCGTTTGAACGGCGCTGAAATTGCACGTTCAGAATGGTATCGCGAAGGTCGTGTTCCACTTCACACATTGCGCGCAGATATCGATTATGCAACCAGCGAAGCTCTGACAACTTACGGCATCATCGGCGTAAAGGTTTGGATCTTTAAAGGCGAAATATTTCAACCTATTAACAGTGTGGTGTCTGAAGAGACGCCGGCTGCATAAGGTCAGAGGTAAAAAGAAATGTTATTACCAAAACGTACCAAATTCCGCAAAGCGCACAAAGGGCGTAACCGCGGACTAGCCACCACCGGAAACAAGGTGAGCTTTGGAGAATTCGGTTTGCAATCTACTACTCGCGGTCGTATGACCTCGCGTCAGATAGAGGCAGCACGTAGAACAATTACTCGTCACATTAAACGTGGCGGTCGAGTATGGATTCGAGTGTTCCCAGATAAGCCAGTATCTAAAAAGCCATTGGAAACACGAATGGGTAAAGGTAAAGGTAACCCTGAATTTTGGGTTATGGAAGTTAAGCCAGGCCAAATGTTGTATGAATTGCAAGGTGTGACTGAAGAGCTCGCGCGCGAAGCGTTCACTCTGGCAGCGGCTAAGCTTCCTTTCAAATGTAAATTTGTTAAGCGTCAGGTAGGTTAAAAATGGCTACTGTAAAAAGAATTGAAAGATTGGCAGGGTTCCGCGCTAATACTGAAGCGGAATTGAAAGACGAACTTGTAGCATTGCGTAAAGAAGAGTTTAACTTGCGCATGCAACGGGGTACTGGTCAGCTAAGTGACACTACGCGATTCAAAGCGATTCGCCGTGATGTTGCGCGCATTAAGACCATTCTTAACGAACAAGCCAAAACGGCTTAACTCGTTGGATTAAGAGTAGATAAAATGACTGAGAATACTGCACAAGCAAGCGCACGTACCGTTGAAGGTAAAGTTGTTTCTAACAAGGCGGAGAAAACCATTTCAGTAATGGTCGAACGCCGAGAGAAGCACCCCCTTTATGGTAAGTACATTCGTAAATCAACCAAGTTTTTGGCTCATGATGAAGCGAATGAATGTGGTGAAGGCGATACGGTTTTGATTGAGGAATGTCGTCCTTTGTCAAAGCACAAATCATGGCGTTTAGTGAAGGTCGTTGTAAAAGCGATCGTTGTTTAGACAACATTTTCACTAAATCAATAATTGAATTATTTAAGCACTGAATAGAATTGGAGTAACCCATGATTCAAATGCAAAGTATTTTAGAAGTAGCCGACAACAGCGGTGCACGTAAAGTTATGTGTATCAAAGTATTGGGTGGTTCTAAGCGACGCTACGCCGGTATCGGTGACGTAATTAAAGTAAGCGTTAAAGAGGCATTGCCAAATTCACGAGTAAAGAAAGGCGCTGTGTATGATGCAGTAATCGTTCGGACTCGTAAAGGCGTTAGACGTCCAGACGGGTCTGTGATTCGTTTCGACAAAAACGCTGCGGTGATCTTGAATGCTGCAAGACAGCCAATGGGTACTCGTATCTTTGGGCCGGTAACTCGAGAGTTACGTGGCGACAACTTTATGAAGATTGTTTCCCTAGCACCTGAAGTGCTTTAGATAACAACTTCGAGATAGGTTTAAGACTATGAACAAAATCAAAAAAGGCGATCAAGTGATCGTAATCAGTGGGCGTGACAAAGGCAAAACTGGAGCGGTGCTTCAATTAATGTCCGACGGCCGTGCATTGGTGAATGATATCAATTTAGTTAAAAAGCACACTAAGCCCAATCCATCGGCCGGTGTCACGGGTGGCATTCTTTCTAAGGAAGCGCCAATCCAACTTTCTAACTTAGCGATCTTGAATCCAAAAACCAGCATGGCGGATAAAGTCCGCATTGAAGGTCTAGGCCCAGATAAGTATCGTGTATTCAAATCAGATGGCGAAAAGGTCGATGCGTAAGCATCACTTTTAAGCTACAGCAGGTAAAAACAATGAAAAGATTGCAAGAACATTACGTAAAGAATGTAGTTCCTCAATTGCAAGAGAAATTCGATTTTTCAAGTGCTATGCAGATCCCACGTATAACCATGATTTCTATAAACATGGGTCTGGGTGAAGCAATA
Organism: Cryomorphaceae bacterium; assembly: GCA_047623225.1. Lineage (GTDB taxonomy): Bacteria > Pseudomonadota > Gammaproteobacteria > Arenicellales > Arenicellaceae > Arenicella. Next base: position 6,312 of record JBLHME010000006.1, read on the forward strand.
GGCAACAAGAAGATTATTGAAAGTGCAGTTGCCGACCTCGAAAAAATTACAGGCCAAAAGCCGGTTGTCACATTGGCGCGCAAATCAGTTGCAGCATTTAAAGTCCGTGACGGTTGGCCAATTGGTGCAAAAGTAAATTTACGTCGCGATCGGATGTGGGAATTTCTTGATCGTCTGGTGTCAATTGCGATACCGCGTATTCGAGATTTTCGAGGTTTGAAGCTTCAATCTTTTGACGGCCGCGGAAATTATACATTTGGCTTAAAAGAGCAAATAGTTTTTCCAGAAATCGAATATGACAAAGTTGACGCATTGCGTGGTATGGATGTAACCATTACCACTAGTGCAGCAAATAATGAGGAAGCCGAAGCATTGTTGCGCGGTTTTAACTTTCCTCTAAAAACTAAGTAAGGCTCAGGTAGAGAAACAGCTATGGCTAAGAAATCAATGATCGCTCGCGATGCGAAGCGCACTAAGCTTAACAACCGCTTTCAAAAGCGTCGTGATGAGTTAAAAGCAATCGTAAGTAACCCAGAGTCAGAATATGACGATAAATGGGGGGCTATGCTGGCTTTGCAAAAGTTGCCGCGAGATTCAGGTAAAACTCGTCAGCGCAATCGTTGTGCTTTGACTGGTCGCCCACACGGTTTTTATCGTAAATTCGGTCTTAGCCGGAACAAATTGCGCGAAGTTATTTTGAAAGGCCAAGCGCCAGGTGTTGTGAAAGCGAGCTGGTAAGTTCGAACTGCATAACATTTAGTACAAAAGACAAACAGTACAACAGATTAAATACGGTACACCACCATGATGACTGACCCAATAGCGGATCTATTAACGCGAATCCGCAACGCACACCACGCTGAAAAGATTTCATTGACCATGCCGGGTTCAAAGATCAAGTCAGCGATTGCTCAGGTTTTGAAAGACGAAGGTTACATTGAAGATTTCGCTGCTGAAACAGTGGAAGGCAAGCCTTCTTTGACAATTGATTTGAAATATTATGAAGGCCAACCCGTGATTGAACAAATTCATCGCGTTAGCAAGCCTGGTCTTCGAGTATACAAAAACGCTGAAGAGCTACCAAAAGTAAATGGTGGATTGGGCGTGGCAATAATTTCTACCAGTAAAGGCATCATGACTGACCGCGCAGCACGTTCTGCTGGTGTTGGTGGTGAAGTTCTTTGCTCAGTAAGCTAATTAGAATTAGTTAAGCAAAAGATCTTTGGGATGACGTGTGTTTGCTCAAAACTTTAGCCAACACGAAAATAAATTAAGTAAGCCGACGCAATAAAGCTGAAGCTGCATTAATAGAGAAATATAAAATGTCTAGAATTGCAAATGCACCAGTCAATTTGCCAAGCGGTGTCGAAGTGACACTGGCTGGCCAATTGGTCAAGGTGAAGGGTTCAAAGGGCGAGCTAGAGTGGACTGTCCACAAACTCGTTTCGGTAGCCCAAGAAGACGCAACCATTAAAGTTGCTGCCAATGAAGAGAGCAAGAATGCGGTAGCCTTAGCGGGTACCACTCGAGCTTTAATCAATAACATGGTTACTGGAGTTACGGATGGTTTCGAAAAGAAGTTATCTATCGTTGGTGTTGGTTATCGTGCGCAAGCACAAGGCCAAAAACTGAACCTGACTCTTGGTTTTTCACATCCGGTTGTGTACGAAGTTCGTGAAGGGGTTAAGGTAGAAACTCCTAGCAACACAGAGATTGTGGTTACTGGAATAGACAAACAGAAAGTTGGCCAAGTGGCCGCTGAAATCCGCGCATACCGTAAACCCGAGCCCTATAAGGGCAAAGGCGTACGTTATTCCGACGAATACGTTCTTCGTAAGCAAGCTAAGAAGAAATAATCGGGGTTATTAAGATGAAAGATAAAAGAACATCACGTTTACGCCGCGCTAAGAAATTACGCGCAAAGATCGCTAGACAAGGTGCTACTCGTTTGAGTGTGCACCGTACGTCTCAGCACATCTATGCTCAGGTAATTGATGAGACCGGCGGTAAAGTATTAGCAGCAATTTCGACTCTTGATGCAAGCATCAAGAAAAAAGCCAAAATTACTAGCAATTGCGATGCTGCTGCCTTAGTGGGCACGCGAATCGCAGAACTCGCTAAGAAAGCTGGTGTTGAAGCAGTTGCATTCGATCGATCTGGGTTTCGTTACCATGGTCGCGTAAAAGCATTAGCCGAAGCCGCTCGCGAAGCCGGCCTCAAGCTATAAACGGTTAACCAGGAGAATTAGAATGGCTGGTCCAAAAAGAAATAATCGTAACGATCGCGAACCTGTAGATGAAAGCCTCGAGCAACTTATCAACGTACGACGCGTAGCTAAAGTTGTTAAAGGTGGTCGTATCTTTGGCTTCTCAGCGCTGACCGTCGTTGGCGATGGTAAAGGTAGTGTAGGTATAGGTCGTGGTAAGTCGAAAGAAGTACCGTTGGCAGTTTCCAAAGCAATGGATTCAGGCCGTCGAGATATGAAAAAAGTTCACCTTAAGGGCGGTACTTTGCAGTATCCAGTAGTGGCAACGCATGCCGGTTCAACCGTCGTGATGCGCCCAGCTTCTGAAGGTACAGGTATTATTGCTGGTGGCACCATGCGCGCGGTATTTGAAGCAGTTGGTGTTAAAGACGTATTGGCGAAGTGTATTGGTTCAACTAACCCTGTAAATGTTGTTCGCGCAACAATTAAAGGCTTACGTTCTATCAACAGCCCTGAGTCAGTAGCCGCCAAGCGTGGTAAATCAGTAAAAGAAATTGTTGAGTAAGCGGTCACCGCTTCTCCAAGACTATTCGGTATAGACAAATGGCTAACGAAAAGAAAATCCAAGTAACTCTAGTTAAGAGCATGTTCGGTCGCGGTGCTAAGCACATGGCCTGCGTGAAAGGTCTAGGCTTACGTCGTATGCATCACACGGTTGAGGTAATTGATACCCCAGAGAACCGTGGGATGATTAATAAAGTTTCTTACCTATTGAAATGGGAAGAGGTATAAGACGATGCGTTTAAATACTATTAAACCAGCAGAAGGTGCTAAGCATGCGCGTAAGCGCGTAGGCCGTGGCATTGGTTCTGGCACAGGAAAAACATGTGGCCGTGGTCATAAAGGCCAGAAGGCACGTACTGGTGGTAAGATCCAGATCGGTTTTGAAGGTGGTCAAATGCCTATTCAAAGGCGCTTGCCGAAACGTGGTTTCCGCTCAATGATGTCTAAAAATATGGCTGAAATTCGTTTGCACGAATTAAACCTGATTGAAGGCGAAACGGTTGACTTGGCATCTTTGCGCCTAGCAGGCTTGATCAATGCTGGTCATCTGCGTGCTAAAGTTGTGTTGTCAGGTGAATTGACTAAAGCGGTTACTTTGCAAGGTGTTGGTGCTACAGCAGGCGCGAAAGCGGCTATTGAAGCGGCCGGCGGTAAGGTTGAAGACTAGTCTATTACAGACTGATCTTTAAATATCGCAAGCAATCCCAATAAGCTACTAAGTAAGAAATAAGTAAAGCTACGGATTAATTATGGCACGTGAACAAGCAGCAGCCCTCGCAGGGTCTGGAAAATTAAAAGAACTATGGTCACGAATTGGTTTCGTGCTTGGGGCTTTTATTGTCTACCGTATTGGCACGCACATTCCTGTGCCTGGAGTAGACCCTGTCGCAATTGCTGCGCTGTTTGAACAAACGCGTGGTTCAATTCTAGATGTCTTGAATATGTTTTCTGGTGGAGCTTTGCAACGCTTATCAGTAATGGCATTAGGCGTCATGCCCTATATATCAGCCTCGATCATCATGCAAATGTTGACCGCGGTTGAACCCCGCATGAAGCAGATCAAAGCTGAAGGTGAGTCAGGCCGACGTAAAATTCAAAAGTGGACACGTTACGCCGCCGTTGTTTTGGCAACGTTCCAAGCGTTAGGGATTGCAAGCACTGTACAAGCACAATCTGCCGGCGGTGTGCCAGTCACATTGATCACGGGTGTTCAATTCACAGTAGTGTGTGTGCTCGCTTTAGTCGCTGGAACAATGTTCCTAGTATGGCTGGGCGAACAAATAACTGACCGTGGTATAGGCAACGGCATGTCTCTTATTATTTTTGCAGGCATCGTTGCTGGATTACCAAGCGCTGTTGGCGGAACTATAGAGCTTTCTCGATCTGGTGAGTTTTCGCCGTTATTTATGGTTGCCTTGGCTGTCGCCGTGGTACTAGTGACTGCATTTGTTGTTTTTGTAGAGCGAGGCCAACGCCGCTTGACGGTCAATTACGCACGCCAACAACGTGGCAATCAAGTGATGCAGGCCCCCGCCAGTTATTTTCCCTTGAAAATGAACATGGCTGGAGTAATACCTCCGATCTTTGCATCAAGTATTATTTTGTTCCCAGCGAGTTTGGTCGGCTTTTTCGGTAGCGACTCTGCCACTGGAGTGGCTGGTTTTTTACGCGACATCTCAACCAAGATGCAACCTGGTGAACCAGTCTACACAATGGTTTACATCGGCATGATCTTGTTCTTCGCATTTTTCTACACAGCGTTGACATTTGACCCTAAAGAGATAGCCGAAAATTTGAAAAAACAAGGTGCGTTTGTACCGGGTATACGCCCAGGCCAACAGACTGCACGATATATTGATGGTGTGGTCTCAAAGTTGACTTTGGTTGGCGCCATCTATCTAGCAGTTGTGTGCTTATTACCTGAGCTACTGATTGTTAACTACAATGTGCCGTTTTACTTTGGTGGCACATCGCTTCTTATCATTGTTGTGGTGATCATGGACCTAATGGGCCAAGTTCAATCTCATCTAATGAGTCAGCAATATGAGAGCTTAATGAAGAAAACCAATTTAACCGGTAAGCCTGGTGGCCGCAAAAAGCGCCGCTAGATCCGACTGCAGAATTAAACCGAGAATATTCGGAGATATATTATGAAAGTACGAGCGTCAGTAAAGAAAATTTGTCGTAACTGTAAGGTGGTACGTCGTAAAGGAGTGGTGAGGATTATCTGTTCCGATCCACGCCACAAACAGCGTCAGGGTTAGGACAAATTTAACAACGTCTAAGAGATAATTATTTACTTCTATTTTGAAGCTAATTGGTTGATTTCTTAGATTCTAAACAGTATCCTAGCGCGCCTTTCAGGGGTTCGTATTGGATCAAGTAAAAACCTTGGTTGTGCTGGATTTTAAAGCACCTTGAGCCAAATTTGATAAAGAAGCATCCGGAGACACATAGTGGCACGTATTGCAGGTATTAACTTACCATCACACAAACATATTGAGATCGCCTTACGGTCGATCTACGGCATCGGACAAACTCGTTCACAATCTATTTGTGACGCAGCGGGTATTGAGCGCTCTACTAAAGTTAGTTCACTTAGTGAGCCTGAGGCTGAGAAACTTCGTGCTGAAGTTGCAAAGTTAGAGGTAGAAGGTGATCTACGTCGTGAAGTATCTATGAACATCAAACGTTTGATGGACTTAGGTTGCTTTCGAGGTATTCGTCATCGCCGCGGCTTGCCTTTGCGCGGTCAACGTACTAAAACCAACGCGCGTACTCGTAAGGGTCCACGTAAACCAATCAAGCGCTAAAGCGCCAGCTTTTGTGCTCAAGCCTATTACTTAGGTTTGAGTTTATAAAAGACCTGTTTTTGAGAGTTTAAAATGGCTAAAACTGCTAGCAAATCTAAAAAGAAAGTTAAAAAGCACATCGTGGATGGCATTGCGCACATCCAGGCGTCTTTTAACAACACTATCATCACCATCAGCGACCGACACGGTAATGCACTTTGCTGGGCTACTGCCGGCGGTTCTGGCTTTCGTGGTTCACGGAAGAGCACACCTTTCGCAGCTCAGGTTGCCGCGGATCGTTGTGGCAAGATGGCACAAGAATTTGGCATGAAGAACTTGGAAGTTCGCGTTAAGGGCCCAGGCCCTGGTCGTGAATCAGCTGTCCGTGCCTTAAATAATTGCGGGTTCGATGTTACTCAGATCACTGACGTAACTCCTATTCCACATAATGGTTGTCGCCCTTCTAAGAAGCGTCGCGTATAACCCGTTCGCGGAGGTGTTCGTCACACTTCCGCGAGAGCAACTTTAAACAGACTAGAGATTAAATAAAATGGCAAGATATATAGGCCCTACCTGTAAACTAGCACGTAGAGAAGGCACTGACCTTTTTCTAAAGAGTCCAGCTCGTTCGCTAGAATCGAAATGTAAAATTGACAAAGTGCCAGGACAAAGTGCTCAGGCACGCCGTCCGCGCGTATCTGTCTACGGTACACAGCTTCGCGAAAAGCAAAAGCTACGTCGTATTTATGGCGTTTTGGAGAAAAAGTTCCGCGCATACTACGCTGAAGCCGCTCGTGTTAAAGGTTCAACAGGTGAGAACTTGTTAACTCTTTTAGAGTCACGCTTAGACAACGTTGTATATCGTATGGGCTTTGCTGTAACTCGCGCTGAAGCACGTCAATTGGTAAGCCACAAGTCAATCAAAGTGAACGGTCAACTTGTCAACATCCCGTCTTACAACGTAAGCCCTGGTGATGAAATAGAAATCCGTGCTAAGGCGAAAAAGCAATTGCGTATTTCGTCTGCTCTTGAGATTGCCGAGCAAATTGGGTCTCCTGAGTGGATCAGTGTAGACACTGCTAATAAAAAAGGCGTATTCAAAGCGGCTCCAGAGCGCAGTGAGTTATCAGCCGACATCGACGAGTCTCTCGTGGTTGCACTTTACTCTAAGTAAAATCACCATAAAAGAAGCCGCGGGCGTTTTACCACCACGCCAGTCGTAACTTTTTGAGTTTATCTAGAGAACCAAATCTAAACATTTAACCGAGTTGCGCTAGAGGAACTCGGTAAATAACGGAGAAAGCACACAATGTCTGAAACAATTGAACAACTATTAACGCCGCGCTTTGTTGATGTAAACACTGAAGACGGAGTTCGTTCTAAAGTAGTTATTGAGCCGCTAGAGCGCGGTTTTGGTTACACTTTAGGAAACGCTCTACGTCGTATTTTGCTATCTTGCATCCCTGGTTCAGCCATCACTGATGTCAAAATCGATGGTGTATTGCACGAGTATTCTTCAATTGAAGGTGTACAAGAAGATGTGATCGATATTCTTTTAAACTTGAAAGGCGTTGCCATTAAGAAAGAATTTGATGAGTCAGTTACACTGACTCTTACATCTGAAGGCGAAGGAGTATTGACGGCTGGTGACATTCAAACTGTTGCTGACGTTGAAATTTCTAACCCTGATCACGTAATTGCGCACCTCTCTAAAGACGCTAAGTTCCATGCTGAGCTTACCGTTCGAAGTGGTCGTGGTTATCAAGTTTCTGAAGCCCGAAAAAGCGATACAGAAGATAAAGAAATTGGTTTGATGCAATTAGACGCTACCTATAGCCCTGTGCTTAAAGTGTCTTATTCTGTGGACGATGCTCGTGTTGAGCAGCGTACTGACTTGGATAAATTGACATTGAAAATTGAAACCAATGGCACGATTGATCCTGAAGATGCTATCCGTAAAGCCGCAACAGCGCTAAGCCAACAAATCCAAGTATTTGTTAATTTAGAAGAGATTGCAGCAGTAGCGCTAGAAGAAAAAGAACCAGAAGTCGACCCAGTGTTGCTACGACCAGTAGACGAATTGGAGCTTACGGTTCGTTCAGCCAACTGCTTAAAAGCAGAGAGTATTTATTACATCGGTGATTTGGTTCTTCGTTCAGAAGTAGAGTTAATGAAAACTCCAAACCTTGGTAAAAAATCACTGACCGAGATCAAAGACGTATTGGCCCAGCGCGGCTTGTCTTTGGGCATGCAACTACAAAACTGGCCGCCAGCTGCACTTCGTGTAGATAGCGACAGCTAGTTTAACTATTAAAATATAGGTTTCTATTATGAGACATAGAAAATCAGGTCGTCAGTTCAACCGTAACTCTAGCCACCGTCAAGCGATGTTCCGCAATATGATGGTGTCTTTGTTAAAGCATGAGCAAATTAAGACGACTGTTGCCAAAGCAAAAGAACTGCGTATGTTCGTTGAGCCCATGATTACATTGGGCAAAGAGCCAACGCTGGCGAATAAACGTAACGCGTTTGCTAAATTGCGTGACCGTGATATCGTCGCTAAATTGTTCGATGAAATCGGAGAACGGATGAAAGAGCGTCCAGGTGGTTATACACGCATATTGAAATGCGGTAACCGCGCAGGTGATAATGCTCCAATGGCATATATTCAATTAGTCGATTTTGATCTCGAAGCACATGCTGCTTTGTTTGAAGACGATGAAGATGAATTTGAAGAAGAAAACGCGGCCTAGATACATCAAGTAACTATCGAGTAAGTGTATTGAATAAAAAGCCTGCATTGCAGGCTTTTTTTCGTCTACTGGTAGGGTGTGTATATGTGATAACTTTTTGTTAAGCGAGAGGTTAACGCCCCCCTTAACAAATTAGCCTGATGAGATTATCGCCAAGTTTTTAATAATGGTGGCGATAATGAGCAAAAGAACAAAGGTGCAATGGCCCGAGTTAATAAACCAGCAACAAGAAAGTGGTTTGAATGCAGCTGAGTTTTGTCGGCGTAACGGGGCCAATGCAAGATACTTTAGCTTAAGAAGACAACAGTTAGGTGGTACTTCTAAGTCATTTGTACAAGTCAGGCCATCGATCGCAAATCAAATTGCGCCAGCGGCTCAATCGATCAAGCTTCGAGTAATCGAAATTGATTTGCCACAAGAAGCCGCGCTTGAATCTTTAGCACTCCTGCTAAACATACAAAGCAAAAGAACTGGTTTTCAGACCTGTCAGCGATCTACCTGCATCGTGCGCCGGTGGACTTTCGCAAGGCGGTTAATGAGCTTTGTGAGTTGGTTGAGAAGGAGCTTGCCATGAATCCCTTTGATGATTGTTTGTATGTGTTCTGCAATCGAAGTCGAGACAGAGTGAAGATACTTCACTGGGACCCAACTGGCTTTGTGATGTGGTATGAACGCCTCGACAAAGAGAAGTTCAAATGGCCAGCTGATGATCTTGAGACGGTGCTTCGAGTGGACGAACAGGCATTAGATTGGTTACTCTCGGGGCTGCCTATTCGGCCACCAGAATCGCATAAAACCTTGGTCGCCAGTCACTAGGGTGAGCATTTAAGGTGCTATTTTGGTAAAATCCAAGGCATGAAAACGAGGATTGAATCAGAATAAGAAAACACAAAAATTCGATCTTTATTACTGCAAAAGGAAACACAATATCAAACCGTGATCAAGTCCAAATATGCATCACTTAAGTCCAAAGATGCCTTCATTGAGCAACTCAAAGAAGCACTCATCCTAGAGCGTAATCGCCAGTTTGCCAAAGCCTCTGAATCGTTGCGCTAATTGCAGAGCAAGCTATTCAATGAGTCCGAAGCGGTTATTGAAGAGCCGATACTCGATGATGCGGATGACGACAGCTTCACAGTGCCGGCAAAAAGCTACCAGCGGATTTACTACGCTTTGAGGTGATTGATGTCTTCGTAGATGCCGACAAAACGTGTCCACAGGGCCATGCGCTCAAAGAGATCGGCGATAAGGTCTCGGAGCAGTTGTACATTATCCGATGCAAATCCAAGTGATTCGCCACATCCGCCAGCAATACGTTTGCCCTTGTTGTGATGGATTCTTATAAACTGCGACCAAGTACGAGCAACCGATTGAGAAGAGCCAAGCCAGCGCCGGCTTACTCGCCTACATTGCGGTGAGTAAATACGCCGACAGCTTGCCGCTGTATCGGCAAAGTAACATCTTGGGCCGCTTCGGCATTGAGATGAACCGAACTACGCTGGCGAACTGGATGGTTCGCTGTGGCGAGTTAGTGCAGCCGTTGATAAATCGCTTCGAAGAACACTTACTTGAAGCGCCGTTCATGCATATGGGTGAGACGCCGGTGCAGGTATTCAATGAAGTGGGTAAGTCAGCGCAATCCAAATCCTATATGTGGGTAAGGAGTGCTGGCCCTCCTAATAATCGCGTGATTCTGTTCAACTACGATGCCCGTCGAAGCGGCGCATTACCTAAAAAGCTGTTGGCCGATTACCAAAGCGCTCTGATTGTGGATGCCTATGAGGGTTACGAGCCGGTGTGCCGAGAGCAAGGACTCGCGCGACTAGGTTGCTGGGTGCATGCCCGGCGTAAGTTTATTGATGTTGGCAAGGTAGATTAATCGGCAAAGGGCAGAGCCACCCAACGGACCCTATTTAATAAGCTCGCTCTACTGAAAACTCAGCGAGGTCAAATAACGCCTTTTTGTAAATTGACTCTGGTAGAAGCGCTAGCGCACCCTGCGCCAACTGCGCTTGGTCCCTAGCAACCCTTGCAGTGTAAGCTAAGGAGCCGGTTTTTTCGATAATTGCCAGAACCGCATCTAAATTCTCTCGGCTAGCATCAGTGATGGCATTTTCAAGTAATTCTTTGTCAGCACCTTCGGATCGCTCGATTGCATTGATCAGAGGTAGGGTGGGTTTGCCTTCGGCCAAATCGTCACCCACATTCTTACCCATTGCTTCGGCGTCTGCAGTGTAATCCAAAATATCGTCAACCAATTGAAACGCTGTACCTAAATGCAGACCGTAAGCCGCCATTGCCTTTTCCACAGGCCTAGCCTGTTTCGTAATCACCGCACCTAATTGGGTAGCAGCTTCAAACAATATAGCCGTTTTAGACTGAATGGTATCCATATACTGTTGTTCTGTAGTGTCAGCAGAGCCACAGTTAATTAACTGCATCACTTCGCCTTCGGCAATCTGGTTTGTGGTTCGCGAGAGTATCTCCATGACTCGCATGCTGCCAACTTCAATCATCATTTGGAATGCGCGCGAGTATAGATAGTCACCAACCAGCACACTGGCCGCATTGCCAAACACCTCGTTTGCGGTTTCACGGCCGCGGCGCATCGCTGATTCGTCTACAACATCGTCATGCAACAAAGTGGCGGTGTGTATGAATTCAATAATAGCAGCTAACAATGTTTGCTGATCGGAAGTAACATCTTGATCAGGATTTACTGCTTTAGTACTGAGCAATAAGGCGACTGGGCGTAGCCGCTTGCCACCAGCTTGGACGATATACGCCCCGAGTTGATTTATTAGTGCGACCTCGCTGTCCAAATTGCTACTAATGGTGCGATTAACAATAGCCATATCTTCACTAACTAGTGAAATTATTGATGTAATATCAACGTCTTGCGAGTCTGTGTTGCTGAAGGTGGCAATGTTTATAGACATAGTGAATAATTATACCCGAACAGTTTGGTTAGCTGGCCTTTTCGAGCACAATATTGAACGAATAAAACACAAAATAACGCTTCGAAGTAGTTGACCTATTTGTCTGTAGACAATAGAATTCTCCCCCTGTTCGCTGGGTCCAATCTAGGAAGAAAGAAAAGGCATTTAGTTAATGCAATTCCCCTTCAGAACGCCATAAGACTGAAAAGTCGGAGAAGTATTATGTACGCGGTAATCAAAACCGGCGGTAAACAATACCGCGTCGTTGTAGGCGACAAATTAAAAGTAGAGTCTCTCAGGGCTGAAGAAGGTGACAAGATCACTTTAGACCATGTTTTAATGATTGGTGACGGAGACAAGGTCGAAGTTGGTACTCCGACCATTGATACAACGGTTAAAGCAACAGTGTTGTCAAATGGTCGTGGTAAAAAACTACGAATTGTTAAGTTTCGTCGTCGTCAAAATTCGCGCACGCGCACAGGTCACCGCCAAAACTACACCGAGCTTGAAATAACAGCCATTGGTGGTAAAGGTGCTGCTAAGAAAGCTGCAGCGAAGCCAGCAGCAGAAAAAGCGGAAGCTAAGAAAGAAGCCCCCGCAAAAAAAGCAGCTCCAAAAGCAACGGCAACTCCTAAAGCAACGGCAACAACCAAAGCTAAATCGGGTGCTGATGATTTGAGTAAGATTTCTGGAGTAGGCCCAGTAATCGTTGGCAAGTTGGAAAAGTTGGGTATTACTACTTTTAAACAAATTGCAGACTTCACAGCTGAGGACATCACACGTATCGATGAAGAGTTAAACTTCAAAGGTCGAATTGAGCGTGATGAGTGGATTAACCAAGCTAACGAATTCCTCGCTGGATAATTCGTACGCGAACACTAAAGGTAAATACAAATGGCACATAAAAAAGCAGGCGGTAGTTCAAGGAACGGCCGCGATTCAAATTCCAAGCGTTTGGGTGTAAAGCGCTACGCCGGTCAATTGGTTAATGCAGGCACGATTATTGTTCGTCAACGTGGAAGTAGCTTCCACCCTGGCTCAGATGTCGGCATGGGTAAAGATTACACTCTGTTTGCTTTGAAAACAGGTTTGGTGAAATTCGAAGTAAAAGGACCTAAAAATCGTCGGCATGTAAGCATAGTTGCAGCCTAATTGATTTTAAGTAGTGCATAGAAAGCCTCGCAATTGCGGGGTTTTTTTGTGTCTAAAATTTAGCGAGTCGAGAGCTCTATGTCGGCATTTTGGAAGGTGCAATCGAGGCAATATCTTCTGCGGTTTAGCTACGGCAACGCAGATGTTGGTCGACGAAGCTCAGGTCGAAGGTACATTTAGTATTTAAGTTGTTGGTGATTGGGGTGCGCGAATACGCGAGATTGTTGCACGCTCATTCTTGAGCGTAAATGCAGATGACAAATATTTTACAAGATCAATGGTGCGAGCCCGTGCCTGAGACCTTTAAGCAAATTGGCTTTAGTCATTCTGCAGATATTGTTATTGACGCACTAATCATCAAAACTCGCTGTTGCTTGTAGCCGTTGAGGTTTGGCTCTTAGGCTCGGGCGTGTACCAAGCCAGTTTATCGTGAAGTTTAACCACATTCCCAATGATAATCATGGTAGGGGCGTGAACATCTTTACCGTGAATTGTTTCTTCCATTGATGCAAGAGTGCCAGTGAATACTCGCTGTTGAAGAGTTGTGCCTTGCTCTATTAGTGCGATTGGCATGTCTGAGGACACTCCATGTTCAATCATCTTTTTGCATATCACTGGCAAGCCAACCAAGCCCATATAAATCACCACCGTTTGACTAGCTACTGCTAAGGCAGACCAATTAAGGTCAACACTGCCGTTCTTCAGGTGGCCGGTTACGAATACGCAGGATTGGGCATAGTCGCGATGGGTGAGTGGTATTCCCGCATAGCTTGCACATCCGCTCGCTGCAGTGATTCCCGGAACGATTTGAAAGGGCACGCCTGACTCATGCAATAGTTCAATTTCTTCACCGCCACGACCAAAAATAAATGGGTCCCCACCTTTCAAGCGCACTACCGACTTGCCTTGATGGGCCAGATCAACCAATAGCTGGTTAATTTGGCCTTGAGGAACACTATGTTCGGAACGCTTTTTGCCAACGTAGATACGGTCTGCATCGCGGCGGCATAGATTTAGTATTGGCTCGCTGACTAAGCGATCATAGAGCACAACGTCTGCTTGCTGCATTAGCCTAAGGGCTCGAAAGGTTAGTAAGTCAGGGTCACCGGGCCCAGCACCGATTAGCCATACTTCGCCAATTGGCTTTGAATCATGGCCCTCCCTAATTGAATCAAACGCGAGCTCTAGTTGCCGCTTTGCTTCAGCATCTCGCCCTGTGAAAAAGTGTTCGGCTATTGGGCTCTGTACAACACCTTCCCAGAATCGCCGGCGATCTCGTTCTTCCGGTATAGCATTCTTCAATCGTGTTCGATATTTACCCATAGTTGCAGCAAACCGACCATAGCCAGATGGAATTAGTGCCTCAAGCTTAGCCCTTAACATTCTGGCTAACACCGGCGAATTACCGCCGGTCGAAATAGCAATAACCACTGGTGATCGGTCTACAATCGAAGGAGTGATAAAGCTGCATAAATCAGGCTGGTCCACTACGTTCACGGGGACATTAATTGCTTGAGCTAGCTCTGATATTCGTTGATTGAGTTGCGGCTTATTAGTCGCAGCCGTAATAAGTCTAAAGCCATGGATGTCATCATCTTGAAATTCACGCCTTAGATGGGTGATTGAATCAGCGAATTCCTGCTCGAGTTCTATACATATTTTTGGGGCAACTACGGTGATCTTAGCGCCTGCGGAACTCATTAGTCTAATCTTACGCAAAGCCACTGGGCCGCCTCCCACCACAAGGCATGGTTGCATATTGAGATTTATGAAGATTGGGTAGTTTTGCATGTTGCTATTTTAGCTTAGTGTGGCGCAAATTGTGGCATCATCACACCATGCATGTAGGAACAAAAAACTCATCGATTTATCAGGCAATTCAAAAGATAGCAGTAGGCCCTGATAGGGGGCGAGACTTATCGAGAGCAGACTCCCGTGACGTCATGCGCGCAATTTTAGATGGCAAAGTCGACGAAGTACAAACAGCCGTATTTTTGATAGCGCTGAGAATGAAGCGTGAATCGATGGATGAGTTTCTGGGTTTATTCGATGCTCTGCAAGAGCATCAGCAAAGCGTGATTTCTGATTGCGCTGAAGTTGTTTGTCTCGCTGAACCTTTTGATGGATATGTAAGAACGGCTACGGTCACGCCGTTTATCCCAGCGGTTCTTGCAGCGAATGGTATTCACTCCGTGATGCACGGTGTTAGATCGGTCGGCCCAAAACATGGAGTAACCGCACACAAAGTGTATGCCGCGGCGGGTATTAACGTAGCGATGAGCCTCAAAGAGGCGAGTGGTAAATTAAGCAGTGTTGGCTGGAGCTATGTTGATCAAAGTAATTATGCGCCGGCGCTGTTTGCATTGGCTGGCCTGCGTGATCGGATCGTTAAACGCACTGCTTTAACGACACTCGAACGTTTAGCTGCACCCATCAAAGGCCGTCAAGCAACCCACTTAGTGTTGGGTTACGTTCACAATGCCTATCCAAGTATCTACGCAACTGTGGCTAAGCAAGCCGGTTTTGATAGTAAGCTTTTGTTAAAAGGGGTAGAGGGCGGTTTGGCGCCAGCAGCAAATAAACCGCTGCGAAGGTTCTTGTTTGATAGGGATTTACCCGACAATATTGATCAACAAAAGGAATTGATAGACAGCGATGCTTTGTTTTCAGCCGCATCTGCCGCGCCTCCTCGGTTGTCTGATGAAAATCCAGTGCAAGAGTGTTTGGAATTGGGTCTAAAGACACTTTCTGGAGCGCAAGGAATAGCCCGAGATAGTCTTAGTCTGGCGGCGGGACAAATACTATTTGCACTGGGGCAAGCTACAAGTTTGGCCAAGGCTGTTGATAATGTACAACTCTGCCTAGATAATGGCTTAGCCCAAGCGCGCTTTAGAACAATGATGGAAACTGCGCGCTAAACCCAAAACTTGGTGATCCTTAACCCGATCTAATCCCATGGTTCAAACAGATATAGGTTCCACAAATAAACTCAACGACACTCCGCAGGTAAAAGAGGCTCTAGAGTTTCTTACGAGTATTGTCGGCTCAGCCTGCCAATTTAAAGCTTCAGATATTCATATTCGTGCCGGGCACCAAATAATGATGCGTTTGGATGGGCGCATTCGTCAGGTGAAAGGATCACCTGAAATGTCCGATGAAATGATAGAGCGGTTAATTTTTCCCCTAATGTCGAAGTATCATCTAGGATTATTTAAGGAAAATAATCAGGTTGATTTGGCACTCAGTGATAACGATGGTAATCGAACACGGGTCAATATGTTTCGGCAGCTCGGTCATTTGGCGGTAGTTATGCGTGTCATTGATAGCGTAATACCGGAACCAGCGGATCTTGGTTTACCCCAGCAGGTCCAGAATATTTCTAAAATGCGGCAGGGCTTGGTTGTTTTTTCTGGCGCCACAGGATCTGGTAAATCTACTTCAATGGCGTCGTTGCTTAATGAAGTTAATAAAGAGCGCTATCAGCATATTCTAACTATTGAGGACCCAGTTGAATATGTTTTTGCAGAAAAACGTTGTGTGATTTCTCAGCGTGAGGTGGGTATTGATGTACCTAATTTCGCCCTCGCTATGAAAGCCGCATTGCGCGAAGATCCAGACATAATTTTGATGGGGGAGATGCGTGACCAGGAGAGTATCGAAATCGCCCTCACCGCGGCTGAAACTGGCCATCTAGTGTTTAGTACATTGCACGCGCCAACTTCAGCCGATGCAATTAACCGAATGGTATCAAGTTTTTCAGGTGATGAGCAGGCCACTATTAGAGCGAAATTGGCGCATAATTTACGTGCTATTGTTACGCAGCGGTTATTGCCGCGCAAAGAAGGTGGTGGTCGCACAGTGGCGTGTGAAGTACTCACGGTTACGCCCTTGGCAAGAGAACTAATTGTTGACCCTCTGCGAATCAAAGAGATTAAGGACCTAATCAAGGGTGGCGACAAAGTAGAAGGGATGTTGCATTTTGATGAACATTTAGAGCAAATGGTTAGAGAAGAGATAATTTCTGACGAAGTAGCGTTGACTAATGCTTCCAGCTCAACTGATTTGGCCCTTAAATTGAAAGGATTCTAAGTTAATCGTAGCAGCTACAAGAACAAGAACAAGTGAATCCATGAAATCGCCACGGGGGTTTATTTTTAAGGTAGACAAATGAATTTAATCATTGGCAACAAGAACTATTCAAGCTGGTCGTTGCGGCCCTGGTTATTGATGGACGCATTTAATCTACCATTCGAAGAAACCTTAGTGTCGCTCGCTGAGCCTGATTTAACTGGCCGATTACTACAATATTCGAATAGCGCAAGGGTGCCTGTGCTTGTGGTTGACGGAAACGCAATTTGGGATTCACTTGCCATTTGCGAGTATATATCTGAATCCTTACTTCAAGGTAAAGCGTGGCCGAGCAAATCTATGCAAAGAGCATTGGCTCGCTCCGTTACTGCTGAAATGCACTCTGGTTTTGGCGCTCTACGCAACGAAATGCCAATGAATTGTCGCGCGTCGCGGACTATTGAAGCATCAGCCGAAGCACTTGAAAATGTTCGGCGAGTAGATGAAATCTGGTCTCTTTATGCCAGGCCAGACCACCATGGAGACCTACGGTTATTTGGTCGATTCTCCATTGCAGACTGTTTCTTTGCGCCTGTGGTAATGCGGTTTCTTACCTATGGAGTCAAGCTATCTAGCAAGGCTGCAGCCTATCGTGACAGCATGCGCGCGCACCCTTCACTTGAAAAGTGGTGTGCTCAAGCAGCCGGAGAAGCGGAAATCGTTGCGGATGACGAAACTGGTGTTGCGCGATGATTTAAAGTGCCTGGACCAGGCTTAATACCTCATCTACATGGCCTTTTACTTTTACTTTGCGAATTTCGTGACGGAGTTTGCCTTTTTCATCAAAAATAAAAGTGCTGCGTTCGATGCCCATATATTTGCGTCCATACATATTTTTTTCTTTGATTACATCCATCGCCTTACATAGGACTTCTTCTGGATCTGAGATTAGATCAAACGGGAAATCTTGTTTGTTGATGAAACTTTGATGCGAGCGAATGCTTTCGCGTGACACCCCCAATATTTCGCATTTAGCCTCTTCAAAGGCCACATATTGATCTCTAAAGTTCTGCCCTTCAGTGGTACACCCTGGCGTACTGTCTTTAGGGTAAAAGTACAAAACTAGTTTATTGCCTTTTAGGCTGCGTAGTTTTAATGCATCGTTCTGTGTAGTGGCCACGGTAAGGGCCGGAATAGAATTGCCTATTTTAATGCTCATAATGGTCAAAGAGTTTTCTCAATTTAGGTTTGATTATAGATTCAATCAATGATTTGCCAGTGAAGTCTCTTTGCGTGCAAGCGCAGCTTATCATCTGGCGTGACCGCAATGGGAGTGTCTACTAGTTCCAGGAGTGGTAAATCGTTTATTGAGTCACTGTAAAAAAAACTGCCCTCTAGACTTGCATGCCTATCTACAAGCCATTGCTCCAGTCTTTGCACTTTGCCTTTTCGAAAGCATGGAGTGCCAGCGACTTTACCGGTAAATTTACCGTCGATAAATTCAGCCCTAGTTGCGATCAAAGTCTCGACCCCAAGACGTTTGGCAATTGGAGCAGTTACAAAATCGTTGGTTGCTGTAATTATTATGATTTGATCGCCAGCGATTTTGTGCTCTTCGATCAGCTCAGCCTTGCCGCTTACAATCATAGGTTCGATGATTGTTTGCATATACTCATCATGCCATTGTTGCAATTGCGCTAATGGGAATAGGGTAAAGACTTTGAATTGGAATTCGCAGAACTCCATAATATCGAGGGTGCCATCTTTATACTGTTGATAAAAGTTATCTTGCTTTGCTTGATGTTCAACTGCATCGACGGCGCCTATTTCAGCTAAGAATAGGCCCCAAGAGTGATCGCTATCGCCATTTAGTAGGGTGTTGTCTAGATCGAAAAGGGCCAGTGCCAAGAGATATCTCCAAAAATTTAGGTGTTTGTCTCTTGCTCTCTAATGATTCAATTAGTTAATGCACACAGCAAGAGAACTTGATTATAATGCTTCTACGTTACAAGGTATTTGCAATCTGCACTAAATAGGGTGCACTCGAATCGCTCAATGCAAAATTTCGAACCCATATTCACCAATGATGGTTATCGACCGAATGTTGGAATCATCATCTGCAACGGTGTAGGTCAGGTTTTTTGGGCTCGTCGTATCAATAAAGATGGATGGCAATTCCCACAAGGTGGTGTGAGGCGCAATGAATCATTAACCGAAGCTATGTATCGTGAGTTACAGGAAGAGACTGGGCTTGAGCAAAGCCATGTGCATCTAGTAGCTCATACCAAAGAATGGTTGCACTATGATCTGCCAAGAAAGTTTTTGCGCAATCAAGGTCGCCGAATGCGCGGCCCAGGGCGAAAAAGAATAAGTTTTAAAGGGCAAAAGCAGGTTTGGTTTTTGCTAGAGCTGTTGCATGACGATTCGGTAGTCAATCTGGCTGCTGGGTTGGAAACACCAGAATTTGATAGCTGGCGATGGGTGGACAAACTTCATGCTATTGATAATATTGTTGACTTCAAGCGCGCAGTGTACCAAAAGGCCTTAACAGAGTTAGGCTGCTTTTTGCCCACCACCTCGCCGTAATAGGAATCCTAAATATGATCTTCCCGCGAAATGTTAGACACCTTGGTTTAGCATCGCTGCCTCTGTTTTTTAGCTTGGCGATGGCAAACTCTGTGTCTGCATTGCCAATCAGTCAGTCTGACGTGGCTGATGTGTTAACCGAGCATGCCCGTCAAAATCGTTTTCCGCCCAAGCTTGAATTTCAGACAAGTGCTGGCGAATCGGAGACTGGCTATGTGCGTTATACCTTTAATCAAAAGGTGCATCGTGATATGGCGAAGGTGTACCTGCAGTATCAGCCCGATTACGCCTGTTTTGTGGCACTGGATGCGCAGACTGGTGCGATATTAAACCTCACCAGCTTTATCAAGGCCGATGAAGATTGGGATAATTTGGTAATGCGATCTGATTATCCTGCGGCGTCTGTTTTTAAAATGGTAACCGCTGCTGCGGGATTGGACATGGGGAAGGTATCGCAAAGCACTGTAATTCCCTTTAATGGTAAATCAACCACTTTGTACAAGAATCAAGTGCTGCGCCACCGAGATAGCAAATGGACTCGCACGCCAACACTCAAAGAGTCGTTCGCCAAATCGATTAACCCAGTTTTTGGGCAAATTGGTGTGTTTCATCTTGGCGCCGCTAACCTCACCGAGTACGCAAGTAAATTTGGTTTTGGACGCGATTTACAAACCGATTTTAATTTGCCTCAGAGCGAAATCCGCTTGGATTTTGATAGCAAATTTGAAATTGCCGAGGCCGCATCGGGCTATACCAGAGATATTACTCTGAGCCCCATTCATGCAGCGCAGATGGCCGCAATTATTGCCAATGACGGTAAAATGGTCACCCCTTATATGGTTAATAGTATCGTTGATAAAGCGGGCAAGTTATTGTACAAAACTCAAGCGACAAACGAAGCCGAGCAAGTAATTAGCTCCGATTCCGCGGAGGCTCTGCGTGAATTAATGCGCGAAACTACGCGAATTGGTTCAGCTCGAGGTTCATTTCGAGGCTTGAGCCAATACAAAGTTTATAAGGGTATGGAGATAGGTGGTAAAACTGGCTCACTCACAGGCTTTTCGCCTCGAGGTAGGCACGATTGGTTTGTCGGTTATGCTGAAAAAGACGGTCGTACAATAGCTTATGCATCGCTAATCATAAATAAAGAAAAGTGGTATGTGCGTAGCGCATATGTAGCTCGCCAATTTATATATCACTATTTTACTCAGCAAGATTCAGCCAATGAAATGGTAGCAAACTAGCTAGAAGAGCGAATTTTCTCTATAAGTGAAGTGGTCGAGCGATTGAATTCAAATGCAATGGAATGTACTTGACCGCCATTGGCGGTAACTATGTCGCCGCCCACAATGTCGGCAACCTGCCAGTCGCCGCCCTTAACCAGATGGTCAGGCTCGATCAGCTTTATCAGTTCATACGGTGTGTCTTGATCAAAGCTTATGACCGCATCAACACAGCCTAGGCTTGCTAGCACCGCCATTCGGTCTTGCAAAGTATTAATGGGCCGACCCTTAGCTTTATTTTGTCGTTTCACGGACGCATCTGTATTTACTGCAACAACCAGCGATGCACCAATATTGCGTGCCTGCTCTAGATAGGTAGTGTGCCCGCGGTGCAGAATATCGAAGCAGCCATTAGTGAACACCAATGGTCTAGCCAGAGTCGCTAGGTGGTTACGTATTTTATTGATGTCATTATCGCTGGCGATAACCTTTTGTTCGGCTGTAATCATTTAGCTTTCTTTGTACTCGAAAACTTTAACTACTCTGGCAACTCCGCGAATAGTGCGGGCTAGCTCAGTTGCACTTTGCGCTTCAGTTTCAGTTACGATGCCCATTAAATAAACGCTACCTCGGGTGGTTATTACTTTAATACGATTAGCGTCTAAGCCAGTGTTTAGCAGAAGCCGGCTTTTAACTTTACTGGTAATCCAGGCATCGCTACTGCGAGCCAATAGTTTGGTTTTGCCAGTGACAGTAGTTTCGTCAACCACTTGGCGTACGCCTTGAATGGCGGAAAATTTCCCGACTAATTGTTGTTTAATGTTCTCGTCATCAATTTCACCAGTTATCAATAAGATGCCGTTCCAGGCAACAGGTTTAACATGTGCAGCTTTGCGGAATTCGGGGCTCGAAACCATAATATTTGCTGCGGTAATTTCTATTCCGCTATCGTCAATGTATTCTCCCACCGTACGTCGATCATGAATCACATCAACGGTGGCTACTACCGCGCTCGCCACCAA
The DNA here is from genome assembly GCA_047623225.1 of Cryomorphaceae bacterium. GTDB lineage: Bacteria > Pseudomonadota > Gammaproteobacteria > Arenicellales > Arenicellaceae > Arenicella. The sequence goes on from JBLHME010000006.1 coordinate 27,617, forward strand.
TACGGTAACGCAAGCGCTGAGCATTGATGCGGCAATTAGGCTAACAACAAGGGCGCTTAATTTAGATCTTGTTTTGGTGGATATTTGCTGCGCTATGGCGGCGAAATCATGGCTCATTTTGGCTCCGAAAAAAAGGGGTGGGGCGAATCTATTAATAGTTAGTCGAGAATGTAGCTGTCAATCAGTTCACATATGCAGTGTATGACTAGGCCATGAACTTCTTGTATGCGAGCGGTAACGTCACCGGTGACAATTAAATCGATATCGTCATCTAACAACGCATGGCTTAATTTTCCGCCACCTTTGCCATTAAGTGCAATCACAGTAACCGATTTTTCATGTGCGACGTCTACTGCTTTGACAAGGTTGCTGGAGTTTCCAGAGGTTGTGATTACCATAAGGCAATCTTCTGGCCGGCCAAGTGCGCTGACCTGTTTAGAGAAGACCTCACTAAAGTCATAATCATTGCCAATGGATGTCAGCGTTGAGCCATCAGCGGTTAGGGTAATGCCTGGCAATTCCCGTCGCTCACGTTTGTAACGATTGAGTAGTTCAGAGGAGAGATGTTGTGCATCCGCCGCTGAGCCACCATTGCCGCAAATCATCAATTTGCCACCTGATTCGAAACAGGCATGCAGGACTTTGGAGATTTTCTCTATTGCAGGCTCAAGGTGTTGGTTATCTAAAATACTGGCGGAACTTGCCTGAAAATGATCTGTAATTATACTCATTTAGATTTAATTGTTTAACGCAGAACCGATTCTTTAAAAGGCATTTTTAATCCAATCAAAATCTGGCTTGCTTAGGTTACCGTTGACACAAAGTATATCAAATCGACAAGGGGTATCGGTTCTTTTAGTGTGAATCAAATAGTGCTCCGCACTTCGCCTGAGTCTGCCTTGCTTATGCCGATCGACACTTTCTAGTGCTCCGCCGTAGTTTTGGCTTTTACGATGTCGAACTTCGACAAAGACCAAATAGTCATCGTCGAACATTATCAAGTCTATTTCTCCATAGCGACATCGATAGTTTTCGGTATGTGGCTTTAAGCCTTTGTTGCGCAGATGTTTAAGTGCCAGTTTTTCTGCGTGCGTTCCGAGAATCCCAGTTTGAATCATTATAAACTCCCTGTTTTGTTTCGATTAAGTCTTTTCCTTGACCTTGCTCTGGAGACAAGTCAATGCCTAAGTCCTGTGTGGCTATAGCTTCTCCGTTTTGAAACTGCGCCCACACTGGTTCATGGTTTACTTCACCAAAGGCATCAATACTGAGCTGACCGGTACTCCCATTAATCGCCAGTTCTGGATTAGTTTGCAATTGAGAAAAATTACCAGCAAGACGGTAGGCATCACCGCCCAAGGCGAATAGTTCGTTCAACTGCCCCGCGTATTGTGCAACGTTGGCAGATTTCATCACCCAAGGCATGACCGGAAAATGTGTTCGTTCCAGATCCATGTTGTATACCGCATCTTGAATGCCGTTGAAAACTTTAGAGGTAGCGTATACAGGTAACTTTGAACCGCTAAAGAAATTAATCTGCGGGCGCACAATACGCCCAGTGTCGGTGTTCGCCAGCATAAAGATAAAATCAATATCTGAGCGTTGATAAGCGGCAAATTTTGGTTTCAAACCAAGAGCATCACTGAGTTGGCGATGACGGTATTCGCTCTGATTAATATCGAATAATTGTTTAAGTTCAACGCTGTGATCAAATTGCTTCGGTGAGTAACTGACAATTTTGCTGATTTTGCCCCCCATCTGTAACCACTTAGCGGAGAAAGCATTGACGGTGCGTTGGCTGTTGTTGTCGTCGGGCGCTAAGATGGCGGCACTAAGGTGGCCATCCCTAAGAGCCTTATTAGCCACCGTACGCCCTTCCATTTCGGGGCTCATTGTTAGGCGAATGGTGCCGTTGCGAAGGCTCTGGTCACCGCCCAGCAATATGGTCGGAACCGAACCAATGCCACTGGAGCTAAGCTGGTTGGCATATTCCATTCCCAAGGGCCCCACTACTAGGTCAGCCCCTGCTTGCACTGCCGCGGCATAATACTGCGACGCTTGGTAAGGGTTATCGCCTAAATCGTAAATACTAATCTGCGGCCTCTGGGTAGACAGGTTTTGTTCGTTTTGATATTTAAATCCATCAAGCAACGCTTGCGCAGCTTGATTGAATTTAGAGTTTAGCGGCAGCAGCACAGCAATACTGCGCGGGGATTCCAAGCTCCAATAATTGTTAATAGTTTGTTTCAGACCCGCCGACTCATCTTCGCGCCATTGGGTGAATTGCTGTGGTGCCGCTTCCAGACGGCCAACCTGTCCTTCAACGCTTTGCTCCAAACGATTACGCACCAAGGCATTGTTGGTGCTCTGCATAGCTAATCGCCGCTGGTCAACGTGGATAGAGTTAATGAGCTGCCAAGTGTAACGAGTTGTTTCGGCTCGCGCAGCTCCAACTAAGCCCGCCTCTCGCCTGATCAACGCCTCTATGGCGGAGCCATAATCCCCCAACTGTTGGTAGCAAAAAGAACTCAGCAAAAGCGCATCGACTTGTTGTCTGCTTAAGGCTGACTGGCGTTGTTGGTGGGGATTTAGTCGGTTCGCTTCATCGGGCAGCGGATCTATTGGGGTGTTATCCAGCAGAGTCTCAAGCTGATAGAGAGCGCCAGTAATATCTCCTTTTGAGTAGCCGACGTAGGCATAGATTACATCATAACGGTCGCGCTGAATTTGCTCGAGGGTACTGCCTGCTAGGCTGCTCGCTGCTTGTTCCGCGCTATAAAAATCGTCACCTTGAATGTAATATTCTGCGGAGCTCAACACTGAGTCAATTCTTCGAGCATCATCAGCTGAACTCGCTAGCTGTTGGTAGTACTCCGCGCGTTCAATCTTTAAGTCTCGCTGGCCAATCTGTCGGTCTTCAAAGGGCGTGGTTTGGTCTCTTTGGCCATCTCTTTGGTTTTCTAGCGGAGTAACTTCAGTCACTTCACGGTCTTCTATGGGCGCGCCACGATAGGCAGGGTCTGAAGCACAGCTTGCCAACACTATAAACACCGAAATTATTACGCTTAGTTTTAATGTTCTGTTTGCCATACCTTGTTGTAATTGTGGATGCATTTTGCCGAATTACCGATTATTCTGAACAACTGATTTCTAAACGATTAGTATACCGAGTGAGTGACCCAAGAAGCAAAACAATAGAGCCAACCCAGTTGTCTGATCAAGGGCAACTTTTTGTGGTTGCCACGCCCATAGGTAATCTAGGTGATATAAGCCACCGCGCCTTGCAGGTACTGACTCAAGTCGACTGCATCCTCGCTGAAGACACTAGGCATAGTAAGCGTTTGCTTAACCACTATGGTGTTAGTACCAAATTACGTTCTTGTCATGAGCACAATGAAGAGTCTTTGATCGGCTGGGTCAAAGAGAAGCTTGATGCTGGCAAAGATCTGGCGCTAATCAGTGACGCCGGAACGCCGTTGATAAGTGATCCAGGATTTGTGTTGGTCAGGTCCTTAAGAGAGCATAACTATCGAGTGCTAGCGGTTCCCGGTGCGAGTTCAATCATCGCCGCGCTCAGTGTGGCGGGTCTGCCCACCGATGGATTTGTTTATGACGGGTTTCTGCCAGCAAAAAGCGGCGCGCGCAAAACCGCATTAGGGCGATATTTGAACGAATCTCGCACCGCTGTCTTGCTTGAGTCGTCGCACAGAATCGTAGCCTGTGTAAACGATGTGGTTGAGGTCCTTGGAGCAAAGCGCAAAATTGTAATTGCGCGCGAATTGACAAAGCGGTTTGAAACAATATTGGCAGGCGAGGCCGCTGATATTGCTGCGCTACTCGAGCAGGACCCAGATCAGGCTCGAGGGGAGTTTGTGTTGATTTTGGCCGGTGTTGCGCCGGTCAGCTCATCTGACGCTGAGATCGATGCAATCCTGCGTGTACTACTAGAAGATTTGCCAGTCAAGCAAGCGGCGAGCTTGGCCGCCAAATTGAGCGGAAAACGCAAGAACGAAGTTTATGAAAGAGCGCTAAATCTTAAGCGGGAAGCCGATGGGTAAATTGGCGGTTTTTTACCTTGCACTATGCTGTGTGTTTAACACTGCATGGGCAATGCCTCTGCTTGAGAGCGAGGCATTTACCAGCGCAGATTCTGTATTGGTTTGCGATGAGTCGGGGGCCACTTTATTGGATTGGCAGGCCGATAAAATGATGATGCCTGCATCGCTCGCAAAACTTGCTACGGCCTATCTTGCAGTTGATAAGTGGGGTGTTTCACACCGATTTTTTACCGACTATTATATGCAAGGCAACGACTTATGGGTGCGCGGTTATGGTGACCCGTTCATTGTGTCGGAAGAGCTAGATGCAGTAGTACTTAAACTAAAGCAGAAGCTCACCGCTGAAGTAAAAACTATTCACATTGATAATTCACATTTTCAGTTTTCTTCGGTTCCTGGCAGAACCAATGTCAGTGACCCATACAATGCACCACTTTCGGCGGTGGCGGTGAATTTCAATACGGCCAAATTACGTCGCCACAATGGCCAGATACTGAGTGCCGAATCTCAAACCCCGCTAACCGCAACGGCTGCTAAACTAGCAAAGAATTTAAGCAAAAAGAGTGAGCGGGTAAACCTTCAAACCGTTAGCAACGCGCAAACTAATTTTGCACAACTTTTAGCAATTAAACTGGGCCTGTCAAAGGTAGCTATTAAAATTGACCAGAAGGTTGCAGATAACGCAGTACTAATTTATCGTCATGAAAATTCGCATACTCTTGCCGATGTGTTGAGAGGTACATTGGAATTCTCCAATAATTTTATGGCCAATCAAGTGTTTTTGCAGTTCGGTCAGCAAGTGCCATTGAACTTCATTGGCGCTCAAAGCGCAGCTGAAGAACAATTGTCGAGGAAGTTAAATTGGTCATCGCACAGGCTAGTTGAGGGTTCTGGGTTGTCACGAGATAATCGTTTGAGCGCGCGGCAAATCGACAATTTGTTAGAGCAACTTTCATCGCATAAAGAACTACTGAAGGAAGTTGAGCATCCGAATGCAACAATTTATGCAAAGACAGGCACGCTTGATGGAGTTCGCAGCTATGCTGGTTTTATTAAGTTGGCTAATAAGAATTATCGTTTCGTATTCATTTTCAACCGAACGATGCCTTGGCGGTATAGAGAACAAGTTCTAGATCGTTTGGTCAACCAACTCAATGCGCTATAAATCAAGCGATTGAATATGCTCTATGAAAGGGGAATGATATGAGGGGCAGTGGAACAGCTTCGCGCAGGCCAGTTGAGCTTGACAAAGTAAATTGGTCTAGTTTAAGGCAACTGATCCCATACCTAAGCGAGTTTAAAGGCCGCATAGCGATTGCATTGCTATGTTTGGTTGGCGCCAAAGTAGCCAGTGTTGGCTTGCCCTTTATTCTTAAAAATATCGTCGACCAGATAAACCAACCACCAGCAATTGTGCTTGTGCCTTTGGCGCTATTGATAGCTTATGGATTTGTACGTTTGGCCAATGTGTTATTTGGCGAATTGCGCGACACTTTGTTTGGTCGGGTCACTGAACGCGCAATGCGCCGGGTGGGGCATAGCGTTTTTCAGCATTTACATTCTCTCGATTTAGCCTATCACTTAAACAGGCGCACCGGCGGCGTGTCCCGAGATATTGAGAGAGGCGTAAATGGCATTAGTTTTTTGATGCGGTTTATGGTGTTCAATATTGTGCCGACATTCATAGAGATTGGCATGATTATCGGTTTACTGTTCATTAATTATTCGATTTGGTTCGCCGTAATCGTTTTTGTTTCAGTGGTCGCATATGTTGGTTTTTCGGTGCTTGCTACTGAACGACGTACTGGGTTCATTCGAGAAATGAATTCAGCTGAGAGCAAGTCGAGCACACGCTCGGTAGACAGTTTGCTCAATTTCGAAACGGTGAAGTACTTTAATAATGAGGGATATGAAGCGGATCGCTATGACGAAAATTTGGCTGAATGGGAAGCTGCACGAAGGCGAAACCGCCTGACCTTGTTTGGTCTCAATGGTGGTCAGTCGTTGATCATAGCGTCTGCTGGCACTGCATCTATGATTTTGGCTGCCAATCAAGTTGTAAGCGGCGAAATGAGTATCGGTGATTTTGTGCTGATCAATGCGCTTATGATGCAAATTTTCGTGCCGCTCAACTTTCTTGGATTCGTCTATCGCGAAATGAAAGGCTCGATGGCCAATATCGATGCCATGTTTGCACTATTGCGAGTTGAGTCTTCAGTAAAAGATGCTGATGACGCAGTGTCATTGGATATTTCAAACGGTGAAATTGAATTCGAAGCGGTTAGTTTTGCCTATCAACCCGAACGCGTAATTTTACATGATGTGAGCCTTAAGGTCGCCTCTAAGCAAAAGGTTGCCATTGTCGGCAGCAGTGGTTCGGGAAAATCGACCATAATGAAATTGCTTTTTCGTTTTTACGACGTGACAGGAGGGCGAATCCTTATCGACGGTCAAGACATTGCCAATGTAACTCAGCAGAGTTTACGTCAAGCAATTAGTGTTGTGCCTCAAGACACTGTTTTGTTTAACGGCAGTATTTTTGACAACATTCATTACGGAGATGTGGCCGCTAGTAATGATGAGGTGTGGGCTGCTATAAAAATGGCGTACCTGGATGGTTTTATCGCGCAATTACCCGACGGGGCAGATACTCAAGTGGGTGAGCGAGGTTTAAAGTTATCCGGCGGTGAAAAGCAGCGTGTCGCTATTGCTCGGGCCATTCTTAAAAAGCCATCGATCATGGTGTTTGACGAGGCGACTTCTTCCTTGGACAGTCGAGCTGAGCAGCGGATCCTAAAAGCAATGGAGGGCGTGCGCGGCGATTACACCAGCGTGGTGATTGCGCATCGCCTTTCCACTATTGTTGATGCTGACCAAATTTTTGTACTTGATCAGGGTGCAATTTCGGAGGCTGGTACCCACGCCCAATTGCTGACCAAAGGCGGTCTATATCAATCGCTATGGGCACTGCAAAATAGCGCCCAGTAATCTTTTTAAATGCAGCGTTATTTGACGCCTGCTCTGGTATTCTACGCTCAATTCAACATGGTCACCCAAATGCAAGTTACCAAAATACTGTATTCATTTGTTAAGCCCGCCTTATTTGCCCTTGACCCTGAGCGCGCGCACGACATTACCCTCAATAAGCTGGCAATAGCCTCTAAACTGCCCTTTGTTGTAGCGCAAATACGTCGGCTTTACGGCAATCGCGTGCCAGATCTGCCGGTGAATTGTATGGGCATCGATTTTCGCCACCCGGTGGGCCTTGCTGCGGGGCTAGATAAAGATGGCAGAGCACTGCCTGCATTTTCAGCTCTTGGCTTCAGCGCAGTGGAAATGGGAACTGTTACGCCTAAGCCGCAGCCTGGTAATGACAAGCCTAGAATGTTTCGCTTAGTTGAAGATGAAGCGCTTATTAACCGTATGGGGTTTAATAGCGGAGGTGTGGATAAGTTTCTCGCCAATATTCGTAAGACAGAGAACAGCGCAGTGGTAGGGCTTAATATCGGCAAAAACGCCAGTACCGCAATAGCTGACGCCCATCTTGATTATGTTTCAGCATTGCAGCGGGTTTACTCTCAGGCTGACTACATTACGGTCAATATTTCTTCACCCAACACAAAGTCTTTGCGCGATTTGCAAAATGAAGCATTTCTTGATGGATTGCTGCTCAAAATAAAGCAAGCACAGCTTAAATGTGAAAAAGTACATAAACGCTACGTACCCATTGCTCTAAAAGTTGCGCCGGATCTTCAAGTTCATGAAATCGAGACTATCGCTGAATTGCTGTTATCGCATCAATTTGATGCACTAATCGCAACCAACACAACCGTCGCCAGGCCGGACTCGCTACAAAGTAAGCATGCAGGTGAAGCTGGTGGTTTGAGCGGCGCGCCAGTTAAGGATATGGCGACTGAGTGCATCCGCCAGTTTCGTTCTGTGTTACAAGGCAAGGTGCAAATAATTGGAGTGGGTGGCATTAAGACAGCTGATGATGCATGGGAAAAAATGTTAGCAGGAGCCGACTATGTGCAGATATACAGCCAGTTTATTTATCAGGGCCCCGATATGATCCGCGATATCGTTGCGGGATTGAAAGAGAAGGTTGAATCGCTTGGATATAAAGATCTGCCAACAGCTCTGCAGGCTTTGCGCAAAGACTAGTTATTGAGTAGACTGCGCTTGAGCCAACCGAGCAGTCGCCGTTTACTTAACGTAGAGGGAGGAAAGTCCGGGCTCCAAAGGGCAGAGTGCCAGATAACGTCTGGGCGGCGCAAGCCGACGGCTAGTGCAACAGAAAGATACCGCTTTTCATTTTTTTTAAAAGAGGCTTAAGATCACGACACGGCAGGTTTTATACCGGCAATGCCACGATTTGAATCCAATTTGGCGTGGGCCTAGCTTATGCCGAGTGAAAAGTAAGGGTGAAATGGTGCGGTAAGAGCGCACCGCGCAAGTGGTAACATGAGCGGCAAGGTAAACCCCACTCGGAGCAAGACCAAATAGGTGTTCACTCGGCGCAAGCTGAAAGGTGCGGCCCGCACTGAGCACGGGTAGGTTGCTTGAAGCGTATAGCGATGTACGCTCTAGATGAATGACTGTTCTCGACAGAACCCGGCTTATAGGTTGGCTCTTTATATCGTGGAGGCTCAGAGTTTCGAATTTGATCGAGGCTCTGGGCTTTTTGCGTTATTCAACCGCAAGGGCTTCATTGGTGCAGCATTCAGTTCTGTTTTACTGGATGATGGGTTGAGATTAGCTGATTTAGTGTCTTTCGAGTTGAAAGCCATGCAAATAGTATTCACTCGTGCCAAAATCGCCGAATCACGTATTTCCTAGTCTTAATTTATAATAAGGCTTCAACTTTTTTGGTGATTGCGCTAAGTGATTGATGATGATGAGCTATTCCTCGTTTATCTGCTTATTATTTAATCAATTAAAATTATCGTGTTGTGCTTCATAGTTAAAGTGATACATTAGATAGCGAATTTAAGTCACAAGGAAAGGTGCTCTAACTTACTGAAAGAAAAAGGTTTTCTTGTTCAATTACTTCTTGACTCTCAATGCTGGCTCATAGATAGTGGCGAAATGTGGGTAATTGTGGGATTTTCTGGATTAATCCGTCGAAAATTTACCAATGCCAAGAATAATCACTAACTAAGCAGAGTGGGCCGAGCGAGTCGTGGCGAGAGGAAGTAATCATATCAGTCTGGATGCGAAGGGGCGGATGTCAATTCCGACCAAGCTTCGTGGCGCCCTGAGTGGCGAGTCAGAAGGGCAATTGGTTATCACTGTTAGCCCAAATGATCGTTGTTTGCTTATGTACAAGCTAGAAGATTGGTCAGAGGTGGAGCAAAAGCTGATTGCACTGCCTACTTTGAATGCTCAAACCCGAAAATTAAAACGCATGCTCATTGGTCACGCCGATGACTGTGTCATGGATGGGAGCGGCCGCATATTGTTAGCCGCTTCGCTACGTGAGTTCGCTGGTATCAACAAAAAGGCTGTTTTGGTTGGTCAAGGCGACAAATACGAGATTTGGGATGAAGCGCACTGGATAGCGCAACGTGAATCGATGTTGTCTACAGAGCTGGATGAGTCGGCGTTGCCGGCTGAGCTCGAATCTCTGTCTTTTTAGAGGCTCTTAATGACTTCCTCTGAAACCCACATACCTGTCTTAAAACGAGAGGCTTTGGACGCATTAAGTATCCGCAAAGATGGCATCTATCTTGACGCAACGCTTGGTCGTGCTGGACATGCCCGCGCCATCGCTGAATGCCTTGGCGACACTGGTCGGCTTATTGCTATCGATCGCGACCCACGCGCGATCGAAGTGGGCAAACAAGTTTTTTCAGAAGATGCTCGCGTGACTGTGCTACACAGTGAATTTAATCGTATGCAAGAGATGTTGGATCAATTCGCCGGTGTTGAAAAAGTGGATGGCGTGCTAATGGATTTAGGCGTGTCGTCGCCACAGATTGATCAGGCAGAACGCGGTTTTAGTTTTATGCGCGACGGCGCACTGGACATGCGCATGGACCCCAGTCAAGGGCAATCAGCTGCGCAATGGCTAACCAAGGTTGAAGAGAGTGACTTAGTTAAAGTTTTGTTTGAGCTAGGTGAAGAAAAATTTGCGCGTCGAATAGCTCGAGCTATTGTTTTAGCTCGAGAGGAAAGCCCGCTAGACAGTACGCTGCAGCTGGCTTCAATTATTGAACAAGCGACCCCCAAAAAAGATAAACACAAACACCCTGCAACCCGCACATTCCAAGCGATTCGTTTGCACGTTAATCAAGAATTATTTCAGGTAAGCGATGCGCTACCCCAGGCGGTACAGTTATTAAACGAAGGTGGTCGCCTTGTAGTGATCAGCTTTCATTCTCTGGAGGACCGAATCGTAAAGCGCTTCATTCGCAATTTGTCTACCCCCAACTTGCCGCCAAAAAATATTCCAGTGTCGGAAGATGCGTATCTAACTCCGCTTAAAACTATTGGCAAAGCAATAAAGCCCAGTCGGTCAGAAATTCAGCAAAATCCGCGTTCTCGAAGCTCGGTGTTGCGAATTGCTGAACGTACAGCGGTTCCTTACGCGCCTCCAGCACGGGGAGGCCGGCATGCGCGATAGCGTTATGTGGTTCTTGATAAGTAGCGTAGTCATTACAGCTCTTTGTGTGGTTAATGTGCGTCACCAGCACCGTATTGCCTACTCAGCGTTTCAATCCGAGGAGACACGACGCGACGCACTCAATGACGAGTGGGGGCAACTACTTATAGAAGAAAATCTATGGTCGTTTCCGCATCGTATCGAGCGAGACGCTAGCAAACTATTGTCCATGCGAGCGCCAAAGAAGGAAGAGCTGCGCTATGTGGGAATCAATGATAAGCGCGCAGTGTCTGGGGGGCAGTGATGGCTCGAACACCTTTTAATAGAACGCCTGTCAAGGCAAAGACCAATAGTCGCAAGGCCAAAGAGCTAATTGTGCCAGTGTCCACTTGGCGCTACAAAATGATCGGTTTGATTTTTGGCGGAATATTTTGTGCGTTGATAACGCGTGCAATGTACTTGCAAATTATTGACACCGATTATCTTCAGTCGCAAGGTGATGCGCGCTATTTGCGAGTGCAAAAAGAGATGCCTACGCGCGGCATGATTGTGGATCGCAACGGTCAGCCGTTGGCGATTAGTAGCCCAGTTGATTCAATCTGGATGCACCCTTCTACTATTTTGCAGCAAAAGGGCAAATACTCTTACGATCAATTGACTAAGTTACTTGGCATCAGTCGCGAAAACTTGCTAAGTAAAGCAGAGAGTAAAAAGACTCGTCAATTTGTTTACTTAAAGCGTCACCTGCCGCCACAGTTGGCTAAGCAAATACTCGAATTGAATGTGCCTGGCATCAACAGCGTGCGGGAATATAAGCGCTACTACCCTGCAGGGCCAGTTATGGCCCATGTGCTCGGATTCACAAATATTGATAACGAGGGTCAAGAAGGCGTTGAATTAGCCTACGACAAGCAGCTAAAGGGATTGCCGGGGCGCACTCGTGTGCTACAAGATAAGGTGGGGCATGTAGTTGAATACGTGGAGCAATTAAGTCGTGTTCAACACGGCGAAGATATTGTTTTAAGCCTTGATGCGCGAATTCAATATCTAGCGTACCGTTATTTGCAGGCGACGGTTAAAAAGAATCAAGCAAGCAGCGCTTCTTTAGTTGCGCTTGATGCAAAAACAGGCGAAATATTAGCCATGGTCAGTGCTCCCGATTTTAATCCAAATGATCGCTCCGACCTAAAAAGCACACAATTTCGAAATCGAGCGATCGCTGACTCCTTCGAGCCAGGCTCAACAGTAAAGCCATTCACGGTTGCCATGGCGCTTGAAGAAGGAGTGGTTGAACCTGAGACTGTTATTGATACGGAAAAAGGATTTTTCTATATTGGCCGCAACCGCGTTAATGATACTAAGCCGCACGGCAAAATATCCGTCTCGGAAGTTATTAAAGTGTCGAGCAATATTGGTTCAGCCAAAATTGCCATGATGATGAAACCGCGTGATTTGTATCAAACTTATGCGGACGTTGGCTATGGTGCAACTAATAAACTTAAGCTCCAAGGCGAACAAAAAGGTATTTTGGCCAATCGCAAAAAGTGGAAACCCATTGAGCATGCGACGATGTCCTATGGCTATGGTCTTTCGGTCAACACTCTACAGCTAGCGCGGTCTTATTTAGCACTGGCGAACAAGGGTGTTTTGTTGCCCGTTAGTTTGCACCCCGTTGACAAAACACCGCGAGGCGAACGTGTTTTTTCACAACAGACAATGCAGCAAGTTGCGTTGATGCTTGAAGCGGCTGTTAGTGATGAAGGCACAGCACCGAAGGCCAGGGTCAACCACTATAGAGTCGGCGGCAAGACCGGTACGGCACATCGAGTGGTCGACGGGCGTTATCAGGATGACAGTTATATGTCTCTCTTTGCAGGCTATGCACCGATCAGTGATCCTGAAATCGTTTTGGTGGTTTTGGTTAATGATCCTAAGGGCATCGACTATTACGGTGGTTTAGTTGCCGCGCCGGTATTTGCCAATGTAATGAGCGGTGCGCTGCGCTTCAGAGACGTGGTTCCCGATGCTTTGCAAAGCCCTGCGGCGCAAGATCCTGCTGAGTTGATTATAGCTAGGCCAGTAGTGGCGTTGAACTTACAGCAAGCGCGGGGAGGCTAAATGACTTACTCCATGCATCTTAACGAACTCCTGCATTCGTTCAGCATTTCAAGCGCAGACGAAAGCGAAATTACCTCACTGTGCATTGATAGCCGCAAAGTGACCCCGGGCGCTGTGTTTTTTGCCTATCCGGGAGGTGCTGCTGACGGACGTGACTTTATTCAAGCGGCGGTCGAATCTGGGGCTAGCGCGATCGTCTATGAGGCGCTTGGTTTTGAGCTTTTATCTTCCCTCGAAATTCCGTCATTTCCGGTGCAAGGGTTGCAAGCAATGGTCGGCTTTGCGGCAAATTCTTTTTATCGTGAACCTAGTTCGGAGCTTCAGGTCTTTGGCGTAACAGGTACCAACGGCAAGACCACGTGTTGTTATCTGCTGGCACAGGCGTTTACCTCTATGGGCATGCAAGCCGCGATGATGGGAACGATAGGTGTCGGCAAACTCGATGCACTTTACGCAGCTGGTCAAACTACGCCTGACCCAATTTCGGTACATCGCCAATTGGCTGAATTTCGTGACCAAGCAATAACCCAGGTGTGTATGGAAGTGTCGTCTCATGCGCTAGATCAAGGCCGCGTGAACGGAGTGCAGTTCTTCTGTAGTTTGTTCACCAATTTGAGCCATGATCATCTCGATTATCACGGCGACATGCAGGCCTATGCGGCCGCAAAACGCAAACTGTTTACTGATTTTCCTGTTGAATTGCTGATCACCAATGCTAATGACGCAATGGGCTTTAGTTTAGTCGAGGTTGCTGGCGCTGAGTTCATTGTCGCTTACGGCGATGGTGGTGATGTTTATGCCGACGAGGTGTTGCTTGAAGAAGATGGCATCAAATTGATCATCGAAGGCAATGGCGTTGAGTTTCAAGTTGCAACATCTCTTGTTGGCAAAGTAAATATTCCGAATATAGAAATGTTAGTGGCAACTCTTTTGGCGCTCAGCACTTCTATTGAGGATATTCAGACCATAGTTGCAGAGCTCAAGCCGCCTCCTGGGCGCATGGAGTTATTTACAATCGATTCACAGCCGCGGATTGTGGTGGACTATGCGCACACTCCAGACGCACTTGAAAAAGCATTGCTGTCAATTCGGCAACACTGCAAAGGCGAGCTGTGGTGTGTATTCGGATGTGGTGGTGACCGAGATCGAGCGAAACGGCCAGTAATGGGTGCTGCTGCTGAAAAGTACGCTGATCGCTTGGTTATTACTAATGACAACCCACGTTCCGAATCGGGTGCTGCTATTGCCGAACAAATCATCCAAGGTATTGAAGGTGATGCCGTCATCGTTTTGGATCGGCGAGAGGCTATTGTGCAAGCTATTGCGCAAGCTAAAAGTGATGATTGGGTATTGATAGCGGGCAAGGGCCACGAATCCACCCAGCAGGTCGGTGCAGAAAGCTTTCCCTTTTCGGACCGTGAAGTAGTGTCTCTGGCACTGGTAGTGGCGGCATGATGCAGCTTTCACAAGTTTCAGCGGCCGTGAACGGTGAATTGGTTGGCGAGGATGCCATCTTACAAGGCGTATCGACCAACACTCGAGAAGATTGCCTTGGACGATTGTTCGTTGCGCTGAAAGGCAAAAACTTTGATGCTCATGAATTTCTTGACCAAGCTCAAGCTGCAGGCGCTGGAGCGGTTATGATTGAGCGAAAAAACAGCAGCAATAGCACCTTGCCTAGTATTTTGGTTAGAGATACACATCAGGCGCTTAAAGATCTTGCGGCATGGTGGCGCGCGCAATTCGTGATCCCGTTGATTGGGGTGACCGGCAGTGTTGGCAAAACCACTGTCAAGGAAATGCTTGGTGCTATTTTCGCCGAAATTGGCGAAGGTGTGGTCACCAAAGGAAATTTGAATAACGAAATAGGCGTGCCGCTCACCTTGATGCGGCTCACTGAAAGTGACCAATACGCTGTGATTGAGATGGGCATGAACCGTCTTGGTGAAATTTCGCGTATTACTTCGATAGCCAAGCCTACGATTGTGATTATCAATAATGCTGCTGCCGCACACCTCGAAGGCCTTGGCAGTATCGACGCTGTCGCGCAGGCCAAGGGCGAGATCCTTGAAGGCTTAACAGCTGATGGTTTGGCGGTAATTAATCTCGATGATCGCTATGCACAGCAGTGGATCTCTCTCGCTGGAAAGCGAAAGGTGATTACTTTTGGCTTGGATTCCAGTGCCGACGTTTGGGCAAGCTATGAACACAACGACAATTCACTAAGCATAAAAGTGCATATCGCTGGCAAATCCAGCAAGATCGAATTGTCAGCGCTCGGTGAGCACAGTGTTCGTAATGCGTTGGCTGCAACTGCAGCTGCCCACGCGGCGCATGTGCCACTTAAGACCATAAAAAGAGGCTTGCAGGCTTATCGGACGATCGCTGGGCGTATGAACGTTGAGAAAATAGGCGATCTTACTCTAATTGACGATACCTATAACGCCAATCCAACGTCGATGCGCGCAGCCATCGACGTGTTGGCCAAGTACCCCAACAGCACCTTGATAGTGGCTGATATGGGTGAGCTTGGCGCGGCTGCGGAAGCTGAGCACCGTGACTTAGGCGTTTACGCGCGTGATGCAGGCGTTGAGCGTTTGCTGGCTTGTGGTGAATTGTCCAATTTGGTTTGCGCCGCCTTTGGTTCTGAAGCACTGCATTTTTCTGAGCAAAATACTTTGATCGCATATGCGATGGAGCATCTCTGTTCAGGAACAGTTTTAGTTAAAGGCTCCAGATTCACAAAGATGGAAAGAGTTGTTTTAGCTCTTCGAAATAAATTTCAAGATGCCCATGCGGCTAGCCTAGGAGGCCACTGATGTTAGTAATGCTATTTGACTTGCTTGCCGATCAGTACAGTTTTTTCAACGTCTTTCAATACATCACAATGCGCTCAATATGCGCTGTGTTAACGGCGCTCAGCATCTCCCTGTTTCTTGGGCCTGTGATGATTCGTAAGCTGAGTATTCATCAAATTGGCCAGACGGTGCGGCAAGATGGGCCACCAACGCATTTTGCTAAAGTTGGCACACCTACTATGGGCGGTCTATTGATTCTCGCTTCGGTAATATTTTCAACGCTTTTATGGGCAGATCTAAGTAATCGATTTATTCAAGTTACCCTATTCACCTGCTTCTTTTTTGGCGTGATTGGTTGGTATGACGATTATCAGAAATTAATCAATAAGGACCCAAGGGGTATGGGCTCGGCGAATAAATTTATCAGTCAAAGCGTAATCGCAACGGCCGCCGCTTTGTTTTTGTATCAAACCGCCACCATGCCAATTGATACCACTCTGATTATTCCATTTTTCAAAGACATTGCGCTGCCTTTAGGCGTTCTCTTTGTACCGCTTTGCTATTTTGTGATCGTGGGCACCAGTAACGCGGTTAATTTAACTGATGGGCTAGATGGCTTGGCGATAGTCCCGACCGCCATGGTCGCAGGTGCCTTGGGCGTATTTTGCTATCTGTCTGGGCATGCAATTTTTTCAGAATACCTCGCTATTCCAAAAATTCCTGGAGCCGGCGAAGTGACTATTTTCTGCGCGGCCCTCGTGGGCGCAGGGCTTGGTTTTCTTTGGTTCAATACATATCCTGCACAAGTATTTATGGGGGATATTGGCTCCTTATCTTTAGGCGCGTCACTGGGAGTGGTCGCTGTCATTGTTCGCCAAGAGTTGGTGCTCTTTATTATGGGCGGCATTTTTGTATTGGAAACCGTTTCAGTAATTTTGCAGGTCTTCTCCTACAAGATGTTTGGCAAGCGTATTTTTCGCATGGCCCCTATCCATCATCATTTCGAGTTAAAGGGCTGGCCCGAGCCGCGTGTGATCGTGCGGTTCTGGATAATTAGCCTGATCTTGGTCTTGATTGGTCTGGCTACTCTGAAGGTTCGCTAAGCGCGTAACTGATCAAACAATGATAACTCACAGCGAAAATTCAATGCCGCGCATCGTTAGCCAATATCAGGCTGCAACGGTAGTGGGCTTGGGTGCCACCGGTTTTAGTGTGGTGCGTTATTTGCGCGCCAGAGGTATTGCCGTGACGGTGGTGGATTCCAATGCCGCGCCCGCTTTGGCACCTCAGCTTTCTAAAATCTATCCCGAGGTCATTCAAAAGTTTGGCGATCTGAATGTTGATCAACTAACCTCGGCTGAATTAATAGTGGCCAGCCCGGGAGTAGCTTTAGGCGAGCCTGAAATGCGAGCCGCGAAACAAAATGGCGCTGTAATTGTCGGTGATATTGAATTGTTTTTGCAGGAAAACACAAAGCCAGTAATCGCTATAACAGGTTCCAACGGCAAGAGCACCGTGACCACACTGGTGGGAGCGATGTGTCGCTCGGGCGGCAAAGTCGCGCTGGTAGCCGGCAATATAGGCCTGCCTGTTTTGGATGCTCTTACTGATCAGGTCGACTACGATGTAGCGATTCTAGAATTGTCTAGCTTCCAGCTAGAAACCACCACGCAAGTGCCAGCACATGCTGCGGCAATATTGAATATTAGTGCGGACCACATGGACCGCTATGACTCTATGGGTGATTACGTGCTAGCAAAAGCACGCATATTAAGAGGCGCTCAACGCGCAGTAATGCCCCGCCACGACGATCAGCTCAAGCAAATCACTAGCACTGGCAAACTACTTAGTTTTGACTTAGATGAGCCAGCAAACGACTCTGAATATGGCCTTAAGCGACAATCGAACTATCGTTGGTTGATGAGAGGTGAATTGCGTTTAATGAAGTTACCCGAAGTGCCTCTTGTTGGCCTACACAATATTAAGAATGTATTAAGCGCATTTGCTTTGGTCGAGTTTCTATCGCTGCCCCTTGAATGCCTAGTTAGGGCGGTCAAAGGCTTTAGTGGTCTTGCACATCGGATGCAAACAGTGGCTACTAAGCAGGGCATCACTTTTGTTAACGATTCCAAGGCCACCAATATTGGTGCCACAAGTACCGCGTTGAGGAATCTTGAGTCAGACGTAGTTTGGATTGCTGGCGGCCAAGGTAAGGGAGCAAACTTCGGTGAGCTGAGAGACGCCATCAGCTCGAATATCAAGCTTTTGGTCTTGATCGGTGAGGATGCAGATAAAATGGAGATAGCTCTGCGAGGGGTGTTGCCCATAGAGCGAGCGAACTCAATGAAAGAGGCTGTGGATCTGGCAGCTGGCAGAGCCGCAGATCCATCAATTGTGTTGTTGTCTCCTGCTTGTGCAAGTTTTGATATGTTCGACAACTTTGAACAACGTGGCGATTCGTTTGTGCAGGAAGTGAACTCGTGGATCACCCGAGGCGCAGCATGAGTAGCGCAGCCTTACAAGCGACTCGCTTGCAGCCACAAGAAAACACCATTGGCGTTGATTCAATGCTGCTCGGCGTATTTATCTGCCTGCTTATGTTGGGCTTGGTAATGGTGTTTTCATCCACCATAGCAATGGGCGGGGAAGACCTAGAAACCAATACTTCGCATTTTTGGCGACAATTAATGTATATGTCTGTTGGGATTGGCCTAACGTTTGTTGTAGCTCATATACCGGTTTGGTTTTGGCAAAAAATGAGCGTGCCAATATTAGCCGCTTCCATTCTATTATTGTTGGTCCTTTTGTTCCTCGGCATTGAGGTCAATGGCAGCCAGCGCTGGATATCGCTGGCTGGATTTAGACTGCAACCTGCAGAGATCGCCAAATTGGCAATGGTCATCTACTCCGCCAGCTATCTAACCAGAAAACAGGCTGAGATACAAAAGTTCTCCAAGGGTATTGTCAACATCGGTATTGTCTTGGCTGTGATCGGGGGTCTGCTTCTGTTGCAGCCGGATTTTGGCAGCTTTGTTGTGATTTCGGCCACCGTTGGCTTGATGATGTTCCTTGGCGGTATACGCATTCTGCACACATTTTTATGTCTTAGCGTTGCAGGCGGTGCTATGTATTTTATGGTAGTGCTTTCGCCCTACCGAATGGCTAGAGTACTCAGCTTTCGTGATCCATGGTCCGATCCTTTCGATTCAGGATTTCAGTTAACCCAAGCTTTGATCGCTATAGGAAGAGGTGAAGTTTTTGGCGTTGGGCTGGGAGCGAGTATTCAAAAACTCTATTACCTGCCTCATGCTAACAATGACTTTATTTTGGCGGTGATAGGCGAGGAATTGGGCTTGATTGGCATTTTGCTGGTTATCTGCTTGTTCGCTTTGTTATTGCATCGCGCATTAGTGATCTCAAGAGCAGCCGAATTGGTTGGAAAGATGTACGCAGCCCGTTTGGCCCAGGGTGTTGGGTTTCTATTAGTGTTTCAAGCGGTCATCAATATTGGTGTCAATCTGGGTGTGCTGCCCACAAAAGGCTTAACCCTGCCTTTCATTAGTTATGGTGGCAGTTCTATGCTGGTCTGTTGTGTCGCCATGGGTCTATTGTTCGCTGTGGATAAGCAAACCCGAAGTCGTGACAAAGATTTACCTAAGGGCGCGCGCGTATGAGTGGCTCGCACTTAATGGTCATGGCTGGTGGTACTGGCGGGCATGTATTCCCTGCTTTGGCGGTGGCAAAAGAATTACAAAGTTCTGGCATCAAGATTACTTGGCTGGGAACAAAGCGCGGCCTCGAGGCAAGTGTGGTGCCGGCTAATAACATTTCAATAGAGTGGGTGAGCATTGAAGGTTTGCGAGGCAAAGGCTGGAGCAGCTTGCTAATGGCCCCGTTGAATTTAGCCCGCGCTATGTGGCAGAGTGCAGCAGTGATTCGCCGAGTAAACCCCGATTGTATTCTGGGTATGGGTGGGTTTGTCTCTGGCCCAGGAGGTTTGGTGGCGTGGCTGCTTGGCCGCAAACTGGTTGTTCATGAACAGAACGCCGTTGCAGGCTTAACCAATAAATATTTGGCAAAAATCGCACACCGAGTGTTAACTGGCTTCCCGAGTGTGGTTGACCTGCCGCCATCTGCGCTATGGGTTGGTAATCCGGTGCGCAGTGCTATCAAACATGGCTCTGTCTCGAGCCAAAACAGTATCAATATTTTGGTAATTGGCGGCAGTCAAGGCGCGCATTCTTTTAATCAAAAGTTGCCACAAGTTTTCGCACAGCTAAGCCAACAAAACATAAATATATGGCATCAATCTGGTCGTGAGCGATCAGCCGATGTTGAACAGAATTATTTAGATCACGAGTTACCTGCAAAAGTAACCGAATTTATTGATGATATGGCCGAAGCTTATCGTTGGGCGGATCTGCTTGTTTGCCGTGCGGGCGCTATGACCATTGCCGAATGTTGTGCCGCCGCCAAGCCGGCCCTACTCATTCCGTTTCCCTTTTCAGCTGGTGATCATCAACAGTACAACGCGCAAACTCTGGTAGATATTGGTGCCGCTCGGACCTTGGCCAATGAGAAAATTGATCAACCCGAAATGCTCGCGGTGTTGAATGAGCTGTTGGCAGATAAAGCCGCTCTAGTGCAAATGGGGCTCAATGCCGCAACCCTGCACAAACCCAATGCGGTACGTGATGTGGCGAATATATGCCGGGAGTTGCTAAATGCGTAATAGAGTTAAGAACGTTCATTTCGTGGGTGTTGGTGGTAGCGGCATGTCTGGTATTGCCGAGGTATTGGCGAATTCAAAATACAATGTGAGCGGTTCAGACATCGCTGAAACTGTCGTTACTCAGCGTTTGCGTGCTGCTGGTATTAACGTGGTGATTGGCCATCATCTAGACAATATTAAAGACACCGACGTGGTGGTGGTTTCATCGGCTATCGATGCTACTAACCCTGAGGTAAGTGGCGCTCTTGTGGCCGGAATTCCAGTAATTCCGCGGGCTGAAATGCTTGGTGAGCTAATGCGTTTCCAGCAAGGCATTGCGGTGGCGGGCACACATGGTAAGACCACTACTACCAGCCTCGTTGCGTCCATTCTTATCGCTGCAGATCTTGACCCTACCTTTGTGGTAGGCGGTCTGATTAATAGCGCAGGCGTAAATGCCAAGTTAGGTACGGGTGAATATCTTGTCGCCGAGGCTGACGAAAGCGACGCTTCTTTCTTAAATCTCAAGCCTGAGATGGCAGTGGTCACCAATATCGATGAAGATCATATGGTCACGTACCAGGGCGACCTTGCGAATTTAAAACGTACTTTTGTCACTTTTCTACAAAACTTACCTTTCTACGGTTTGGCTGTGTTGTGTGAAGACGATGAAAACGTCCGATCAATTCGCGATCAAATCCATAAGCCAGTGCTTACCTATGGTCAACGTGAAGACTGTGATTTCCGTGCCTATGATTTGCAACAGCAGGGCGCTCGCATGACCTTCAAGGTAGCGAGGCCTGACCGTCAGCAAGACTTGTCTATCGAGCTCTCTATACCAGGAGCACACAATGTTTTAAATGCTACAGCGGCAATTGCAATAGCAACACACTTAGATGTACCTGACGCCGCTATTTTTAAAGGCTTAAGTGAATTTGGCGGGGTGGGCAGACGTTTTCAAATATTGGGTGACACCCTGCTTAATGGTAAAGCCATAACCATGGTGGATGACTATGCGCATCACCCCGTTGAGCTGGCTGCAACGCTGTCAGCCGCTCGTGGCTGTTGGCCCGAAAGACGCATTATTGCGATTTTCCAGCCTCATCGTTACAGCAGAACCTATGATTTGTTCGAGGATTTTGTCCAGGTGTTGGCGGATCAGCATGATTTATTGCTATGTGAAGTTTACCCAGCTGGCGAGCAAGTGATACCAAGCGCCACAAGTAAAGCGCTTTGCCAAGCAATTCGCGTTCGTGGCACAACAAGCCCAATATTTGTGCAGGAGTTAGATGAACTTGAGTCTGTGTTAGCGCCATTAGTGCAAGACGGTGATGTAATCTTAACCATGGGTGCTGGCAGTATTGGCAAGGCAGTGAAAGGCCTGTATGAGCATCTGTGTGCGGTAGGTCAGCATGAATAGATTTGGCAAAGTGGCCGTGCTCATGGGTGGGATATCGGCCGAACGCGAGATATCACTGCTCAGTGGTGCGGCTGTATTGAAAGGTTTGCAAGCACAAGGCGTGAATGCCCATGGGATAGACGCGTTGCCTGACAATATAGGCAGCTTGAAGGCACACGGCTTTGATAGAGCATTCATTGTCTTACATGGCCGCTGGGGTGAAGACGGAGTTGTGCAAGGTGCTTTGCAGGCCATTGGAATGCCCTATACCGGTAGCGGTGTTCTTGGTTGTGCATTAGCGATGGACAAAGTACGCAGCAAACAAATATGGCGGACCCTTGGTTTGCCGACAGCTAAGTATCGTGTATTGCACAGTGAGGCTGACCTCGATGGTTTAGTCGCCAAGCTTGGCCTGCCGTTGTTTCTAAAGCCTGCTCGCGAGGGATCTAGCGTGGGCGTAGGCAAGGTGACATCCGAAAAAGACCTGCTTGATGCTTACAGAGTTGCGGCTGAAGTGGGTGACGACGTGTTGGCTGAGCAATTTATAGCCGGCGCTGAACTGACGGTCAGTATTGTTAACGATCAAGCTCTGCCGGTGATTCGAATGCGCACCGATAATGAATTCTACGACTATGAGGCGAAGTATCAATCAGACGACACTCAATACTTTTGCCCTGCTGGTTTGGATCAATCGTTGGAGTTAAGGGTTCGAGCGCTTGCTGAGCGAGCGTTTCGCTCTTTGGATTGTAAGGACTGGGGCCGCGTAGATGTGATGCTTGATGAAAATTCCGAGCCCCTATTATTAGAAGTTAACACTGTGCCCGGAATGACTGACCACAGCTTAGTGCCTATGGCTGCCAATGCAGTTGGCATGAGTTTTGAGCAACTTGTGGTTGCGATATTAGAGCTGAGCTTGAATAGGCAAGGAGCTAACGCATGAGTGCTTCGAATAGGGCTCGAGCGTTTGCCAACCAAGAAAAACAAGCTCAATCTGAGCGCTTTGATCGGCTCGGTCGCACAATGATATTGGGTGTTGCAACGTTACTGACGTTTGCCACGATTTCACTGCTAGCGATTGACCGCTTATATCGCCCAGACACATTTGTAATAGATCAATTAAAAATCAAAGGAAAGCTGAGGCATATGCAGGCGAACGATGTTGAGAATCTGATTAATGAGTTAGGTGTTGGCAACTTTTTCTCCATCGAGCTCGAAAAAATCAAGTCGGAAGTCGAAGGCCTTGCGTGGGTACAAAAAGCTGAAGTTCGCCGCGAGTGGCCGAACACTTTATTGATTGAAGTTCGTGAGCACCGTCCTGTCATGCGATGGAACAAAAATAAATGGGTCAACTCAGTTGGCGATGTGGTGGACTTGCCGGGAGAAATCTCAGTGTCAAACTCGATTCAACTACTGGGTCGTGATAAAGATTCTGCGGTAATGCTACGCCAGGCCTATGTGTGGAAAAAGCGTTTGGCTGCTGATGGTATCCAATTGCAGTCTCTGGAGCTTAGCGGCGCGCAAGCTTGGACGCTAGGCTTGCTGAAGATGGACACCGCTGCACAATTCGAATTATTACTTGGCCGCGAACAAGTTGAGGAGCGTTTGTCGAGATTTCAATACCTTTACCATTCCCAGTTTCGCACCACACATCAGCGTTTGAAACGCGTTGATGCCCGTTACCCCGATGGCTTGGCGATCAAGTCCGAACAAATTAAAAGCAATAACGCTGCTGCCATGAGCAACGGTGAGCTAACCATGAGAAATTAAGTGCCTATCAAAGGTCTAAACACATGAGCAAAAAAGACGAAAGCAAATTAATCGTAGGTTTGGATATTGGAACGTCCAAGGTTTTAGCGATTGTGGGCGAAGTAAATGCTGATGGTGAAGTTGAGATAATTGGCTATGGGCACCATCCGGCGACTGGAATGCGTAAAGGCGTGGTCGCAAATATAGAGGAAACTGTTACCGCGATTCAACGTGCAGTCGAGGAGGCTGAGTTGATGGCTGGGTGCCAGATCTATTCCGTGTACGCGGGAATAGCGGGTGCGCACATTAATAGTTTTAATTCTCATGGCGTGGTTGCTGTGCGCGATAGCGAGGTCGACGAAAGCGATGTTGAACGCGTGATCGAATCCGCCAAGGCGGTAGCTATTCCAAATGATCAGTCAATTTTGCACGTGCTACCGCAAGAATTCATAATTGATGGTCAAGAAGGTATTCGCCATCCGATTGGCATGAATGGTATTCGTCTGGAAGCCAATCTACATATAGTCACGGCATCAGTAAGTTCTGAGAAGAATATTGAAAAGTGCATTAGGCGTTGCGGGCTAGAAGTCGACGATATTATTTTGGAGCAACTTGCTTCGTGCCAGTCAGTGTTGACTGAGGATGAAAAGGAGTTGGGGGTTTGTTTGGTGGATATTGGCGAGGGCACTACTGATATCGCTGTTTACTCAGAAGGTGCTGTGCGCCACACCGCGGTGATCCCAGTGGCCGGTTATCAAATAACCAACGACATAGCCATTGCCCTTAGAACCCCGACCCAGGCAGCCGAAGAACTCAAGAAGCGATACGGCTGTGCGCTGCGGCAACTAGCGCCAGCCGATGAGAGCATCGAAGTGAAAACCGTAGGTGACCGGCCAGCTCGAAAGCTTTCTAAGCAAACCTTGGCAGAAGTCGTAGAGCCTCGCGTTGAAGAACTATTTGACCTTATCAAAACCGATTTGCGCCGCAATGGTTATGAGCATCTGATTCGTTCTGGTGTGGTGCTGACCGGCGGCAGTTCAAAAATGGAAGGCATGATCGAGTTGGCCGAGGAAGTGTTTCACTTGCCGGTACGTTTAGGCATGCCCAAATATCTTGGCGGTTTGAGTGAAGTGGTTAAAAACCCAATCTATTCAACTGGCGTAGGTCTAGTGCAGTTTGGTCATAGCGAGCAGGGCATGGTTGGTAAACGCTCAAAATCAGAATCTAGAAGCTCACTGGTGTGGCAAAGAGTCAAACAGTGGTTTCAGGGCAACTTTTAGCAAGCAATTGATGAAGAAAATAATCAATTACTTACTAATTTCAAAAAGCGGCTATTTATCCAAGCTTAGCTTTTACTTTTTAAAATAACGGGAGAAACATCAATGTTTGAATTATTAGATACGATTGACCAACAGGCGGTCATAAAGGTCGTCGGCGTGGGTGGTGGAGGCGGAAACGCTGTGAACTACATGATGCTGTCGGAAATAGACGGAGTGGAGTTCATCAATGCCAATACAGATGTGCAGGCACTGCAGATGTCAACTTGTAGCACCATTCTCCAATTAGGAGCAGGTCTAACAAAAGGCTTGGGTGCCGGTTCTGATCCTGATGTGGGTCGCCAAGCTGCGATTGAAGATCGTGAACGTATTGCTGAAGCCTTGGCTGGCAGCGACATGGTTTTTATCACCGCAGGAATGGGTGGTGGAACTGGCACTGGCGCGGCTCCAGTGATTGCTGAAATTGCACGTGATATAGGTGCGCTTACTGTGGCAGTGGTAACTCGCCCCTTTAAGTTCGAAGGCGCACGCCGCGACAAATTGGCGGATCAGGGCTTGAAACTGCTCAAAGAGTCAGTTGATTCGCTAATTACTATTCCAAACGAGAAATTGCTTGAAGTGATGGGTAAAGAAGCATCATTGCAGGATGCTTTTGCGATGGCCAATGACGTGCTCAGAAATGCAGTTCAGGGTATTTCAGAGCTGATTACTAGCCCGGGCTTGATTAACGTGGATTTTGCTGATGTGAAAACCGTGATGTCAGAAATGGGTCAAGCCATGATGGGAACTGCGTCGGCAAGTGGTGCAACTCGCGCTTCAGAAGCCGCAAGAAATGCATTGAGCAGTCCGTTATTAGAAGATACTAATATTCGCGGCGCTAAAGGTATTTTGGTTAATGTTACTGCGGGGCCTGATCTTTCAATTGGTGAGTTCGGTGAAGTGGGTGGCATGATTCGCGATATGGCATCTGAAGATGCGACTGTGGTTATCGGTACTTCTATCGACGCTAGTATGGGTGAAGAATTGCGGGTAACAATGGTAGCAACTGGAATTATAGACGGTTCAGCCCAGTCGGCCGCTCCGCGTGTAATGGAAGTGGTCCAACCAGTAGCAAAGGCGGTGGGTAGCAGCTATGACCCTATGTCAGATAGAGACTCGCAAGAGCCGTCGCTTATGTCTGGAACACGTGGCCGGGGTCGCGGCTCTGATGAATTGCCCCTTTTTGATGCTGAAGGCGATAGTCGTTTAGACGTACCAACTTTTTTACGCCGCCAAGCTGACTAGCATTTAATTCCAAGAAGGTGTTAAATGAGCACATTACGTACTTTGCTTAAGCTGAATGTTTAGTAACGACGATAGTGAAAAAGCTATGTTGAGCTTGATTAATACTGAGCCCGAAACCTACACAATTACTCCCGTTTCGTGTAGGATTCTGCGTTTAGTCAACTACTTTCTGGACGAATGGTATGAGAATTACGTTTCATAACTTTTTGCAGGCAGGTTGTTGGGTTTCAAGTTTTTAGCTTAACCGCTCAGAAGGCCCGAAAATAATATGACTATATTGACTCGACTGATACATAAAACTTTTTGTTCTACTGTGTCACTAAAATTATTTTGGTAATTACGCCTTTTAATTATTAAGCCTCTGAATGATTAACCAACGTACATTAAAAAATGTAATTCGCGCTACTGGCGTTGGCCTTCATACAGGCGAAAAAGTCTATTTAACTTTACGTCCGGCCGCTGTAGACACAGGAATCGTGTTTCGCCGTGTGGACCTTGATCCCGTTGTTGAACTTTACGCTAGCCCAGAGCGTGTCGGAGATACTCGTTTATCCACCGCGTTGAAAGAAGGTGATGTAACTGTCTCCACTGTCGAGCATTTAATGTCGGCCTTAGCTGGCTTGGGTATCGACAACGTTTATGTCGAACTTACCTCTCCTGAGGTACCCATTATGGATGGCAGCGCCGCACCGTTTGTATTCCTAGTGCAATCAGCTGGCGTGGTAGAGCAAAGCGCACCGAAGAAGTTTATTCGGGTGATTAAGACAGTGCGTATTGAAGACGGTGATAAATGGGCTCAATTTGACCCATTTGAAGGCTTCAAAGTTTCCTTTTCTATTGATTTCGATCACCCCATCTTTGCTAAGTCTCCTCAAAGCGCCACTGTTGATTTCTCTACAACTTCCTTTGTCAAAGAAGTTAGTCGTGCCAGAACATTCGGTTTTATGCACGAAGTCGAAGCGCTTCGTGAAGCAGGTCTGGCCCTAGGCGGAAGCCACGACAATGCAATCGTGATGGATTCTTACAGCATATTGAACGATGACGGTCTGCGTTACGAAGATGAGTTTGTGAAACACAAAATTTTGGATGCGATCGGTGACTTATATCTATTGGGGCACCCTTTGATTGGTGAGTTTAGCGCTTTTAAATCAGGGCACGCTCTAAATAATAGATTGCTGCGCGCATTAATGGCGCAACCAGACGCCTGGGAGTTGGTCACATTTGATGACCCTGCCAAAGCGCCGATTGCTTTTATGCACTTGGCCAGCGCCTAATAAATAGGCGATGTCTGAAAGCTAGAATACATAATAAAAACAGAAAAATTACAAAACAGATATTACAGATCGACTACAAGTTTAATCGGTGTTTTTTAGAGTAGCTATCAGCTTGCTTAATGACTCAGCCAGCTTCTCATTGGGTATCCTTTTGTGGCAGTTTTCTATCGATTTAATCGATGCATGCGAAACCGGAGAAGGCTCTTTGTCTTCTACTCTTGTGTCATCTTTCAAGCAATGACGGTCATAGGTTTTTTTCGATTCTTTAATTGATGACGAGTTCAACGATGGGTCTATGTGTTGATCAAGATTATCGTCAGGGCTTTGAGTTGGGTGAACCACGCGAATATCAATTTGCGTAATGTTGCTCAATCCTGCGTCGTGAAAAAACGCCAGTAAAGTTGTTCGCTGGTGTTTCACTTGTGACGCGCAGATAGCATGCTCGCAAGTGATGGTGAGAACCGTCGCTTGGTAATTGCTTGGCTTGGTGCTCTTTTGAAATTCGTTAGCTAAGTGGTCAATTGCCCACTTTTGCCATACGGGTAAGATTTTTATTAAAGCAGTTTGAGACTCATTAAATTGCCGGTGCAGAGGAAGTCTCCGCACAATGCTCGATAGCTGCAAACGCTGGCGTTCATTTGGGTTTATTCGTTTCGGCATGGTTTGTTGGTACTTGGTATTTATTCGCTACTGGCTATTTATTTTATTAGCGAGTGGTAACGATGACGTCACTTAGGTTAGAAGTATATTGCCACTGTATGGCTGCGACCGGGTGGGGTCAAGACTATACATTAAAGCAGTAAGGCTAAATTGAAATTTATGTTGGGTTTATAGTGAAAATAATTTTATTAAAAGATAACACGGCGAAGAATGGTGCATTTTGCCTATCTGGTTCTAAGTTACTAATCAGCGGAGTATCCTTGCTGGTGGCGTTGCCTATTATTTTGGGCTTAGCAAGCTACTGGGCGGTCTCAACTGTCGATCGTTCGCTTAATCCATTCGTTGACCCAGAGTATCGTATCGCAGTTGAAAGCCGTGTTAACGAACAGCAGCAAGAAATGCTTAAGACCAGAGATTATGTTCGCCAACATATGGATGTGCTAGGCCGCAGAATAGGTAGTTTGCAGGCTCAGGTTTCGAGAATTAGTGCTGTCGAAATGCGTATTGCTGATGTGTCAGGTATCAACCTAGAAGATTTTCAGTTTGATCAAGACCCTCCGATTGGCGGTTCAGGCGTTGCGGATGAAGTAGATTCGGAACAAGTCGATATTGAAAATGCCATCTTGGCTATTGAACAAGAGCTTGCAGTGCGCGAGTCAGAAATAGCCGCGGTGGATTTTCTTCTTTCACGCAAGAGTTTGAAATCGCAGCAAACACCCGCAGGCTGGC
This sequence comes from Cryomorphaceae bacterium, assembly GCA_047623225.1. Lineage (GTDB taxonomy): Bacteria > Pseudomonadota > Gammaproteobacteria > Arenicellales > Arenicellaceae > Arenicella. The sequence goes on from JBLHME010000006.1 coordinate 56,275, forward strand.
CAGTGAGTGGAGGTTGGGTTTCATCTAATTTTGGTTCTCGAATGCACCCGATGACGGGCAAAAAACACTTTCACAAGGGCGTTGATATCCCAGGTAAAGTAGGGTCGAAAGTTTTGGCCGTGGCAGATGGTGTAGTAACTCGATCAATTAGCGGTGGTAATTATGGTTGGCTGATAGAGGTGGATCATGGCGATAGCTACACTACGTTGTATAGCCATAATCGCAAAAACTTAGTCGAGGAAGGGCAAACTGTTCTAAAGGGTCAGGCTATTGCTGAAGTGGGCTCAACTGGGCGATCCACTGGACCCCACGTACATTTTGAAGTGAGCAAGGCTGGCCAAAGGATTAACCCAGTCAAATACCTGTATCGCAAAGGCTAACACATTAGCCCACCAAGCAGTTTTGTATGGTCGCTTCGCCCTTTTTTGGTATCTGCATCTAATCTCTAATATTACTTATTTGATCCAATAGATTGGCTTGGAATTTACTATTAAAGCCTTATACTTACGTCATCTATCGGCTCCTTATGTGCGCCAAAGCTTGCTGATACAAAAACAGCCCCTCAAGAAGAAAACAGTCAGGACCCAACCGTGTTAAAGAAAATATTCGGCAGTCGCAACGAACGACTGATTCGACAGATGTCGAAACGCGTAAAACAAATAAATGCTCTTGAACCTGAGTTTCAAAAACTTAGTGATGATGAGTTAAAAGCCAAAACGCCCCAGTATAGGGCGCGATTGGAAGCCGGTGAAACTCTGGAAGATTTGTTGAACGAAGCCTTCGCCGCTGTGCGCGAAGCATCAATTCGAGCATTAGGAATGCGCCACTACGATGTGCAGCTGATTGGCGGCATGGTGCTCAACAGTGGCAAAATTTCTGAGATGCGCACAGGTGAGGGTAAAACCCTCATGGCCACTCTTGCTGCTTATTTGAATGCATTGTCGGGCAGTGTGCACGTGGTTACGGTCAACGACTATTTAGCATCTCGTGATGCTGATTGGATGGCCAAGGTGTACAACTTTATGGGGCTGACCGTGGGCGTTATTCGTTCCGGTCAGGAGCCTGCAGATAAACAAGCAGCCTATAAAAGCGATATTGTTTATGGCACTAATAACGAGTTTGGCTTTGACTATCTGCGTGACAATATGGCCTTCTCTGTGGATCAGAAGGCACAACGTGATTTAAGTTTTGCCATTGTCGATGAAGTTGATTCAATTTTGATTGATGAGGCTCGAACACCGCTGATCATTTCTGGACCTGCTGACACCGCTGCTGAGGTGTACAGCAAGATTGATGTGATTGTGCCGCAGCTTATTAAGCAGGAAGAAGAAGATGGGCCTGGTGATTATTCGGTAGACGAGAAATCCAAACAAGCTTATCTGACCGAAGATGGCCACGTAAAAGCTGAACAGTTAATGGTTCGCATTGGCTTGCTACCGGAAGATTCTAGTTTATACGATGTAGGCAGCATTACGCTATTGCACCATCTTTATTCCGCGATCCGAGCACATACTCTGTTCAATCGGGATGTGGATTATGTGGTGCAAGACAATCAAATTGTGATTGTCGATGAATTCACTGGGCGGATGATGCCTGGTCGACGATGGTCCGATGGTCTGCATCAAGCCATAGAGGCGAAAGAAAAGGTAGAAATTCAACGCGAGAATCAAACTCTCGCTTCAATCACCTTCCAAAATTATTTCCGTTTGTATAAGAAGCTCTCGGGCATGACTGGTACTGCGGATACTGAAGCAGTTGAATTCATCGAAATATACAATCTTGAAGTTGTGGTGATTCCTACCGACAAAACGATGATACGCATCGATCAGGCTGATGTGATTTTCCGTACTATGCAGGAAAAATTTGCTTCGATTGTTGAAGACGTGCAAGAGCGTCATAAGAATGGTCAACCAGTATTGTTGGGCACAGCGTCTATTGAAGTTTCAGAGTTGTTGGCAAAGGAATTTACAAAACACAAACTGGATCACGAAGTTCTGAACGCCAAGCAACATGACCGTGAAGCTTTGGTTATTGCCAAGGCGGGCCAGACCGGATCAATCACTATTGCCACCAATATGGCAGGTCGTGGTACTGATATCGTACTGGGTGGTAACCTTGATATGCGTCTTGAAGGTGTTGATTCGGTAGACGAGCAGAAAAAAATAAGAGCCGATTGGCAGGTCGGTCATGACCAAGTATTGGAAAATGGCGGTTTGTATGTGATTGGCACAGAGCGCCACGAATCGCGGCGAATTGATAACCAACTGCGTGGTCGTTCGGGTCGTCAAGGAGACCCAGGTGAAACTCGCTTTTACCTCTCAATGGACGATTCTTTAATGCGAATCTTTGGCTCTGAACGTATATCAAGTATGATGCAAAGGGTTGGCATGGAAGAGGGCGAGGCTATAGAGAGCCGCTTAGTTTCTCGAGTAATTGAGAATGCTCAGCGTAAGGTCGAAGGCCATAACTTTGACATACGAAAGCAATTATTAGAATACGATGATGTTGCTAGCGAGCAACGCAAGTTGGTGTATTCCGAGCGCAATGCATTAATGTCGTCTGAAGACGTATCCGACAATGTAGCCGACATGCGCGAAGCGGTTGTTGATCAAGTGGTTGATCGAACCATTCCCCCGCAAAGTTTGCCTGAACAATGGGATTTGGATCAGCTAGAGGACGATCTTCGTTTAGAATTTAATGTTGAGTTACCAGTCAAGCAATGGATGGACGATGATAAGTCTCTGTATGAAGAGACTTTGCGCGATCGTATTTTTGATTCGATCGAAGAATCCTACAAAGGCAAAGAAGAAAAATACGGTGCCGAGATTATTCGCCATTTAGAAAAGGTAATTATGCTGCAAACACTGGATACACAGTGGAAGGAGCATTTGTCTGAAATGGATTATCTTCGTCAAGGCATCGGCTTGCGCGGTTACGCTCAGAAGAATCCTAAACAGGAGTACAAGCGAGAAGCATTTGACATGTTTACCGCAATGTTGGATCGGGTTAAATCAGAGGTGGTGACGGTTCTAGCTAAAGTGCAGTTACGTGAAGAATCAGAAATCGATGAATTAGAACGCCGACAACAAGCCGCATCGCAACAAAATCTTGAACTGCAGCATGCTAATACTTTTGCTAGCGAGACAGCCGTTGAGCAGGATTCAGATCAAGCAACACCGTTTGTACGAGAGCAGCCTAAAGTTGGGCGCAATGAAGCTTGTCCTTGTGGGTCAGGTAAAAAATATAAGCAATGCCACGGCAAGCTGACTTAAAAACTAGCATAGACTTATACGAGGAAGCATATGGCCGTAGGCCTCAACCCACCAAAAAATTTGCGCACAATTAGCGGTGTAAAACTAGCGACTACCGAAGCAGGAATTCGTTACGAAGGCCGCAATGATATGGCGCTCATTTCATTTGTTGAGGGTAGTTCTGTGGCTGGTGTGTTTACCAATAATCGTTATTGCGCCGCTCCCGTTACCTTGGCCAAAGACAATATGAGCTCGGCAGAACCCAGAGCGTTATTGATCAACGCAGGCAATGCCAACGCTGGAACCGGAAAGCTGGGCATGCAATCAGCTCGCAGCACTTGTGCCCAAGTTGCCAATCAACTTGGCCTAGCTGAAAACCAAGTGTTGCCATTTTCTACTGGCGTGATTGGCGAACAATTACCAGTCGAGAAAATGCTCCACGCAGTTCCTTCGCTGATTGATGGCTTGTTGGGAGACAACTGGCTTGCGGCGGCAGAATCGATCATGACCACAGATACTGTCGCTAAGGCAGCGTCTGAGCAAATATCTATTGATGGCCAAGCAATCACCCTTACAGGCATAGCCAAGGGTTCCGGCATGATATGCCCGAATATGGCGACGATGCTGGCTTACGTGGCCACTGATGCGGCCGTTGAGAAGACGGTTTTGCAGGAACTGTTGGCACGTGCCAACGATGCTAGCTTCAATAGAATTACTGTGGACAGCGACACATCAACTAATGATGCGTTAATTTTGATAGCCACTGGCAAATCTAAAATTGATAAAATCGTGGATGTGGCGTCTGAAGCGTCTCTGCAGTTATACGCGGGTTTGGAACGCTTGCTGATAAAACTTGCTACCAGTGTAGTGCGCGATGGAGAAGGAGCCACCAAATTTGTCAAAGTGAGTGTGCACAATGCGGTAAGTCAAAGCGATGCTCAATCGATAGCCTACAGCGTGGCTCACTCGCCCTTAGTAAAGACTGCATTGTATGCCTCAGACCCCAATTGGGGAAGGATCTTGGCCGCCATCGGCAAGGCTCAAGTGGAGCAATTAGATTTAGACAAAGTCGATATTAAAATCAATGCTCTGGCACTGATTGTTCAAGGCGAGCCTGCTGCAGACTATTTCGAACATCTAGGTAAGCATGAGTTTGGGAAAAGCGAGATCGAAATTAACATCGACCTGAATTTAGGCCAGCATAAGCATCATGTTTGGACTAGCGACCTTTCTCACGAGTACGTTACGATTAATGCGGATTATCGTAGTTAAGCTCAAGAGCTCTGCGAAACACTAAATGAAACGCATAGAGGTTGCTGTTGGTATTGTGTACAACCAAGCTGGCCACGTATTAGTGGGGCAACGAGTGGTAGAGGACATGTACTTCAATAAGTGGGAGTTTCCTGGTGGCAAGTTGGAACAAGGAGAATCCAGTGAGTTTGCTTTGGTGCGGGAATTTCGTGAAGAAGTGGGTATCCACATTATACGCAGCAGGCCGTTGATGCTGCTTGAGCACGATTACCCAGACAGGCAAGTTAGGCTTCACGTACGAATTGTTGAAGACTATCAAGGCGAAGTGCAAAGCCTTGAGGGGCAAGCAATTAAATGGGTGGCGCCGATGGACCTTCAGGAGCTTGATTTCCTGCAAGGAAATCAAGCAATATTAGAGGCCCTAATAAGCCGCGAAATTAATGAACAGGCCTGAGCTTGGGATTAAACAGCCTTGAGCTTGGGATTAAACAGCCTTGAGCTTGGGATTAAACAGCCTTGAGCTTGGGATTAAACAGCCTGGCTTAAGTTCAAATAAAGTTGATGCAGGCGTTCTACCTCGCTTTGAGCCTCGGCAATTGTGCCGTCATTGGCAATAATATCATCGGCAAAATCAGAGCGCTCTTGGTCGCTTAATTGAGTGTCCATGATGCGTTCTACTTCAACACGGCTTAGTCCGCTGCGCTTTTTCACCCGTTCGACTTTGGTTTCATGGTTTGCCGTTATGGTTAAAACTTGCTGTATGAATTCTGCAAAAGCCGAGTCGGCTGTTAGCAATGGAATCACAACAATACAATACGGATAGTCACATTTGCTTATTTGTGAGGCTGTTTCAAACCGAATTGCTGGATGCGTTATTGCGTCCAAGGCAGCTTTATTTTGGTCATTTGCAAAGGCTAGCGTTCGCAATTCTGCGCGGTTCAGTGTGCCGTCATTCTTTAAAACCTCATTGCCAAAGCGCTTAACCAATCTTTGCAGTGCAGGTTGTCCAGGCTCAACGATCAGTCTGGCGATAATGTCGGTATCGATAACAGGAACACCCAAGGCCGCGAAATGATCTGAAGCTACCGTTTTTCCACTGCCGATACCGCCGGTTAACCCAACAACGAAACTCAATTTTCAATACTCATTTGCTTAGCCATGCGTTAATTCATAGACCACTAGTTTGTAAATAGAAGCGATTAATCTCTTCACCCCAAATAAGTGCGACCCAGCCAGCAAAAGCAATGTAGGGTCCAAATGGAATGGCGAGATCGCTCTTGGCTTTGCGCAATACCATCAGAAAAATACCAATAACGCTGCCAAGCAAGGTCGAAACCAACACAATTTGCGGCAAATATTGCCAACCAAGCCAAGCACCCAGTAAGGCCATTAATTTGAAATCGCCATGACCCATGCCTTCTTTGCCAGTGAGAATGCGAAAGACATGAAAAACCAACCAAAAACACAAATACCCTACAATAGCGCCCAAAATTGATCCTTGCGGACTGGTGTAAACACCCCATAAGGACAAGCCTAGGCCAAGCCACATGGTTGGAAGCACAATATCATCGGGAAGTAATTGATGATCGAAATCGATGAATGTCAAAGTGATCAGCACCCAAGTCAATACCATTGCAAAGCATGCTTGAGGTGTAAAACCAAAGTGATGAACCACATAAGCAGTCAACACAGCGGTTAGAAGTTCCACAAAAGGGTATCGCAAGCTGATGTGGGTCTTACAGGAGGCGCATTTGCCTCTCAGCGCTAGATAACTCAGCAGTGGAATGTTTTGCCAAGGTTTTATCGGTGCTTTGCAATTACCACAATGTGATGCAGGCTTAGAAAGTGTTGGAGGTGTTTGCGCCGTATACGGCTCCTTATTGATCCACTCGTGCGATTGTTGTGTCCACTGAAACGCTAGGATCTTTGGAAAGCGAAAAATCACCACGTTCAAAAAGCTACCGACCATAAGCCCTAGCAATAAGCCAATAGAGGTGTGTGCCGCACTGGGCAGGGCAATGAAATTTTCGAGCATAGAAGTGTTCTGCGTGTTAGAACACAGATGCCATTTTGAAGATTGGTAGATACATAGCTAATACCATGGTGCCGATGATTCCACCAAGAAAGACAATCATAAGTGGTTCGATCAGGCTGGCCATTGCGTCAACCGCATCGTCCACTTCTCGCTCATAAAATTCAGCAACTTTTTCTAACATAACTTCAAGTTCACCAGATTCTTCACCACTTGACACCATCTGCAGCATCATATTAGGGAATACTTTAGTCTCTGCCATCGAGTTCTCCAAGCTTCTGCCAGTACTGATGCCGTTTTTTACCTCTGCTACCGCCTTTTGGTAAACTCTATTGCCTGTGGCTGCGCCCACAGTATTCATGCCATCAACAAGCGGCACACCGGCTCCGAAAATGATAGCCAGTGTGCGTGAAAATCGGGCTAGAGCGGATTTTCTAAAGATAACGCCAAAAATCGGTAGTCTTATTAGAATGCGATCTACGGTGAATTGGAGTTTTTTCGATCTACGGTATGAATAAGCAAAGGCCACGCAGGCAGCTATGAATACTGCAAAAAAGAATAGCCAGTTATCTTGCATCCAACGCGACATATCAACTAATAACCTTGTCAGGGTTGGAAGGTCGGCACCAAAACTCTTAAACAGTTTTTCAAACACGGGTATCACAAAGAGAAGTAATACAACGCTTACAAGAACAGATATAAACAGCACTATGGCTGGGTACATTAACGCCGATTTCACCTTGCTTTTAATCGCTTCTAATTTTTCATTATAAGTAGCGACACGATCAAGCATCACATCTAACTTACCGGACTCTTCACCTGCCTCCACCAGACTGGTGAACAAGCGGTTAAAGTGTTGTGGATGCTTTGATAAGGAAACACTCAGGGAGGAACCCGACTCAACTTCACGGCTTAGTTCCAGCATTAGCTTTTCCATCGAAGCGCTATCATGGCCTTTACCGATTCCTCGCAATGTTTGGGCTATAGGAATGCCCGCTCCAATCATTGTTGACATTTGTCTAGATGCAAAACTAATGTCGGAACTTCTAATCTGTCTCGAGCCAGAGAAAAGAGGCTTTGACTTTCTCTTTATTTTGGTGACCCGCAACCCGCGTTGGCGTAGCAGAGCACGGGCTTGGGATAGGGTCGGCGCTTCAATGTCGCCAGCAGAGGCAACGCGCTTTTGGTTCATCCCTTCCCATTGGAATTCGATTACTTTTTGTTGTTTTTTTACGGCCATGACTTTAGATTTACGTGAACCAACTGGTTAGGCTTGCTGCCTAGCTTGTGATTAGCGTAGTTTTGGGTAAGGTTGTTATCCGGATAGATTCAATATACTTGAATTGAAAAATATTTATATTAATCAACAGTGTATTACACGTTGGTAACACGTTCAATTTCTTCGAGTGATGTAATTCCATCTTTAACTTTTTGCAATCCTGAGGCTCTGAGGTCTTTTGTACCTTCCGCCAAGGCTGCTTTTTCAATATCGTGCTCTGTGCAACCTTGCATGATCAACGACTTGATACCTTCACTAATGGGCATGACTTGAAAGATTCCTGAGCGCCCCTTGTAGCCTTCGGTGCATTTCCCGCACCCTGCTTCATTTGCTTGGAATACTATCAAACTCTCTAAGTCACTTTCATCAAAGCCTGCTTCTATGAACACTTTTCTTGGAAACTGAGCTTCTTTCTTACAAGTAATGCATAATTTTCTGACCAGCCGTTGCGCAACAATTAGATGCACAGCCGACGCTACATTAAACGCTGGCACTCCCATGTTTAGGAGGCGGGTAAGGGTAGAGGGCGCGTCATTGGTATGCAACGTTGATAAGACCATGTGGCCAGTCTGCGAAGCCTTGATGGCGATTTCTGCAGTTTCAAGATCTCGAATTTCGCCTAACATAATAATGTCCGGGTCTTGTCGCAGAAATGCTCTAAGAGTGCCCGCGAAATCAAGGTTAGCCTTTGAATTTATATTAACTTGTGTGATGCCAGGCAGCTGAATCTCGACCGGGTCTTCAACCGTCGATATGTTTTTACTTGGCGTATTCAGCATATTCAATGCCGAGTAAAGCGTGACAGTCTTACCGCTACCGGTAGGGCCAGTGATTAGTACCATGCCGTAAGGCCGATGCACAACAAGCTTATACAGGGCCAATTGATCTTCGCTAAACCCTAAAGTGGTTAAATCCAGATTTGCTGAGCTTGAATCCAAAATACGCATAACGACCTTTTCGCCATGGACGGTGGGCAAGGTACTGACTCGAAAATCGAAAGCTTTGGTTTTCGAAACTTTCAGCCTTACTCGCCCATCTTGTGGAACTCGTCGTTCAGCTATGTCCAGTTTTGCAATAATCTTAATGCGCGCAGTGATTCTTGATGCAAAAGAAATTGGTTGTGTTGTGATCTTGTGCAAGATTCCATCGATTCTGAAGCGAATTCGAATTTCTTTTTCGAAAGGTTCGATATGTATATCCGACGCCCCTCTCGTTATTGCATCAACCAGAATTTTATTAACATACTTAACAATGGGTGCGTCATTTGGGTCAAAATCGTAGTCCTTTTCCTCATCCTCTTGATCTTCTTCAGAGATATCTAATTCAACATCACCATCGCCTAAAAAATCTTCAAGCGATCCGCCCTCTTGTTCTTCAAGTTTGGCAATAACTTCTTCTAAGGCCTCGAGTTCGGCCTGGATGGGAATCACCTGTAGCCCTGTATAGAACTTAATCTCGTCTAGAGCGGCTTTGTTGGTTGGGTCAACCATTGCAACGAATATACTTTTGCCATGCTTGTATAACGGCAGTACCAAGTGCCTCTCAACCAACTTCATCTCGATTAGATCCACTGGTATTACCGCGCGATCTAGCGCTCTGATATCGAATAAGGGTGCTCCAAATCGATTCGAAAACTCCCTGCTGAGTGCTTCGCTGCTTATTAGCCCGCGGCTGAAAACTTCTTTTACTATTTCTTTGGACGTTTGATTGTCACGCACTATAGTCTGAAGCTGTTCGGGATCAACTAGTTCTAAGTTCGACAGAGTTTGGGCAATCGATGGTAATGGCTTTTGCATGTCTTCAGCTTATGAAATATTGTATCAACAGCTATAGGCTGTAAACGATAGCCATGAGCTGCGAACTTTAGTTAAGATGCTTCTAATGTAGCCTGATACTGATGTATTGTCGTATTAATTCTCAAGATATGGGCCGATTAGATAAAGCGAGTTGTTTGCTAATAACACTATCAAATGGTTTTTCTCGGTGGTTAGAGCAAACACATGCTGGGTAAATTCAAGAGACTCAAAAGTATTATATTCGCCATATCAAGATATTCGTTGGAAGCGTAACCACTTTATTGAACTTATTCTGTGAGCATGTATTGTACTCTACTCAAAAAAATATTCTTTATACGCCGCCCAAAGATATTGATGGACTAACGTTATCAACTAACAATGATCGCATCGCGCAAGGGGGTCTGCGGCTCCAAGGAAAATACAAAGTAACAACCCAAAATAGACCACTTATATCTATTGTAACCGTGGTGTTTAACGGCGAGCTTTTTCTTGAAGAAACCATTCTTTCTGTACTTAATCAAACCTACGACAATCTTGAATATATCATCATTGACGGTGGTTCTACCGATGGAACTCTTGATATTATCAGGCAGTATGATTACGCAATAGATTACTGGGTGAGTGATATTGATGAGGGAATCTATGAAGCAATGAATAAAGGCGCGAAGCTGGCAGGTGGAAGATATTTAAACTTCATGAACGCAGGCGACAGTTATTATACCAAACAGGTGCTAGACAACATAGCTCATGTCCTTAAGCTGAAATATTCGATTGTTATAGGCGCAGCAGAATTTGTCTATACAAAGTCGCAGAGAGTTATTAAGAAGGCGAGATTAAGTAAGTTTCAAATGCCTAATTGCCATCAATCATGTTTCTATCTAATGTCTGAATTTAAAAATAGATACTATTCGACAGAGTATAAAATATTGGCTGATTTCGATTATTGGTTTGATGAGTATGTCTTGAATCAAGCCAATGTTATTGTTATTGCCGATATAATTTGTTGTTATGACATGAACGGTATTTCAAATAATTCTGTAATTAAATCACTGAAAGAAAAAGCCGATATTTACTATTCTAGCTCTAGATGGAAATACCGAATCCTTGGGACGATCGACTTGTTGTTTAACTTTATTAGAATTAAGTTAGCTAGAGTTTTACAGATGTTTGGAATACGAGCGATCTTAGTGCGCTTAAAACTAAGGCTTTTCGGGCAATGATTCTACTGTGTTTTTTTCTCTAAGCTTTTCCATGAGTGTTTCAGTGAACTCTGGTGCAAACCGTTTCCAGGCATGAACAGCCGTTGGTATCGTTCTTCCATTGCGCTCAAAGAGCCAATCAGGATGTTTATCAAACGCAAAATATTGTGCCGTATCTGGAGGTGGGACCCTAAACCAGCTGTGAGCTCTCGGAGTAACATATGTCCAGAAAAGATCCTCATTTAGCATTGTGCGGAAAAACCGGATGTTGTAGTTGAAGAGCAACCCATCTCTAAGAACTCTTACTAACTTCAGAAAAATATCTTTCTCCATAGGAAACAGGTCTCTCAGTTTAGAATATCTAAACCGAACAGAACGGAGAACCTTTAGGGAAGAATTTACGTTTCTGAGACTAAATCCGCCGTTAAGGGTTGTTTTGAACGTATAAGAATGGTGTTTACCATATCCTTCAAAAAGTGGTGCACCTATATAATCCCAGTTTTGTTCCATCCAGTAGTCAAGAGTATCTTGCAATGAAAGCACATCTAGTTGGCAGATGCATAAATGTGAGTATTGATTGAACCTCATATAGAAATCTAATGAAGTAAGCAGCCTATTATAATGTTTTACGCTTCGAAAAAAGAAACTGTCGAAGGTAGTAATCTTCAGTTGTGGGTGCGCTATTTGAAGTTTTTCAGCGTAGTCAATAATGTGATGCGGGATGGCGATGAAAATATCCCGTTTTTGAAAAACCAATAATGATTGATGAAATGAGAACAGTTCATCTTGCAACGTTATTTCGTTATAGATAGGTATAACAATGGCGCATCTATTCATGACTCCTCTTTTAGATACAATCATAAGTATAAAACTCTTGACGCCTTCCAGGGTATTTATAGTAATTTCTATACAGCTAATATTACTTCGTTATCTAGGCTGACTGCAATCGAAGAAATATTGCGATGGTTTACCGCGGATTATTTGTCGCGCGAGGCCGTTTTGTCTTTTGTCGCAACTACCATTTGAGAAAGGCCAAAACATCTCAAAAATATTGCTTTTTCCAGAGTGTTTGCAATAGCGCGTAATAAAGTATTTAAACGCTTAATCAACACGGGCTGGCTTCCCGAAATATTTTCAAAGGTCTGCCATACATAATCATGGTGAATAACGTTAAACCCATTTTGACGCACTATCGACTCAAGTTCCTTGGGCCAATAATTTCTAGCCACGTAGTTTAGGAATTTATTGCCAATATTAAGTGGGATGTATGGGATAAATGGAGTGTAAATGGGCAACATTCTTAAACTTCTCATCATTTGCACGCCGTGAGTTTCAAATGGATAAAGTCTATTTGGTGAGAAAATGACTAATTTCCCATCTTTTTTCAAAACCCGATAAATTTCGCTTAGTGAAGCCGTTTCACTGGGCACGTGCTCCAGTACTTCATTTATCAAAACTACATCAAAAGTCTCATCGTCAAATGGTAAGCTTTCAATGTCGCCACATAATACGCGATTGTCCGCTAATGAATCCGGCAGTGCTTGTTTGATTTTTGTGAATGCATATTCAACTCCATATGAATCAATATTGAATGTGGAATGAAGTGCGTATACGTACTCCCCACCTCCTGAGCCACAGTCTAAAAGACGATCACTTCCTTTTTTGATATAAGGCGCCATCAGCTTTAACCTTTTAGCTAAATTAAGGGGCGCAGAGGTATCACCCCCAGCAATTTGTATATTTTTATATTTAGCCATTGTCGATGTTCTTAGCAAACAATTTAGTCGCAAAGGTAGCATCAATTTAATTGTATGGTGAAACTAAAGTTAGCAATAGATTCAATGCGTATGAAAAATTGGTGTTTTTGAATTTTAATTCTATGAATAGCGCACATGCGCTCTCAAGGCTTCTGATTTTGGCCTTTACTTGTGAAGCTGATTTGCTCTATTGCGTAAAAACTTAGCGTTAGTGACCGGATGATTCTGATCGTAAAAAGAATCTAAAGCCTCATCTTTAAATTCTTTTGAGTAATTCTTGTATACTTATTTATGATTCGTCGAGGTCCCAATAATTGCTGTTTAACTGAACCGCACTTCTAATAGTGAGTGACACCGTCCTGAATTTACGTTGTTTATCAGTTTCTTTTTTGTTGGCTAAGACCTCGTCTCTGCTAATGAGCGTGCTTGTCACCCGAATCCAAATAAGTTCTCAATTTTTGCTCTAAATGCGTCTTGCTTAACTTTAAAGTTTATCGAAATGAAGAAAATTGAACTATCAAGGAAATCTTATACGGCTTTAAATAGACACAGCCTAACAAGTTTAATTAGCAATACCGTTGAATCTAACGCAGAGCAAGTTTGCCTCGCTTCAATAAACATGCATGCATTGGCGGTTTTGAGAAAAGACCCACTTTTTAGTAAATATTATGAGCAGACTAACTACATTTATCTTGACGGTATGCCAATCATCTGGATGCTCAAGTTACTTGGTGTGCAAATAGGTTCTGACTACCGCATAACGGTTCTTGATTGGCACAAAGACTTTTTTAAATTAGCAAATCGAAAGCACTTTACAGTGGCTATGCTTGGAGGACAAAAGAGTGTGGTTAATAAAGCAAGCGATCGGCTAAGAGCTCAGTTTGATCAGGTAACTTTCCTGCCTCACCACGGCTATATCAATTATGACGAAGTGCCCGAGTTTTTAATCAACACACAGGTCGATGTTTTGCTCGTTGGTATGGGGATGCCCAAAGAGGAAATTTGGATTCTCCGCAACGCTTCAAAACTGAATGTGAAGGTAATCATTCCGGTGGGGGGATATTTTGACTATGTTGCGGGTGAAACATATACGCCACCAAGGTGGTCTGGGCGAATTGGTTTGGAGTGGTTGTTTAGGCTTTTTTCTTCACCAAAGAGGCTAACACACCGCTATTTCATTGAACCTTGGCCAGTATTGCTCGATTTTCTCAAAGAGTTGAAAAGTAACGAGCGGACTTGAAACGAGTTTTACGTTTAAGTCTTTCCAATTGAATTTTTGACCCCAGCCCTGCGCGGATAAAGAGACAATGTAACTCGGCTCTATCTTTGGTTATTTCCTAGCCCCGGTTTGTGCTGAGCTTTATAAATAGGCCGTTTGCCAATGCCAATGCTGGCCATGCTCCTCCAGGTAAGCTTGTATAAATTCCTCCCCAATGATTTTTTCGAATAAACCACGCAACAAGCTGATTATTGACACCCGATGGATTAACTCATGCGGCTTGTCTGCCTCTACATTATAAATGTCTAGCTCAACGTTATGGATGCCCATGACATTTGCAATCTAATCCGCTTAAAATGAATTATATTTCCACGGTGTTGTGTTAGTGCATGCAGTAGATCATGGCAACTAATTGAATACTTGTTGAAATTTGAAAAACTGTTTTTGAGAATATCTTTAGTGAAGACACGTTTTGAATAACTTCGTTGCGGCAATAGTAAAGCCGGTATTTAATGGTGGCGATTACGTTCTCCGAACGCCGCTGGCCATCCAGAGCGCGGCGACAATTTCCGAACAGATTACTATCCATCACTATATCGCTAACGCAAATTGCACCGACTGCACAAGTAAATTAATAGCTAATCTCGCGGCCAACAAGCAATTAGAAAACTATCAAATAAGTCATATTATTGAACCTGATAGTGGTATGAATGATGGGCTGGCCAAAGGTTTTAGACGCGCATTGAAATCAGATGCAAATATCTATTGCTACATCAACGCAGGCAACTACTTCTCACCGCATGCGTTTGACATAGTGCGCGAAACTCTTGCGGGTAATGTTGATTGGGTGACGAGCTTGAATGTCTTATATAATGAAAAAGGCGAGCTAATCAACGCAATCTTACTTTTTAAATACAACAATAGACTGCTGTCGCGAGGATTTTACGCTACGCATCTTCTGTTTGTACAACAAGAGTCAACATTTTGGTCGTCTAAAGCAATGAAATTGCTCGACCTGTCAGCACTGGCGGAATATAAACTGGCTGGAGATTATTATATCGGGCACACGTTTGCTAAGGAGAAGTTAGAATTGAATATTGTTAATGCATGGTTAGGTGGATTTGCAATTACCAGCGGGCAACTTTCAGAGTTATATTTCAATGAATATCTCGAGGAATTTAGTAGCATCAGAGATAATCGAAGCCCTATCGACTTCTTTAAGGAACTTGTCGCTAAAATTTTTTTGGTACCCAAATACCTTAGGCTTAGGTTTTTAATTAATACGTTATTTAATGTTCGTAAAGATGGATTCTTTAGTACGCTATTTTATCGTTAAGCAAGCGACCTTGCATCAATGTCGGTGGTCAATGAATACTGCTCTCGTCACAGAGTAGAAAATTAGAATTTGCCGACTCTCTGAGGCATACTTAACTGAAATTATTTGACAAAAAAATACAATCTTATACGGGCTTTAGTGAAAAAAAACCGAATTTAAGCCCAAACTGGTGATTGAAATTGGCCATATACAGATTCTCTCGCACCTAGTGAAGGTCTACTCATCTGGGACCTAACCATCAGGTCAAGACCGATCAAAAACAACAAATGTGGGAGAAACAAACCATATGAGTATAAAGCACGAACTCCGAAAGTTGTTTTGGATGGCTGGGTATGATGTTTCTAGATTTACGCCGGCGTCTCATCCTCTTGCACAAAGGAAGCGGTTATTGCTTCACTATAATATTGATACCGTTCTTGATGTTGGTGCGAATTCTGGTCAATTTGCGCAACAATTGAAAAACGACCTCGGCTATACAAAAAGTATTATATCGTTTGAACCGTTGAGTTCAGCCTTTGAATTGTTGAGATTGAAAGCAAAAAACGACCCAGACTGGGAGGTGTTTAATTTCGCATTAGGTGACGTTGAAGAACAAAGAGAAATCAACATAGCTGGGAATTCTTACAGTAGCTCGTTTCTTGATATGTTGCCTTCTCACATCCAGTCAGCACCAGAATCTAGGTATATCGATAAGGAAATAATTGAAATAAGAAGACTTGATTCTATCTTTAGCGAAATATGCAATACGACCAATAAAATCTATATGAAAATAGACACGCAGGGATTTGAAAGTAAAGTAATAGCAGGGGCTGAGAACTCGCTTCTGAGTATTGGCACTGTACAGCTAGAGATGTCACTTGTACCATTATATAAGGGAGAGCTCTTGTTCAATGAACTGTATAGCCTGATGGTTGCCAAAGGCTATAGCCTAGTCGGAATTGAGCCTGGTTTTGCAGATGAAAATTCTGGTCAATTATTGCAAGTTGATGGCATCTTTCATCGGCTTGATAGTGGCGGAAATATCGCGTAACTAGAGCTTGATCGATTGAACCCTGCCTATCATTAGCGCTCATTGCTACAGTCAATCTGTTCTGGATAGAAGCTGTTCAAAACGCCGAACCAATTTCCTAAGACTGGCTCCTGGTGAACCTGTTTACGCTTATAAATACAGTGACCTTAGGTTTTAGTATTAATGCCTTGTTGAATATTCATGAATAAGGAGCCACTTACTTGTTATATAACTGCCTCGCATTAACGTAGTTATCCAACGAACATTCATCTGGCTAAGCTCTCGTTACTGAGTAGAAAAATAGAATTCACCGACTCCCTGAGGCATACTTACGGCTAAAGTTTGACAAACGAACACACGAATACAATCCTATGCGCGCTGGTGAAAAGCAAAATTCCAAACCCTTCAATCGAATGTTAACTTCATACGAAAAATCTTCTAGACATCAGCGAAACCCCATTGTACCAATTTGGAGCTTAAGTTTATGAAAGCAGTAATTCTAGCTGGAGGGCTTGGTACACGCCTTAGTGAAGAAACCGAGCTAAAACCCAAGCCAATGATTGAAATTGGCAATATGCCAATCCTTTGGCACATTATGAAAATCTATTCATCTCACGGTGTTAATGATTTTATTATTTGCTGTGGTTATAAGGGCTATGTAATCAAAGAATATTTTGCCAACTACTTTCTTCATATGTCTGATGTTACGTTCTCCATGAAGGATAACAGTATTGACGTACATCAAAACAATGCAGAACCCTGGACAGTAACACTTATTGATACTGGCGAAAGCAGCATGACGGGTGGTCGCTTAAAGCGTGTCGCAGACTATATAAAAGATGATGAAGCGTTTTGTTTCACCTATGGAGATGGCGTAAGTGATGTCAATATTACTAAACTGATAGAGTTTCATAAATCCCACAGAA
Source organism: Cryomorphaceae bacterium (assembly GCA_047623225.1). Classification (GTDB taxonomy): domain Bacteria; phylum Pseudomonadota; class Gammaproteobacteria; order Arenicellales; family Arenicellaceae; genus Arenicella. The sequence goes on from JBLHME010000006.1 coordinate 73,330, forward strand.
AGCTTGCAACACTCACAGCTACTCGTCCTCCTGGTCGTTATGGGGCATTAAAAATTATAGAAGGTGGTTTGGTTGAAGGTTTTCAGGAGAAACCTGAAGGGGATGGAAGCTGGATTAACGGTGGTTTTTTTGTGCTATCTCCAGAGGTAATAACACTTATAAAGGACGATACAACAGCTTGGGAGGGCGAACCATTAGAAAACCTTGCCGCAAACAATGAATTGGTCGCCTTTAAGCACCAAGGTTTTTGGCAACCAATGGACACATTACGCGAAAAAACCCAGCTCAATACTCTTTGGGATAGTGGGAAAGCGCCTTGGAAAAACTGGTGATTGATCCTTCTTTCTGGAAAGATCGAAGAGTCTTTGTTACAGGGCATACCGGCTTCAAAGGAAGCTGGCTTTCGCTATGGCTGAACCAGCTTGGAGCAAATGTAACCGGTTACGCTTTGGAAGCACCGACTAATCCTGCCGTTTTTGAAATAGCAAGTGTTCAAGAAGCCTTGCAAAAAAGTGTTCATGGCGACATCCGTGATGCTGTTGCCTTTACGCAGGTGATGCAAGAGGCAAAGCCAGAGATTGTTATCCACATGGCGGCTCAGTCTTTGGTTCGTGACTCATATACAGATCCTGTTGGAACGTACAGTACTAACGTTATGGGTACTGTAAATATGTTGGAAGCGGCTCGAAACACCTTGAGTGTTAAAGCCATTGTTAATGTCACCACCGATAAATGTTATGAAAATAACGAAAGAGCTTGGGGTTATTGTGAAAACGAGCCAATGGGTGGGCATGACCCATATAGCAGCAGCAAGGGATGCTCCGAATTAGTTTCTGCGGCTTATCGTAATTCTTTTTTACAAGATGCTGGAATTGCCTTGGCAACGGCCAGGGCAGGGAATGTCATTGGTGGAGGCGACTGGGCAAATAATCGACTCGTTCCTGACGCAGTGCGCGCCTTCACGTCAGGCCAGCCGCTTATGATACGTAACCCATTAGCTACCCGGCCATGGCAGCATGTTTTGGAGCCATTGTCAGCTTACCTTTTGCTTTGTCAGCACCTCATCGAAAAACCGCAAGAATTTGATCAAGGCTGGAATTTTGGACCCAATGATAACGATGTCCAGCAGGTCTCTACTTTGGCAAATATCATGACAAAAGCATGGGGTGAAAAGTCACAATGGTTACTAGACGAAGGAGCACACCCGCATGAGGCGAGGGACCTGAAGCTTGATTGCTCCAAAGCTAAAACGCTACTCAACTGGAATCCTATCTGGGGTCTTGAACAGGCGCTTACTGAAACAGTACAGTGGTATAAAGCCTGGCATAGCAAAAAAGATATGCATGAGTTTACCCTGCAACAGATAGATAACTATCAACAGGGTCATTTGTCTCAATGAGCCAACATTTTGACTTTATTGAAACGCCACTTGATGGGTTATTGCGAGTAAATCGAGAGCCGAATGCCGATAACCGTGGTTTTTTCAGTCGGTTTTTTTGTGCAAAAGAATTTAAAAGTATTGGTTTTGGGGGTGCTGTGGCGCAAATAAACCACACCATGACTCGGCAGAAAGGCGCTATCAGGGGAATGCATTTTCAATATCCTCCCCATTCTGAAGCCAAAATAGTTACCTGCCTAAAGGGGGAAGTTCTGGATGTGGCTGTAGATATCCGTAAAGGTTCTCCAACATTCTTAAATTGGCATATGGAAGTGCTAAGCGCAGAAAACCAATCCAGCCTTTATATTCCAAGTGGTTTTGCGCATGGATTTCAAACGCTGACAGAAAATTGTGAATTGATCTATCTACATTCTGCATTCTATGCACCTGATGCAGAAGGAGCGCTCAACGCGCTTGATCCAGCGCTAGCAATTGATTGGCCAATGAAAATAAGCGAAGTGTCAGAACGAGATAGTAATCATTCGTTTATCGATACCCAGTTTGAAGGAATTACAATTTAATGAAATGTAGACATTGTGGTAATGAGCTTACCCATACATTTATTGATCTTGGCAGCTCGCCACCTTCAAACTCTTATCTAACAGAGGAGGGCATGAGAGGGCCTGAAAAGTGGTATCCATTGAAAGTAATGGTCTGCGATCACTGTTGGTTGGTGCAAACAGAAGATTTGGTTGGTGCAGGCGAAATGTTTTCTGATGAATACGCCTACTTCAGCTCCTTTTCGACTTCATGGCTGGATCATGCAAAGCATTACGTCGAGAAGATGACATCGCGCTTTGGCTTAAACGATAAAAGCATGGTGGTTGAGATAGCCGCGAATGATGGTTACCTACTTCAATACGTGAAAGAAAAAGATATCCCTTGCTATGGAATCGAGCCAACGCACAGTACTGCGCAAGCGGCCAGAGAAAAAGGAATTGAAATCATTGAAGATTTTTTTGGTGTTGTAAAGGCGCAAGAATTGGTGAGCCAAGGGCGTCAAGCCGATCTGACAACAGCAAATAATGTGCTTGCTCATGTGCCAGACATCAATGATTTTGTTAAAGGGTTCTCAATATTGCTTAAACCTGAAGGAGTAGCAACGTTTGAATTTCCTCACCTTTTAAACCTTGTCGAAAAAGTTCAGTTCGACACGATCTATCATGAGCATTACTCATACCTTTCATTGTCAGCCGTGCAGACCGTTTTTGAGGCCAACGGCTTAACAGTTTTTGATGTGGAAGAAACCCCTACCCATGGGGGTAGTTTGCGAGTCTATGCTCAGCGCAATGACACTCAAACTCAGCCTATCAGTGGGGCAGTCGCAGCACTGCACAGGAAGGAAGCGGATCTGGGTATGAATACTATTGAGTTCTATCAAGGTTTTCAACAGAAGGCAGAAAAGATCAAATTAGATTTTCTTGAGTTTCTGCTAAAGGCGAAGCTGCAAGGAAAGAAGGTCGTTGCGTATGGTGCAGCAGCAAAAGGAAACACCATGATGAATTTTGTAGGCGTCCGGCATGACCTCCTCTCATTTGTAGTTGATAAAAACCCTGCGAAGCAAGGCAAATATATGCCCGGCAGCCGAATTCCGATTGTAGAAGAGCAAGAGCTGAAAAATAGAAAACCTGAATATGTGGTGATATTACCTTGGAACCTTAGATCAGAAGTAATGCAGCAACTTCATTATTTGGAATCTTGGAATGGAAGATTCGTCACGGCGATTCCATCCTTAGTGATAGTTTGATGAAAATTGCTATAACAGGAGCCAACGGTTTTATTGGTGGAAATTTAATTAGCGTTATATGGCAGAATACAATTGACGTAGAGATCATTGCAATTGTAAGAAATGCCAGCCGAGTAGACATTGGAAATGTTCGAAAACTGACAATAGTGCAGATGGATATTCACAATCCACCTGATGATGTTTATCAAGCGATTGGCTCACCAGATGTCTTAATTCATTTGGCGTGGGGCGGATTGCCAAACTATAACTCGCTACATCACTTTGAGTCAGAGCTACCCACACACTATAAATTCTTAAGTGAATTAGTGAAAAATGGACTTAAATCCCTTGTTGTGGCTGGAACCTGCTTTGAGTACGGCATGCAGTCGGGAGAATTAGAAGAGAACATGGCGGCAGTCCCCGACAATCCTTATGGCTTTGCCAAAAACACCTTAAGAGAGCAGCTTGAATATCTACAGAAAGAAATAGAATTCAATTTAACCTGGACACGGCTATTTTATATTTATGGAAATAACCAGACAGGTAACTCGATTTTCCCTCAATTAAAGAAAGCTATAGAAAATGGTGATGACACATTTAATATGTCTAAAGGCGAACAGATTCGCGATTATTTAGATGTGAAGCGAGTAGCCAAAAATATTCTAGATCTTGCCGTGCTGGAAGAAGATATAGGGATAATTAATATTTGTTCTGGCGCGCCTATTTCTATTAAAAATCATGTTGAAGAGTGGCTTGAGAAATATTCTTGGGAAATAAAGCTAAATTTGGGCCACTACCCTTACCCAACCCATGAATCCTTAGTTTTTTGGGGGCGGAACAGTAAATTGAAATCTTATATTGATGCTAGCTCATGAATCTTGAAAAGAATCTCTACGAGCTTAGCGGGCTCCCTGTATTGCAAAACAAGATGTTTTCTTCTGCCATTGAGGCCGAAAATTGCTTGACCGGCGACATGCAGCTAGTGCAAAACCTAGGGACAGGACTAATTTATAATAGTGCCTTTCGGTCTGAACTTGTTACATATGATGAAGACTATCAAAATGAACAAGCCGCTAGTATTTCTTTCCAAAATCATTTGGATGAAGTGGCCATACTAATAAAAGAAAATTTTCATGAGGGTAGTTTAATCGAAGTGGGGTGCGGTAAAGGATACTTTCTAGAGCACCTCCAAAAGCTAGGGTTTAAAATAACGGGCTTAGACCCAACATATGAAGGAGAAAATAGAAGTATTGTAAAAGAGTTTTTTACATCTAAAACAAGTACCAAGGCAGACGGGATTATTTTAAGGCATGTACTGGAGCATGTGCAAAACCCCGTTGATTTTCTTTTTGATATTGCTGAATCAAATGGTAACCAGGGAAAAATATACATTGAAGTTCCTTGTTTTGACTGGATTTGTACTAAAAGAGCCTGGTTTGATGTATTTTACGAACATGTAAATTATTTTCGGCTATCAGATTTCAAGAGAATCTTTAAAAAGGTTATTAGCAGTGGTCATGTTTTCGGTTGCCAATACATTTTTGTTGTTGCTGATTTAGCAAGCATTAGAAGGCCAAAATATACTAGTGCCGACGGCATTAACTTTCCCGAGGATTTTCTTTCTAATATTGGGTTTTTTAAAAATTTACTTGAAAAATCATCAAAAAATTCAGTAGTATGGGGCGGCGCATCTAAAGGTGTTATTTTTTCCCTATTTATGAAAAACTTAGGGATAAATATTGAGTCGATCATAGATATCAATCCCGCCAAGCAAGGGAAATACATTGCTTGTACTGGACTGAAAGTATCTTCCCCAGAAATATTAGTAAATTCGCCAAAAAATACAAATGTAATAATAATGAATGGCAACTACGCCGCAGAAATCAAAAAGTTAACAAAGCGTAAATTCAATTATTATGGAATTGATCATGAATGAATTTGAACAAGAAACCGGACAACGCATCTTAAATATGGGTTCAGATGAAGCCTTAAAGCAAGATGCTAAGAGTTTCTTAGAGTCTTCAATAGACTCACAGTACTCATACAATTTTTCTTGGCTAGGCCGGCCAATAATTCAATATCCGCAAGATATAATTGCCATGCAAGAGTTGATTTGGTCTATCCAGCCAGACTTGATAGTTGAAACAGGGATTGCGCATGGAGGTTCGATAATATTCTCCGCTTCGATGCTTGAATTAAATGCCATATGCGGTGGTCCACAAGATGCTGAAGTTGTGGCAATTGATATTGATATTCGGCAACATAATCGTGATGCTATCGAAGCTCACCCGATGTTCAAAAGAATATCAATGATTGAAGGTTCGAGCATTGCGCCTGAAATCATCGTGCAAGTAATTGCTAAGGCTGCCAATAAAAAGCGGGTACTTGTTTGTTTAGATAGCAATCATACCCATGATCATGTTCTTGCTGAGCTGGAGGCCTACGCTCCATTAACGTCTATAGAGAGCTATTGTGTGGTATTTGACACGGTTATTGAGGATATCCCTGAAGATATGTTCTCCGATCGCCCTTGGGAGCATGGCAACAACCCAAAGACCGCTGTGTGGAAATACTTAGCAACGCATGACGAGTTTGAAATCGATACAATGCTTCAGAATAAGTTGCTTCTTACTGTTGCACCTGATGGTTACTTGAAACGCGTTCGTTAATTAGAAAAATTGTGTCTATTAGAGGAAACGTAGTAGCAAATTTTTCGGGTAGTATTTGGGCTGCCGTCATGTCGCTTGCGTTTGTACCATTCTATATCCGATTTATGGGCGTAGAATCTTATGGCATTGTAGGCGTTTATACATCGTTAGTTGCGATGCTTGCCGTGCTTGATCTCGGTTTGACTCAAGTGATGAATAGGGAAATGGCGCGGTTGTCGCACGATTCTAATAACGATACTCAATTAGTAAACACTGCCTATACTCTTGAGAGAGTCTATTGGCTAATGGCAATAGTCATAGCTGGTTTTGTCGCTGTATTAGCAGGCCCGATAGCAAATTTTTGGTTGAATCCTCAGGATATTGCACGGGAAGACTTGATGCGTGCTATGCAGATGATTGGTATTGTCATTGGCTTACGCTGGCCTGTTTCGTTTTATATGGGCGGTCTAAATGGACTGCAGCGGCAAGTTATCGCTAATGTCATTTTAGGTTTTTTTTCATCATTGCAGGGTCTTGGAGCGCTTTTTGTGCTGTGGCTTATCGCGCCTACGATACAAGCGTTCTTTACATGGCAAGTCGTCGTGGCTCTGATTCATGTTTTGGTTCTCAAGCTGGCATTGCACAGAAGCCTGCCATCTGGTCAAAGAGGTATATTCGACAACACGATCTTAAAAAATATATGGCGTTTTGCGGCTGGTATGAGTGGAATTGCTCTAATGACCACGGTTTTAACTCAGCTTGATAAGCTTGTTTTGAGCAGAGTTCTTCCACTTAAGGAGTTTGGCTATTATGTTTTTGCCTCAGCTGTGGCCGCAGTTATTTTTAGATTAGTAGGCCCAGTGTTTACGGCATATTACCCGCGGTTAACTGAATTAGTGGCTCAAGGGAAAGAAAGCGCCTTAGTGACTGAGTATCATCAGGGCAGCCAACTAATGTCAGCGGCAATACTTCCGGTTGGAGTCCTTTTGGTTTTTTTCTCGAGCGAGGTGTTAGAAGTCTGGACGTTTGATAGCAGACTAACCGTAAATGCATCATTGCTTATTAGCGTCTTGACGATTGGAAACTTACTTAATGGACTATTGCATCTCCCATATTCATTGCAGCTTGCGCACGGATGGACAAAGTTGGCCTTTTATCAAAATTTATTAGCAGTAATATTTTTAGGCCCCGCAATTTATTTCGCCACTATTCGTTGGGGAGCTTTGGGTGCTGCGGCAATTTGGGTCGTGCTTAATTTGGCTTACTTGTCAATTGGCAATCAGGTGATGCATGCGCGTCTTTTAAAGAGCGAAAAATGGCAATGGTATCTGCACGATCTTGGTAAACCATTGCTTTGCGTTATCACTCTTTGTTTGTTTGCTCGGTTTTTTGCTGCAGGTGCAGTAGGTTTTTGGCCAACGTTAATTATATTGCTTATAACTCTCTTTCTATCGATGATTGCGGTCATTGCGAGTAGTCGGTTTCTGCGTTCGATATCAATTTCTTATATTAGGCGAGTAATTTCAAAGTGAGTGAGTATTCAATTTGTGTTTCGGTTGGAATTCCAACTTTCAATCGGGCAGCAATGTTTCAGAAAGCATTAGATTCAGTTCTTGCCCAGGATTATCAAGACATCGAGATATTGATATCAGATAATTTTTCTACAGATGAAACAGAAAAGTTGTGTGAGGAATATCTTAAGTCCGATGATCGAACTAAGTATATTCGCCAATTATCCAATATTGGCGCTTCCGCAAATTTTGATTATGTATTGAAACTAGCTTCAGGAAAGTACTTTATGTGGCTTGGCGATGATGATTGGATTGATTCTTCATATATCTCATCTTGTGTAAGTGTGTTGGAGGCTGATCCAACTTCCGCTCTGGTAAGCGGTTCGCCTAAGTATTATAGAGATAGTGAGTTGATCTTTGAGGGTAAGATATTCAGTTTGTCGCAAAATTCATGGTTGGCACGAGTGTTCGGCTATTACTGGAAGGTAGCTGATAATGGAATGTTCTATGGAGTGATGCGAACCACGACTCTAAAACAAACTTCTATGCCCAATTCTATGGGTGGCGATTGGCATTTGCTCGCAAATATAATTTCTACCGGAAAAGTAGTGATGCTGCCTCATGTGGCGGTGCATAGAGCTCTTGGAGGCGCCACAGAAAGCTACCGTCACATTGCAAAGTCCCTGGGCCTGCCTATGATTCAGGCAGTTTTCCCTACATTGACCGCTGCATGCGGCGCATGGATTGAAATAGTATTCCGCGGAGGCTTGTTCAAACAAAAGATGCTTCTCCAAAGAGTGATACTCGCATGCGGCATATTTTTTTTGCTGCTGCTCAAAAAAGTTCATAATCGGCTGCGTTTTATTTCTAATTCGGGGAGGCTGGGGTGAAGGTTGCTTTTGATAATCAAATATTTAGTTGGCAATCCTTCGGAGGAGTATCGCGCTATTTTTCAACCCTGGCCAGGGAACTATCGGCTGAGCAGCAGGATGTTAAAATCTATGCGGGTTTTCATTGCAATCAATATTTGTCTTCTCTGCCGCAAGGTTTGGTTAGTGGTGTAAGGCTAAATCGATACCCAGCGCATACTAATAAGTTTTTTCGCTTGCTGAATAATATTACTAGCACTTATCAAGTTAATCGCTGGCAACCTGATATCGTGCATGAAACTTACTACGCTCCGGGTCAACTAGTTAAAAATAGTGCCCGAATAGTATCAACCGTCCATGACATGAATTACGAGTTGTATCCGGCCATGTTCTCAAAAAAAGATCTGACCAGCCTTCGTAAGCGAAATGCTCTGCATCGAGCAGACCAAATAATTAGCGTTTCGCATAATACTAAGTCCGACCTGATAGAGCTGTTTGGTATTGATGACGATAAAGTAACGGTAGTTCACCACGGAGTGGATTTTGATTTTTTCCACACCCTGAGTAGTCTGAAGATGTCGAGAGAACGCCCTTACTTACTCTATGTAGGTAGACGTGAGGCGTACAAGAATTTCAGTAAAGCCCTACAGGCTTTGGCTAGCTCACATCGGCTAAAGAGTGATTTCGATCTAGTTGCATTTGGAGGGGGGAAATTTAACCTAGAGGAACAATCACTGATTTCTAGTTTGGGCTTTAGTGAGGCGCAAATATCTCAAGTTGATGGCGATGATAAGATGCTTGGCTCTTTATACCATCAGGCAAAGGCATTTTTGTATCCTTCGATCTATGAGGGTTTTGGCATGCCGCCACTAGAGGCAATGGCATCGTCTTGTCCAGTGATTTCTAGCGACACTAGCTCAATGCCTGAAGTGATAGGTCGCGCCGGCCAATTTTTTGATCCCACTGACCTGGACTCGTTCATACAAGCGATAGAAGATGTGGTTTATTCTGATTCTAGAACTCACGAGCTAAGATCTCTTGGTCTAGAAAGAGCAGAAAGTTTCTCCTGGAGCGTGTGTGCTAGTAAGACGATCAAGGTTTATAATAAAGCCCTAGACCGCTCAAATTTTGAATAGTGGTAACAGATTTAGTTCATCAAGTATTGGATGGAAAATTTAACGAATGGCTAAGGTTTTCAACAAGTGTTTTGAAGAAATTGAGAGTTTAAACGCTCAGAACTAATCACTGGAAGGAGCAGAACGTGTCGCTTACTCATTTAGCAGTAAGAAAATTACAAAATTATGATAGCCCCAATTCAATGAGTTGCGCCTGAATCTGGTGTATGAGGCTGTTAACTCAAGCGCCTAGGTTTGAATATTAGCGAAAGGCTTGTTTAAACACTTCCGCGAACGTTTTTATTATAATTTTCATGTCTAGAAGAATGGACCACTTTCTTACATACTCTAGATCATACTTAATTCTGAGCTCCATCTTTTCTAGAGTGTCGGTTTCGCCGCGCGCGCCGTTAGCTTGCGCCAAACCTGTTATTCCTGGTTTTACGTTGTGTCGGTGCATATAAGAATCAATCGTTGATCTGAACTCTTCATTCAATAGATTAGGGTGTGGTCTAGGGCCGACGAGAGACATGCTGCCAGTTAGGACATTTATCAACTGCGGAAGCTCATCTAATGACGTCTTCCTTAGAAAATATCCAAATTTGGTAAATCTAGGGTCGTTCTCAATTGCTTGCTTGAAGTCATTGGTTTGTTCCGTCACGTGCATTGTACGGAACTTCCACACTAAAATTTCGCGACCATTCATGCCGTATCGCTCCTGTTTGTAAAATACAGGGCCTTTAGAGTCTAGCTTTATGATAACTGCAATGATGGCGTAGAGTGGTAGCAGCGAAACAAGGACTAGGCTGGATGCTATATAGTCTTCACACCACTTTGCTGCCAGTTTTAATCTATTTGGTCGCGATAGCTCGGAGTTAATTGTTGGTATTCCTTGAATTTTTTCTATTTCAAAATCGAAACCTAAATCAGGCACCATTGGGATGTATACCAAGCGTACTGCGGCACCAGATAATGCTACTTCTAATTCAATGTGAGTAAACTCAGAGTAAACATCCGACATTATCCAAACTTCAGAAATAGCCTCGTCACTGCTCCTTAACGATTCTATGTGTGCTGCAACGTCGTTTAAGTCATTTCCTTTATCGCCAGATCGAAAGGTAAACTGTTTATTGATTTGTAAATAATTTTCGTTTCGTGATCTCAGAGTCTCTTTTATAGAGCTCGTTGAGCTGTCTTGCCCTAGCAGCAGAATGTTCTTTTTACGATACGAATTTCGACTAAGTAGATTAAGCAAAAATCGTATTATCGACATCATCAAGCTAGATATACACACAGTGTAGACCATCCAGATTCTAGAAAAATCCGCCCCAGATTTGGTCAGATACAAAAGCAATGTGACTAACGTAGCTGCAATTACGGTAGCCTTGAATGACTCAATAAGAAGAACTGAAACCGCCGCTTGTCTGGTCTTTTCGTAATAACCGTTCATTGCAAGTAGGCAGAGGCATAGCACCGTCAAGGCAAGAGATATTACCAAATAGTGGTTCGCCAATGAATAACTTTGGAATCTTAACTTATAAGCGACACAGCTCGCCGCCAGTATTACTATAGCGGCAAGTAGCTGATAAATTGATTCTGCTCTTAGTTGGTTTCTCATCAATGTCTATAGTTCGATCAGATGTTAA
>JBLHME010000007.1:0-81870 GCA_047623225.1 Cryomorphaceae bacterium
ACCGAGCCGAGAGAAGGCTTTTTTATGCTCGTTGTTAGCGTTGGAGGTGAACGATCCAACAAAAATCGATCAGCTTTTTTACACTGTGCCAAAACAGTTTCAAATTCTGGAAAATCACTGTCCCATTCTAATAGTGATGGCCTCACCCCGTGTTTGTTGATGGTGTATTCATACAAGCCCCACACAGACTTCGACACGGTTTGGTTATGCGTATCGATTAATACAGTTTCTTCACCGTTTTCAATTGCGCGCTTAACTTGAGTATGGCCTGCAAGGTGATATTGGCTGATGTGGGCGCCGTCTAAGGCGTCTAGATATTGCTTAGCATCACGTTGCAGGTTGGTCGCGCTCACATGGATATTATTAACATCAACCAGCAAGCCACAACCGGTTTTACTGGACAGCAAATTTAGAAACTCAGGTTCAGGGATTTGTATTTCATCGAAGATTAAATAGTTGGAAGGGTTTTCAACTAAAATTTGCCGCCCCAACGCCGATTGCATTTGGTCAACGTGCTGACACATTAATTCCAAGGCATCCGCGTTTAAAGGCAAAGGCAATAGATCTGGGAGGTGGCGGTGTGAGTATGCGCTCCAAGCAAGATGCTCAGACACCAAGCTTGGTTGAATTTCATCGACCAAGCTCTTCAATTCACTTAAGTGGGCTTTGTTAAGATTGTCTGCACGCCCCAACGACAAACCAACCCCATGCAAAGAGATTGCATAGTGCTCGCGCAACTCTAAGAGCTTTGCGCGAGCAAGCGATTGGCCAAAATAGTTCTCTGAATGCGCTTCGAGAAAACCTAATTCTGGCAAGCGATCAAAAACCGCTGCAAAAAGCTCCGGGCGAATTCCTAAGCCGCACTTCATAATTACTCGATGTTGCTTAAACCTTAAGAAGTTTCTTCTTTCGCCTTCTTGGCTTCTTTAACCGAACCGCCGACGATTTTGTCGCACGTGCCTTCGGGAACATAAACCCATTCGTTGGCATCGCCGTCGGTCTCTGCTTGACCCGCACAAACGTGGCCATTCGCGCCGCAATCGTTCATTCCTGCTTTAGCAATACCTGCGCATTTTTCAAAACCTTCTTTTCCAGCGTGAACAGAAATCGGAGTAGAGATGAGTGCAATCGCTAGTATTGAAGCCGCTGCGGTGATGCTCGTTTTGTTGTTCATGGTAATTCTCCTTGTGGGTAGATAACAATAAAAAAGGGTGGCCAATGGTCACACTCTGATTAGTGAAAAAAATTATACTTAAATGGCTTCGCCAAACTTATCGACCAAACGACCGCCGGCAACACTATCATCAGCTTGATCGGCAATTTTACCGCAGGCCTTGCTAATCTTTTTGTCTTTAGTGCCTTCTGGTGCATCGGCAGTACCGGCACAGATTGCCACAATATTGCCACAGGTTCCCACTGGAACCTTGATCCATGCGCCAACCATATTGTCTTCAGTTGCATTACCTTGGCAAGATATGCCCAACGCTTTACTCGCGCAGCTATTACTTCCGCCTTTTACAATATCGGCGCAGCGCTCAGTAGATGACGCCGCTGATGCTAGGCCCGAAGTGCCCATCATTGCGGCCGCTAGAACAGACGTTGCAAGTGCCGCGCCCAAAGTCTTTGGTGATTGTTGATGTTTCATGATGTTAGTAGTCCCCAATAAATGAATGTTTCCAGTGTTACACTGCAATAAGAACAGCCTTGGCGCAAATCGCTTACATTTTTTCCCGTTTATCAATCAAGTTTACAATCAAAAATTTTATTTTCCTCACATGTTACAGACACTCGCACAATCAAACATCTATACCGTAGACGCGCTCTATTACGAATCTGAGCTGGCCTCCATTCATCTAATTCGATCTAAAGACCGAGTTGCCATTATTGACACCGGCACACAATATTCGGTGCCACAAGTTAAGTCAGCCTTAGATGAACTTGGCCTCAGCTTTGCGAATGTGGATTTGGTCATACTTACGCACATCCACCTAGATCATGCAGGCGGTGCCGGCGCGCTGATGGGCCTATGTGATAATGCGCAACTTGTAGTGCATCCAAAGGGCGCAAGGCACATGGCCGACCCGGCCAAGCTGGTCGCCGGAGCTACCGCTGTTTATGGTGAAGCCCAATTTCAAAAACTGTACGGTGAAATTCTGCCCATCGCCGCAAGCCGAATGATCGAACCAACCGATGGACAGACAATCGATTTCGCTGGTCGACCACTATTGTTCCTTGATAGCCCCGGCCACGCTAGCCACCATCACTGTATTTACGATGAGCAAAGCAACTCTGTCTTTACCGGAGATACATTGGGCCTAAGCTACAAAGCCTTGCGCACACAAAACCATGCTTACATGATGCCAACCACAACGCCGGTGCAGTTCAACCCTGAAGCCTTGCACGCATCTATAGATAAGGTCATGCAGCTAAATCCAGAGATACTCTACCTCACTCATTACAGCGCGGTTAGGCCGACCAGCCGCAACATCGCAGGATTGCATGAACAAATTGAGGATTTTATTGGCTTAACGGCGCAAGCCGCTGAACTGGATGGTGATTTAGAATCCAATCTTGCGTCGAGCTTAACCGAGTATGCGGTGCAACGTGCTCTTAACGAACTCGATGGTATCGACGAAACGATTATTCGTCATTGGTTGAAGCTCGATGCTGGGCTGAATGCTCAAGGCCTTGCGTTTTGGTGGAACCATCGCCGGCAAGCCTAGTTAGCATGCTCTGTTTATTAACAACTATTTTAATTGGCGTTGATTAAACTCTTCCCTCTTGTTGCCATCATTGGCGCGGTAATAGGCTATTTGCTGCCTGACCTAGTCAGTAACGCAAGAGTTGCTATTGTGCCGTTACTCATGCTGATCATGTTAAGTATGGGCCTAACGCTGCATGCCTCTGACTTCGCAAAAGTAGCCAAGCTCAAGTCTGCGTTACTGCTAGGCATGGTTTTGCAGTTTAGTGTAATGCCGCTGGCAGCGCTTTTAGTATCTCACCTGTTCGGCCTTTCTACTCAGTTAACAATCGGTATGCTGTTGGTAGGCTCAGTCGCGGGCGGTACCGCATCTAACGTAATGACCTTCCTAGCCAAGGGCAATGTTGCCTTGTCAGTTGTGATGACGGCAACATCAACGCTCGCCAGTGTAGTGCTAACGCCAATCTTGATGGTCAGTCTCGCGGGGTCCAGCGTAGACGTGCCCGCCAAAGAATTACTGTACAGCTTGATGATAATCATCTTACTGCCCGTTGCGGTTGGAGTGCTGCTTAACAGCCTGGCTGGCAAGCACCTGCAAAACCTAGGCTCTGTTCTGGCGCCGGTGGCTATGGCCGCCATCGTAGTCATAATTGCTATCGTGGTTGCGCTCAATGCAGGTCGTTTAGCCAGTATCAATCCGGTGATACTTCTAGCGCCATTGGTGCACAACTTGATTGGCCTGCTTGTTGGATATCAGGCGGCTAAGTTGTGTGGCTTCAATGCGTCTATTTGTCGTACCTTAGCAATTGAGGTAGGCATGCAAAATTCTGGTTTAGCAACTGCGCTGGCACTCAAATTTTTCACTCCTTTAGCTGCAGTGCCAGGCGCTATTTTCAGTGTTTGGCTGAATATAAGCGGCGCGATATTCGCAGCCCGATATCAGTCTGAGGGTTGAAGCTAAAAGCTTTTCAGAACTACTACGGTTTTAACGCAGTCAATAAGGGCTACTCATCTAAAACTGAGACCATTAAATCATCCGACACCTTCTCCAACGCCTGCTCCAAATCGTCCTCAGTCAAGCTCTCAGGCAAAGCCAGAAACATATGCGCTCTGAATAGAGAATATCCCGCCATCGACGCACTTTCACATTCTGTATCCATGCTTTCGACATTGACCTGCAACTGCGCTAGCACGGCAGAAATTTCTTCCACGATGCCGGGCCGGTCATTGGCTTCGACTAAAATTTGCAGCGCATTAACTTCCTCCGATTCAGTCACCAAACCTGACGAATCTTGCACAGTTATGTGAATGCCATCTGATTCGAGCTGCGCAAAGGCACCGATCAAACCAGCCTTTTCACCACTATTAATCGCAATATGCACAATGCCGGCAAATTGGCCGCAAAGACGCGAAAGGCTACTCTCCAACCAGTTACCGTCATTCTCAAGCACAGCATCGGAAACCTTTCGAACAATGCCGGGGCTGTCTTTAGCGAATAGTGTGATTACAATTTTTTCAGTGCTCATAAGGCCTCGCAAAGACGGGTGTGGAAAAGTTAGTTGGGGGATTTAGTTTAAGACGAGCACGATAGCATAGAACAGCCGACCTTGGAGCGGGCCCATTCTGGCCGCTTTGCGGCGTAGCGTTCATAATCAACTTGCTCTTGATAGGGCTTGCGCAAAACCTCTAGCAGTTCATTCACCATTGAATAATCGCCCTCCTCAGCTAGATCGATTGCTTGTTGCGCAATGTAATTTCGAAATATAAATTTAGGATTGACCTTATTCATATTGCTAATACGAAGCTCCGCCGCCAGCCCGTCCACTTGTACGCGATACTGATAATCTGTTATCCAAGCTTGCATGTCAGCCACATAATCTTCACCTAAATCATCCGGCGCGTAGTAGGCATTCTGCAGCTGCGCCATTGTCAGGTCGTCACTTGCTAGAGCTCGATAAAACAGAGTCATGTCTGTTTCAACCGTCGCCAATAGTTTTTCAAGGCGCTCAAACAACAATTCATCGCCCTCCTGAAAACCAGCAAACCCTAACTTAGTTGCCATCATTGCTCGCCATTGATCTTGGTACTGGCTTTGAAAATCACTCAATGCCGCTTCAAGAGCCTCGGTCTCTTCTAGCAATGGAAATAGCGCGTTGGCTAACTGATAGCAGTTCCACAACGCAATATTCGCTTGCTGGCTATATCGATACCTGCGGTTCTGCGCATCGGTGGTATTAGGTGTCCATTCTGGGTTGAAGTCATCCAGCCAACCATAGGGGCCGTAGTCGATAGTCAAACCGAGTATCGACATATTGTCGGTATTCATCACGCCGTGCACAAAGCCCAGCCGCATCCAGTCAACCACCATGGTTACGGTGGTCTCACAGACCTGCTTGAACCACGCGGCATAAATTTCTTTGCTGCCAACCGAATGTTGATCTTTTAGGTGAACAAAATGATGCTCAATTGTGTAGTCCGCAAGCTCCCTAAGCTCTTCTACCTCGCCGCGTGACGCGAATATTTGAAAGCTGCCAAAGCGAATAAAGCTCGGCGCCACTCGGCAAACCACTGAACCAGGTTCATACTCAGGGTGGCCATCATACAGAACATCTCTCATCACATTTTCGCCAGTATTTATCAGACTTAGCGCTCGAGTCGTTGGCACACCGAGGTGAAACATTGCTTCGCTGCAGAGGTATTCGCGAATCGATGAACGCAAGACAGCCAAACCATCAGCGGTGCGAGAATAGGGTGTAGCGCCGGAACCTTTAAGTTGAATTGCCCAACTCTGGCCCGAAGCGTTAAGCACTTGACCCAGATTAATGGCGCGCCCATCACCAAGCTGACCAGCCCAATTGCCAAATTGATGCCCGCCATAGCACATGGCATAAGGCTGCATACCTTCGAGCTGTTGATTGCCAACAAAGGTGTGTAAGAATTCATCACTTTGACAATCCGCTTCGCTCAGATCTAATAAATCAGCAGTTTCTCGCGAAAATGAAACGAGTGTTGGATCGCTTACTTTGGCCGGATCAACAAATGAGTAAGCCGCGTTGTGCACCTGGCGCCGTGCGCTGCCTGTCGTAGCATCAGCCGGCAACTCGTTTACAAAGTGATTATCAAACTTGAGTTTCATCAGTATTAAATTCTAAATGTTTACGGAGGTAGTAGATAAGAGCAATAACTGGAACACCAAGCGCACTGGCAAAGATAAAGAAATTAGTATAGCCAAAACTGTCCACAATTGTGCCTGAGTATCCGCCAATGATTTTAGGGAACAAAGTCATAATTGAGCTAAAGATCGCGTATTGCGTGGCGGTAAAAGAAACATTGGTTAGACTCGACATCCAGGCGATAAACGCCACCGTTGCAAAGCCCTGTACAAAGTTGTCTAAGGTGATCACCAAGGCCAATTCCATTGGCATGCTAAGTTGCCCTATCAATGGCAGGGTGATTAATAAATCGGTGTGGTTTTGGCCAACCAAGGTGAGCCAACAAAATAGTAAGTTGGTGAGTACCACAAACACTGCGGCTGATTGCAGGGTGCGCATCACACCCACACGCAAGGCGATTATTCCGCTGATAAAACTACCAAAAATCGACACAACTAAACCAAGGCCCTTAGAAATGCTGCCTATTTCAGTTTTTGTATAACCCATATCTTGATAAAACACATAGGAAATCACGCCCAACACGATATCTGATATTCGATACAGAAGAATAAGTAATAGTATCCAAACCGCTAGCTTTCCATAACGTTGAAAAAAATCCTCAACCGGTTGCTTATAACCTTGGTCGACCATTTTTTGGTTGATCAACCCAATTCGGGAACACGCTATCGCAGTGCTGTAAGCCAAGCCAAGTGAGAGTACAAGCAAGAAGCTGGAGTAGATGAACTTGAAAAGCGACTGGCTGCCACCTTCAAATAAAATGGGGGTAGTGGGGCTAAACCATAAAACTGCTATAAAGGTGATTAACGACAGCGCGAAAACCCCAACGAAACTTACATAGTCTCTATTTGGATATTCTTGATCGGGACGCGAAACGCTTGGCTCCTTAATCAATAGGGTTGTGATCACACCGACGAGCATCGCTGCAGCCATGGTCAAATAAGTTGTCTGCCAGGCCGAATAACTATAGCTCCCCGCTGTGCTACCAAGACTTTCGGCCAATCCCAAGGCAACCGCGCCAGCCATTATCATGCCAACTCGATAGCCTGAGATATACGTGGTTGCCAACATCGCCTGCAACCTAGGCGGCGCAGTTTCAATACGGTATGCGTCAATCACGATGTCTTGAGTGGCCGAGGCAAACCCCAAACACACTGCTGCAATCGCCATTGCAGTCAAATTAAGCTTAGGGTCAACCGAAGCCATTAATGCGATAGATACGATGACAGCCAACTGCGAAAACAATATCCACGAACGGCGACGCCCCAACCAATTGGTCAATACCGGTATAGGCAGCTTATCAACCAACGGAGCCCAAACGAACTTAAACGAATACCCTAAAATAGCCCACGAAAAGAAAGTGGCCGTAGAGCGACTGACTCCAGCTTCACGCAGCCACAACGACAAAGTGCCAAAGATAAGCAAAATAGGTATGCCCGCCGAAAAACCAAGAAACAGCATTACCCACACTGGTTTTTCGCGCCACCACTTGAGGGCAGGAGTGTTAGCCGTTGCTGTATTCACGTTTAGACTAATTCTCCCTTGCTAAGGGCAAGCTGCCTATTGGTGCAGGTATTAGAATTGTTAGATGTCATATTCAATGACAAGCGGAGCGTGATCTGAAAATCGTTCGTCTTTGTAGATTAAGTCAGAATCTGGAATAACTTTGTTGGCTAGGTTTTCAGTGATGATTTGATAATCGATACGCCAACCTGTGTTGTTTGCCCAAGCCTGGCCCCGATTCGACCACCATGTGTACTGCTCGTCCTCATCATTTATTAACCTAAACGCATCACGAAAACCCGCATGGCCACCGCGACCACCTTCAACCTCTGGGTCGGTTTCACCGAACATCCAATCCATCCATTGTCGTTCTTCAGGTAAAAATCCAGAGCGTTTCTGGTTACCGCGCCAATTTTTTATATCGCGCTTCTTATGCACGATATTCCAATCACCACACAACACCCACTGACGCCCAGACTCAACCATTTTTTTAAATTCTGGTTCTAGCCTGCCCATCATATCAATTTTAAATTCTTGCCTTTCTTCTTTGCTGGAGCCGCTCGGCATGTAAACAGAAACCACTGAAAGATCACCAAAGTCAGCTTGAATATAACGGCCTTCGAAATCTACGTCTTCAAAGCCTTTGCCAAGCCCAAAGCGAACATTGTCAGGCTCTTGCTTTGAATAGATTCCTACCCCGCTATAACCCTTTTTTTCTGCCGCATGGAAGAAGGTGTGATAACCAGGAGGGTGATAGGGCTCGCCTTCTATTTGATCAGGCTGAGCTTTAAGTTCTTGCAGACAAATGATGTCGGCATCCACTTTCACCAGCCATTCATAGAAGCCTTTGCGTGCTGCTGCACGAATACCATTGAGGTTTGCGGATATTACTTTCATTATTTTTTATAGCTAAATTTTTGCCTGTGAGTATCATAAAGCAATTAAAGCTCAGAATAATTACTATGCTTCCATACCAAGAACAATTTATCGAATTTGCGCTCAAAACTGGTGTGCTTAAATTCGGCGAATTCACGCTTAAGTCAGGCCGCGCCAGCCCGTATTTTTTCAATACTGGGCTGTTCAACAGCGGTGCAACCATGTTGCAGTTCAGCCGTTTTTTCGCCACCAGCATTGAAAACTCAGATCTTGAGTTTGATGTATTATTTGGCCCGGCCTATAAAGGCATTACGCTTTCCTGTGCCACCGCGATGGCCTTATCAGACAATACTGGCAAGCAAGTACCCTTTGCATTTAATCGCAAAGAAGTAAAAGACCATGGTGAAGGCGGCAATATGGTGGGCGCTGAGCTGATTGGCGACATCGCTATTATCGATGATGTGATTACCGCCGGAACCGCCGTAAGAGGGGCGTTCGAGTTGATTACTGCTGCCGGCGCCAAACCAACTGTCGTATTTCTTGCGCTAGACCGCCAAGAGCTAGGCCAAAAAGATGGAGAACTTACGGAGTTTTCGGCAATTCAGCAAGTTGAGCAAGAATTTAAGATACCGGTAGTCGCGATTGCCACACTATGCGATCTAATCGAGTATTTAAAGCAACAACCGGACCAAGAGCGCAACCTAGAGAGAATGCGCGCCTACCGTGAACGATACGGTATTAAATAATCCGTCTATCAGCGTATACCTAGTGGGCGGAGCGATCAGAGATCGCGCGCTGGGCTTGGATGTACATGATCAAGATTGGGTAGTGGTCGGCGCCACTCCAAAACAAATGGTGGACGCTGGTTACCAACCCGTTGGTAAGGACTTCCCTGTGTTCATAGACAAGCGCAGTGGTGAAGAATATGCGCTCGCACGCACTGAGCGAAAAACCTCAAAAGGCTATCAAGGCTTTGCGTTTAATGCCACGCCAGACGTAACCTTGGAACAGGATTTAGCCCGTCGCGATCTTACTATTAACGCCATGGCGCAAGATCAAGATGGCAATTTAATTGACTTGCACGGCGGCATGGCCGATTTATCCGCTGGGCTTATTAAGCATGTTTCAGAAACCTTCATAGAAGACCCCGTTAGAGTACTTAGAGCCGCTAGGTTTGCCTCCAGGTTTGGCTTTAAAATTGCGCCTGAGACTCAAGATCTAATGTCTCAAATGGTCGCCAATGGCGAGGTTGATGCGCTGGTGCCAGAACGAGTTTGGGCCGAGATGAAAAAAGCCCTGGCCAGCGATGCCCCGCAAATTTTCTTTCAAACCCTACGTGATTGTGGAGCTTTGAAACGAATATTACCTGAAATAGACGACCTCTTCGGAGTTCCTCAGACGGCCAAATATCATCCAGAGATCGACACCGGCGTGCACACTCTAATGGTGATAGAACAAGCAGCAAAGTTAAGCAATGACCCACTAGTAAGGTTTGCAGCGTTGGTGCATGACTTAGGCAAAGCTAAGACACCCGAGGATATACTGCCATCACACCGAGGCCATGAGAGTAGTGGCTTACCGCTAATCAAGCAGATGTGTGAAAGGCTGCGTATCCCAAAAAAGCACCAGTCACTGGCCTTAGCAGTGGCTGAATATCATCTGCATATGCACAAGATGTTTGAACTAAAGCCACAAACCATCCTGAAAATGCTGGAAAAGACTCGCTGCCTGACCAACCATGATCGCGCCCGTCAGATCGCTGATTGTTGCATTGCCGATGCGCGCGGACGAACTGGTTTTGAGAACCGCGACTACTCACAAGCGGCCTTGTTCCTAAAATACCAGCAAGCCGCGAACAGTGTGAATGGTGGTGAAATCGCCAAGGGCATGAGCGATGGAGAGCAAATTCAAACGGCTATTCAGCGCGCAAGACTTGATGCAATTAAAGCTGTCAAAGAGGCCCAAGACACGCCTTCTTAAGAGCGCTGAAAGCCTGTTTTAAAAAGGGCTTGTTCACTGGCAATACCAGCGATCATTGCTAACAATGCGCTCATGCCACCAATAGACCCAGCTGGCAATCCCATCAATAGCTGAGCATCGTTTCCGCCCAGCGACATAGACCCGCCCAAGCCCATTAAAGTACCTGCACTGAGGTGGCGAAGCACTTTGCGCCAATTGGGCCAGCGAAAATCAGCACTCGTTGCAGGCTAAGCCTTTCAATCGCATAGCATTGAATACCAACAACTTACGCCATAGTTAGGCCTGCCCACAAACACCAACCTAAAAACCACCCCACCAAGGTAAACATCATGGCCATATTGCCACGCGCAAGAAAGTTCATAGTTGATATTGAGCACCCTTGATTAATACTAGATCCAACATCAAAAACAAAGCCGCCGAGAATGAAAATAGGATGAAATTCGTATCGCTGTAAGCCAAACTCCCACTCGTTCTATATTGCTAATCCTGAGTAGACCCACACCCATAATCCGCTTATCAAAATGGCAAATAGGAACCACGACTGGCCTTGCATGGTTTCTTTAGTAGCGCTCACCAGACAAAAACCAATTCGTTGCGCGATAGACCCGAGGCTTGTAGTGGCAAGCAGAGCAATGATTTGCAAAATCATTTTCTAACTCCCTGGTACAGCACAATCGTAGTCATCGAGTTGATTGTAAAAACAACTGTTGAACTTAAAATCATTATGGGTACAGCCTTCAATTCGTTGTTCGGTATAAGGCATAGACCCACGTTGCATCGCAATAGATTGGTTTTCAAAAATCACCGCAGTGATAAAACTCTGTACATAGCAATTAAATACATCGCCATGGTTACGCATAAAGTTACTGTCGGTCTTGATAAAGGCCAAGGGATCATTAGCTGAAGTAGCAATGTGGTTTTCTTTCTGCGCTGCGGCAACGACACCACATTGCGCTAGGCCATCACCACAGTCAGCGATTTTCCAATTTTTGGTTTTGTTATCGAAAGATAAAAAAGAGGTACGGATTTGCTGAAGGTTACCGGCAGTTTCAACGTCTAATCGCCGTTCATCCAAAATAATATCTTTGCCGTTGATTCGACGTTTAAGTTTTTTCGGCCCAAGCGGTGAGGTCAGATTCGCATATTGCCCTATGGGGAAAAATATTCTGGTTGCTCTATCACCTTCACTGCTCAGTACGTGCATCAGTTTATTCTGATCGTTTTCAAAACTGCACCTAGCAGCCGCTTCTTTCAACAAAATAACTTTATTGGCTTCAATCGCTGGGTTCAATAGTACTAGAGCATCGGCAAATCGATTGACTCTAGCGCAGGGGTTTGGCCCACCACCCACAGAAGTATTGGCCGCAACCAAATCTTTGAGAAGTACATCGTGCAGAGCAGACAATACAATGGCACCACCAAAGCTGTGGCCAATAATGACATAGCTATTTTTATCCGCGAGCTCTGGTTCAGTAGACGACTCGAATTGACTCACCAAAGCCTTGTGGAGTTGAGAAAAGATTTCAGTTGCACCACCTGCACCGATTTCTTCTGCTACTGACTTGCGAGCCCAATACGTTGTTTCCCGCGCCAACGGAATAGAGGTAAAGTCGCCGCGCCAACCCAGATACAAACCAATAACCTTGCGCCTTCCAACAACTTCATTTTCAGCTGCGCGCGATAAAAAATCTCTAAACTGCACGACACTGGAATCGTTAAACCCAGCGTTGTGCTTCCATCCGTGCACAAACACGAATACTGCCACGCCATTATCGGTCTTGGCCTACGTGTCGATAAAATACAGTACCTTGCTGGCACTGTCTCGATCATATAAATTACCGCGTTCAGTAAATTCAATAAACCCAAATCGTACTCGAGATATTGCTCGATGATAGAAGCGCTGCAATCAACGCCACCCCACAAACAATTGCCCTCTGCTAGTTCAGTTCTCCACTGAGTATTCTGAACGCAGCCTGCGCTGCCTAGTAGAGTCATTAGCAAAAGAGTCCATGCAGCTAACCTTCGATTAGACAACATGCTTAGATAGGCAAGTTTTGACTAACAAAACGCAACATATTACCGCCCATTACTTTCCTAATTTGGTCTTCATTTAGGCCAGCGTCTAGAAGAGACTGGGTTAACACCGCAAGCTCACTGGAGTCAAACCTAGTGGTAACAGCGCCATCAAAATCAGAGCCAAGAGCTACATGATCTTCGCCAACTAAATTGACACCATATTTAATCGCCGTCGCCACGTCTTGCGGGCGTGTTCCACAAATAGCCCCTTCCCAATAACCAACCGCGATTAAACCGCCGGCTTTGGCAATGCGCTGCATGTGATCATCAGATATGTTTCTAGGTGAATCGCAGTGTCCTTTAAAACCAGTGTGGCTGACCACCAAGGGTCTAGTACTTAGGGCCAGAACTTCGTCAACAACTTGTTCTGAGGAATGCGCCACGTCTAGCATAATATCCAGCTCATTAATTTTGGCAACCACCTCTCTGCCAAAGGGAGTCAGGCCAGTTTGGCTAATACCGTGCAGTGACGCACCCAATTTGTTATCAAAAAAGTGCTGCAGGCTCATCATGCGAAAGCCTTTATCAAATAGCACTTTGACGTTCTCAAGCTTGCCATCCAAAGCGTGCGAGCCTTCAGTGCCGAGTAAAGCACCCACTAGTTTGGGGTTTTCCTTACGACGTTCAAACCAACTATTGAGCTCTTCAAATGATCGGATCCAAGCAATGTCGTCAGGTTGACGCTTTATCAGATCATGCAATCTATCAGCTTGAAACAGTGCGCGCGCAGCCAGACTGTTCCAAGTGTCACTTGGCCATCGCTGGATCAAAGCCACCAGAGTCATATTATCTCTAGCACCTGTTTCGTTTTTTTCGTAATTTTGCCCATCAGGCGACTTAGTCACCGTGGTGAACATCTGCAATGCAACATTGCCTTCTTGCAGCCTAGGCAGGTCGACATGCGCAAAGTTACTACGTTGGGCTAGATCTCGACTGCCCATTAAACTGTCTGTATGCCAGTCGCCTACAATCAACTGGCCGTGCAACTTTTTAGCTTGGTCGGATATTTGATAAGGCTCGTGTGGCTCTACCACATTAAGAGATCTATCCAACATCCTCGGCCCTAGTGAGAACGTCAGAACAGCAGCAAAAAGCAAAATAACTAATATGGACACTACTATTTTCTCCATCTAACTAAATCCTCGCTTCGATAATTGTGTAATTTAATTGCCAGGCCCTATTGGAATCACCTAGGTTAGCAGAACCTTGAAGGCTTCCAAATCTTTCTGCCGATGTTCAGAATACGCACTCGATATTCTGTCAATCTCGATACGCTGCCCACCATTAAAATCAAGGAATTCATGCAAGCTCGGGCGCAACGCGCTGGCGAATCCCTCAATATCTTTGGTTTCCAGCGCTAGGTGATTTAATTTTAGGATGCCGCTCTTACGATCTATTTTCGCATCCAGTCGGCCAGCGAATTCGCGGCCCCACAGTAATGGTAAACTGAAATATCCGTATTGGCGCTTGGCAGCAGTCACATAACATTCTATTAGGTAATCGAAGGAAAATAGCGATCTCATTCGCTTTCGTTGAATAAGCAAATTATCGAATGGTGAAAGGATAACCACCTTAGCCTGACTCAGCGGGGCGCCTAGAGCCTGCATACACTCGGGCAGGGCATAATATGGCTCGCCCTGTACCTGAACGCTTATTAATTCTCCGTTCTCACCCAAATCACTGCACACCGTGGATAAAGTAGCTTTAAGTCCTTTTCTTAAATAGGCCATGTGCGCTGGGTTACCGATGCCATTGGCACGCAAATAACTCCTAATTAGATGCTCACACAATTCTTGCTGTGTCGGCTCTCGAGTATCTACGTTTGTAGGCAATACTCTTTCCGTGAGGTCAAACACCTTTTGAAAGCCCTCACGTTTGGCGATCATTAGCTCGCCCTCGATGAACAATCTCTCTAAAGCAATCTTGGCCGGCTTCATACCGCCCCATGCGTGCTGATGAACACGCTCTTCATCAAAGTCTCTAGCCTGCAGTGGGCCTTCAGACTTAATGCGCTCTAGCACTCGCTTTGCCACTTTAGGATCTTTCGCGTGCCAGTGAGTGTCGCCATCGGCATACTCTTTTTTGCGCGGCAGAGAAAACCGAAAATCACGCATTGGTAAAAAGGCCGCAGCGTGTGACCAATACTCAAATATGCTGCCGCGCTCCTGCAACTGCGCCAGGTGTTTGTGTGAGTAACTCTTATTACGGTTCCACAGAGTGTGATTGTGCGCCCGCTCTACCACCGAAATTGTGTCGATTTGAACATAGCCTAGATGCTCAATTGCGCTCAGCGTTCCTTTAGCTCCTCTGCCAAAAGCACTAGGTCGATGAATTCCTTGATTTAGAAGCACTAACTTGCGCGCCTCTTTAATACTTAAACTATTAGCAGGCGTGTTTACCAAACCAAGTCATCGGGGATTTGATAGTCTGCATATGGGTCATCTGCCGCGGTTTGAGACTCGGCAACTTTGTTTTCTATAACGCTTTTAGGGTCGCGCTCGGCAATTTTCTCAGCGGCTTTTTTAGGCACTATTTCGAATAACGCTCCCTCTAGACAAACAATCACTATCTGATCGCGAGACAGTTGCTTTTGTTGATCTTGAGTAACGTAAATGGTTTTAACCTTTTTCTCATGCGTGAAGTTATAAGCTGTCTCACCCTCTTTACGATCCAACTTACTCGAATCAACCAATTGTTTGATCTGCGCAGATAGCGCCTTGCGTTCTGCCTCTAGTTTTCGTTGCTGATTAAGCCGCTTATCCCTTTTAGCCTTGTCTAACATTGCACGCTGGGTGCGTAATGTCTGTTCGCTAAGCTTATTGCGGTTTTTTTTGGCTGGCGTAGGCGCTTTTTTCTTTGGCGCTTTTTTAACGTCATTTTTTTTAACCAATCCGGCTTTGAGAAGTTGGTCTTTAAGTGTGCTCATGAGAATAGTGTTGGGTAGCTTGGGTTAATGTCTGCGTAACACACCATTAAGAAAATAACATGTCTAGCTCAGTAAATTCAAATTCATAACGCTGAAAACAAAAATGACAATCAACCACAAGGCTAGATTTTCCATCGCTGCGGTGTTCTGTTATCAGCGCTTCAACATCTCGCTGACCTAGACTCTTAATTGCATCCAAAGACTTGTCTGCAGAACAAACGCAACCAAACGTCACGCTGCTTGAATCGAACAAACGGCAAGACTCATCGTGAAATAACCTGCTCAACAGTTCTTGTGATCCAAGCGCCAAGGCCTCGGTCTTGCTCAGGGTTTGCAACAACATTGTAAGCCGCGCAAAGTGCTCATCGCTTTGACTTTTATCGACTACTTTTTGCTGGGGAAGAGCATGCAGAGCAATGCCGACACCCGATTCAAGATCTGCAAACAGCTTGAAACTGCTGGGTAGTTGTTCTGACCGTTCAAAGTAGTCTGCTAAGCAATCCTCCAAACTAGCGTTCTCAATCGGTACAATGCTCTGGTAGCGCTCACCATCATCAGGGGTAATGGTTATTGAAAGAATTGACCCTTGACCCAACTGATCCAGTGCCAAATTATCGCTAGCGGCAAATTGTTCTTGATCGTGCTCCGCTATCGCGCGAACTCTACGGTCAGCTAAACAATCCGCCATGATCAACTTTATTGCCCCTGGAGTGCGCAATTGAATGGTTAAACTGCCTTCAATTTTAATGCTATCGCGCAGCAAAGTTGCAGCCAAGGCGAATTGGTTGAGCACTAAACTTAAGTTTTTTGGATAGTGATGAGTCGCTTGTATCGCTTCCAGGGTTTGCTGCAGGCTGACAACGCAGCCACGCACGTCCAAGTCGTCGAATACAAATCGTTGACGAAAATCTTTTGAATTATTCATAGGCGCGAAATATAACGTTGTTCAACAATAGTTCAAGGCTTAGCTGAGCAAAACCATGATTACTACCGCCAACACTATGCGATAGACGACAAACGGTGCCATACCCACTTTTTGGATAAATCGCATAAATACGTGCATGCACAAGAATGCCATCACTGCAGAACCCACAACCCCGATCAACAAATTGCTCCAATCACTTGCTGCGCCATCCGCCGCAAGCTCCGCGCCTTTAAGTAAACCCGGCAGGGCGATTGCTGGCACGGCCATTAAAAAGGAGAAGCGGGCTGACGCTTCACGACTGTAACCCAAGCTCAGCAATGCAGTCATTGTTATGCCAGAGCGAGATGTACCGGGAATAAGCGCTAAGGTTTGCGCCGCACCCACAAACAAGGTCTGTTTCCAAGTTAGAGATTCCATTGGCGTTATGTTTTGCTCGCCATGCCGATCAGCCCACCCCAGAAGCAAACCAAACACTAGGGTGCTGGCTGCAATCACAGCTGCGCTGCGCAGATGTGCATCGACAAAATCACCCGCAAGCAAGCCCACTAAACCGACAGGTATGGTGGCAATAATAAGCAACCAACCAAGCTTGCCAGAAGTGCCCCACTGCATACCGCGCCAGCCTGTAAACCATGCTGGCACGATTTGTGATATTTCATTGCGCAAAAATGCCACAACCGCAATCAAAGTGCCCACATGCACCGCCACATCGAAAGCCAAACCTTGATCTGGCCAACCGAGTAATTCCGGCACCAAAATTAGGTGAGCCGAGCTCGAGATGGGTAAAAATTCTGTAATACCTTGCACAATCGCAAGGACTATTGCCTGTAGTGGTTCCATTTGGATTTGACGCTAGTGTGTATGGCTATGCGTTATAGTAAGTTTTTACTAAATTCAATGCACGAATATTGTTTGTTAAGGCCTACGAAATATGTCATCACATAATCAAACTGTTTTAATTACCGGCGGCGCTCGCCGCATAGGGCGAGTAATAGCTCACACCCTACATGCCAATGGTTTCAACATAATGATTCACTATCGTTCTTCGGCTGGTGAAGCGAGTGAACTGGCGAAGGAACTTAATAGCTCGCGGCCAGATTCCGCGGGTATAGTTGCTGGCAATCTACTGGATGTCGCCTGTATTCCTGGCATTATTGATGCCACCATAGATAAATTTGCTCGACTTGACGTTTTGGTTAACAACGCTTCGACCTTTTACCCTACTCCAATCGAGTTAATAGACGAAGACTTTTGGTTGGATTTGGTGGGCAGCAACCTAAAAGCACCCGCGTTTATGGTGAAGTCAGCGGCAAAACATATCCGCAAATCATCTGGGTGCATTATCAACATGGTGGATATTTACGCACAAAAACCGCTAAGCAATCACCCGATATATTGTTCGGCAAAAGCTGGCTTAGAAATGCTCACTAAGTCCTTAGCGCTTGACCTAGCTCCCGAAATCAGGGTCAATGGTATATCGCCGGGCGCCATTTTGTGGCCAGAACACGATGATCACCCACTAACTCAGAACTCTCTATTGGAAAAGATCCCGTTAAGCCGCATGGGAGACCCGAATGATATCGCCAAACTAGTATTATTCTTGGTGAAAGACGCACCTTATATAACCGGCCAAGTAATTGCAGTTGATGGTGGTCGCTCGGTGGTCATCTAGGGCGATTGTTAAGCGGCCATCTAAAGAGGCGCTTGAGGGCAGTTTGTTAAAGTCTAAATAAGCCTACCAAAAGCGCTCTACTCTTGTGAGTTGCTGCGCATCTTGGTTAAACTCTTGCCACAATTGGTTAAAGCGAATGCCCAGAGCTGGGTGCCTTTTCTCGCCCGCTATTTCAGACATCGGCAACAACACATGAGCGTTCTCATTTATGTCTTCACTTGGCCATTCACGACCATTATGCAGTCCCTGTAAGTCACCAAACATCACCACATCTATGTCGAGCGTTCGCGAATCATACCGACCGCGATAGACACGAACCCGCCCAGCCTCTTTTTCAAGCTCGTCGGTGTACTCTAACAAGTCGGCTAAAGACATGGTGGTATTAAGCGCGAGTGCTAGATTCAGAAAATCATCGCCTTTAAATCCAATAGCTTCGCTAAGATACAGGTTTGAAGTTCTAATTTGGCCAAAATCTTTTTGTAATCTGCGCACCGCGAAGCGAATATTGTCTTCGGGTTGAATGTTGCTGCCTAAGCAAAGATAGGCTGTGGTGGCGGCAATGGTGTTAATCGCGAGTACCTCTTTCTATTAATATTCCAACGTGCTTAACATTTTTTACTGCACCACCTTTGTCCAGTTTGATGCGAACCCAGGGCACATTGAACTCAGCTAGTATTACTTCACTCAAGCGCTCTATCAAGGTTTCAATCAAATCGAAGGGGTTGGCCTGCGCATATGCAATGACTCTATCTGATACAGCCTTATAGTCTAAGGTGTCGGACAAATCATCGCTGGCGGCGGCGGGTTTGATATCTGTGGCCAGATCAATGTCCAAAATTAGTGTCTGAGTAATGGCTTTCTCCCACTTCCAAACACCTATTACACATTCGCATTTCAGGCCGTGTATGTAAATTCTATCCACGTACTCTATTAATCATTTTGGTTCCTATATTGGCAATGTAACACATGAATATTTGACCTCTTGACAAAGTTTACGCAAACTACCCAGCATGTCAGCACTACCCCCATTTCTTTGGCCCATTTTAGGCTATTTATTCGGCTCAATATCAAGCGCCGTAATTGTTTCCAACCTTTTTTCCTTGGATGATCCTAGGCAAGTTGGCAGCGGCAACCCTGGTGCAACTAACGTGCTGCGTTCTGGAAACAAGTTCGCCGCCGCGCTCACGTTGATCGGCGACGTGCTCAAAGGTGTGATACCGGTGCTTCTTGCGCAACATTATTCAACATCGACTGCTGTCGTTGCAATGGTCTCTATTGCAGCGTTTATGGGCCATCTATTTCCGCTGTTTTTTGGTTTCAAAGGCGGTAAGGGCGTAGCCACAGCTATTGGTGTATTCGCTGCCCTTAGTTGGCAATTGGTCGCTGTATTTGCTCTAACCTGGGCCGTTGTGGCTTTGCTGTCTCGATATTCGTCATTGGCTTCCTTGCTAGCCAGTGGGATTACCGGCTTGGCCAGTTTTGCAGTATTTAACCAACAGCACCAATTACAACTTATAGGTGCTGTGTTTTGGATTGTGGCGTTTTTGTTTCAGCGCCACCGTGAAAACATCGAGCGCTTGAAATCAGGCAAGGAAACAAAGATTGGCGCTAAAAAGTCAGAAACTTGATTGCCAATTAGCACCAATAGACAAATCGGGTGCACGGTTAACCGATATATCTTCAGCAAAATAGAATTGCCATTGGTCGGCAAATTCACCCGCAAATGCCAACTGCCAGGCCGGCGCGCTTAGCTCCTTGAGCTGACTATCAAACAATTCCGAGTGGCCATCAAGCTGCGCGCTCCAACGTCACTTTCGATTTGCTTGCCAATGCAGTCCGATGCTTGCCGCCCAAAAGGTATCAGCTGTTTCGATCTTATAAAGGCTATCGTCACCAATCCAATGCGCTCCTAGGTTTGCATGCCACCCAAGGCTAGAACCCCGATTTGATGCAAGCGCCAGTATCAAGCCAGCATCAGCCTTACTGGAACCCGTTAAATCAGCCTGTTCACCCGTGGGCAAACTCAAAATGGCATGCGCTGAGGCTGCTATGCCGGCATTGCTTAATAGTTGGTAGGCGAGACTTAGCTCTATCTCGCCGAGCCCAGAAACCGACTGATTCAAGGCGAGACCACGCTCGCCGAATTGATATATAAAGAGGAATTGGTCTTGTAAGAATCTGGCCCGGTCACCCTTAGGCAAGCCAAACGCCGCGTGCCAATTAGAGATTAACGAATCAAGATCGCCTGCACTATTGCGAACCAAGCCTGCCTGCACACTGGCGCTCCACCGCGCTGCAAAACTCAAAGTCAACATCGTGTCGAACCTATGCACTTCACCATCCAAAATCAGCAACTCATGCTTATTTTCCGCATCATTGGCATGTGACTGCAGGCTAGTGTTTAGCGATAAGCTGAACTTTTTCTCGTTGGCCAGTACTGCGTTTTTGGGCGTACTCAATAACTGACAGGCTGTTGTGGAGTTTGATAGGAGCTGAACTGCTAGAAAATGCTGTGTTCCAATTCAAACATAAAATTACGGCAGCCAAAATAACCGGCTGAGATACGCTTTGAGCTATACCGGCGGTAGTTCTTCAAGAGACCAACGAGGTTTAACCTGAAATGATAAGTCTGCACTTGCTTGATGTAGTCTTTGTGCGCCTGCAAAGGCAATCATCGCACCATTGTCAGTGCAAAATTCTATGCGTGGGTAAAAAACCTCGGCTGAATGATTGTTTGCCATAGTAGTTAGCTGTTCGCGTAAACGAATGTTAGCACCAACACCACCGGCTACAACTAAGCGCTTGGCGCCTGTTTGCAATAATGCTCGTTTGCTCTTAACCACCAGCGTCTCAACCGCGGCGTCTTGAAAGGCGTAAGCAATATCGGCCACGGTTTGGTCATCAAGCTTATGCTTTTCAACCGTATTGAGCGCAAAAGTCTTGAGGCCGCTATAACTAAACTCCACGCCAGGTCTATTAACCATCGGCCGTGGAAATTTGAACCGATTCGAATCACCCTTGAGCGCTGCTTTGGATATAGCTGGCCCGCCGGGATATCCCAAACCCAATATTTTAGCGGTCTTATCGAAAGCTTCGCCTACCGCATCATCTAGCGTTTGCCCGAGTATCGTGTATTCACCTATGCCTTTCACTTCTGCCAATAAGGTGTGTCCACCAGAAACTAATAAGGCTACAAACGGAAATTCTGGAGCATTGTCTTCTAACATAGGCGCAAGCATGTGCCCCTCCATATGGTGCACACCCACCGCCGGAATATCCCACGCAAATGCCAAACCCTTTGCGACCGCGCTGCCGGCCAAAAGAGCTCCGGCTAAACCCGGGCCGCTGGTATAGGCGATACCGCTTATTGAACTTGCTTCACAGTTAGCTTTATTAAGAACCGCATCGACCAAAGGAATCACCTTGCGGATATGATCGCGCGCAGCCAGTTCGGGCACCACGCCACCATATTCACGATGAATTTCAATTTGAGAATACAGGGCGTGCGATAACAAACCAGCTTCGCTATCATAGATAGCGACACCAGTATCGTCACAAGAAGTTTCAATTCCCAGCACACGGCTAGGGAGGGTAGATAAAGACATATCGTAAATTTCTATAAATTGACCAAGAGCTGTTTGCTAGAAGTCAGTGTCTAAGCGGACTTAACCAGATTGCTAAGCCAGCAAATTGTGGTGGATAAGTATATACAAACGCTTTCTAAACGGCTAGAATCGCGCGTCCTGAATGAGTCTTAATCATTCGCAGCACACTAAAATTAAAGATTTAATAGATATGCCACAAGTAAAAGTAAAAAACGACGAGCCTTTTGACGTAATTTTGCGCCGCTTTCGTCGCTCATGCGAAAAAGCCGGTATCTTCACTGAAATGCGTAGCCGAGAGTTCTATGAAAAGCCAACGTCTGTTCGCAAGCGCAAAGGCGCTGCAGCGAAAAAGCGTGAAATGAAACGCGCTTCACGTGGCCGTATTCGTACAACGCGATTGTACTAAGCACACCGCTAGAAATCAGCTGGATGTCGCTTAAAGACCAAATTTTTGCGGACATGAAGACCGCGATGCGTGAAAAAAACGCATCTAAGCTTGAGTCTATTCGACTTTTTCGCGCTGCCATCCAACGCAAAGAAGTCGACGATCAAGTTGAAATTGGCGATGAAGAAGTATTGGTGATTCTGCAAAAGCAGATAAAGCAATCTCAAGACGCAATCAGCCAGTTCACCGCAGGCGAGCGCCCCGAGTTGGCAGAAAAGGAACAAGTTCACGTCGACTATCTTAAAGTTTATCTACCCGAACAGCTTGGTGAAGACGAAATCGCGACAGCTGTCGCCGCAGCAATAAGCAAAACTGGCGCAGAAAGTATTAGGGATATGGGCAAGGTAATGGGTTTGTTGAAGGCCGAATTACAAGGCCGAGCTGACATGGGAAAAGTCAGCGGTATTATTAAAGCCAAATTAGGCACTTAACCAAGCCCTAACTAGATTTTGTCTAAGCCATCATTCAAACTTAGGTTTGCATGAAACCAAAAGAATTAACCTTCTCAGCTCTAAATTGCAGGCTCTAAATTGCAGGCTCTAATTTCCAGGCTCTAATTTCCAGGCTCTAATTTCCAGGCTCTAATCGTCAGTGCCCGCAATATGTCAGCGCATCTAGTCCTGACCTCTATTGGGATCAAAATTCCATTGGGGGATGCAGCAGTTAGTCGCAACTAAAGGTAGAATAGATACATGGCTGGCCTTATACCTCAACATTTTATTGATCAACTTCTAAACCGTATTGACGTGGTGGATTTGATCGATGGGTATGTGCCTCTCAAAAAATCCGGCGCCAACTACAAAGCATGTTGTCCGTTTCATAACGAAAAATCACCATCATTTACCGTTTCACCCGCTAAACAGTTTTACCACTGCTTTGGTTGTGGTGCCAATGGCACCGCTATCAGCTTTCTGATGGACTACGACCATATGGAATTTCGCGAAGCAATTGAAAAGCTCGCATCCAGTGCTGCGCTGGAAATACCCACCGAAGCTCAAGGGGGCCAAAAGAAAGTCACGCAGAGCCAAGGCATTGATCTTTACAAATTGATGGACGAGGTGAATGAGTTTTACCAAAAACAACTACGCCAGCATTCTGACAAACAGCAGGCGGTGGAGTATTTAAAAAAGCGCGGCCTCAGCGGCGACATCGCTAAGCGGTTTGGTTTAGGCTTCTCCCCAGAGGGTTGGGACAACCTAATGTCCACCCTAGGATCAACCGCGCCAGCACAAAAGGCCTTGCTCGATACCGGCATGTTGACGCAAAATGAAAAGAAGCGAACCTACGACCGCTTTCGCCATCGAATCATGTTTCCAATCCATGATCATCGTGGTCGCGTGGTCGGCTTCGGTGGCCGCGTACTTGATCAAGGCGAACCCAAATACCTTAACTCTCCTGAAACACCTATATTTCATAAGGGCTCCGAGCTCTATGGCCTTTTTGCAGCCAGAGGAAGTATAAAAGAAGCCGATGGTGTTTTAGTGGTTGAAGGTTATATGGATGTTGTGGCCTTAGCACAAGCAGGGATTAATAACGCCGTGGCAACGCTGGGCACCGCCACCACGCCAATGCATCTGCAGCGGCTGTTTAGGCACACACCCAATATTACCTTTAGCTTTGACGGTGACCGAGCGGGCAAAGCCGCAGCTTGGAAGGCATTGGAAACTACGCTGCCGTTACTGCAAGATGGTTATCAGGTAAGCTTTTTATTTCTACCCGATGGTGAAGACCCAGACACCATGGTAAAAAAGGTGGCCAAAGAAGGGTTCGAAAAATTAGTGACTGAAGCGACTCCCTTGCCCGAATTTTTGATCGACACCCTCAAGCAAAAAGCCGACATCAACCGCTTAGACGGTCGTGCCAAACTGGCCAAACTGGCCAAACCAATGATTCAGCAAATGCCAAAGGGCGTTATGCGCTCACTCATAATTGATCGCATCGTTATGTTGACTCAAGCCACCCCACAAGACATCGTTGGCCAAACGCCGAGCGTGGCAACAAATCAGCGACCGACAGCTAGGCAACGATCGCCACAAAGATCGAGCGCTACTAGCATGACCCCTGTACGGCGGGCCCTTTCTCTGATTCTGCAATACCCGCAGCTGGCCAATGAATTTTCAGTTTTGCAGCCGGTCACCGAAGTTCATGTTCGAGGTATTAAAATGGTACATGCGCTGGTCGACGCTAGCCGAGACAACGACCAAGTCTCTACCGCCAGTTTACTTGAGCGCTATCGACAAGAGTCCTTCTTTGGCACACTTTCGCAATTAGCTAACCATCAACATAACAACATGGAGTCGCTGAGTGACGATGAAGCACTGGGCTTGATCCAAGCTAACAATGCAAAAATAATTGAAGAATTTAATGAAGTGGAACTGGTTAATGCGACTCAGGAGTTGGCTAGTTTGAGCAGCAAACAAGCCAACTCAGAGCTTAGTAGCGAGGAATTGGCGCGTAAGGAATCTCTCGCAAATTTCGTTCGTGGCAGCTATAAATAGCAAATTGCTTGAAAAATCCATAAAAGCCCGCATTTTAGAACAGTCATCAGAAGGCTCAAAGTTTAAGGTTTTGGCTTAAAAAAGAGCGTAATTTTCTCGGTTTTGTTATAAAATTGACCGTTAAACCCTTATTAAAACTCCTTTTACACGATTTGGCTATCCGCGCGTGAATAAGCATTCTGCGCCGTAGCGAAACTGAGGTTCCATAAATGGATTCGAGTAGCAAAAAAACCGAATTAAAACGACTGATCTTAAAGGGCAAAGAGCAAGGCTTTTTGACCTATAGAGAGATCAACGATCATCTTCCTGAAGACATGAACGACACTGACCAGATTGAGTCAGTTGTTAACATGATTAATGACATGGGTATCGAAGTTTTCGATAGCGTGCCAGATGCCGACTCTTTGCTTCTTAAAGCCGAGACCGACAAGGAAACCGAGGATGACGAAGACAATACTGATGCAGTGCTTGCAACCGCGGTTGAAAGTGAGTTCGGGCGAACTACCGACCCAGTGCGCATGTACATGCGTGAAATGGGTACGGTTGACTTGCTTACTCGGGCAGATGAAATAAACCTGGCGCAACGAATCGAAGACGGTATTCGTCAATCAACGGTCGCCATGGCTGCTTGCCCTTCTGCTATTCAAACTATCCTCGATTTTTTCGACAATATTCAGCAAGAGAAAATGCGCTTAACAGATTTGTTGGTTGCGTTTATTGATCCAAATGCTGAAATCGATCCGAACCCAGTGCAATCTGGCTCCGCAGCGAAAAAGAAGGAAGAGGGCGACGAAGAGGAAGAAGAAAAGCCTGTAGACACCGGTCCCGATATGGACGAAGCAATCATGCGCTTCAAATCCATGAAGAAACTTCACAACCGTCATGACAAAGCATTAAACACTCATGGTTTTGACAGCAAGCAAGCTCGTAAGATTCAAGCTGAGTTGATCGAGGGCTTGATGGAAATTAAGTTCGTACCAAAGATCGTTGACGCCCTATGGGAGTCGGTTCGTTTTCAAGTCGAAACCATTCGTAGCCACGAAAAGGCAATTATGGATGTGGCAGTAAACGATGCTGGTATTTCGCGCAAAGATTTCATTGAGATGTTTGTTGATAACGAAACCGACGAGGACCTCTACAAAAAGCTAATTAAGGCGGCTAAAAACAAAGAAGAGATCAAAGACAACCAGGCGTTGATCCTATTATCGCAAGCGAAATTAAATCGCATCGTCAACGCGCTGGGTATTCCGATTGAAGAAGTTAAGGACATTAATCGACGTATGTCGATTGGTGAGGCTAAAGCTCGCCGCGCTAAAAAAGAAATGGTAGAAGCCAATCTTCGTTTGGTAATTTCAATTGCTAAAAAGTACACCAACCGTGGTTTGCAATTTCTCGACTTAATTCAAGAAGGCAACATCGGCTTGATGAAAGCGGTGGATAAATTTGAATACCGTCGTGGCTATAAGTTCTCAACTTATGCCACGTGGTGGATTCGTCAAGCCATTACACGTTCGATTGCTGACCAAGCCCGCACCATTCGAATCCCAGTGCATATGATTGAAACGATCAACAAACTGAATCGTATCTCACGTCAGATTCTGCAAGAGAAAGGCCGCGAAGCCCTACCCGAAGAACTAGCTGAGAAAATGGAAATGCCGGAAGATAAGGTTCGCAAGGTACTCAAAATTGCTAAGGAACCCATCTCTATGGAAACGCCGATTGGCGACGACGAAGATTCAAGCCTAGGCGATTTTATTGAAGATAAAAACGTCGAAGCACCAATGGATGCAGCTACTACTTCTGGCTTGTTACACGCAACCACCGATATTTTGGAAAGCCTGACACCCAGAGAAGCGAAAGTTCTGCGCATGCGTTTTGGCATCGGCATGAACACCGACCACACTCTGGAAGAAGTCGGCAAACAATTTGACGTCACGCGCGAGCGAATTCGACAAATAGAAGCCAAGGCATTGCGAAAACTTCGTCATCCAAGCCGTTCTGAGCACCTAAAAAGCTTCCTAGAACAAAACTAATTTAGTATTATCTGCGCGCTCCATTCCTTGGAGCACGTTCACTTTATAAAAGTGGGCCTGTAGCTCAGTTGGTTAGAGCGCTCGACTCATAATCGATCGGTCGAAGGTTCGAGTCCTTCCAGGCCCACCACTTTATTGTTGTATCGAAACGCGGTTCCACATAGCGGTCCATGCACCCTGACGTCTTTAAGGCGTTATTTAAGATTTGATTTAATCGTTTCGATGGTTTGAGCCACTCTTTCCATAAATGTAAATTCGCTAAAGTCTTTAAACTCACCAGCATCAAAGAAGATTCCACAACCATCTGCACACGATTCAAACTCTATGTGCAGTTGCGTGCTATCTACCATCTTTATTAGCGGTTGCTGGCATTCTGGGCATTCAACATTACGCACTTGATTGTAGACGGCAGCGGCATGTGTATCGGCTTCATCGATGGATGAAATGCCTTCAATTGATTTTGCGATTTCTTGACCACCGTCACGAAACCAGATACCACTGCAGCCTGAACATTTAGCAGCTGAGAATGAAACCGCATTTAGCTCAATCATTTCATTTTGGCATTTTGGGCAATTCATAATCGTTCTCATGTTGTGTTCATTAGGGTGTTACCGCAGCTGGAGCATACTCAAAAACCAGTCTCTTGGCTTACAGTCGATTACTTACTTTAACTGCCTGACTTGGTAGCCTGCTGACTTTAGCATACTTAATAAACTATGCTGCCCAGATAGGTGAAGAGCGCCAACTAATACAAATTCGATTCTAGGGCTGGAGACATGCTCATCGATTTTGGCCAACCAGTTACGATTTCTATCAACCAAGATGGTTTGATAGAGATCAGGTGCCTCTTGTATCATTCTACCGATAAACAGCGTTTCAAGCTTGGCCACATCCCCCTTCCTCCAGGCATCGATCATTTTCTGCCATTGGTCTTTTAGTTCTTCAGCATCTCTGATGGTTGAGCTGACGAGCATATCAGCATCCAGATTGTTCAAACTCTTGAAAAATTCAATTTGTTGTTCAATGGTTTCCAATTCGTATACCGGCTTCACTTTACTTTTTGCCAGACGGCTAAAGTGAGCTTCGACACCATTTTCTTCAGTAATGCCAAGTCGTTGCATTTCTAGAATGGTTAATGTCAGACTAATGCCTGCTGGGGTGAAGTTTTGAAAATTTTGTATTTGGATATTTCGACCAAGCAGAAAGCTTTGAAGCATCGAGTAGGTCTCATCATTGAGCACCGATCTGAGCGTTGAGCCGTCCTGAAAAATCATTATCTCTAAGAATTTTGCTTGTATAGCCGGCGAACTCGCAGCATCGAGATCTGTTTCAAAGACAATTATTTGCGACTTTGAAAATGCATAGTCGAACGCTTTGGGCAGAGGAAAATCCTGCGCAGAAAGCACATGGACGGTGCCACCGATGTAGAGCTTCCCACCATCTTTACTTACCTCCCACACTGGGGCTTGCGCCTGTACTGTCAAGCTCCAAAATGCAGTAAAAATCGAATAGATAAGACGCTTTCTCATGAACTGAAACCTTAAGTAGTATATTTTCTTAGCAACAATACCTATTTCTATGTTGTATTTGAAAAGCAACCCACCATAATATCGTTTCATGTAGCCATATTCTTAAGCAAATTTTTAGACCAAAAGCCGATGCCTCCTATTAAGAAGCTCACAAACGCACCGAGGAACCCTGTTGCGCGTTCATCTTTAATGCGAAAGGGTGGTGTGCATGAAAAAAGCACAACCACCGAGCGTCGACAAATCAAAGATCAAATTGATTCTGAACTC
Source organism: Cryomorphaceae bacterium (assembly GCA_047623225.1). Lineage (GTDB taxonomy): Bacteria > Pseudomonadota > Gammaproteobacteria > Arenicellales > Arenicellaceae > Arenicella. The sequence continues at coordinate 28,207 of JBLHME010000007.1, forward strand.
GACGATTGGCGTGAAGCAGTGGAGTTTGAGGAAAAGGTAAAGGTTAAACCTAAAAAAGACTAGTCGGCTTAGCTTACTAAAATTTGACAGGGTTTGCTCGTCATGAATCACTTAAAACCATCGACTTGTAAGTCACAACGATTTGACGAAATATCTTCGTTCGCTTTTGCGTAACGAGGTGTGTGACTGCAGTTGTCCGTCTTGTCTTATTCAAAATTTCAAAAAAGAATTTGAGATAACACCTAAGCAGATGTTTTCTTAAGCCGTGTGCTGACTTTTGTTATTACCGGCTTAATACATTGGCTAGGTGAATGATAACAAGTGTTACGCGCCATTGTTTACGCGCCGCAATAGAGGTAGCTTGAGGTCAGTAGATCAGACTATCGGATTCACAATTCAACGAATAATCAGGAGAAATTTATGCTTTGGCTTCTGGCTGTGTTGGTGGTGGCGTATTGCTGGTTATCGTTGGAATGGTTAAGAAAATGCTTTCTTAATTACCTGCTTACCTTAATGATTGAAAGCCGCCCTAGTTGAGCGGTTTTTTTTCGTGTCACCACACTGCAAAAGAACCTCAGAGAAAAATTGTAACGCGGTCAGCTCATTTTCCGCAGCGCTAGAATGATTCGGTCAGTTTCATGTTCTTGCTATTTAAAGTACATGATGAATTTTTTACTTTGACCAGTGATGGATGTACTCTAAGACCTTAATAGCAGGTCACAATGTTGAAAAATATCATGCGCCCGAGCCCCTACCAATCAACGATAGACTGTTAAGGGATATGGCAATCTAACCAGCATGTATTGCACAATAGGTTTTTGTGCTCTCAAGCCCCCTCAAACTATGGAACAACGATGAAAATACTTCTAGTCACAGCACTCACTCTGATTTTAGTAGAACCGATATGGGCGCAAGATAGATCTGTGCAAATAGAAGATTCCTTAGCCCGTATAGAATCTGAAGTAATCGCTTGGCGGCGTGACTTGCATGAGAATCCAGAGCTGTCTAATCGAGAATTTAAAACCGCGGAAAAAATCGCTAAGCACTTAAGGGAATTGAATCTTGACAAAATCAGCACCAACGTCGCACATACCGGCGTTGTCGGCATCTTGATCGGCGGCTTACCCGGCCCTGTTGTCGCTTTGCGGGCCGACATGGATGGGCTACCAGTGCTCGAAAAAACCGGACTGCCCTTTGCCTCCAAGGCTAAGGGGCAATACAACGGCGCTGAAGTTGATGTAATGCATGCCTGTGGTCACGATATGCATGTGGCGATGTTGATGGGTGCGGCCAGCGTGCTTGCCGAGAATCGAGTAAAATTGGCGGGCACCGTGCAATTTATTTTTCAACCAGCTGAAGAAGGCGCCCCAGCAGGAGAGCGTGGCGGCGCTGAATTAATGATCGACGAGGGCGTGATGGACGGTCCAAATTCGCCGGAGGCCATTTTAGGTTTACATGTTTGGCCAGTCCCTCTTGGCACCCTCAATTACCGCTCAGGCAGCTTTATGGCCGGCGCAGAGTCTTTCACGATCGTGGTGGATGGCGAACAAACACATGGCTCGTCGCCATGGCGTGGCGTTGATCCGGTTTTTGCCAGCGCACAAATTATGACCGCTCTACAGGCTATTCCTAGTCGATACATCGATATCACAAAAGGCCCTGCGGTTATTACCATTGGCAGCATACATGGCGGAGTGCGCAGTAATATCATTCCGGAGCAAGTAACAATGACCGGTACTATTCGCACCTTCGATGCGGGAGAAAGGAAAGTGTTGCACAACAAATTGCGTAAAACGGTGCAAGGAATTGTCGATGCTGCAGGTGCCACCGCAACCGTCGAAATGGGCCCTTATTACCCAATCACGGGTAACGATCCGGCCTTGCTTCGCCAAATGATGCCCACCCTAGAATGGGCCGCTGGCAAAGAAAATGTTCTGGAGCACCCACTGATCACAGGCGCCGAAGATTTCTCCTTCTTTCAAGAACGTATTCCTGGACTATTTTTGATGTTAGGGGTTAACGATCCAGGCGTCCCAGCTGGCGGTTCACCATCAAATCACTCGCCGCTGTTCAACCCCAATGAAGATGCCTTAATTGTTGGTGTTCGTGCGCTGGTTGGCTTTGTAATGGACTATCCTAAGGCAAAATAGATACGCAAGATAAGCTCTGCGCCATGTTGATGCATGTTGGTCCCTAAGTACTTTGTGCGTGGCTATCCGCTTTTTGCGCTCATACACTCTGACATAATCCTCTTCTATCTTGGCAGGAGAGCCCTTTTGTCGGTCTTGGCGCTATTCTGGAATTCGTACTTGCCCTCAGGCTGGTCTCTTTTCTACCAACAGAGTCTGCTGCCTTAGTATCGAATGACGATTGCTTTATCAAAAATTCAGCAATAAGCTACTATAGTAAATAAGATGAAACCTACATCAATGAACTCGATACCCATGCAAATCAATCCGGCTATGAAGGTTAACATTGTTACTATTGGCAACGAAAAAACACCCGTTGTTGTGATCGATGATGTATTGCTGGAAACCTCTTCGATTATGCAACATGCCTGTCATTCAGTTGAGTTTGAGGCGGACAAACTTACTGCCTACCCAGGCGTGCGAGCGCAGCTACCAAAATGGTTTACTGATACGGTAATGGACTTTATCTGCCCCGTTTTTCGACAACAATACGATGTTTCTGAAGAGCTGCTACCAGCTCCTATCATGGCCTATTTGTCACTGCTGACAACAGCGCCTAATGAGCTCCAATTGTTACAGCGAATGCCTCACTTCGACAGCGTAAAGGACAGCTACTTCTCGCTGGTGCTTTACTTGAATCAAGGTGATTTTGGTGGAACTGGTTTTTTCCGACACCGACCAACTGGGTTTGAGCGAATTCTTGATCACCGTTATGACAACTTTGTCCTAGCGGGGAAAGCATTCACTAATATTTATGGGGCGCCGCAGATGAAATATATCAACGCCAGCGACGAGCATTTCGAGTTAATTGACTCGGTAGCGTATAAACCAAACCGTTTGGTTGCCTACCCTGGCAATCTCCTGCATTCAGGCATGGTTGACCCTGATGTTGACATTAGTGGTGACCCCCTAACCGGTCGCTTAACTGCGAACTTGTTTATCGATTTCAGTCAAGGAGTTTCACAATAGCAACAGACAGCTTTGGCCACATGGGTTTAAAATTGCTTATATGAGGTCTTTAAACGGTTCGCAACTGTGTTCGCAAGACAGTTGAGTTTATTTGGCATTTGGCTGTTAATGTCAGGTTTGACAAGCTAATCTATCCCCCATACAGCTCCACAATACTGGTCAGGCGAATTAACCAAATAATGAAAGCTCTTTCGAAAATCAAGGAATGGACAAACGTTGATTTCAATCAATTTCACAACCAGATAGTTCCGCTTAATAAACCAGCAGTACTTCGATCGCTTGTGGCTGATTGGCCAATGGTTGAGGCTGCAAAGCGCTCCACTGGTGAAGCCGTTAGCTACTTAAAATCGTTCGATAATAAAACCCCTCTCTATACCATCGTAGGAGAACCCGCAATTAACCGCCGCTTTTTCTATAGGGATGATCTGCAGGGTGTGAATTTTCAACGTACTCAGGCAACCCTGACCACAGTACTGGATAATCTACTGGCATTGATGAACAGCCAAACTCCGCACGCAATTGCTATACAGGCTGCTTCAGTACGAGATAGCCTACCTGGCTTTGACGATGCTAATAAACTGCCCTTGCTGGAGGATTCAGTGGCACCGACAATGTGGCTGGGCAATAGCGCCGTGGTGGCACCACACTTTGATGTTCACGACAATATTGCCTGTGTTGTAACCGGCAGGAGACGGTTTACTTTATTCCCGCCTGAGCAAATTGCCAATCTCTATGTGGGCCCAACTTTGGATGCGCCGGGCGGTGTGCCTATCAGTATGGTTGACCTCCATGAGCCAGACTTGGATCGATACCCTAATTTTTCCAAAGCGCTTTGCGTAGCCCAGCAAGCCTTGCTTGAGCCGGGCGATGCGATCTTTATTCCCACACCCTGGTGGCACGCCGTAGAGTCGCTGGATCAAGTTAATGTGCTGATCAACTATTGGTGGGGCGGGCTTGACCAGGGGGCTCTGTCGCCAAACCAGAGCCTGTTACACAGTATGCTTACAATCGCGAAACTAAGTCCAGCGCAACGAGAGTCGTGGCGCCATTTCTTTGACTATTTTGTTTTCAAAACCAGTGGCGATCCCGCCGCACACTTACCGTACGAGCTGAACGATATCGTTACTACACTCAGTCCGGCGCAGAAAAAGAATGTCTATGAGTTTTTGAAGGATCACTTAAAGTAAAAGTCGCTATATCAAACAACGCTCGACTTGCAGTAATGGTTGATAAAATCAAGATGACTTGGCAACTGACCAACCAAGTTAGTGACTGTCTGATCGATGCCGCTTAAGAAATTTTTCAACTCGTCATCGCTCATCATATTAACAATCGGGTGATATTGCTCAGGCATCAGACCCTGGCCTAACATAACCTGGGTCCATGAATTTTCGGCGAACAATTCAGTTGGTACGTGAAAAACCCGACCAGTTTGCTTAAACAGCTCTATACGGTGTTTAAGCGATTCAGGGATTTCCATGGACTTGCAAAAACGCCAGAACGGCGTGTCATTTCGGTTAGTGACATTGTAGTGCAAAATAATAAAATCTCGAATATTGAGAATTTCAAATTCCATCTGTGAATTGAATTCGTTGACATCTGGCTGACGAATCCCATCATAAGGAAACATCTGCATCAAGCGCGTGATACTGCGTTGGATTAAGTGAATACTGGTGGACTCCAATGGTTCTATAAAACCGCTAGACAAGCCCATGGCAATGCAATTCTTATTCCAATGTTTGCGGCGCATGCCGGTTTTAAATTTAATCACCCGCGGATCATTAATTGACTGCCCCTCAACATTATCCAATAGTGTTTGTTTGGCTTCGTCGTCGCTCAGATAACGGTCACAAAATACCAAACCATTACCTACCCGAGATTGCAGGGGTATGCGCCATTGCCATCCAGAGTCACGGGCAATCGAGCGGGTATACGGAATGGGGTCACTGATGGTTTCAGTTTGCATCGCAACCGCGCTGTTCATCGGCAACCAATGTGACCAGTCATCGTAACCTGTATGCAAGGTTTGCTCTATCAACAGCCCTCGGAAACCACTGCAATCAATAAATAGGTCACCTTCAACTTCTGTACCAGACTCAAGTGCTAGCTTTTCGATATAGCCACTTTCGTTATTTTGACTAACTTCTACAATTTTTCCTTCAACCCGTTTTGCACCGTGTTTTTCAGCAATTTTGCGGAGAAATTTTGCGTAAAGCCCAGCGTCTATGTGATAAGCGTAATTAAGTCTATTGTTAGGCACAACCGCAAACTTATTTTGCTGGGCCGCCACTAATTCACCGCAATAGTCGCCAAAATCTTTGGCAATACCCATGCGTTTACCCTTTAGCCAAAAGTGCTGAAAACCGGCTGCCCAACAATCCTTGCCAGTAAAACCAAAAGAGTGAATATAATCTTCATTAACATCTCGCCAGTTCTCAAAAGAAATACCCAGCTTAAAAGTGCCGTTAACTTCGGCCATAAATTCCCGCTCATCAATACCCAACAGTTCATGCAAAGCAAGCAAGGTGGGGATGGTTGCCTCACCAACACCGACGGTGGGAATATCGTCAGATTCAATTAGCGTAATATCCAACGTTTTGCCTAATAGCTTAGCCAGTGAGGCTGCAGCCATCCAACCAGCCGTACCGCCACCTGCAATAACCACTTTTTGTATTTTAATATTTTCCACTTTTCACCTCTACTTTCTGCCGAACCTTAATTTATTAAAGCTCTCATTATCACCAAAATGTGATGAGAGTTTACTTGAGAAATTTTACTAGTTGCGCCTTGAGTGCTTTGGCCGCAGCCTCGTCAACTCCCGCTAGCACGCCCCTGGCATGCTCTGGAATGTAATCAAATGCATGTTCATCTTCATTAAACACATAATGATCGAATAGGTCTTTCCACACCCTGCGTTGTTCAACCGGTAAGTCGCGTAGACTCATTATAGAATGATGCAGAGCATTCAAGGGTGAACCCTGATAAACCGGTGTGGTCCGCCACCAATAGTTAACCAACACGTTAAACGCCTCTAATGATTCAACATGGTGCCACCACATACTTGGAATAAACAGAGCGTCGCCCGCTTCCAACTCAACTGCAAAGGACGCGGCCTGCGCCTGCGCATACTTTGGATACCTTGTTAAGTCCGGCTGGCAAGTATCTACCAAGCTAATTGGTTGACCCGAGGGCGTCAACTCGAGCGGGCCAACGTAAAGGTTTTCACCCTGCTCAGGTGGAAACAAAGTGAAACGACGCCGGCCAACCACTGAACAAGCTATGTTATTAGGAAAGTCATAGTGAGCTGCAATGCGGCTTCTATTGCCCAACCATATGCTGGCCAAATGATCGCGGCCACCTAAGCCTATATCATTCTGGGCACGGAACCCAGGCAGCCAATGATCAATCATGGTGGAACCTATGTAATAGCTAGGCGCCTGTGTTTCATTAATAACCTGAAACAGTTTTTGCAACACTTGCTTCAGTGTCTGTCGGGTTCTAACAAAATTGAAACCTGTGAATTCTTCATTGTAAAAAATACGACCATTAATTTCGGGCGCACCTTCATAGGCCGTCAGCGGTAGGTCACAGTCAAAACCCTGGATATAATCGGCGGCCGCTCTGGGCGACTGCTTACCCGCCTGCACTATCGGCCAATCAGCAACCAGACCTTTCAGCAACAATGGCTGGGTTGAGCTTAATAACTCATCCGGAATTGCGTCGGGCGAACAGTTTTCCAGCTGCTTTACTATGTTATTTGATTGAGACACAAAAATGGCCAGGTACTATAAGCTAGCGTTTTTCAATTCAACTAAAGATCGTATTTTGGAATGAGAAGCAATCACCATAAAAATCGGCTGCAGAAAACCCTGTTCGTTTAGGCTCCCGAAAGCATCACCACTTAGTTGCCTGAGGGAATCTTCATTGATGGTATAGAAGCCTAACAATTCGTTAGCACTACCATCGACCAATTCAACATTTAGGGTAAATGATTCCAGCAAGTCATGTTCAATTAGAGCGTTAACAAAATTTTCGCTATGTTCACTCGCTTGATGAATCAGCTCTAAGTTTCCGGCGGTTTTTTGCAATAATTCGCTGCTGCCGCCATGCTCAAGGAACAGTGCTTCACCCTCGGTTTCGCTGACCCGAGGGTTATCCATGTCAATTGATATCATGGCTCTCTTAGCTTCTGGGTTTTCTGGGTCTTGTTGAAAACCAATTAAAAATGGCTGCCGTTTAATCATTAGAGGCACATATGAGGCACTCCAACCGGTGTCCGTCAAAAATAAATTCTCATCGTTTTCAAAACCGAATAAGGCGAGCGGGAAGAACTTGCCGCTATTGGCATCCTTTTGAAAAAATATTGGATAACACGATTGAATATTCCTAAACTCAAAAGGAAAAATCATCGTATATTTGACGTTGTCGCCATACAGTGCCGAGCGCTCGGTAATAACTTTTAAATTGGCGTGTTGTTTGGGGTCGATTAAAACGAAATTTGTCATATGTTTATCCGTGTTGCTGCTGTGCAACCTCTCTTCTGTATTTTTAAATGTGCTTATACTTTTTGGAAACCGAATTCCATCACTTTGTTGATCAATTGCCGATTGCTTGGTAACGAGTTTACCAGCTGGGCGGTCTTTTTAACGTTGTCGCTGAATAGTTTGTTTGCCATCGCTAGGCTTGCATCTTCGTCTCTTAATGGCAGTGGATTAGGCAACGTGGCAAAACCCATGCCATACAGTACGAACTGAAAACTGGCTGACGGGAACAGCTCATCGAAATGTGGCGCATCTTGCAGCCAAGGCGCTTGATGCTGCCATAACCTTAGCGATTCCTGTAGACTTTCAGGCACGCTATCAATCATTCTGCTGGCGGCCCAATAGGCACTATCATCGCGCCGATTAAGCACGTAATGTAGTTTCAGAAAATCAATTATTTGTTCCCAGCGATAGTTGAATTTTTGGTTAAACCGTTGGGCGGAAATTGCCATCAAATCGCGGCTTGCTGGTAACTGCTCAGCAATCATCTTGGCGGCAAATTCAACCAATACCAAAGCCGACGCTTCTAGTGGCTCAACAAAGCCAGCAGACAAACCCACCGCAACGCAGTTCCGATGCCAGAATTCAGTTCGGTAACCGGGATCAATCGCAATCTTCCGCACTGATAGTTCTTCCGCCTGACGCCGCCCGACAATAGGCTCTAGGTAGTTGCGTAGTTCTCGTTCGGCATTTTCATCAGTAATGTATTTGCTGGAATAAACGTGACCTACACCACGCCGTGACGGCAAACCAATATTCCAAATCCAACCGGCACTTTGCGCGGTAGATAGCGTGTGCGAGGCAATCGGGTCATTATCACCCTTGTAGGGAACATGCACTGCCAGTGCCGAGTCGTTAAACAATACGTCACTTACGCTTTTAAACGGCACATCGTAGTGCTGGCCAATGAGGATGGATGCAAAGCCGGTGCAATCGATAAATAGATCACCGTGAATTGCACCACTTTCTTTAGTAGTCAGCGATTCAATGTCACCGTTTGGCCTGGAATTTACTTCCACAACGTGGTCAAGCTCATGTTGTACGCCTAACTTATCAACACAATGACGCTGCAGGAAGCCGGCAAACTTACCGGCATCAAGGTGGTAGCCATAGTTAACATTGAAGGCGTACTCAGGGGTGGATATACTTTTAGCCGCCAGACCCCGGTCACATATCTGGCTTTGCTGACATACTGCATCAGCAAAACTGATCTTGTCACGTACCCCTTGCCAGTAGTTGGCAAGATTAATCTTGCCAAAACCCTGTGGTAAAGAAAACGGGTGATAATAATGGTCAGTTTCACCAGTCACCCAGTTGTCAAACCGTGAGCCTTGTTTGAGACTGACATCACATTCACGCATAAAGTCCGTTTCAGAGATACCCATTTGTTGCAGCGTGGTGCGCATTGAAGGCCAAGTACCCTCACCCACGCCAATAGTCGCCACATCCGGTGACTCAACCAGAATAACTTGCAAACCATTTTCTGCTTGCGTATTGAAGCGGCTGGCGAGCACTCCCGCCGTCAGCCATCCAGCTGAACCACCACCCACGATAACCACTCTCTTTATAGCTCTGTGCATGCTCTTAAATTACTCTATCTAAAAATTTACTTTAGCTACCAAGCAAAAATGAAAAAAGGTCAGGTAGTTTAACCTACCTGACCTTCAATCATCCTAGAACTTAAGGAAGATCCTTAAGGTTCATGCAAATGGATTTATTGGAGCTTTAAACAAGCCCCAAATCCTCCCCTCCAATGCTGCTAGAAGGAGTAGCGAACACCTAGGTTGTAACGTGCACCAGACTGTCCAGCACGAATAGTCTGAAGCGTGTTGCGGCCAGACGATCGGGTGGTTTCTTCAGTCAGATTAATGCCCTCTACAATTACCGTGAGGTTATCACTAACGTCATAACTGGCGCTCATATCCCATTGACCAAAGGACTCAATAATCACCGGCCCGGGTATGCCAGCACCGCCGGCTTCACCGTTATAGAAATCGTCACGCCAGTTATAGGCGATACGCGCCTGAAGCTTTTCATTTTCATAAAAGCCGATCAAGTTGGCCGAGTCGCTCAAACCCGTCAACGCAAACTGCGTATCAAGACTCAGAGGATCATACACGGCTGTGCCGTCAACAAAGGTTGCATTAGCAATCACACCAAAGCCACTGTCGCCGAAGGATTTTTGTATCGCAAGTTCCCAGCCGTCAATGGTCGCTTCTTCTTGGTTCACAGGAGCTGTCACATCAAAGGTAGCGTCAGCACCCGTTGCTGGATGAATCAAACCTGGAAACAGAACCTCGTCCTGCAAAATGCTGGTACCAATAAAGTTGCTTACGTCTTTGGTAAAATAACCAACTGAGGCGTAATCAGCATCACCAAAGTAGTACTCTAAAGAAAGATCAATGTTTTCTGATTCGAACGGCAACAACGCAGGGTTACCGCGACTACCATCACCACCATCGACTCTTAATAATGAGCTGATGGTCAATCCACCTTGAAGATCGGTAAAGCTTGGTCGGGTAATCGTTTCGCTATAAGAAATACGAGCGACTAAATCATCAGTAAGGTCAAATTTAATATCCAAATTCGGCAACACGTAATCGTATTTACCGCTTAAGCTAGTAAATTCTTGTTCGCCCGATGGAATAGCATCAAATTCGTTACCACCCGTTTGCACAATATTGGCATAGGTTGGTACCAGAGCTTGCGAATTAATCGCAGTCTCTTCGTAACGCAAACCAAACTTAATGTTGAAAGGTATATTACCCATATCACCATCAAGATTATATTGTGCATACAGCGCATCGGTTTCTTCTACGGTAATCCGATCTTGGGTAAACACGGTGCTCGGGCATAGACCATTGCCACAATCACCACCGGTAGACTGGGTTGCACCCAAAGCCACCGTTCTAGCGGCAACTTCATCGATATCAAAGGTAAAGAAGTCGGTTTGAAGACGCGGGTCGTTACCGTTGGATATTTGATCGAAAGAACCAGCAGCAGATGCCGGTGTTAACAAGTCAGCAATATCACCAGGTTGAGTAGTGCCGCCCCAAGTGTTGCGCTGTACGTTTGCAAATTGTGAGCGATTATCGGTCTCGGTTAGCTGAACGCCAAAATCAATGCTGCTTGCATCATTAAGGTCATACTTACCTTTTATCGAGGTCTGCTCAATTTCCATTTTGACGGCTATATTATCGAACACGCTGCCAGTAACAATCATGTCGTTAGCATTAAGAGGATTCGCAAGATCAAGATTTAGGATTGGTAAATCGCCACCGAAGATGCCTCGCGTAACGTCACGCGTAAAACTGGCGATGGCTAGCTGTGAAGAAGTGCCGTTGTCACCACTGGCACCAAGTTGGGCTTCTGAATTATGGTAATCAAATGCCATATTCAAACGATCATTAACCTGCCAATCAAGATTAAAGCCAAGTGAGTTATTTTCTGTGATGGTGCCATCGCGGCCAGCGCCCATGGCAAAATCGGTTGCGGCGCCATTTTCTTGATACAAAATAGGCGATGCAATCGGCCCGTCAGCGTATTCAGAGACTTGAGCACCAAAGTTAAACCAACCAGAATAGTTGCTATAGGTACGCTCAAAATCAACTTCAGAGAAAGTATAATCAACGGTGGCACGCAGGTTTTCGCTAGCATCCCACTGTAAGGTCACCTGCCCATTAATGCGTTCACGACTAAATTCAGCAAGCTCATAGGCAATGCTTTGCGGAACCGCATAAATATCGCCTGCGCCGGGTCGATTAGTTTGGTTGTCGTTTGTAGGTAATCCGCCCCAAGCCTGTACCGGTGCAGCTGAGCCCCAATCACCTGTGGTTCCTGGAAAATTGGCCCAGTCACCAACGATAGCCTGATTCACACCACTGTCACGTTCTTGATAACTACCGCTAATGGCAATACCAATGGTGTCGTTAGCAAAGGTGTTGCTGTAAATACCCGATATCTCAGGCGTCATATCTGAGCCGGTTTCAGTGGATGTATCAAACACCGCCTTAGCCTGAACAACCGACTTCCGGCCTGGCGAATCCAGCGGCTTTGCGGTTTGAATATTAATAGTTGCACCGATACCACCAGATGGCACGTCAGCATTACCAGATTTATAAATTTGTACGCCGGCAATTCCTTCAGAAGCGATATCCGCAAAATCAAAGGATCGATCAAAGGCTTTATTATTATTATCACCATTAGCCGTAGGCATTTGGCGACCGTTTAAAGTTACCAGATTAAACGACGGGCCAAAACCCCTTACCGTTACTCTGCTGCCTTCGCCACGCGTACGGTCAATGGAAACACCGGTAACGCGTTGCAGCGACTCTGCAAGGTTGGTGTCTGGGAAAGCACCAATATCTGTAGCAGAAATTGCGTCCACTACTCCGCTGGCGTTACGCTTCTGGTCTACAGCACGCTTTAAGCTGCTGCGAATGCCCATGACGACGACTTCTTCTAATGGATTGTTAAGTGAAGCTACTTCTTCTGTTTCTTGAGCATGCGCTCCGCCTGGGAGCATCATCGCCCCGCCGATTGCCAAAGACACTGCTTGGGCTAATCTGGTTTTGTTGTTTTCTCTTTTGAAACTCATTTGTCTCTCCGCCTTTTATGTGTCGTTATAATTGCTTTAATTCATCGGGGGCACATACATATACCGCCGTAGCGCAAATCTTTAAGGGATTTTGCAGATGTAATATATTTAATCTACTGTCAATGCTGCGACCAAGTAAGTGAAAATTCCGTAACTTGGTCGTATTAATTAGTGAAATTCGAGCAGATAGACACCTTATGCGACAAAGCGGGCACTCAATAAGATGAAGTGAACAAGCTAAATGAGTAAAAGTGTTAGTATTTTACCAACATTGACCCAGATCAGGCTTAATAGTGTCCGACGTAATCTTTAATTTTCACGACACGCTACTGCTCGCAACAGCATTTCAGAGTTTTTTGTTCGTGCTGCTAATAATCGCACTCAAAAAAGATCTGCATTTAAGCGATATGTTTCTAATCGGCTTTTTTTTGGCTCAGAGCGCCATTCCAATCCATTTGATTGTGGTTTATGGAGAGGTGGCAAGTGAGGTAGCGCTTACTTGGTCGCCAGACCTTTTTCGCTTATTTGAAATTGCCTATTGGATAGAAGGGCCATTGCTGCTTTGGTACACCCGATCATTGCTGTTCAAGGAGTTTCGGTTAAGGAAGCGTGATTTAGTGTTTTTAATTCCAGCGCTTGCCTATCTTATTTATTTATTGGCTACCTTCTATAGCTGGGATTTGGCTGCAAAAACCCAATATATTTTGGAGTATCGCGAACTTAAAGCGCCTTCTATCCCACACTTGATAGAGGCAGTGCGTGCAAGTATTTTTGTGATCTTTGCAATCATGTGCTTAATTGAAGTTCGCCATGCCCAGCAGCAAGTTCATCATCGCTATTCGAATATTGAGAAAATCGATTTTGTTTGGTTAGCCTCTCTTGTTGCGGCCTTCATTGTGCTTCGCGCTTGGACATTAATAGTGGTTGGCGTAGCATTTTTGCAACCCTACCTGGACGATTCAATATTTAACGCGCTTGGTTTAGGCGGCAATTACTTGATGTTCGGAATAATTAACGCCTTGATCTTTTTCAGCATGACTCGATCAGCCGTGTTTGCCGGCAAGATCTCGAGAAGCAGTATCCACTCTGAAAACGACAATGTAGAGCTTGATCCTGAGCTTGCACAGCGTATTCAGAATCATATGCAACTTCACAAGCCCTTCTTGTCTCATTACTTGAATCTAGATGAACTTTCTAATCAACTGTCCATGCACCCAAGAACCTTGTCTGTGGCCATTAAAAACAACTTTCAAACCAATTTCTATGAGTTCATTAACTCCTATCGAATCGATGAGGCAAAAGAAATGTTGGAAGATGGCAATAAGCCAAATCGGACTATGATCGAAATCCTCGGAGACTCTGGCTTTAATAGCAAAGCTACCTTCAACGCAATCTTTAAAAAACTAGTAGGAATGACGCCAACCCAATATCGTCGATCATTAAATCAATCTAACTAAGCGTTGCTGCGCGGATCAACGCCAACTAAAGATTTCGATGTCAAAGCCTTGTAGTTTTTCTTGGTTATTTACAAGATCTAAGCACCATTACGTAACTAAGAGGCAGAACGCTTGCTAAGTTCGATCAAGCGTGTATTTTGATCAGATTGGCGCACAAGTGCTGATTTAATATGGCCATCGGGTTCTACCGCTATGACATTGATTAATACTTTAAACAAAGCTGACCCTTTGGGCGACTTCAAACACTTTTGGGCGCTACAATTAATCTTTTGGGCTGGCCTTTGTGTTATCACCTTTCTGACCTTAACTGTTTGGTACGGCCAGATTGGTTGGCGACACCTCAGCCACACCGCACTGCAAGGCCTTATGGGCATAGTCTTTTCATTTCCACTGCATGTTGTTTTCAGTATTATTTGGAATTCGGAGCAAAAGCTACGGGTCTTGATCAGCTTTTTGGCAGTGGCCTTTGTGGCGGGGTTGTGGAATGTGTTCCGAATGATTCTATTTATTTGGCTTACCAAGGAAGACGGCATATGGGAAGACTTTGGCGGCTGGTACTTTGGCGCGCTGTTCGTGTTTCTATGCTGGACAGCTCTCTATCATGGCATTCGATATTATCAATTGTTGCAATCTGAAAGTGTCATGAAGGCGCACGCTGAGGCCTCGGTTAGCGAAGAAAAATTTAAGCGTTTGAATGCGGAATCGGAGGCCAAGGACGCACAATTAAAGATGTTGAGATATCAGTTAAACCCACATTTTTTATTCAACACGCTAAATGCAATAAACTCGCTGATAGGCACAGAAGAGCCTGAACGAGCGCAAACCATGGTAGTTCAACTAAGCCAATTTCTTCGCTATTCCTTAGACAATAACCCAGAAATGAAGATTCCATTAGATAGAGAGATAGAGGCGCTAATGCTCTATCTTGAGATCGAAAAGACTCGATTTGGAGATCGCTTAGAGCTAGACTTTAAGATTGATGAAAATGCCAAGACAGCACTGGTTCCAAGCCTGATATTACAACCACTGATTGAGAACTCGATGAAATACGCCATTGCTAAAAGCGAAAATGGAGGCGAAATTTCTCTTCGTGCTCATGTCTATGAACGGGTTTTGGTGCTAACGCTAAGTGATTCTGGTTCCGGCGCCAAAACGCAAAGCAGCAAAATAAAAAGTGCCTCTGGCCGGGGCATTGGCCTGCGCAACACTGTCGATCGGTTAAAGGCCTTTTACGCAGAACAATATACTTTTGATTTAGTTGGCAACGCTAAAGGAGGACTCAAAACAGTTATTGAAATACCACATGAAACACTTGTTAAAGGTTCCAGAGAAAACATGGCATGAACGCCATTAGAACCATTATCGTAGACGATGAACCACTGGCTCTAAAACTTCTGCGCACCTATCTAGACAAACATGCGCAAATTGAAATTGTCGGCGAAGGCCAGAATGGCCGGCAGGCCATTGAAATGGCCAATGAGCTTCAACCCGAATTGATGTTCCTGGATATTCAAATGCCTGGTTTAAGTGGTTTTGACGTTATCCAAAATCTTCAGGCCGATACTATTCCGTTGGTGGTCTTCATCACCGCCTACGATGAGTACGCATTAAAAGCCTTTGATGTCCACGCCGTTGACTACCTATTAAAACCACTAGACAGCTCCAGCTTGGGTAGGGCCGTCGCTCGTTGCAAGCAACGACTTCTACTCAAAAACAACACAAGCAGTAACAAGACAGAAATTATTGGCGCGATTAGAGATATTGCTCGAGAAAATATTTCCTCTTCTTTTAACACCAACGAACCTCGAGCAAACTTTAATAAAAGTGACCCTAGAGGAAAAAATAATTTACTCAAAATTGTGGTTAAAGATAGGGATGCTATCAATTTGATAGACCAGCATGACATAGACTGGATCGATGCGGCCGGCGATTACATGTGCATCCACGTAAGTGGTGAAACCTACATAATGCGAAGTACATTAAAAGCTCTACTGGCTCAATTAAACCCACAGCTTTTTAAGAGAGTGCACCGTTCAACCATTGTCAATATAACGCGTGTGCAGACAATTACACCCTGCGCAAAGAGCGAATACTTTCTCGAACTTGGAAACAACGAAAAGATCAAGGTTAGCCGTAACTATAAGGCGGCGATAAAAGATCTGATCGCTATGCATCAAGGCCTGCAATGACGCTCACGTTGTTGGAGGGTACAGCTCCGGTTACCGCGATGGTGATTAATAAGCGGTGCTTTGTTAGACCCGTCAAGCGTCTAGAAAACCATTACAGCGATAATTTAAGCGTAGGTCAGACCAAAACCAAATGGAAATAGTGGATCGTAGTCACCATCACCTAGATTAAGTTCCGCCACAGCATTCTTCGGCCAAGAGAATGACAGCTTGCCTTGAAAATCAAAATCTCCAAATAACACATCTGTCACGCCTTGCCCTTCTGATCCAGGCAGCCAAGCAGCTACGAAGCTGGCTGTTTCTTGCAGCTCCTGATTAATGATTAACGGCCTTCCAGATAACATTACAGCGACAACCGGAACCCCTTTGCTAGTAATGTTTTTAATAGTTGCCAAATCCTCTGGGTGTGATCGAGCCAATTCTAATGTGTTGCCATAAGGTTCTAGTATCTTCATTAAACCTTTGATTTGAGACCCCGCTTCAACCAACACGTTATCGCCAGTTCGAACGTCACCCATGCCCTCTGCGTATGGGCGCTCACCGATCACCACAACAGCAACATCGTGAGCCGTGGGGTCAGCATCCAAACCCAATCCGTGCTCACTTAAAACCGCACTGGACGAATGCGCTTGAATCGCCTCCCAAACTGAATGGCCTCCTTGAATCTGATCATTGCCTTCTACCCCTTGCCAAGCCACAGTAAATCCGCCGCATTGGTGACCTCGATTGTCGGCGCACTTGCCCGCTACCAATATTCGAGCATCACTCTTAAGCGGTAACAATTGATTCTCATTCTTCAGCAGCACCATAGATTTTCGCACCGCTTCGCGAGCTACAGCGCGATGCTCTGTACCGCCAAAGGAGGCGTCATCTGACCATTTTCGGTCTGCGGGCCGTGGTTTATCAAACAAGCCCGCAGCTAATTTAACGCTCAAAATTCGACCTACAGCGTCGTCAATTCGACCCATCGGAATAGTTCCATTATGCACATGACTGCGAACATGGCTAATGAAATTTCGCCAGTCTTCGGACACCATAAACATATCAATGCCTGCATTTACTCCTTCGCCAACAGCCTGATAATAGTCCTCTGACAGATAGTCGATGCCATCCCAGTCAGAAATAATAAAACCATCAAACCCCATCTCGCCCTTCAGTACATCGTCTAACAATTGCTTATGGCCGTGGCATTTATCTCCATTCCAGCTATTGAACGAAGCCATTACTGTCAATACTCCTGCGTCTATGGCTGGGAAGTAAGGCGCCATGTGCATGTCTCGTAATTCGCCGAGACTTAAAGTGGTTTCGCCTTGATCAATGCCATGAGTGGTGCCGCCATCGCCAACCCAGTGCTTGACACAGGCAACCACGCCATCTTCACCGTTATCCGCTTGCAGACCATTAACAAATGGAGCGGCATAGGACGAAACCAATGCAGGATCTTCAGAATAGCTTTCGTAGGTTCTACCCCAGTGATCATTGCGTGCCACAGCCAAAGTGGGGGCAAAGGTCCAATCAACACCGGCGGCCAATATCTCGCGAGCCGTAGCCTTCGCTATCCTATTTAACAACTCCGGATCTCCGGCAGCACCAAGCCCAATATTGTGGGGGAACACCGTGGCACCAATCACATTGCTATTGCCATGGATTGCATCTACACCATAAATTAACGGGATTGGTAGGTGATGCTCATCCTCAAACATCGAAGCCGACCAATAGGCGTCGTTCATTTCAACCCAGTCAGCTGGGCGGTTTTCGCCTGGGCAAGAACCGCCACCGCTAAGTACTGAGCCAAGATGGTAAGCAGTCACATCATCAGGTGTGCAGGCCATACGCTCTGGCTGTGTCATCTGACCAATTTTCTGGTCTAAAGACATACTACTAAGTAATTTTTCTACCTGTGCAATTTGCGCAGGATCTTTCAAAATGGAAGTCATATCGACACCGTGTTGCTAATCGTGAATTTCAAAGTCTGCCCAAAGCTCTGCATCGGAACTTCCGCCAATCCAAACATGAAACCTGCCTGGTTCAGTGACTAATTCCATTTTGCGATCGTAAAATGCTAGTTCATCAGTATGCAGCGTAAAACATATTCTCGCGCGTTCGCCAGGTCGCAATTTTATACGCTTGAAGCCTTTTAATTCCTTAACCGGTCGAGTCACATTACCGACCAAATCACGCACATAAAGTTGCACTACTTCTTCCGCGGCTCTGGCACCGGTATTAACCACATCTGCGAAGATATCTATTGTGTCCCCCAGTCCGATAGTGCGATGGGATGTGGTTATTTTTACATACTTAAAATTGCCGTAAGAGAGGCCAAAACCAAAAGGAAATAGTGGTTTATAACCCGCATCTAAGTGGAACGAAGTCATGCCTAAAGATGTTTGCGATGCGCGCGCAGGAACGTCCTTCATATTAACCACAGTGTGGTCAGTAGCTGGCCTGCCGGTATTTTTATGTGAATAGAAAATTGGCACTTGGCCGACCGCGCGAGGAAAGGTCACTGGCAATTTGCCAGACGGTGAATCAAGGCCAAATAAAAGATCTGCTATAGCGGGGCCGCCCATTGTGCCTGGATGCCAAGCGAATAAGACAGCATCCGCCAGCTCTACTTCCTTTGCGATGGTTAAAGGTCGGCCGGACATAATCACTAACACCAAGGGTTTTCCAGTGCTGGCAACCGCTTCGATGAGCTCTAATTGATGCCCCGGCAAGTCAATGCTGGCGCGCGAATGCGCTTCACCAGACATAAACGACTCTTCGCCGACCACCATAATCACCGCGTCTGATTGCCTCGCCGCGGCGATAGCACTATCAAATTCAGAGTGATTATCACTGCGCGTGGTTTCTAAGCCTTTGACATAGTTAATATCAACCGTGCGGCCAATCAACTCATTAATTGCCTGTAAGCAGGTCACGCTGTGTTGTGCTTCACCATCAAATATCCAAGTACCTAATTGCTCATAGTCATCGTCAGCCAATGGGCCAATAACTGCTACGGAGGCTAATTCCGATTGCGCTAGGGGCAGCATGTTATCTTCGTTTTTTAGCAAAACGCAACTCTTCACTGCCGCTTGTTTAGCCGCCTTTAGGTTGGATTTATTGAGCGGTGCTGCATGATCCTCGACATTGGTATAGGGGTTTTCGAACAATCCTAATTCAAATTTTAAGGTGAGAATGCGCGCCACCATACGGTCGATCCGAGCAATTTTTAGCTTGCCATCATTGACTAAATTTTCTAGGTGATCCATGTACGAAGTGCTGGCCATCTCCATGTCTATTTCGGCCATAACAGCCTCATAGGCTGCTTCTTCGTCATCGTGGGTAAAGCCGTGCACGCTCATTTCAACAATGGACTCCCAATCGCTGACCACAACGCCGTTATAGCCCCATTCCTTGCGCAAAATATCATCCATGAGCCAAGTGTTACCGGACGCGGGAACGCCGTTGAGATCACAGAAGGCCGACATAAATGTAGCAACACCTGCATCGGCAACCGCTTTAAAAGGCCGCAGATGGACATTGCGCATTTCATTCTCAGGGATGTTGGCGGTATTATAATCACGCCCGCCTTCAGCAGCACCGTAACCAGCAAAGTGTTTGGCACAAGCGGCTATTGCACCTGGTTCAACAAGGTTATCAGTTTGAAACCCTTTGACCATGGCCGCGCCTAATACGCCACAAAGGTATGGGTCTTCGCCAAGAGACTCGGCGATTCGGCCCCATCTTGGGTCTCTGGTAATGTCTATCATGGGCGCGAACGTCCAATTAACACCAACGCTTGCTGCTTCCATTGCGCTGACCCTGGCACCTGATTCTATTACCTCTGGATCCCAAGATGCTGCTTGGCCGAGAGGGATAGGGAAAATAGTTTTAAACCCATGGATCACGTCGCGCCCAATTAGTAATGGAATGCCTAGCCGACTCTCTTCAACGCATATTCTCTGCATTTCGTTGACTACAGTCACATCTACTTCGTTCAATATCGACCCGACCCGACTAGCGCGCAAGGCGTCAGCTAAGTGCTCCGGAATGTGACCACCTCCACCTTGAAGCTGACTCATCTGACCGATCTTTTCATCCAGACCCATTTTCGAAATCAGATCCAGCACTCGGCTTTCAGTTGATTGCGTCTCTGGCAGATTTGTATTGACGATTGTGTTCATAGAGAACCTTAACTGTTGTGATTTTTCGGCCCATATAAGAAGGCCATGTTATGGCTGGTCAAGATACGGCAATTCAAATTCCACACAAGAACAAAAGGATTAACTGGGTTAGATTTGAGACAAGGCGGACATCGAGCATGGTCATGAGCGGTGATATCGACACCTTTCTGGCAAGATCTTTAGTCGAAGACCAGATCCTGACTTGCTTGACCGTTCTATCTCAAGTAAATACCGCTTCATCTCAAAGTTGTTGTTTCTCATTGAGTTAGCAGTAATGTGGAACAAACTTGCCTTCGTAGAATCACGATTTTATGTGCGTAAAGAGCAGTTCCGCTAAAAATAATAACTAGGAAATAGTAATCATGAATGCAGCTCAACCTTTGTCCTTTAAAGAAAAACTGGGCTATGGCCTTGGCGATTCTGCGTCCAATTTTTTCTTCCAAGTATTTAACCTTTTTCTACTTTACTACTACACGGATGTATTCGGTATTTCGCCAGCCGTGGTCGGTACTATGTTCTTGGTTACGAAAATCATAGATGCTGTTAGTGATCCAGTTATGGGTTTAATAGCCGATCGAACCAGGTCACGATGGGGGTCTTTTCGACCTTACATTCTCTGGGTCGCTCTGCCTTATGGTCTCTTCGGCTACCTGATGTTTGCCAGCCCGGATCTGTCTGATTCTGGAAAAGTAATTTATGCCTATGTAACCTACACATTGATGATGCTGGCGTACACCGCCATTAATGTTCCATACTCCTCACTTTTAGGCGTTATTTCCGCATCTTCAGCCGAACGTACTAAGGTCTCCAGCTACAGATTCGTTTGCGCCTTTCTTGCCGGTTGGATTGTTGTCACCTTCGTTGGTCCCTTCAAAAGCATCCTCGGCGGCGGCGATGAAGTACTCGGGTTTCGCTTAACTATGGCAATTTTTGCGGTAATTTCCGTACTGCTGTTTTGGTTCACCTTCGCGACCACAAAAGAGCGTGTACATCCGCCGATTGATCGATCTACCGATGTTAAAAAAGACCTTAGCGCTATATGGAACAACGGTCCTTGGAGGGCTCTATTTATCTCCGCCATCGCGACTCTGATGTCTCTGGCTGTGCGTTTTGGAGTTCTACTTTATTATTTCAAATACTATATAGCTAGTGATGACACGCCAATATTTCTGATATTTGATAAGAGCGATTTATTCCTATCAATCGGAATGTTAGCCATGATCGTCGGTGTCATGCTCACTAAAACCTTAAGTGATCGCTTTGAAAAGCGTACCTTGATGATCGTGCTCAGCACTCTTAACGCCATATCCATGGCTGCATTCTTTTTTATCCCGCCCGAGCAATATTGGTTGATGGTGGTGGTATACAGTGTAGGCAATCTTTTAAACGGCCCCACCCCCGCTCTGGTTTGGTCTATGTACGCTGATTGTGCCGATTACGGTGAATGGAAAACCGGTCGCCGAACCACAGGCTTAGTCTTTTCCACTGTATTATTCGCTCAAAAAACCGGTCTAGCAGTTGGCGCCGGCTGTGCTGGCATTATGCTCGGCCTTTTTGGCTTCGTAGCGAATGAAGTACAAAGCGATTCAGCCATTCTTGGAATACGACTTATGTTCACCATCATCCCCGCCATACTCGCCCTCACTGGCGCCGCTGCAATAATATTTTACAAGATTGATAGAAATATGCTTGAACAAATGGAAGCTGACCTAGCTATCGTCCACGCTAAGCGTGATGTATCTCCGAGTTAAGTGATGAAAACTCTAATCGATGCACATAAGCTGGTAGGCCTAGTGCTAGCCATGGCTTTAACTTCTTGCTCGGTTAAGCCTGAGCAAGAGCAAACTAGCCTTGCCAGCGCTTCAGCGAAATCCTGGAATATTGATTTCATCGATAATTTTGATCACTTTGATGAGAATAATTGGCAAGATCAAATGATATGGGTAAATAACGAACAGCAATGTTATGTCGCAGATAATCAGTTCAATACTCGAGAAGTCAGCGACGGCACCTTGAAGGTGCGCGTGGTTGATCTTGGCGACCCACGCCCCTGCGGCAATCTAGACAAGTTTGGCAAGAAACACCCAGACACCCAATACGTAGCAGGCCGCATCGCGTCTAAGAATCGCAAGGAGTTTATTAAAGGTAAGTGGACCGCACGGCTAAAGGTTGCAAACAGTGGTCAGGCGGGAATGTTCCCAGCGTGGTGGCTGCTGGGCGCCCTGAACAATGAAGCACCGGTAGATGAGCCAGACGAAACAGTGTGCTGGCCGATGACAGGTTCTGGTGAAATAGATATTTTCGAGCACCACAGCGATGGCGGGCCAGATCACTATGCGGCGCGGGCTATAAAGAGTCTCGGATATTGTGACGGAGGCGACTGGCAGGCCATGATGTTGGTACAGAAAGCCACCCTAGGTGAGTACCATGACTACTCTGTTGAATGGCAGGGAGAAAGCATTATCTTCCGACTCGATGATGTTGAGATTTATCGCAGCGCTGATCCAGACGATCAGTTCCCTGAGCCCCTATTTGCTATCTTGAATTTTGCCAAGATCAATGACTCACCAATGATCAGTAGCGAATGGATCATGGAAGTTGATTGGGTGAAGCACGAAGCTTGGCGATAGTCAGGGTGCTAAGCAGATGCGTAAGGCAGCACAGACTTGCTGTTTATATTGTAATAGCCGTTGGTTTATCCGGCTGTAGTCTGCACAAAACAGAACTGCAGAGCCAAGCTAACATAATATGTAAGTGGGGCAGCCAACAATTCGACTTATGTACTCTACCCTCAGATGAAGCGCGCGTGGCTGCTTTAGTATCGGAGATGACTCTGGATGAAAAACTCGGCCAGATGACCCAGTCAATCTGGCACAACGGCGTTACACCAGAAATTATTAAGCAAAAGGCCATTGGTTCAATCATTCATACCGAAGGCCCTTTTCCAGGCGAGACTGCGCTCGAGTGGCAGGCTCTTTTTGATACCTTTCAACGCAGCGCTTTACAAACTAGGCTTGGAATCCCGCTATTGATAGCAGTCGATGCAGTGCATGGTCAAAACACCTTTGAAGGTGCTGTAATCTTTCCACACAATATTGGAATGGCCGCCACGCGCAACATGCCACTAATTCAAGAGGCAGCGAGAATTACAGCAAAAGAAGTTGCTGGCACCGGCTTTAATTGGACTTTTTCTCCTTGCATTGCAATGCCTCAACACGAGCACTGGGGCCGTGTGTATGAGGGTTTTAGTGAGGATCGAGATCTAACCATGGCAGCGGTAAAAGCGTCACTGGCAGGGCTCCAAGGGTCGGATCTTTCTGCACCACAGACTATTGCAGCAACAGCTAAACACTACATTGGTGACGGAGCAACCGAAGGTGGCGTTGAAGGTGGCAACGCAATTGTTAGCGATCAACAATTACGTGATGTGTTGCTGCCGCCCTATGCAGCGGCGGTGAATGCAGGCGTGGCTGCTGTGATGGTAGGGTTTAATTCTGTCAACGGTATTAACATGCACCAACACCGTCACTTAGTCACTGATGTGTTAAAAGGTGAACTCGGCTTTGACGGAGTGGTGCTCACCGATTGGGATGGAGGGCAACGCTTTGGCCCAGCCCACACCATTATTAATGCCGGCATCGATATGGCAATGCAGCCTGGCAATCATGAGGAGTTTTTGGATGACCTAAAGTCTTCGGTTATAGATGGAATGGTTAGCATGCAGCGCATCGAGGATGCAGTTAGCAGAATATTAAAATTAAAATTTAGGCTTGGGCTCTTTACCGACCCCTTCAGTAAGAAAGAATTTGTCGACAGCGTCGGTTCGCCGCAGCACCGAAAAGTTGCGCGGCAAGCTGTTAGAGAGTCGTTAGTATTGCTTAAGAGTATCAATGGCGCGTTGCCACTCAAGAACAACAATAAAATTGTGCTGGTCGGCGAACACGCCACCAATACAGGGCTGCAGAGCGGTGGTTGGTCAATTCATTGGCAAGGCCAGAAGGAGAGCTACGCTGGCGCGACATCTATTTATCAAGGAATGATTGCTGTTGCAAAAGACTTTAACGCAGAAATTGAGCTGGCTACGCAAGGATGTACGGCGCAAACCACAGCAGAAAAAGCGGTGATAGTGGTTGGCGAGCTACCCTATGCCGAGGGCGCTGGAGACACTGATCAATTATGGTTAAGTGAACCGCACAAACAACTTATCAATGATTGCAAGGCACTCGGTAAGCAAGTAATCGTAGTGTTGATCTCCGGCAGAGTACTTTCCATAGAACCAGAGCTGGAAATCAGTGATGCTTTTATCGCCGCTTGGCTGCCTGGTTCAGAAGGCGCTGGCGTGGCCGACTTTTTGTTCGCCACCGATGGTTTTGAGCCTGTGGGCAAGTCTCCGTACGCTTGGCCGCGCAAAGTCAGTGACCTGCCTTTATCAAAATATGACTCGCGTGCGCTGTTCACTTTTGGTTTTGGTTTAAGTAAATACTAATTGCTAGAAAATAGTATCTTGTGTGCGGAGAACAAGAGCCAAATTTGGCGCAAGACTCACTCCAATTACATTTTCATAATAAATACAATACCTTGGGATCGGGTTTGATTTAATGCTTACTGTTGATATCCTTATGGGATCTTGGTCTTTCGGCCTCATAAATATCTATTAAGGTAACTATTAAGGTAACTATGAAAAATCATCACACTAGTAGCTTGGCCTTTCTGGCTATCTTCTGCCTGCAGCCAATTCACCGGGGCTTAGCTCAGTCTGTGACTGCTGGTTCCGATAACCACGCCGCTAACGCTGCGGACTCTGTTAAAGAGATCAGCCATCGTTAAGGCCCCGATGCAAGCCGGTGAGTACGAGCTACGCCTGAAATCGGCACAACGAGTCTTAGCCACCGCGTTGTTCACCGTTGTGGTTGGTAAAGCCAAGATTAAAATTCTCACCCCCAAAGTGATATCCGGGGAAACTGTGGCTATTGAATGGGATGGCCCAAGAAATTCAGGAGATAACCTTAGTGTTGGCCTTATTGGCAGCAGCAGTGTGATTTCTAAACAGCCAGCTTCCGGTTCGATTCAAACACAGCTCTCCCTTACCGCCCCAGTCACAGCAGGTCGATATGAAGTACGCCTGCAGGATCGATCTAGCACTATATTAGCGAGGCAAACTTCGAGGTTCGTTAATCACGGTGGTAGTTGACTGTTAATGGACAATAACGCTGTCGGATGGCGAAGTCTGCCCAACACACATAGCAAAACCTCATACTCAACTTAGGTCGTAGAAAGGACATTAGCATGAGCTCATACGTGCAAATTTTAGATTTTTGGTTTGCGGAAATTGCTCCTGCCAAATGGTGGAAAAAAGACGCAGAATTTGACCAAGAGATATGCCAACGATTCGGCTCAATACACGCACGAGCACGCACCTGTGAATTGGCTCATTGGCGTGATTGCGCAGACGGGCGGCTGGCGGAAGTTATTGTGTTGGATCAGTTCTCTCGCAATATGTTTCGGGATACCGCAGAGTCTTTTGACTATGATCCTTTGGCGCTGGCACTCGCGCAGGAAGCGGTATCCTTAGGGGCAGACAAAGAATTATCACCTATACAACGAAATTTTTTATACATGCCTTATATGCACAGCGAGTCGAGTCTAGTGCATAAGGCTGCCGTAGAATTGTTTAGTAATAATACAGAATCAGACAACCTTAATTTTGAGCTGCGTCACAAGGTCATCATTGATCGTTTTGGCCGATATCCACATCGAAACGAAGTTCTGTTGCGCCAATCAACCAAACAAGAAACTGCATTTCTACAGGAGCCTGGCTCAAGTTTTTAGTACGTTTACATAAATGCTAGTGTCTTGTGATATCTTCTAATGTAGGTTTTTTCATCAAATCAAATTGGAGATATCAATGAAGTTCTGTTTTCGTTTTTTCGCTGCATTCAGCATAAGTTTATTACTGGTTGGCCAAGTACAATCGCAAGAGCAACCCACACCAGAAGAGCGCGCCTATGAGTTCCGGCATGGCTTATTCGAGACCTTCGGCTGGAAGTTAGGCCAACTATACGGTGCACAAGCCAAAGACGACGCTGTTGCATTTAAAAAACACGCTAAAGATTTAGCTTACCTCTCCAGTATGTTGGAAGAGGGCTTCCAAATAGAAAATAGTCTGCCTGAGGGCACTCGAGCGAAAGCTGAAATTTGGCAAAACTATGACGACTTCAAAGACAAGGCGGAGAATCTTGGCAAGGCTGCTGCAGCGCTCGCCGAAGACGGCGCTATGCAGTCATTTAATATCCGTGACTTCGGCAGTAAAACCTGCGGCGGTTGTCACCGTGATTTTCGCGTGAAAGAGAGCAAAGAGAGCTAGCTAAAAATGTAGTCAAATTCAGAGCTTGGCAGTGTGTCGGTGAATCCAGTGGCGATGTAATAGACTATTCCGACACAGAAAATCAGCACAACTAGCGCCAAGCTTATTTTAGAACCCGTGATCGGCTGACCACTCAGCGACACGGGTTTTTTGCCATTTACCATAGGCCAAGTTAGTGCTTGGCCTTTGTACAACTTATAGAAAATGATGGCGGCGATATGCAAAACAACAAGCGATGTTACTACGGTAAAGTTTAGCTCGTGAACCTGCCCCAACAGACTTCGGGTGGCGTCACTCACCAATCCGCTGAGTGGTCCATGGAAGTAATCGTCGCTGTTGAATAAGCCAGTGATGATCTGCACCACAATAACGATTATCAGAGCTAGCGCAGACAATCCGCCCATAGGGTTATGGCCAAGATAGGCTGGGCCCTTTCGCTGCGACAGCGTCTTGCTATAGAGCCAAATCTTTGCTGGCGAGGCTAAAAAATTTCTAAAGCGCGCATGGTAGGTTCCTACAAAGCCCCAAACAATGCGGAACATAATTAAGCAAAGCACGCCATAGCCAGACCAAAAATGTTGCTGCATATCCTCAAGTATCTCTACCGCAAACCAAGAGTAACTGATCAAAATAACCAGTAGCCAATGTGTTAAGCGCGTGGGGGTGTCCCATACCCATTTCTTATCATTATTGTGCATTATTTTTCTTTTTCGCAACACCACTTAAATGGATTGTTGAAACGGCAAACAAATAGAGCACCGACACTAGCGATTGTTTACTTGCCACTTGTGGTTATATCATACCCGCATTCTGAACATCATTATCTGCCGCTAAAGTCCGTGATAAGCTAAAGCGTGGAATAATTATGCACACCCAACCGAGCCCAAGATGAACGACAATATTGACCCGCTACCCAAGCAATTTCAGCAATTCAAAGACCTGCCACGACACCAGCCTGTGATGATGCTAAATCTCGTCAGGCTGCGTGATCAGGCCGTGTACACAGACCAACGTAGCGCCACCGGTGCACAAGCCTATCAATGCTATGGAGAACAGAGCGGCTCAATCTTTCGCGAAGTCGGCGGAGAGATTATTTGGCGAGGCAAACCTGAGTGTGTGTTGATAGGCCCAAGCGACGAACATTGGGATATCGCCTTTATCGCTAAGTACCCGACTGCAGGCGCTTTCTTGGCAATGGTGACCAACCCCGATTATCAGGCCATGGTGTATCACAGGCAGGCAGCTGTGGCTGACAGCCGCCTGCTGAGAATGGGTCAAGCCGAAGATGGAGATGGCTTTTCCGGATAAAGGTTTCTACCAAACTAAGCGCTTTACGCTATACCAGAAAGTCGTGATTTGATGATGTCGTTAGCTTCATTCATGATGTTGTCAATCAACTCCTGACAAGTGGGTATATCATTGATCAGGCCTGCCACCATGCCACATGACCATGCGCCTACTTGCATATCTCCGTCTAACATGATTTTTGGGTAAACACCTGCAACTTCTTCTTTGATATCTTCAAATTTAAGATCTTTTCCAAGCCGAGCCTCTTTCTCTAATAAACGTTGGACCGCCTCATTATTTAGCACACGCTCGGTGTTGCGCAGCGGGCGCATTACTAATCTTGTGTCTAGCTCGCTTGCCGCTACAATCGCTTGTTTCACATTTTCATGCACCGGTGCTTCTTTGGTGGCAATAAAGCGAGTCCCCATGTTCATACCTTCTGCGCCCATAGCCAGCGAAGCCACTAGACTGCGTCCGTCGGCCATGCCGCCAGAAGAAACAAATGGTATTTCCAACTCGTCGGCAGCACGAGGTAGCAAGATAAAATTAGGTATGTCGTCTTCGCCAGGGTGGCCGCCACACTCAAAGCCATCAACTGACACCGCATCACAACCTATTTCCTGCGCTTTGAGCGAGTGACGAACCGACGTGCATTTATGAATAACCTTGATGCCCGCATCCTTTAGGTGCGGCAATACTGCAACTGGGTTGCGTCCTGCCGTTTCTACCACTGTTACACCGCCTTCGATAATTGCTTTTACTAAGCCAGGGTAATCTGGCTGAGCGAGCGATGGTAAAAAGGTAAGGTTCACACCGAATGGCTTATCAGTCATATCCTTACAACGGGCAATTTCATTGGCCAGTTTTTCAGGTGTCCCTTGCGTCAAGCCGGTGATGATGCCCAGCCCGCCCGCATTTGAAACCGCGGCCGCTAATTCAGCAAATCCGACAAAGTGCATGCCGCCTTGAATGATCGGGTGCTGAATGCCAAACATTTCGGTGATTTTCGTTTTCATATTATTGTTCTCATTGTGTCACTGGTTTAGATCTATTTATTTTAGTTCTTAAGTGTAAATTAGGCGGGGGAATTTGACGAGAAAATAGTTTTGAAACAATCAATTTTAGTTGCTGAATAAGAAAATTGAGAGTATAGATACGGAACGTCTGTGATCAAAATAGCAGTACGCTAGTAGCCGCTTACTCCCTACGCGGGGCAAGTTAAGTTTGAAAACAATTTATGGGAGTTTTGGGGAGCCTTCAATGACCTTATCCGCAAAAATTATGCTGTTACTTCTGTTAGGCCTAGGCCTTATAGTGCTTGTCGTGCTGCGCTTACGCCGCCGCAGCGGAGTGCGCATTCCTTTGGGTTTATCAGCAGTATCGTTTTTTGCCATAGTGTATTTAATGATGGATGAAATTCGACCACTGATTGGCCATCTACACTGGTTGGACAACGCCCAAATAGAGCAGGCTATAGCTTCGCTGTTCTGGGTTTCGATCGCATACACAACCAATGTGTTTATTAAGCGCTTTGTATACCGGCGCCGCTTGACCGCTGAAGGTGACTATAAAGTCCCTTTGATTGTGCAGTACTTGGTCACAGCGCTAATCTATTTATTCGCCTTAATGATTATTGTGCGCACCGTATATAACCAACCAATTTTCGCATTAGCCGCCACCTCTGGTGCATTGGCAATAGTATTGGGTTATTCGGCGAGAGCGGTGCTTGAAGAGGTCTTCGCTGGCATTGCCTTAAACTTTAGCTCTCCGTTTGAAAAAGGCGACATGATTCAACTCAATGATGAATGGGCAACCGTCAAGGACATTGGTTGGCGAAGCATTACTTATTTAGATATGGACAACAATAATGTTGTAGTACCTAATTCAGTGGTTGCCGCCAGCAAGATCCGCAACCTAGATAGGCCAAATCCCGTTGTTCGGCGCTTAAATTACTTTTTGATTGAGTACAACGTTCCTCCGCGCGTAGTGATCGAATTGGCCGAAGCTGCAATGCACGAATGCCCATCCATAATGGATCATGAATGGAATGAGGTGAGCCTTATTGGCTTTGAAGACGCTGGCATTAAGTACCGCGTTGCGTTTCATATTGATGATATGAGCAAGTGGTGGCTGTCCAGCAACGAATACTTTAACGCCCTTTGGTATCGCTTTAAACGCGAAGGCGTACGATTTGGTCAGCAGCGCCACCTAAACTTTAGTAATGGTGAAGATGCCGATAAAGGTCTGCCTAGTTCTGCACTAGACGACAATAACTGGAGAGCCTTGGTCGATCGATTTAACCAAACCCCGATGTTTGATGGCATGACCAACCTTGATATGGATGAACTCGCTCGCAGCGCTAGACTGCATGTGGTTGGGCCACCAGAGCGAATTATAAGAGCGGGCTCTATGCGAACTTCAATGTATCTATTGGCCGCTGGCGAAGCCGATGTGTATGAAGTAAATGACTACGGCAAAGAAACTTGGATGGCGAGTGTTTGCGAAGGTGAAACGGTTGGCCTCATGTCGTTATTGACTGGCGCGCCACAACGAACCACTATTCGAGCACGCACCGAAACCGCTGCCTGGGAAATAAGCAGCGAATCATTGCATGCGCTATTTGATCGAAAGCCTGAGGTTATGGACAACATCGCTGAAGCTGTAACTAAATGGCAAGCCGAAGAAGATGATGCACTGCAAGCTATTCAGATGAGCCGCAAACAAGAACAACAATTGCTCGACAAGCGGGCGTCATCATTGTCTAAACGTATCTCGCGGTTCTTTGACCGCGACGGTATAGATGAGGATGATAGCGGTGAGAGGTATACCGAATTCTAAGCAGTTACGCGCAGTGGCGTGTTCCGAATATTGGTGTCTTGCTAGTTCCTGCAAACCAAGAAACTCCAATTATGAGCATAGGCCCGCTGTGCGTACATTATGAGTTAACCCGCTCACAAACAGTCGTCTTATGTAGTTTCAAGGATTTTCGCTAAGCCGTTTTACACTAAACGCTTTAACTCATAGCTTAAGAAAATATTCCTTTGAACAGAAAGAAGAATATTATTGCGAAACCCGCGCCAGCAGGTAGTGTCACCACCCACGACATAAAGATATTGCCAACAACCTTAAGGTTGAGCGCACCAATGCCTCGCGCTAAACCCACGCCGAGCACTGCACCCACCAGGGTATGAGTTGTGGAAATAGGCAGGCCCCAGGTTGATGCAAAAACGACGGTGGTTGCTGCGCCAAGCTCTGCCGCAAATCCTCGGCTTGGTGTTAACTCGGTTATTTTTTTACCAATAGTGGCCATAACACGGAATCCATAGGTGGCTAAGCCAACCACAATACCCAAGCCGCCAATAATAAGAATCCAGGGGGGGAGTACCGATTTACTGGCTATTTCACCACCAGACCCAACCACACTGGCAATCGCTGCAAGAGGCCCTACAGCATTTGCAACGTCATTAGACCCATGCGCGAAGGCCATTGCAGCCGCAGTAAATATCATTAATATGGCAAACATGTTCTCCACGCTTGCAAATCGATTCTGATTTTCATCTATAGGAGCTTCCTTTATTTTGCTGAGCATATAGCCGCCAATAATTGCCACCATCAAGCCCGCCAACACGGCCAACGGCATGCTATTTAGAAACTTGCTGCCAAATCCAAAATCCAAATTTAGGCCGGTATTTTTTAAGCCTTTTAGCAAAGTTACCATGGCAATCATAAAGCCCACGAAAAACATATACATTGGCACGTACCGTTTGGCTTTTTGAAATGGATTGTCAGTATCCAAAATCAATTTTTGCACACTCACGAATAAGGCGAATGAAATTGTTCCGGCCAGCACAGGCGACACAACCCAGCTCGCAACGATGGTCCCAACCTTAGCCCAATTAACTGCATCAACCGAAATCCCCACTGCCGCAAATCCTACCAAGGCGCCAACGATGGAATGAGTGGTTGATACCGGCCATCCTTTCATGCTAGCAATCAATAACCAGGTTCCTGCGGCCAACAAAGCAGCCATCATTCCAAATACGAGGAGGTCTGGTCGATCATTGATCAGAGATGGGTCGAGTATGCCTTTGCGAATAGTAGAGGTGACTTCACCGCCCGCCAAATAGGCGCCGGCGAACTCAAAAATTATAGCGATAATGATCGCCTGTTTTACGGTTAGCGCTCCCGACCCAACGGATGTTCCCATTGCATTGGCGACGTCGTTAGCGCCTATACCCCAAGCCATAAAAAACGCGAATATAACGCCTAGAATTAATAAGATATGACCGTGTTCAGCAATAATTTCCATGATTATTCACTCACAATATTTATTGTTTTTATAATTTATGCTTAACGCGCTATCAGCAACTGCAATTTGCCACCGGCACTCTGCGCCGCATCAGCTAAACCGCCGATAAGTTCAATTACTTTGTATAAAAACATGACGTTTACCGGCGGTAGGTTTTCTTCAATGCTGAATAGAGCCGCACGAACTTGGATTTGAAGCTCATCATTTTCATGTTCGAGGCGATTGAGTTCCTGCACTAAAGTAGCCACCACATCCAACACTCGACCTCTAAAACCCATTTCGAGGAGTTCATCCATTTCATTCACGGCCTTCACCGCTTGCGCAGATGTCTCTATGGCTAGCTGAACAAAAAATTTCATTAGCTCTGCTATTTCAGAGGGAATATGCATTTGTCGACCTAACATGATGCCGGCAATATCCTTTGTGCAATTGGCTATTTCATCTTGTCGACTAACCATTACCAACAAATCACCACGATCGACTGGCATTAATAGGCTATTCGGCAAATTGGATCTAATGCTGGTTTTTGCATCATCCGCAGCATGTTCTAGATCAGAAATTTTAGCAAAAACAATCTGTGCCTTAGCCCAATCGCCAGCTCGCGCTGCAGCCAAAAATGGTTCTAGCTGTTCAGCACATTGATGCGCAATTTTGATGTGGTCTTGTATTGGCCTAATCGGTGATTGACCAAAAAGATTACTAAACGGAGTTCCTGCCATACCGCCCCCTTACATGTTGTAGAGCCTAGACCACTGCTAATTTTGCAACGGCCTTGGAGCTGTTCTAAGATTATTTTTATACCTTTTTTGAAACAGAATTAGTCTTTACCAATTCCCCAAACGCCGGTGCCTCGAGTGGCGATATAGAGAAACGCGAAACAGTAAAAAACCGCTAACTCGCCACCGTTGAGCAATGGAAAGAAGCCTTTTGTACCATGAGCCATCCAATATGCAGTGGCCATCATGCCGCTGCAAATAAAGGCAGTGGGCCGAGTAAATAGACCTATCATCACCAAGATTCCACCCAAGGTTTCAATCCCCCCCGCGGCATACATCATGGGATTCATCGGCCAAGTGAACTCTGTTGGAAAGCCAAATAATTTTTGCGTGCCGTGCCAAAGGAATAAAAACCCGGTAACAATGCGGAGTAGTGCGTAACTTTGTTCTTGATAAGAATCTAGAAATTTCATTTGTAGTCTCCTTTGATGCGCTTTTAATAAGCGCTTGGTGATTGTTTTTATTTAAACTACTACTGCGTGTCCGTATAAAATTCTACCTCTCCTGTTTCGATAGAATACTCTGCTCCGATGATTTTAAGCTTACCTTTTTTTACAAAGCTTCGCAGCGTTCTTGAGCGCATTTGCAAGCCGATTACCGACTGCTCTATATTCGCTTTCATCGCCTGGTGGATAAGATCCTCCTGGTCGACATAGTCATTCTTGGTAACAATTGGCATGACCGCAGGGGTCACCCGATCGACGATCGAGGCAATATTCGGAGAAATAGCATCGGGGTCGCCTAGCAAAGCATCGACAGTTACGTTAATCGCCCCGCAATGTGAGTGCCCCAAAACAACCACCAGTTCGGTGCCAAAATATTGGCAAGCAAACTCTACACTACCTATCTGTGAGGGCGCTACCACATTGCCAGCAACACGAATAACGAATAGATCCCCCAAGCCACGATGAAAAACCAACTCAGCAGGCACCCGCGAATCAGAGCAGCCGAGAATAATTGCAAAAGGGTTCTGACCTTCATTCACACCCATTCTGCGGATCGTCATGGTCAATTCTGCTCCAGCGGCTGTAGCCTCTACAAACCGCTTGTTACCAGCAATCAGTTTTTTCAGTGCTAGGTCTGCATTCATATGATTATTTTTTTAGAAGTCGAGATTCTTTATAGTAGCGAACAGCGCCAGGATGTAACGGTATTGAGATCCCCGCATGTGATAATTCTCGTTTATCCAATGCGGCCAGCGATGGGTGCAGTGACTTAAAGTCTCTAAAATTTTCCACCACTTCCTTTACTACATGGTAAATCGCTTTTGGCGAAGTAGCTTCGTTGGCCACAAACGTGGCTCCAAGGCCAAACGACATAACATCTTCAAGAGAATTCAAATGCATACCTTTGAGAATCGTAGCGGTACGATAATACGGTTTTACCTCAATCACTTTCTGCACTTCTTCACCCTCTATTGGCAGTAAACGCAACTCGCAATCATCGTTCAAATCCTTCAAATGGTCTGTCAAACTGCTGGCCAAAAGTAGAATAGCATCCACCTTGCCGGCACAAATCTGCCCGACTTGCTTTGTATCATTCATGCGTCGTACCTGTTTAAAATTATCGTCAGTCCACTCTTTAGCCGCGAGATAATCATTGATAATTCGGTGCTGCAACGAACGAGCATAACCGAAGCTTACGACTCGCCCGGCCAGGTCATCAAAACTTTGGATATCGCTTTCTTGCTTAACGATGAGCGCAAGAGGATCGGCCTCTAGGGCAAAAACAGCTCTTAGATCTGGGTTTGGCCCGTCATCTTTGAAAGTACTGGTTCCGTGATAGGCGTGATACTGCCAATCCGACTGTGCAAAAACCAGGTCAAAATTACCTTCACGTAGCTCTCGCAAGTTGTAGATGGAACCGCCGGTACTCTCTAATGTACAGCGCAGGCGATGCACTGACTTGTGCCTATTGAGAAGCCGGCATATAACCCCACCGATAGGAAAGTACACACCCTGCACACTGCCAGTACCCAAAACCATGTGCGAAGGTTCTTTGCGTGGAGACTTTTCAGTACCAACCGCGGCTTTCACTTGCTCAATTAATGTTTGACTTGCCTCGGTAGATTCAAGCTCGCTCGAAGGCTCACTCGCGACTGTGTTTTGCTCTTTTTGTTGGTCCGAACCACATGCCGTAATTTGCAGAATCAATAGAGAGATGATGAACGGGGCAATAATTTTAGGCATTTTACTCTTGTGCGGTAAATTGGTATGAGTGGAGAACTAGTACCATACTATAAACAATCTCTCACACTAACTCTAGGATGGACTATCGCGTTGGCGTATTATGGGTACATTATGTATAGCTCAAATGACTTAATCAGCGAATTTGCCGAAATGGTAATAAGCAGCCGCGGCCCGCATACTCAGTTCGATCATGCAGCAAGTTATGAATCCGCCAATCGATCCAGCCTGGTATTTCTGCAAGCGGCCGAGCACTTGCCAGAGTCTGTGGCCGTGATAGTGACCACCAAAGAGGTCGCTTCTTCACTTGGTGAAGATTTGGACACGCATATTATATGTGTGGCAAACCTGCGTTTGGCTCAAGCTAAGATTAAACAGCACTACGATGATTATCGAGCCGCCGACGCCGAATGGAATACGGTGCATGATAGCGCAGTGGTTCACAAATCAGCCACTCTCGAAAGTGGATGCCGAATAGGCCCTAATGCTGTAATCGGTGCAAATTGCAAGATCGGCAAGCGCGCCATAGTTCGTGCCTGCAGCGTGATTGAACACGGTTGCGTGATTGGCGAGGATACTATTATTAACGCAAATGTAAATATTGGCTATAACAGCCAAATTGGCGACCGCGTGATAGTACAAGCCGGCGCCATAATTGGCAGTGAAGGCTATGGTTTTGTGGCTGATTCTGACAACCATTATCATCGTATTCCACACACTGGAAATGTGCTGATTGAGGACGATGTGCAGGTTGGTGCAAACAGTTGTATCGACCGAGGAACTTACGGCTCTACTCATATTGCTCGCGGTGTAAAAATCGACAATCTGGTGCATCTCGCACACAACGTTTCAGTCGGCGAAGACACACTGCTCACTGCTCAAACAGTGATTGCAGGTTCATCAAAAATCGGTAAGCGTGTAATCGCATCCGGACAAACCGGTGTGCTTGATCACAAAACGGTACCAGATGATACCGTACTGGTACAACGGGCCGGCGTGTCAGAAAGCCTTCCTCACGGTGGCATGTGGGCCGGTTCGCCAGCTAAGCCATTTAAGGAGTGGGTACGCTCACAAGGCTTGGGTAGAAAAGTTGCCAAATTAGAAGAGCAGTTAAAACAGCTAAAAAACAGTATCAAACAAGATTAATTGTCGGTGGATTACAGAGCGCAATGCGTACACCGCTAAAACTTCTAATAGTGCCCTATTTGATCAAGGGCCTGATGATGCTTATCACCATGACCTGCCGCGTGCGTTGGCACAATAAAGAGCTGCTTCAACAATTGGCCGAAGAAGATCGCGCAGCAATATTCAGTTTTTGGCACAATTGCTCCACCTTCGCTCCCTGGGCAATGCGCGATCGAGGATATACTTGCATGGTCAGCGCTAGTCGTGACGGCGAATACGTTGCTCGCCTAGGCGCATTATTTGGCAACAACACCGTTCGCGGCTCCAGCTCGAAAGGGTCAGCAGGTGCCACACGTAAAATTCTAAAACTATTGCGTCAAGGCAATATGGTGGCGTTAACCCCTGATGGACCTCGCGGCCCAAAATACCAAGTTCAATCGGGTATAGTATTCCTTGCTGCCTCTGCGAGCGTGCCTATTGTGCCGCTGCACATCGAGGCGAATCGACAATGGGTTTTAAATAGCTGGGACAATCACTTATTCCCAAAACCTTTCTCAACAATTCATATCGGTTTGGGTAAGCCAATCATGATTGATCAGGTCTTAGTAAAAGAGCAACCCGAAAACGCCATAGAGATTGTTCGCGTAGCAATGATGAGTAATGTCAGCATGCTGATTGAAGCAGCCAATGCCTGAGCCCCACTTACCCCAGAGCTAAATGAATTTACTTTTTGTTTGTACCCATAACCGCTGCCGCAGCATTTTAGCTGAAGCGATAACAAATCAATTGGCCAGAAACCGAATCACTGCACAAAGCGCAGGCAGTTCGCCTGCTGACGAGGTTCACCCACTGTCATTGTCTTTCCTGCAGACAAGAGGGTTTGAGAATGAGGGTTTAAGCAGTCAATCTTGGCATGATTTTGAACCCTTTGAAGCCGACGCTATTATAACAATGTGTGACAAGGCTGCCGCAGAAACCTGCCCAGTTTGGTTTGGTAATTCGGTGCGAGTCCATTGGGGTTTGACCGACCCCTCGAAAGGCTCAGTCAATAAGCAAAAGCAAGCCGCACAATTCAACCGCACCATTGACATTATTGAAAACCGCGTTCAAAAATTACTGGATACCAATATGGATTTATTATCCGGCGATCACTTGCGGTTGGGCTTGCAAGGTCTAGCAGCGACAATCTACTAAAGTACTTTTTTAGCGATTAGCTTTTACCGTAAATCCGCGGGTTTAAGGCAGGATCGTTGTACATCTTAAACTGCTGATACAACTTGTTTTGTTTGCGACCCGCAATGATATCGTCAATGAATAGTTGCAATGCCTGTGCTAAATCTTGGGTTTGTTCTTGTAGGCGTGCCAACTTTCCGTTGGCAAACCATAATGTGTTCCGGGCTAGCATCGGCGCGCTCGGTTTGCTCCGTCATATGAAACACCTTGAGAGATGAGGTTGATAGACGATCAACGATACTGCCCAAAGCTTCAGAATTCCAAGGCAGCGAACCATTTTGATACTGAGCCAGATCACCCTGCGCTAAGCGCATATTTATCTCAGTAATCATATCGTTGCGGCGTTGATTGAGCGCGTCAATATTACGTTTTACCTGCGCAATATCTGTGTCTTCAACCTCCGGCTCGCGTGCTTTGTCTTCCTCATGCCATAGATCAAAGTTTTGCTTATGTTGCTCAGGCACTAACGCGACCAGCGCTTGGCTAGGCAAGGGAGCGTTGTGCTCGACGTGCCAAAGCACAGTGTAATGCGCTTGCAGCTCTGCTACCTAGTTGGCAAACGTATTGATCGATAGAATCATGAGTTTTTCTTCACCGTAAAAATAAAGGGCCTTACGCCCAACCTTTGCAATTTGTTTTTAACCGTCTTTGCTTTGCGTTTATCTGCATAGGGTCCGAGACGAACTCGAAAATACAAACCACTGTCTGGCACCCTGCGCGCTTGAGTGGTCGACTTAAAACCTTTCAAAGCCAGGCGAGCACGTAGTTTATCTGCATCAACCTCTTCACGAAATGAGGCTGCCTGAAGATAATAATGAAGATTATCATTGGCGCGGGTTGGCGCAGCCTCTGGCAGATCATCGGGCATAAATTGCTCATCGTCCTTAAGCATATCGTAGAAGGTGAAGGTTTTATCCGCGCCTCTATCTTCTATCAATGCGGCAATCGCCTGGTCTGAATCTTCGGCCGGTTCAGATGATTTGAATAATTGTTTCAAGCCGGCCCCAAAGTCAGAGTCACCTTTCTGCACGCCCATAAGCATCATGCCAAGCACAATGCCGCATACTAGGATAACTATTATCAAGCCCCAAGGCAGATTTGCCACAGGCCTAGCCTTGTTTGCTTTTTTTGCGGGTTTTCTCTTTATGCGACGTGCTTGTGCCATATTACCTCCACTACATCGATTCCGGCGCGCCGACACCAATTATGTTCAAGCCGTTTTTAAGCACTTGTCTTGTCGCGCTACTCAGAGCTAACATTGCAGCGCGTTTGTCGGCTTGCGCTTCTAAGAATTTATCGGCCGCATAGTAGGACTGAAAAGCAGTAGCGACATCCTTGAGGTAATAACTTATTTGGTGTGGCTCATAGCTGGCAGCAGCGGTCGCTACCACCTCTGGAAATCTCGACAATAGCGTAAGCAGGGTACTTTCTTGGTCACTGGTCAGCAGGCTGAACTCTGCTTGAGACAAACCATCTGTCGTAATGCCGCGCTCCAGAGCGGTTCTAAATACTCGACAAATGCGCGCATGTGCATATTGCACATAATACATAGGATTGTCGTTGCTCTGCGATTTAGCAAGATCCAAATCAAAGTCCATGTGCTGTTCTGATTTTCGTTGCGCGTAGAAAAAACGCGCTGCGTCGGAGCCCACTTCTTCTCTCAGCTCACGCAGCGTTACAAATTCACCACTACGAGTAGACATGCCAATTTTCTCACCGCCACGATACAAAACGGCAAACTGCACCAGTACGATCTTTAAACGTTGTGAGTCTAAGCCCAAGGCTTCTAGTGCCCCTTTAACGCGCGGTATATAACCATGGTGATCCGAACCCCAGACATTGATCGCCAAATCAAAACCGCGATCGAGTTTATCTTGATGATAAGCAATATCCGAAGCGAAATAGGTAGGCTGTCCGTTATCTCGGACCACAACACGATCTTTCTCATCTCCGTAGGCAGTGCTGCGAAACCACCAGGCGCCAGCCTTTTCGTAGACATCGCCAGAGGCTTTTAGTTTCTCAATAGCCCGATCTATTTTGCCACTGTCAAACAATGATTGTTCAGAGAACCAAACATCATAGTTAACCCCGAACTCACTTAAATCATCGCGAATGTCATCACGTATTGAATTCAGCGCTAAGTCAAAGAACGCTGAAAAACCTTCTTCACCTAATGTAGATTTCGCTAACGCGATGGTAGCGTCTAGAATTTGCTCCTCTTCTAGATTATCTCTAACAGCATCAAAAGCAGATGCGCTGATAAGATATTTAGCAGAATATTGTTGCGCCAACGACTGGCCCATATCAACCACGTAATTACCTTTGTAACAATTATCGGGGAGTTCGATTTGTACGCCGTTGGCTTGTAGATACCGTATCCATACACTGAGCGCCAATATGTCCATCTGTCGACCAGCGTCATTAACGTAATACTCTCGTTGAACTTCGTTGCCAGCCGCAGTAAGCACACGGGCCAGAGCATCGCCGTAGGCGGCGCCGCGACCATGCCCCACATGTAGCGGGCCTGTTGGATTAGCTGAGACGAACTCTACTTGTATTTTCTGTTTCGAGTTTGCTTTCGCCAAGCCGTATTGATCACCCTGTTCAAACACCGATTGCAACACGCCATAACGCGCGTCCTGTGCCAAAAACATATTGATAAAACCAGGTCCCGCTATATCAACTTTGGTTATCGATGGATCGTTCGGCAATGCGGCAACGATAAGTTCAGCCAGCTCGCGCGGGTTACGCCCAGCTGCTTTAGCCAATGTCATCGCTACATTCGTAGCGAAATCACCATGCTCTTTCTGTCGAGTACGCTCGAACAACAGGTGCACCTGATGATCGTTGGGAATCACCTGATCAGATTTAAGTTGGTCGATGGCCTGACTAAATATTTTGTGTAGCTGTTGTTTCACCGGAATTTACGGGTTGGGCTATTTTCAGATGCGGGATTTTACCGTTTCCTACGAAGATACGATAGCGCTTTAATAATGATCTAGTGGATCAATATCCAGACTCCAACGGATGCCTGCACTGCGCTTTTTTGCTTCTGCGTTCGAACTTAGGTGGTTTAACCACATCACCAGCGTTGCATTCAAGCTCGAACGTTGATCTGCCGTGATCAGCAATTGTGCACGATACTTGCCCGCGCGACGCTCCATAGGGGCCGGTATCGCATCCATAAGTTGTACACCCTTGTGTGGGCGAAGCTCTTGGCGAGCCCGGCGCAGAAATTGTAGGGCTTTAGCCTGATGCGTTGACTCCGCTCTGAGCAAGGCAAAATGCCCAAACGGAGGATAGAGCGCAAGCTTTCTCTGCCCCAATAGTTCCGCCGCAAAGCCTTCAAAATCGTGCTGCATCACCTTTGCAAAAAACGGATGCTGCGGAAATCGAGTTTGAATAAACACCTGACCCACCTGATCTCGGCGTCCAGCTCGACCGGACACTTGAACCAATTGCTGAAATAATGCCTCGCTAGCTCGAAAATCAGTTGAGTAAAGCCCTTGGTCAGCTTCCAGCACGCCCACCATTGCCACATTTGGAAAATCATGGCCCTTGCTTATGAGCTGAGTGCCAAGCAAAATATCGGCCTGCCCATCGCGCGCTTGTTGCAACAAAGATTGCAGCTCACCTTTGCGCCTCGTGCTGTCCCGGTCTATTCGCAACACGCGAGCATCTGGAAAACGTAATTCCAGAGCATCTTCCACTCGCTGCGTACCTTCGCCCACTTCGACCAAGTTTTCTGATTTACAGCTTCCACAAGCACTCAGCGCCCGACCTTCGTAGCCACAATGATGACAACGCATTCGATTAA
Source organism: Cryomorphaceae bacterium (assembly GCA_047623225.1). Taxonomy (GTDB): domain Bacteria; phylum Pseudomonadota; class Gammaproteobacteria; order Arenicellales; family Arenicellaceae; genus Arenicella. The sequence continues at coordinate 69,412 of JBLHME010000007.1, forward strand.
CTCTTCTGTGCAGCGTGAGATGCGAATCACAGCGATGACATTTAGTAGTTTCACCGCAATCCTTACAATACATCACTGGGGCATAGCCACGACGATTGAGAAACAGCATGGCTTGTTTATCCCTTGCCAAGGTTTGCCCAATCATCTCAAGCATGGCTGGCGACAAGCCATCGGTGCTCGGCTGAGTGTTTAGATCAAGCATTTGTATTCTTGGCAACTGGACCTGAGTGGCTCGCTGCTTTAAACGCAGCAGCTGGTATCGACCCTGCTGTGCATTTAAATAACTTTCCAAGGAGGGAGTTGCAGAACCTAAAATAATAGCTATGTCGTGCTGCTTAGCCCTATAAATGGCAACATCACGCGCCTGATAGCGAACTGAGTCTTGTTGCTTAAGGGAACCATCATGCTCTTCATCAATAATAATTAGACCAAGATCCTTAAAGCTAGAAAACACCGCAGAGCGTGTGCCAATAACAATACGCGCATTACCCTCCTTAGCATGCCACCAGCCCAAATGGCGTTCAGAGTCGTTTAGGCCTGAGTGCATAGCCACCACTGGGTGCTTAAACCTACTTTCTATTCTGTCTATTAATTGTGGCGTTAGGCCGATTTCAGGGACCAGCAATAAGACCTGCTTTCCTAAGTCCAAGACCTGTTGGATGGCCGCAAAATATACTTCCGTCTTGCCACTACCAGTAACACCATGCAATAAACTGCAAGAAAATTTGTTTGCCTCGATACTATGACTGAGAGTATTAATCGCAGAAATTTGTTCCGCGTTCATTTGCAGTTCAGATGACTGCGGGAGGCTGCGCTGGCTCAACTTAGGCGTAGTTTCAAACTCTTCTATCCAGCGCTTTTCGTGTAAGGCTGCGACCGCTTGACGCCAACCTGCCGAACTGCGCTTAAAATCACTGCTGTCCAAAAACGAGTTCCGCATAAATCGCTTAATGATAGCCAGCTGTAAAGGTGCTCTATTTAGCTCATCGATTGACGAGCTGCGGCCATGATCGCTTAGCCTCCAAGTCTTTTTGCTTGGCGGCATTAGCGGCGCGCCTTGACGTAATGCAACTGGCATCGCGGCTTCGATAACTTCACCTATTGGCGCTAAATAGTAACGAGAAATCCACTCCAGTGTGCTCCACAATGGAGACTCAAATAGACTTTGAAAATCAAGTATTTCTATGGCGTGCTTAAGCTTGTGCTGTGGATACTCAGATTGCCTAGGCAAACCAGTAATAACGCCAATCAACTTGCGTGACCCAAAAGGCACTTTTACCCGAGCGCCAATCCAAAGATCATTATCGAGGAACTGATCAGACTCCGGAACTAGAAAGTCAAAGCTTTGCCGCAATGGAATAGGCACGGCAACCTGAACCAGCTGCACATTTTGCTTAGAAGGCTTGGCAGAATCCATAGCTTATGCGGCTTTACAAGAAATTGGAGATTGGCTAAAAAAGTTACCCACGGGGCCTGTGGATAACTTTGTTGATAAAACATCATCAATCAACGTGAAGTCAGGCCGACATTCACTATGCAAACATTGACCAATTACTGAAAAATAAAATTTATGCATAAATAACAATGGCTTACATGGCCTCATATATTACAAACTAATTACAAGAGAAAATATTTCACAAAGTTCTTGACTAAAAAAAATTGTGTATAAGTGGTTATTTAACTTCCAAACCAAAACTTCAGACTTCTCAAAAAATTCAATAAGTTAGCGATAGTTATTGAAAACATCGCTCAACTAATTACGCGCTAGAAAGCACTTTTTCCGTCAGTTTGATCACAGAGTATAATTGAATTCGTAACTCTAGCTCAGCATGATTGTCGCACCCGTCGGTAGAAACCATGATCGCGCTAGTGGCTATTTAGTCAAGCTAAATTCAGATACACTTTCAGCTTGAAAAAGTCGACTCATGCGCGATACTAATATTCCAAGCTTTTCGAGCGAAAAATCAAACCGCAATGACTAAAAAATATACCGCCTTCACCGCCGATAAATATGAACTCTATCAACGCGCGGTCCAGTCTGCTGAGCAAGATGTTGAATTTTTGTATCAAACATATAAAGCCCTCAAAGGAAAAAAGCCCAAACACCTACGAGAGGACTTTTGCGGCACCTGTCTTTTGTCAGCAAACTGGGCCAAGCTAGGCAAGAAATTCACCACTGAATCTTATGATATAGACCCTGAACCATTGGCGTGGGGCAAGCTTAATAATTTACTGCCTCTGGAAGAAGTCGGTCGCCGAGTCACCCAATACGAAGAGGATGCAAGAGTACCTAGCCGGCGTGCGCCCGATGTGCGCTGTGCGCAAAATTTTTCATATTGGATATTTAAGACTCGAGCAGAAATGCTGGCCTATGTAAAAGCCGTGCATAAGGACTTGGCCGACGACGGCATCTTTGTTGTTGATCTGCACGGTGGCCCCGAGAGCCAACAGGAACTTGAAGAAGAAACTGAAATGGATGACGGCAGCTTCACTTATGTTTGGGACCAAGATTCTATTAACCCGATCACTGGAGAGGCCCGCCTGCATATCCATTTTCGATTTCCTGACAGCACCCAATTGACCGATGCTTTTACCTATGACTGGCGGTTGTGGGGTTTACCCGAATTACGCGATATATTTGTCGAAGCTGGGTTCAGTTCTTGTGAATGTTATTGGGAAGGCACCGACGAAGATGGCGAGAGTGGCGATGGAATCTTCACTCAAACAGAGGAAGGCGAGGCTTGTTTGTCATATGTTGCCTATTTAGTGGCGCAAAAATAGTCTGTCATGCTCAGCCAATTAGTTCTCGTAACGCTGGGTATAGCACTCGCACTGTTTGCGCGAAAATCTCGACCCGCTCACGACCAGACTGGCCGCAACTTAAATAACCAAGGCGCTGCCAAGCAATCACCCGATTTACTCAATGTTGCGACCTACAATATACAGACTGGCAAAAGTCTGCAGGGCAAACGTAATTTGTCTCGCTCCGCTGAAGTTCTGAAACACTGCGATGTAGCTGGCGTCCAGGAGGTATACGCTCCCAAACTATTAAATTTATTCGGCGTTGGCCACGGGCAAGCTAGCCGCTTGGCAAGCAAAGGATCATTCGCATGGCTATTTTGCCCAACCCGTCGCCGCTGGCTTAGAGAGCATCGAGGCAATTTACTGCTGAGTAAGATCCCCGCGATTCAGTGGGAAGTAAAAATGTTACCCGACCAATCCGGCCGCAGCTACCGCAATATGCTGATCGCAGAAATGAAATGGCAAGGGCAGACTTTTCATTTCATCAATACACATTTGCACACGCGCCAGGGCCGAGAAGAGCAATTGGATATGGTGCTGCGAGAGTTTGCAAAATACCCTCGAGCTATTTTGCTCGGCGATTTCAACAGTCGGATCGATTCACCTATAATTGCCAGTGCACTAAAAAATGTCGAAATTAGCGATGCGGTAACTTTAGCTGGTCTTGATTTGGATAATCCAGACCGTATTGATTGGATTTTGACCAAAGGCTTCAACGTGCATGGAGGAAAATTCATTGAAAAAGGTGTTTCAGACCATCCCTATTACCAAGTCAGCCTGTCCATTAAACAGTCTCAGCGCCGTGAAGACCTAGAATAGACTTGCAAAGCTACTCTGCACGAGCTTAAATGATCAACAGTAGTATCGCGGCGTAGATGAGGGTGGGCTCTTGCTAAGGACGAAGCTTTCCTTCTTTCGAGGCATCGCCACTGTTGAAGCCAAATTACGTTAACGCGACTTAACTTAACCAAACTAAGGCCTCTAGCTAACATGGGCCTATCTAGGAGAATTTTTATGTTTCAAGAATTTAAAGACTTTGCCATGAAAGGCAATTTTGTTGATATGGCAGTCGGTATTGTTATCGGTGCTGCGTTTAGCACTATCGTAAAATCGTTTGTGGACGACATTATTATGCCTGCAGTCGGTGTTGCCACGGGCGGAGTCGACTTTGCCAATATGTTCATGGTCATCAAAGAAGGCACGCAAGGAGCTAGTTACGCTACGTTAGCAGCCGCCAAAGAAGCTGGAGCGGTGACCATCAACTATGGATTGTTCATTAACGCGCTGATGACTTTCGTGATTGTTGCATTCGCATTGTTTATCGTCATCAAGGGAATGAACGCGGCAAAGGCGGCCGCGGAAGAAGAGCAAGCTAAAGCTGAGGAAGCACCGAAGGAACCCTCTGATGAGGCGAAGCTTTTAGCTGAAATTCGAGATGCGGTAGCGAAACAATAAGCTTGGACAATTTATACAAAAAGGGCCGCAAATCGCGGCCCTTTTTGTATTCCAGCTGTGAAAATACCTAAAGACCGGTTTGTTTAACTGCGTAGCTCGGTACTGCCCATCAAGGTGCCGATCTGGTTGGTCTCCAAAATTGCTATACCCCGATTGGCCATAGCAACGGCTGAAGCCACATCGTCCAAATTGTAGATCGCCAATTGCCAGCTACCTTGCCAAATATCCTCGTCATGCGCCGGCAATTGCTCGGTACCTGCAAATAAATAGTCATAACGTTCTTCAAACGCAATCGCCTCACACTCAGAGTTCCACTTAGGCAACACCCACCCGGTTCGAATTGGTGACACCTTACGCGCATAGTTAAGGGATTCATGATTGAACGAAATAAGTACACACTGACTTTCTACATCTGACTTGTGAATGCGCTTGAGTACTTCATCAATGAACACCGGGATCCCAAAGCGATCAATTGACTCCTGCTTAATTTCAACAAAGGTGGTGACGTCTGGGTGTGCCTTTACCCATTTACAATACTTGCGAAAGGTGGTGAATTGGTTGTCTTCAAACTCACTGTTAAAACGCTCCGCATAAGTAGCGCGCATCTCCTTAAATTTTTTGCTCTTTAGATCTCTAACATCAATGTCCACGCCAGCCATGCGCAATAAGCTTTCATCGTGATGCAAAACGGGTACTCGGTCTGCAGTAAGCTGCAAATCCAATTCCATGTATCGAGCACCGTGCTGATAGGCGGCTTGATAGGCCAATAAGGTGTTTTCCGGATAACGCCCAGAATAGCCTCGGTGGGCCACCAATATCGGCGGGTCGCCCAACAATGTTTGTTTCTGAGTCATACCGGCCAGCTTCTCCTAAGTCTTCGGGGATCGTGTTATTCTAACTTTATCATCAATTGTGTGAGTGCTTCCAGACTGATTGCATCACCAACTTGGCTTCGGGCCACTGCCAGTGAATTCTACCCTCGATCAAGCCTATGCCAATTTATCTCCAAGCGATGTGCTCAACAATGTTGAACAGTTTGGGTTTGAATGTGACGGCAGACTACTGGCGCTCAATAGCTACGAAAACCGCGTCTATCGCGTTGGATTGGTTGACGGCAGCGCCATCATCGCTAAGTTTTACAGGCCTTTGCGTTGGACCGATGAAGCCATATTGGAAGAACACCAATTCACTTTAGATTTGGCCGAATTGGAAATTCCAGTAGTCGCACCAATGTTGGTCGAACAACAAACTTTGTTACACACGGAGCATTTCAGGCTTGCGCTATTTGTAAACAGGGGCGGCAGAGCGCCGGATCTCGAGGACTTTGACCAACTCGAGCAAATGGGCCGCTTCATGGGCCGTATTCACCAAGTCGGCCAAACACATGCGTTCAAACACCGGCCCAGCCTGGACATTGAATCGTTCGGCTATCAAGCGCGCGCCTTTATTTTAGAAAACGATTTCATACCTGCTGATCTCAAACAAGCTTACGAGTCCTTGACTGAGCAACTGCTGATCGAAGCGGCGCAATGTTACGAAAGAGCTGGCGAGGTGCCACTAATCCGCTGCCATGGTGATTGCCATCCGAGCAATATTTTATGGACTGACGAAGGCCCCCACATCGTTGACTTTGACGATGCGCGAATGGCGCCCGCAGTACAAGACCTATGGATGTTTTTAGCCGGCGATCGAGTAGACCAAACCGCTGGTTTAGACGCGGTACTAGCAGGGTATACAGAATTTTGTGCCTTCGACGCCAGACAATTACATTTAATCGAAGCGCTGCGCACTCTGCGCCTAATTCACTATTATGGATGGCTCGCTAAACGTTGGGAGGACCCAGCGTTTAAGTTAGCCTTTCCGTGGTTCAACACGCAACGTTGCTGGGAAGATCATGTATTGAGTTTGCGTGAACAAGCCAGCGTTCTACATGAGCAACCCTTAGTATGGATGGGTTAACGTGAATAGAGAGCTTGGGCCCACTCCAGCTTCCTTCGATAGGGTCATGCGATAAGCATTCAATGCAAGCACAATCACCCGATAATACTGCAAATCGCGCTTCTTAAACTGTTGTATCGAGAAAATTATCCACTCCTAGCGCGGCCAAGGATTGAGGTAGGAGATTTCTCTTAGAAATAGTGTGTTATACGATTCGTATACGTTTGATATATCACTATCATGGGAATCCTAAAAGTCTCCGACAAAGCACACAACGAAATACGCAGATCAGCCAATGTAATGTCGCGTTCTATAAATGCTCAAGCTGAGTTTTGGTTACACGTTGACCATTTAGCCGAAAGAAATCCAGACCTCAATTATCAGCAAATTATAAGTAAGTATTTCTTTGATGAAGTAGATTCCGGCTTAGCCGTTTGACTATCTGAGCATCCAGCGTTGAACACTTTCGACCCAGTTAAGAACTCTCAAAATCCAAATGACTAACCGCATTATCTTAAAGGCGTCTGACGAAATCGTCTTAATGCGGGAGTCGGCAAGCTATTAGCGCAGGTATTTGTATTTCTCGATACAATAGTCATGCCTGGCATAAGCACCCTGCAAATCAACGATCAGGTTGAGCAATACATTGTGCAGCAACTTAAAGCGCGGCCAGCCAGCAAAGGCCAATACAATTATCCATTTGCTCTCAACACTTCGGTAAATGAAGTAGTATGCCACGGCATGCCTAACGCACAAACTGTGCTGTGTGGCAAAGACATTATTAACGTCGACATTACCTTGGAAAAAGACGGCTTTATAGCGGACTCAAGCAAAAGCTATGTCATGCCCGATGCCAGCCAGCCAGCTCGCGCACTGGTAAAAACATGCTACGAAGCCATGTGGAAAGGAATTACCGAGGTTAAACCCGGGGCAAGCTTGGGCGATGTTGGTTATGCGATACAACGCCATGCTGAACAAGCAGGCTATAGCGTGGTGCTTGCGTATTGTAACCACGGCATTCGTCGGAAAATGCACGAGGAGCAACAAGTTCTGCACTACGGGCGAAGAAATACGGGGCTAAGACTAACTCCCGGGATGACTTTTACAATCGAACCGATGATCAATCAAGATTCGAATAAAAACAAAGTTAAAACGGAAGGTTGGAGAGTAGTCACCAAAGATAAAAAGTTATCGGCGCAGTGGGAACATACTATTTTAGTCACGCATTCTGGCTATGAAGTTCTTACCTTAAGAAACGAAGAACGCAATTAGAAATAACCATCGCCTGAGTTTGAATCTACTCAACGTTTTTATCAAAAGCAACAATTTCAAGTGGTTTCGATTGGGCTTTATAGGCACGACCGAGCAAGTCGTAAACACTGCCGTCCAACGGATTCACAAAGCCACCATGCCACGGTAAATCAGCCGCTAGCTGCGCAGGTGGCCGCAGGCTAAATGCCAGCTCTATACCGTCTCTTTGAGTCGCCGCCACAATCACGCAGAGCTTGTCCTGTTCTGAACAAGATTTTTGTTGCGCAACGACAATCCCATTCAGTGCACTCATGTTTTGGCGCATCGCTTGGTTCAAACGGCTGACCCATACTCGCTTACCGCGGTAACGTTGTACTTTGGTTTGACCCATCGCAACATCAGGAAATATTCCACCAATACTGGCGCTTTGTCGCGGATTATCTAGCGTCAAATCTAAACTTCTAAATAGAATCAGAAAAAATCCCAGTGCTAGCATTAAGAACATTCCCCGGACAACCGTAGCCAGAAACTTTCGCCGCTTCACCGACCCGTTTTAACCGCTTTCAGGCTGTTAACCTGCACTTGCCAAGTAAACGCCCCTGATACTGGCTGAACCCGAGGAAAACTTAAACTCTGTTGCAACGTAATTGACTCATTGGCGGGTAGTTCGATAGACAGCTCTCTGCCAACTCGCTGTAATTCTGTACACGCACCAGCTGAATCACATTGCAACGCCAGCACTTCAAAATTGATGCGCTTTACATCGCCCATCGCTGAATTGTTGTTAAAACAGATAGTTACATCAAAGTTGCTGCGATAGCTGTGCACTGCGGTTGAACCACAGTCAACGACCTCACTCGCCGTTAGCACATTCTTGTTTGGTGAACCAAGTGAGCTTTCAAACCACACGGCAGCGATAGATAAGGCGACAGCAAGCGCCGCAATAACCACTTTACGTTGTCGGCTAAAGCCAGACACAAATAATACCCAGATGAGGAAAACCCCAACTGCAATAATGAAAAGTCGAATCATGTTTTATTACGCACCCCTATGTATTGGGCAATGTATTAATTTACTGGAATGATAGCACCTCATGACTTAACATCATCACACGTACAGATTACTGGAAATAGCATTCTGGTCTATTCAATGCTGTCATCACAATTGGTGTTATCAATACAACAGCAGATTAAACTATCCTAAATGAGCATAGATAAACTAAATCACAAAACGATCCTTAAACAAATGTTTAAGGATCAGATGATCACTGTCGCGGAGGCCAAGCGGATTGATGCCAATCTAATCAACGATAGCGTGCGAGAGCAGCACCCTTTGGTTGGAATAGCCCGCAACTTGCCCAGTCATGTGGTCAGCGGCGATAAGATAAGCTTAGAAGCCTTAACCGAATGGTTTGCAGAAACCTGCGGCCTGCCTTACTTTCATATCGACCCGCTAAAAATTGATATTAGCTCAGTGACCAAAGCCGTCGCTGCACAATACGCCAAGCAAAATGGCATATTGGCAGTGGAAAATACCCAAAATACGGTGATGCTGGCAGTTAAAAACCCCCTAGATCTATCTTGGAAAGATGAGTTGTCGAGTTTGTTGCGCAAGGATATTGAGCTTGTTTTTGCCAACCCCTCTGAAGTTGACCGCTACATCAACGAGTTTTACACGCTGGCTAAGTCGATTAGCCGTTCGTCGATTACTAACCAAGGCACTGGCGCTACTCTGCAGCAAAACTTGGAACAACTGGTGGATCTGGGTCGGCGCGGGCAACTCGATGCCGAAGACCACCATATTGTGCAGCTGGTGGATTGGCTATTGCAATACGCCTTTGAACAGCGAGCTAGTGATATACACCTAGAGCCACGTAAAGAACTGGGTGAAATACGCTTTCGGATTGATGGCGTGTTGCACTACGCCTACCAAGTGCCACCGAATGTTTTAGGTGCCATAATCAGCCGCTTAAAAACATTGGGCCGAATGGACATTTCCGAAAAAAGACGCCCCTTAGATGGGCGTTTGAAGACCCGCACACCTGAAAACAAAGAAATTGAGTTGCGGCTTTCTACCATCCCAACCGCCATGGGCGAGAAAATGGTAATGCGGATCTTCGACCCTGAGGTTCTGCAACGGAGTTTTTATGAGCTAGGCTTCAGTGACCGCGAACTCAATATTTGGAACCGACTGACCAAACACACCAATGGCATTATTCTTGTTACCGGACCTACCGGGTCGGGCAAAACCACCACGCTCTACTCTACACTGAGAGATCTAGCAAACAGTGACGTCAATGTTTGCACTATCGAAGACCCAATCGAAATGGTAGAACCAAGCTTTAACCAAATTCAAGTGCACAATGCCATCGACCTTACCTTCTCCACCGGCGTTAAATCACTGCTGCGCCAAGACCCAGACATAATTATGGTCGGTGAGATTCGCGACTTGGCAACGGCTGAAATGGCAGTGCAGGCTGCGCTGACTGGTCACTTGGTGTTGTCTACCTTACACACCAATGATTCTCCATCTGCGGTTACCCGCTTGCTTGAACTTGGTGTGCCGGCCTATCTAATTAATGCCACTGTACTCGGTATTATGGCCCAACGGTTGGTGCGAACCTTGTGCCCTCATTGCAAGAGCAAAGATACTTTGGATGAAACCCTATGGGCTGAATTTAGCCAGCACGCATCAATAGAGATTGGCTCCCCCTGTAAGCCTGTGGGCTGCATAGAATGTCGCCAAACCGGCTATCTGGGTCGGGTGGGCTTATACGAAATGCTCGAACTAACCAAAGACCTTAAGACATTGGTGCGACCGGAAAGCGATTTAGAAGATTTACGTGAACAGGCAAGAACAGCAGGCTTACTCACTCTTAGACATAGTGGAGCAATGAAAGTAGCCGCAGGGATTACAACCATGGAAGAAGTTTTGCGCGTAACGCCGTTCGTCGGCTAGGGCCTTCGGTAAGACTTATGCGAGATCTAATGCGCCCAAAACGTAACATAAACAGGTCACGCAAACGCTCTGGCCCAACCCCACAAGATAGACACGCGCCGAGCTTTGGCGCTGGCGCAACAGGCCGCAACTTGCGCACAGTTCGGCGCTTGGGTAGAAAGAAGCGAGGATGGTTTTGGCGATGGACCTGGCGACTGGTTATTTTTGTTTGCCTGCTCTCATCGCTGCCTATGCTAGCTCTGCGGGTTTATGATCCACCCACCAGTAGTTTTATCGTACTTAACAAGATGAATAAGAACACCAACATCAAGCACGAATGGCTGGACATGTCGCAAATATCTCTGTACTTCCCCAACGCTGTCATCGCGTCGGAAGATCAGCAGTTTCCCAATCATTTTGGTTTCGATATAAAGCAAATCAGGTTGGTACTGGAGCAACGCAAAAAGGGCCAAACTCGAGGCGCAAGTACCATCACTCAGCAAACCATTAAAAACTTGTTCTTGTGGCCAGAGCGCAGCTTCGTGCGCAAGGGTATTGAAGCGTGGCTGGCTGTTTGGATGGAGTTGATTGTGCCAAAAAAGAGAATTCTTGAGCTTTATGTTAACTTCGCACAGTTTGGTAAGTCAGTGTTTGGCGTGGGCGCCGCTAGCAAATATTACTTCGGCATTCCGGCCAGCCAACTTAGTGCGAAACAATCGGCTTTGATCGCTGCAAGTTTGCCTACACCATCACGCTCCAATCCTGCCAAGCCGTCAAAATACCTCCAGGAAAGAGCCGCTTATATTGAAGACCAAATGCCTCGCGTCGGCGGGCGCAGAATGGTTGAAGAGCTCTAGCGAAACCTAATACGAATTAACTGAGACAGTTCCATTATGAACAGACAATTTCCCAACACTCGGCTGCGGCGCATCCGATCGCATGATTTCTCGCGGCGTTTGGTGCAAGAAAACTGCTTATCAGTGAACGACCTAATCTTGCCAATTTTTGTCATCGAGGGCAACAACCGCTCTGAGATTATTGAATCTATGCCTGGCGTTTGTCGCTTAAGTATTGATTTGCTGGTGGAGAAAGTAATGCACATACATAAGCTAGGTATCCCAGCAGTCGCGCTTTTTCCAGTTGTCGGCGAAGAACGTAAATCGGAACTGGCAGAAGAGGCTTACAATCCAGAAGGCTTAGCGCAACGCGCTGTAAGAGCAATTAAACAAGCGGTTGCAGATATCGGCGTGATTACCGATGTCGCCCTTGACCCCTACACCGTGCACGGCCAGGACGGAATTCTAGACCACAAGGCCTATGTGCTGAACGACCAAACGATTAGTGTATTAGTAAAGCAGGCACTGTCTCATGCGCAAGCTGGGGCGGATATAGTAGCGCCATCAGACATGATGGATGGCCGAATCGGCGCAATACGAACTGCTCTAGAAGGCGCGGATTTTGTAAACACACAAATTTTGGCGTATTCAGCCAAATACGCGTCCGCGTTCTATGGTCCGTTTCGAGATGCGGTTGGCTCGGCGGCCAATCTCGCCGGCGGCAATAAATACACTTATCAAATGGATCCAGCGAACAGTGATGAGGCATTGCATGAGGTTCGCCTGGACCTCGACGAAGGTGCGGATTATGTAATGGTCAAGCCTGGCATGCCTTACTTAGATATTGTTCAACGGGTCAAATCCCAATCGCAGGTGCCTACCTTTGTTTATCAAGTAAGCGGCGAATACGCCATGATCAAAGCCGCCGGTGAACGTGGTTGGCTAGATGAAAAAGCAGTAGTTCTAGAATCCCTCACCAGCATAAAACGCGCGGGCGGTAACGCCATTCTCACATACTTTGCCGAAGATGTAGCCACTTGGTTAACGGAGTAAAAAATGAGCTTACAGTATCTACATAGCATGATTCGGGTGCAGAACTTAGACACCAGCCTAGATTTCTTCTGCAACAAATTGGGTTTAGTTGAAACCTCACGCTATGACAATGAGGGCGGCAGATTTACTTTGGTATTTTTAGCCGCTGAACATGATTTGCCAAACGCTAAAAAAGCCAGCGCACCAT
>JBLHME010000008.1:0-78180 GCA_047623225.1 Cryomorphaceae bacterium
TCTATTGCTGCGCATTCCAATTTTGAGTGGGGTGATTAAGCGCAAGATAAAGGCGCAAATGGGTTTGGCCAATGTGACTACTGTGGGCAGCGGGTCTGCACCTATCTCCCCGGCAATATTGGAGTGGTATCACAATATTGGAATTGATATTTGTGAGGGTTGGGGGATGACTGAGACAGCTGGCATGGCGACTAGTCACCTTCCGTTTAGGCTCGACAAGTTGGGCACTATTGGTCAGGCCGTTGACGGTTTTGAGATAAAAATCTCAGATGTTGGAGAGATTTTAATTCGTGGTGACGGGGTTTTCAAAGAGTATTACAAAAATCCTCAAGCTACTGCCGAGACCTTTACTGAAGATGGATTTCTGCGAACCGGCGACAAAGGTGAATTGGATTCCGAAGGGTTTTTGCGTATCACTGGACGGGTTAAAGATTTGTTTAAATCCGGCAAAGGTAAATACGTTGCACCGGTGCCTATCGAAGGAAAAATGGCTAGTAACCTGATTATTGAGCAATTGTGCGTGATGGGCAGCGGTCTGCCTAAAGCTATGTGCGTAGTGGTGTTATCTGATGAAGTCGCTGGTGACATGAGTAAAGAAGCGATTAATGCCAGTCTTTTAGAAACCATGAACAAAGTTAATGGCCAAATCGAAAAGCACGAAGTCATGGGCGGGATTTACATAGCCAAAGATCCTTGGACCATAGAGAATGGTTTGTTGACGCCTACCCTGAAAGTGAAACGTGCAGAGTTGGAAGAAAAATATATGCCTTTGGTTTCTGAGCCTCAGTCAGAAATTATTACCTGGGAGACGTGAGCATTTTCTATCAGCTCAAAGCTGTTTAGATCAGCTCAAGGCTGTTAACCATCATGGTGGTGGTGCGACTCTTACGTTGTTCTTCCATTTTAATGGGAATGTACTGATTGTCTTTTGAGAGCCACAATGTGAATGTTCGTTCAGGCTTGAATTCTCGTGCTAGTACCATTTTTATGGTTTTCTTTGGCCCTAGCACCGTTTCTAGGGTTTCTTCGCTTGAGGAGCTAAGTGTGTACCCACGAATGCGTTTTTTCTTGCCATCGACTACATACATCGACTCCTCACCTAGACCTTCGCCTTTCAGAATAGCGGCGGCAAAAGGCATTATGCAATTATCCACCACATAACCTTTTGGCATATCTATCGACTCACCCGAAGCAAAGCTTATTTTACGTTCGGCCCAGTCAAAATCCACATCATAATCGCTTTTGCCAATACGGCCTCCGCCATAGCTTTTAGGCACTGCGCGGCCGTCGTTAATTTCGAACTCGCAGGCTTGTTGTTCGTTGCTGCCTATGATGATGGCTGCCATTCCCTGTGCTTTGGTCACCGACATCACGGCATAGCCTGAATCGGTTTTTGTTAGAGTGCTATCTATTCTGCCTAAGGTGGCATTACCAAAAGAGCTACTCACCATGCTTAGCGTATAGCTGATCTCCACAGGGTCGATTGCGTGGCTTGGGCTAGCCATCAATGCAGCCGTCAACAACACGATAATTTGCGTAGCTTTTGTGCATCTTTGAAAATGCTTCAAACGCCGCTGAAAAAATTGAATTAATATGTGCAAAGCCAGTCGTTTTATTGGTCATTAGTGGCAGCAACGCTAACTCACAGGTCAAAGGTTTGCAACTGCTCAGGCGATCTTTCACCATCCAGTAATACTTGTTTAGATTCGATCAACAAGCGCTTTTGGGCAAACCATTGGGCGGCAAGCGGGTAAAGCTTATGCTCAATTTTATGTATACGTTGTTGTAGCGACTCAGGGGTATCGTCCGGTTTTATGGCTAAGCGGCCTTGTAGGATAATCGGCCCAGCATCTACTTCAGGCACCACAAAGTGAATGCTGACGCCATGCCAGTGCTCGCTGGCCTCTAGAGCACGCGTGTGAGTATCGGTACCGGGGAACTTGGGTAGCAGTGAGGGGTGAATATTAATCAATCGGTTTGCATAATGATCGACAAAATCAGCGGTTAAGATACGCATAAACCCAGCTAGAATGATCAAATCAGCCCCAGCACTGTCAATTTCATCGATTAATGCACGATCAAAATCCAGCCGAGTTGAATAGTCTCTATGATCTATATGCACCGTTGGTATACCCACATCGGTGGCTCGTTGAAGCCCATAGGCTTGGGCTTGGTTGCTAATAACCAGTTCGATTTGCAATGTCAGTGTGCCGGCCTCAATCGCATCTATGAAGGCCTGCAGATTGGTGCCGCCGCCTGAAATTAATACAACAGCACGAGTCTTGGTATCACTCATGAGCAAACTCTTAATGCAACGCTATAGTTTTGCTGGCGCGCCACAAGCTGAGCTAGTTAAACGATTTTGATTTGCGGATCAGCGGCGCCGGCGTGAATTTCGCCGAGTTCGAAGGCAGTCTCACCAGAGGCATTCAATTTCGCAATTGATTGCTCCAAATCTTCTGGCGCAACCACCAACACCATACCGACTCCACAATTAAATGTGCGGTACATCTCGGCGCGTTCAATATTTGCAGTTTCCATCATCCAGGTAAATAGCTCAGGCCATTGCCAAGCTGATTCGCGCACTACAGCGTGCGTGTCGTCGGGAAGTGCACGATTTAAATTACCAGGCAGACCGCCGCCGGTGATGTGTGCCAGTGCATGAACATCTACTTCTTGCAGCAATGAAAGCACTGGTTTGACGTAGATTCTGGTCGGAGCGAGCACAGCTTTGCTTAATACCTTGCCGCCGATCATCGTGTCTAAGGGGACTTCATAAGTGTCGATTACTTTGCGTATAAGCGAGTATCCATTTGAGTGTGCGCCGCTCGAAGCGAGGCCAATCAACTTGTCTCCGGCTTTTACTTTGCTGCCGTCGATGATTTTTGATTTTTCGACTGCGCCAACGCAAAACCCAGCTAGATCGTATTCACCCTCAGAATACATGCCTGGCATCTCGGCAGTTTCGCCGCCGATTAATGCCGCATTTGCTTGTATGCAGCCCTCGCCAATCCCTTCAACCACCTGCGCGGCAATATTAGGAGTTAATTTTCCAGTGGCAAAATAGTCCAGAAAAAACATCGGTTCAGCACCTTGCACCAGCACATCGTTAACACACATGGCAACCAAATCAATGCCAATGGTGTCATGCTTATCAAGATCAAACGCTAATTTCAGTTTGGTGCCCACTCCGTCTGTGCCAGACACGAGTATTGGTTCTGAATAATTTTTTGGAATCTGGAAAAGTGCGCCAAAACCGCCCAATCCACTCAGGCATCCTTCGCGTTGAGTGCGCTTGGCTATTGGTTTTATGACATCAATAAAGGCATCACCAGCGTCGATATCTACGCCAGCATCTCGATAGCTTAGAGATTGAGGTTTGTCGTTTTCAGGTGTGTTTGACACGGTTTAGCTCCGCAAGGTAGTTCTGAAAAATAGTGGTTTTAGCAAGGCGCAGCTCAGGCCAATAGGTGGCGACGATTCTGCTCCATTTCAGGGGCGCTATTGTAGCGGTTTAACTGGCTATTGTGTATAGATTAAAAGCCAGTGATAATCGCTACTCCTGACAGGGAGTAACTCAAAACGTGGAACCAAGATAGATGATCTACATTCCTAATCTTCTCACTCTAGCTCGTATTGCCATGGTGCCGTGGCTAGTAGTGCTATTGCAAGAACAACAATTTACATTGTCGTTGGTGGTTTTTGCTGTGGCGGGCTTGACTGACGCCTTGGATGGCTACATTGCCAAACGGTTCAATGCGCAAACTGAATTGGGCGCATTGCTTGACCCGCTGGCCGATAAAGCTTTGCTGGTGTGCTCCTACGTGATGCTGTCTGTTATGCAACTAATCCCTTTTTGGTTGATGGTTGTGGTGGTATTTCGAGACGTAGTGATTGTTGGTGGTTATTTACTACTGGTGCTGTTTTTTGGTTCTGTTGAATCCAAGCCGCTAAAAATCAGCAAAATCAATACCTTTGCGCAGATTGCCTTCATTATCGTGGTGCTCGCCGCGTTGGCTTCTGAGTATGATCTTGGTTTGGCTATTCCTCTATTAAGTTACTTTGTATTGTTTACCAGTATCGCCAGTGGATTGGCTTATGTGTACATTGGGTCTATGCAAGCAACCAAATCAAGCGACACTGATTCGTAATGTCGCCGAGTTCGTCTACACCGCAAATGGCATTGCCATTGGCGCACGCGGATAAAGCCAGTTTTGATAACTATTGGGTGGGCCATAACAGCGAGCTGGTGACGGCTATCCGCGCCAGTGTCGAGATAGGCGAGCCGAAGGTCTTATATTTCTATGGGCCCGCGGGCGCTGGCAAAAGCCATTTACTTTTTGCCGCAATGCGCTTAGCCAGAGACGAAGTCATAAACACCAGCTTTTTGACCCTGAATGATCCCTTTGTGAGCCCAGATATGTTGGCGGTGGTGGATGTTGAGCATGTGGTATGTGTCGACAACATACAATCTTGGGCGGGTGACCAAGACAGGGAGAGAGCACTTTTTACCTTGTTCGAGCAAATTAAACACGCTGGCGGGCAATTGTTGGTCAGCTCAACACAGCCTCCAGAACAAGCAGGGTTCGCGCTGCGTGACTTGGTTAGCCGTCTTTCAAGTGGGCTCATTTATCCTTTGCTCGATCTAAACGAAGAGCAGCAACTTGAGGCAATTAAGTTGCGTGCAAGCCAGCGAGGTTTGTCGATATCCGACGAAACTGTAAAATACCTAATCAGTCGTTCAAGTAGAGATACCAGTGAGCTATTTGCGATTCTAGATAAAATTGACCAAGCGTCTTTGGTCGAGAAACGGCGCATTACAATCCCTTTTTTACAAAGCCTTTTTAGAGCCAGCTAACCGCCTATTCGGTTTTTAGGCGAGTTTTAGGCTCAGTGTCGCCACGCGCTTGCCTAATGCAATACACAGCGCTTTCTCATCATCGCTAATTGGGTTGCTATTGCTTACCCCTGCCACATGACTTGCACCGTAAGGAGTGCCGCCACTAACCGTTTTGCTTAGGCTGTGTTCTGTATAAGGAATGCCGCTAATTAGCATGCCATGATGCAATAGGGGGTTAATCATCGACAATAAAGTGGATTCTTGGCCTCCGTGCATTGACGATGTTGATGTAAACACTGCCGCTGGCTTACCCACTAGAGCGCCAGACATCCAAAGAGAACTGCTCGAATCAACAAAAAATTTCATCGGTGCACTCATATTGCCAAATCGGGTAGGACTGCCCATTATTAATCCACCGCAGTTGGCTAGATCGTCAAGCGTTGCAATGAGGTCACCAATGTCAGCTGGTTCAGGCGTAGTTTCGCTGCTGCTTACTTCACTAACTGTGCGCAAAACTGCGTTGCAGTCTGCCACCGATTCCACTCCGCGAGCGATTAGGCGAGCCATTTTTTTTACCGAGCCAAGGCGCGAGTGATAGAGGATTAGAATATTCATTATTTGCTTGTCGCTCTGATAAGCGTGGCTTAATACTTAAGGTTTATTGCAACGCTAGGGTTTTAAACCAAGCTTAGGAGCATAGCCAAACTAGGGTTTATGGTAAAACTCCCAACACAGCTTCTGGGGGGCGGCCAATAACAATTTCGTCGCCGGCTACCACAATCGGTCGTTCAATCAATATTGGCGTGGTAATCATCGCTTCAATCAATGCGGCGCGACCTAGCGACTCGTCTGCAAGGTTTTGCTCAGTATACTCAACTTGGCCTTTGCGCATCAGTTCGCGCGGTTGCATGTCCAGTCCGCGTAAAATGCTGTCGAGCTGCAAGTGCGTTGGCGGCGTGTTTAGATACTCAATCACCACGGGTACTATTCCTTGCCCCTCTATTAGTTCAAGGGTCTGGCGTGACTTTGAGCATCTTGGGTTATGATAGATAATTATTTCCATAGCAAATTTAGCCTTTGGCTGAGCTGAAGATATGACTGATTATTCGCTAAAGAAAAGGCTAATACAAATTTTTGATGTGCCCTTAGAGGTGCTGAACAGCATTCGCTCGGACCGATTGTTGCGGCATGCGGCTGCTTTATCGTTCAGTTCTTTGCTGGCGTTGGCACCCATGTTCGCCATTGCGTTTGCCATGCTCTCCTTGTTTTCGTCGTTCGAGTCGCTGGGCGCTTCGTTCGAAAATTTCATTTATCAGTTCTTATTACCGGCGGCAGGCGAAGACCTAAAGTCCTATATGGATCAGTTTGCTGGGCAGGCAGGTAAACTCACAATATTTGGTTTAGCATTCTTTTTATTGACCGCATTGTTGCTGTTATTCAGTATTGAAGAGTCGTTTAACGATATTTGGCGCATTAGAAAAGGCCGCTCTGTGACTGCTAGGCTTACAGTCTATTGGGCGTTGGTGTCATTAGGCCCTTTGCTGATGGGCGCGAGTTTGGCAATTTCCACCTATCTGCTTTCGCTCAAAGTAGGAGTAGGTGAGCAATTGGTTGAGCAAGTCCAATCCGTTGGTGTGGTTTTACTGCCGTTTCTACTTGAAACTTGCGCCTTCTTACTGCTGTATTTGATCATGCCTAATGTGCGCGTGAGTTTGCTTCACGGTTTGATTGGCGCAGTAGTGGCTGCGTTTTTGTTTGAGCTTACCAAGAAGGGTTTTGTTCTGTATGTGGTTAATTTCGCCAATTACGAAGTCATCTATGGCGCTTTGTCGACCCTACCAATCTTCCTGATTTGGATATACTTGTCTTGGGTGGTTGCGCTATTGGGCGCTGAAGTGGTCGCAGTGTTACAACGTAGACACTTGTTTGAGCTGTCAGGTCAAACTGCGCCTGACTAAATTACGGTTTTAGTTCAAAGGTCGGGTCAGAGAATCGCCCAAAGCTACTTTGGTGCTGGCATTACCAGAGTACAAATCTTGCTTGAATTTCCAGCGACTGCCTAATCGTTTATAGATTTTGTCTGGGTAAATATTTCGGCCTAAGGAACCATTGTAGGCAGCTAATGCGTCATACGGGTCTTCGTACTTGTCCATGTAGTGGTGCAGAATGGCGCAACCATAGCGCAGGCTAATTAAGGGGTTGTATAAGTCGTCACTGAGTCTGCCATAGACGTCTTTCCAAAAGGGCATTACTTGCATAAGCCCTTAAGCGCCAGCGTGGGATAATGCGTAGCGATCAAAATTGCTCTCGATATCTATAACTGCAAACACCAATTGAGGGTCAAGCCCGGCGATTTAGGCCTCGGCAAAAAGCGTCTTCAATAAGCGCACTCGATAAAACGGGTTCTTGATTCGTTTTTCTAAACGTTCAGACATGCTTGATAGCCAAACCAAGGAATCTATATCGGTGGTTTTTTCTCGAATATCGTGAGTAGCTTGTTTCAGCGTCTGCACCAAAGCTGGGTCAACCGCCGTGGCTTGTTGAGCACATAGCCAGCTGCTTGATAGTAATAAACTCAATATCAGGAGGCCGCGAGCGAGCGATCGACCACTAAAAATATTTTTTGGCGTTACAAGCTGCATCGGTCTTATGTGTTTTGTGCGATGAGTCGCTGTTTGAGAAAGCTAAATATCTCGCCTTGAGGAATCTTCTCTGAGTTTTCTGCATGACGAGACTTGTACTCTACCTCACCATTGGCGAGGCTCTTCTCACCAATCACAATGCGATGAGGGATGCCGATTAAGTCGGCATCGGCGAACATAATCCCCGGGCGTTCTTTTCGATCGTCAAGCAAGACCTCAAGCCCTAGCGCCAATAATTCACTGTAAAGCTGGTCACAAAGCGCGGTCACTTGTTCGGATTTATTGTAGCCAATAGGGGTAATTACCAATTGGAACGGTGCGATTGCTTCTGGCCAAATAACGCCGCGCTCATCGTGATTTTGCTCAATAGCGGCTGCTACAATACGAGAAATACCCACACCGTAACAACCCATAGGCATGGTTGCTGCCTTGCCGTTACTATCAAGGCAAGTAGCATTCATCGCCTCGCTGTATTTG
Source organism: Cryomorphaceae bacterium (assembly GCA_047623225.1). Taxonomy (GTDB): domain Bacteria; phylum Pseudomonadota; class Gammaproteobacteria; order Arenicellales; family Arenicellaceae; genus Arenicella. The sequence continues at coordinate 7,960 of JBLHME010000008.1, forward strand.
GTGCCGAGTTGAAAGATATGACCAACTTCAATGCCGCGTGTTATTGCCAGTTGTGATTCTTCACTAGTATCGCCGTCGGAACGCGCACAAATATCGCCCGCAATCACACTGCGTAAATCAAACACTTCGGGTTCAGGGCAATCTCTACCCCAGTTAACGCCAGTAAGATGCACGTCGTCTTCATTTGCGCCGCACACGAAATCAGCAATATTCACCGCAGAGCGATCTGCGATAACAGCTACATCTAAGCCAACCGTGCCAATTGAACCAGGGGCACAACCCACAGCCGTTTGTATTTCTTCATCGCTCGCCCACTCTAAGGGAGTCGCTACTAAGGGGTGTTTTTCGGCCTTAAGTTCATTCAGTTCGTGGTCGCCGCGTAATACCAAGGCCACCACAGGCTGCTCAGAGCCTTTAACTAAAAGCGTTTTAATAGTCGACTTAACAGGCAGGCTGAGAAACTCACAAATAGCCGCAATGGTGTGCTGATCAGGAGTGTCAACGCGCTGCATCTCTTGGCTGGCGGCAGGTCTATCGCCGCCCACAGAGAGTGCTTCAGCAAGTTCTACATTAGATGCGTAACCGTATTTGTCACACACTGCAATCGCATCTTCGCCGGAATCAGCCAATACATGAAATTCGTGCGAGGCACTACCACCAATGCTGCCAGTGTCTGCCTCAACCGCTCGAAAGCCCAAACCCAAACGGGTAAAGATTCGCGTATAAGTCTCATACATCAACTCGTAGGTTTGTTGCAGGCTGGCCTGATCTAAATGAAATGAGTAGGCGTCTTTCATAATGAATTCACGTGCGCGCATTACGCCAAAACGGGGACGCCGTTCATCGCGAAATTTAGTTTGCACCTGATAGAAATTAGCTGGCAACTGTTTATAGCTGCGTATTTCATTGGCGATCAGTGAGGTGATTATTTCCTCATGGGTTGGGCCCATACAGAAATCGCGATTATGGCGGTCTTTCATACGTAACAATTCGCCGCCGTACATTTCCCATCGGCCAGATTGTTTCCACAGCTCTGCGGGTTGCACTGCAGGCATTAGTAACTCTTGTGCGCCACTTCTATCCATCTCTTCGCGCACAATTTTTTCGACCTTGCGTAACACTCGTAAGCCAACCGGCAGCCAGTTATAAATCCCTGCAGCGACTTTGCGAATCATACCCGCGCGCAGCATTAGCTGATGGCTTATTATTTCTGCATCTGAGGGAGTTTCTTTTAGGGTGGCGAGTAAAAAGTTTGAGGTGCGCATCTAAATCTTTGTATTTTCACGTTTTCTTTCAGAAACGTTTGTAATTAGGCCAGCAGCCAAGTCAATAATTGACATGTCTTGGGCAAGAACGGACCGTCGATTTTAGCGTAAAAAGTAAGCGAATTCAGTGCTTTCTGAGCATTATTTTGTTAATTGCATAAAGAAACCGCTTTAGTCTTTGGCTGCCGCAATAGACTTATACGGCTTTAAATGCAGAAATTTCGCTGGCTATACAAAGTGCAGAGCCAAATTTGCTAATATAAGGAACCACTATTTTTGTACCCACTACCAAAAGCAATGACTATTATTCGACAAGACGACCTAATCGACAGCGTGGCCGATGCGCTGCAATTTATTTCTTATTACCACCCTAAGGATTTTGTCGACGCTATGTACCAAGCCTATCAGCGTGAGGAATCGCAGGCGGCCAAAGATGCCATGGCGCAGATTTTAATTAATTCTCGAATGTGTGCAGAGGGCCGCCGGCCAATCTGCCAAGACACCGGCATTGTCGTCGTGTTTGTAAAAGTTGGGATGGATGTTATGTGGGATGCCAAGATGTCGGTGACCGATATGATTAATGAAGGCGTGCGGCGCGCCTATACGCACCCAGATAATGTACTGCGAGCGTCGATTCTATCAGACCCCTTGGGTGCCCGAATCAACACCAAAGACAATACTCCCGCGGTAATTCATTATGAAATTGTCGAGGGCGATAATGTGGATATAGAACTCGCGGCTAAAGGCGGTGGTTCTGAGAATAAATCCAAAATGGCGATGCTAAACCCCAGCGACTCCTTAGTCGACTGGGTGTTGAAAATCGTGCCAACCATGGGGGCAGGGTGGTGCCCGCCGGGCATGCTGGGTATTGGTGTCGGCGGAACCGCAGAAAAATCCGCGTTGCTAGCAAAAAAAGTGTTGATGCAGCCAGTGGATATTCATGAATTGATGGCGCGCGGCCCAAGCAATCGCCTAGAAGAACTGCGTTTAGAAATTTTTGAGAAAGTCAATAACCTGGGTATTGGTGCGCAAGGTTTGGGCGGCCTCACGACTGTACTTGATGTGAAAATATTGGACTACCCAACGCACGCGGCTTCCAAGCCAGTGACGATGATTCCAAACTGCGCTGCCACTCGCCATGCGCATTTTGTTTTAGACGGCAGTGGGCCAGCTCTGCAAACAGCGCCGAGTTTAAGTGATTGGCCAGAGATCAGTTGGGATATTGGTCCAAGCACCCGCAAAGTGAATCTAGACACACTTAAAAAAGAAGATATGTTGGAATGGCAACCAGGCGAAACGGTTTTGCTATCAGGCAAAATGTTAACTGGCCGTGATGCCGCGCATAACCGTATTCAAGCGCTGCTAGAGAGTGGTGAAGGCTTGCCCGACGGGGTAGATTTCACCAATCGGTTTATCTACTATGTGGGCCCGGTAGATGCCGTGCGCGATGAGGCGGTTGGCCCTGCTGGCCCTACAACGGCAACTCGCATGGATAAATTCACCGACATGATGCTAGAGCAAACAGGCTTAATAGGCATGATTGGCAAAGCTGAACGCGGCCCGGCAACCATTCAATCCATTGCAAAGCATAAGGCTGTTTATCTAATGGCGGTGGGTGGTGCTGCGTATTTAGTTTCAAAGGCTATTACCAACTCTAAGATTGTGGCTTTTGCAGAATTAGGTATGGAAGCAATTCATGAATTTGAGATCAAAGACATGCCAGTGACGGTGGCAGTGGATACAAAAGGTGAATCGGTTCATACCACTGGCCCGGCCAAATGGAAGAGTATTATCTCTGACAAGATTCGCTTAGAAGTTGTTTAGGTTTATGCTCATGAGCATGCCCATGGCATGTGGAGGTTGACGTTGTGAGAAAAATGCTCGAAGATGTTTCGCACGCGCGATTAGGTATCAACATTTCAAAGAGGATATACAATGAGTGAACAAAGTTTTCAGGTCGTGATTGTTGGTGCTGGGTCAGCAGGAATTGCCACCGCGAGTAGTTTGTTAAAAAGAAGCCCAAATGCATCCATTGCGCTCATAGATTCTTCAGAAGATCATTATTACCAACCTGGATGGACCATGGTGGGAGGCGGTATTTTTGACGCACCATCAACGCATCGCAAAACAGCTGAATTGATTCCGAGTAAGACGACTTGGATTAAAGACTCGGTGAGTGATTTTGAACCCGAAAATAATAAGGTGGTTTTGGGTAACGGCAGCTCCGTTTCTTATGACCAGCTTGTGGTCGCGCCTGGCTTAAAACTTAACTGGGCTGGCGTAGAGGGTTTGCAAGAGACCTTGGGCAAAAACGGTGTTACCTCTAATTATCGTTACGACCTTGCTCCTTACACTTGGGAACTGGTTAAGAAAATGAAGAGCGGCAAGGCGATTTTCACCCAGCCTGGAATGCCTATTAAGTGTGCCGGCGCCCCGCAAAAAGCCTTGTATTTATCAGGCTCAGAATGGCTTGATCAAGGAGTTCTTTCAGACATCAATATTGAATTCTATAACGCCGGTGGCGTGTTGTTTGGGGTGCCAGAATATGTGCCTGCACTGCAAAGCTATATTGATAAATACGGCGCGCAAATGAAGTACATGCACAATCTAGTCAAGATTGATGGCGAATCTAAAACGGCGTGGTTTAGTAATGCCAATGATGAGTCAGATGACTTAGTCGAAACCCAATTCGACTTTATTCACGTTTGCCCGCCTCAGTGCTCGCTTGATTTTATACGCGACAGCGTTTTAAGTGATGACGCCGGTTGGCTAGACGTTGACCCGAGTTCTTTGCAGCATAAGCAATACCCGAATATCTGGGGCGCCGGCGATGTGATGAACACTGGCAACGCAAAGACTATGGCCGCCGCTCGCAAACAAGCCCCAGTTGTGGCACAAAACATTAGTAATGCGCTGAACAGCATTGCTCCTAGCAGTAGTTACGATGGCTATGGCTCTTGTCCTCTCACGGTTGAGAAAGGCAAAATCGTTTTGGCTGAGTTTTGCTATGGTGCTAAAGTTAAGCCAACCTTCCCTTCTTGGGTGAATGACGGGACTAAACCAACGCGACGAGCTTGGTGGTTGAAGGCGAACATCTTGCCTAGCGTATACTGGAACCTAATGCTCAAAGGCCGAGAGTGGTTCATAGCCTCTAAGTAGGACTAAAAAATAGGCTCCTACGCAATAGAATTTAAAAAGGTGCGCTTGAAAATAAGCGCATACAAAAAGCGCTCAAATAAGAAAGTGCCATACCAAGACAGTAAAGATAGCAATTATAATACCCTTAGGAGGAATCAGAATGAATTCATTAAAGAACTTAAAATCCAGAATTGCGACAGCTGGAATTACCAAAACTAAGCGCCTTAGCGTGCTCACGTTTTTGTGGGTTTGTTTAGTTGGCGGTGTTGGTACTGCGCAAGCAGACGAAACTTGCATGTCGCCTTATATGGCGAAGATCGTAGGCCAAGAGGATTTTGTGTATGTTTGGACACTTGGGCGTGAAGGCCTTGGTGACGAGCAAGACAAAATGGTCACCATTGATGTAAATCCTGCGTCACCGAAATATGGAAAGGTCGTTAATAGCCTGTCCGTTGGTGGTCGTAATGAAGCGCATCACTCTGGCCTCTCTGATGATCGACGTTACCTATGGGCAGGCGGCTTAGACAGTAATATGATTTTCATCTTTGACATCCACACCGACCCGGCTAAACCAACGTTGCACAAAACTATCGATAATTTTGTCGCTAAAAGCGGCGGCGTATTAGGCCCGCATACATTTTATGCATTGGCTGGCCGCATGATGATTACCGGCCTATCCAATAACAAAGACCAAGGTGGCCGCACCGCAATGGTTGAGTATTCTAATAACGGTGAATACATCACCACGCATTGGCACCCAACAGACCAAGACTTACGTGGCGCTGAGAAGACTGGTAAATTTGCCGATGGCTATGGCTACGATGTAAGAGTCTTGCCGCGCCGCAACGCAATGTTTACATCATCGTTCACTGGCTGGAACAACTATATGATGGATTTTGGCGCCATGCTCGGCGACCCCGAAGCAATGAAACGCTTTGGCAGCACCGCCGTGCTGTGGGACTTGCACACTCGCCAGCCCAAAAAAGTGTTTGATATGCCCGGCGCGCCTTTAGAAATTCGCTGCGCTTGGAATCCAAATCACAATTATTGCTTCACCACTACCGCGCTTACTTCTCAGATTTGGTTGATCTACGAAGACGATAAAGGCGAATGGCAAGCCAAAGCCGTGGCCGACATCGGCGATCCTGCGGCGATTCCATTGCCAGTCGATATTTCGATCACTTCTGACGATAATGGCCTATGGGTACAAACCTTTATGGACGGCAAAGCAAGATATTTTGATGTGTCGGACCCATTCGCGCCAAAACAAACTTATGAAATGGAAGTTGGTTCACAGCTGAACATGATTTCGCAAAGCTGGGACGGAAAACGCGCCTATTTTACTTCTTCGCTACTTGCTAACTGGGATAAAAAAGGCCAAGACGACGAGCAATTTTTCAAATCCTATACCTGGGATGGCAAAAAATTGAATCTAGAATTTGAGATTGATTTCAAAGCTGAGAAATTGGGCAGTGCGCATCAAATGCGATTTGGTGCTTATGCTTTATATGGCATGCAGCGCCCATGGGAGGCTGAGCCCATCAAATCTGTGGCTAGTGAAGGTGAGTAGCCGTTCAGTTGACTAATTTATCTAGTATGCGAATGTTAATAGCCGCTTTGCTTTTAGTGCAGAGCGGCTTTTCTCATGCCCAAGCAGGCGACAGCCCTGGCCGAGATGGTGTGTTTCTAGCACCTGGTTGGGGCAAGCTCAGTTTTGAAGCCCCAGCAGCTGGCACTTATGAGCTGCCCGCTATCTGGCCAGCCCAAGATGGTGAGGTATTAGATCAAGACGGTAAGCCGCAATCGTTAGCAAAACTAATGGATGGCAAGGTAACCTTACTTAGTTTTATCTTCCGCACCTGTGATGACGTTAACGGTTGCCCACTGTCTACCATGGTTCTCTACACCATCGGCAGCAAGCTGGAAAAAGAGCCCGAAATCGCAAGCAAAGTGCGCATGCTGACGCTGAGCTTCGACCCTCGTTTCGATACGCCGCAAGTGATGAAAGAATACGGTGAGTCTATTGCCGGTGGCTCTGATATGGACTGGCATTTTCTGACTTCTGAATCAGAAGAGGCAATTGCCCCGATTCTAGATGCCTACCAACAAACCATTGTGGCAGACCCCGTAGAGTCAACCGATCAACGCACAAAGTTCTCGCATATCCTGCGTGTGTATTTGATTGATAAAGAACAACAAGTTCGAAATATTTATAACCTGTCGTTTCTGCATCCAGACATTCTTATCAACGATGTTAAAACCTTGTTGATGGAAGAGGGCGTGCTCTCGAAGTCTCAATCAGGCGCAAGCCCTAAGTTAAACAATAAATAAGTTGATGGCCTTGCATGGACTAGGCTTTCGGCTAGGCAGTCTATGCATACTCTTATGTTTAGGTTCTACCTTAACGTGGGCCGAGCAAAAACTGCGGTTAGCGCCGGGTGATTATAAACAGGGCTATGAATCCGCCGATTATCAAACCGATTCATTAAGCCTCGCCATGCGCAAAGGAAAGCCGGCTAAGCTAGTCGCAATAGCCAAGGGCAAACAGCTTGGGTTACCTAAGTTGCCATCATCTAAGGGCATGAGGCCCGATCGAAACAAGATCGCCTTAGGCAGAAAGCTATTTTACGACAGGCGCTTGTCCCGTAATAAAACAATGTCTTGCGCCATGTGTCATGTGCCAGAGCAAGGCTTTACCAGCAATGAGCTGCAGCGGCCTATTGGCTCGAACGGGCGAAGTTTAAAGCGCAATGCGCCCACTATTTTAAACGTTGCGTTCTATACCAAGTTATTTGCGGATTCTAGAGAAACCACTTTGGAGCAACAAATATGGTCGCCTCTTCTTGCAGAAAATGAAATGAACAACCCTTCTGTGGGTTATGTCATCGAGACCATCAAATCCTTAAGCGACTACGATGGTTTGTTTCAAAAGGCGTTTTCAGAGCAACCGAATATGCTCAATATTGGTCAAGCGATTGGGCAATATGAGCGAGCCTTGTTGGCCGGTGATTCGGCGTTTGATCGATGGTATTACGCCAAGGACGATAGTGCACTTACAGATCAACAAGTGGCTGGGTTCAAGTTGTTTACGGGTAAAGCCGCTTGCAGTAGTTGCCATCTTATCGGTGAAAACGACGCATTGTTTACTGATAACTTACTGCACAGCACAGGCATTGGCTATGCCGAGTCCATGTTAGATGGCGTTATCTTGCCCAAGCATGCCAATCCTGAGAAAGGCTTGGTAGAAGTGCAGCTCGCACCTGGCGTGACAGCCAACATGAAGCAATCGGTGATCAACACCGTAGGCGAACAAAAGATGAACGATGTTGGGCGCTATGAGATCACCTTAGACCCACAAGATCGTTGGAAGTATAGAACCTCGTCTTTGAGGAATATTGAATTGACTGCGCCCTATATGCACAGCGGTGGATTGGTTAGTTTGGCTGATGTGGTGGCTTTTTATAACCAGGGCGGAGTGACGCATGAATTGCAAAGCCCCCTAGTTAGGCCTTTGGGCCTGTCTGTTGATGAGCAGGGCGCCTTGCGTGCATTTTTGCGATCGTTGACTGGCAGTGGGGTTGGAGTATTGGTGTTAGACGCTTTTGATGCTGGCGTTGGGGATACTGGTGGAGAACTTTGAGTCTTGTCCATACATTGAGGCAGAGCCGTCCAATCTACCAGTGCCGAACTCTGAACTAGGTTGCCGCTCGGCGCTTGCTCCTGCAGCGCCTTATCAAGCTGTATCCATGCAACGATCTCCGCGGTGGGATATACTTTTCAGATGCTCTTGGAGCGTTTTACTCCTGCAAAGAAAGTACCGCAAGGGGATCTGAAAACATGCTGCAAATGATTCCTGAATATAGTTTCCATACTAGCGGTGCTGTGGAACTCACTGCGCCCAGAGAGTACTCTCAAGGGGCGCTCTTCCTCTTGCACCCCAGAGGCATCTAACTACTCCGCTACAACCCAAACTTTGAGCTCGTCAGGCGGCCCCGCCTTATCGGCGCAATTTCCTGTGGATAAGGATATTGCGTATCTACTTGCTCGAATGACCGGTGACCGGCTCTACGCTGACCATAGTCTACGGCCTATAATCTTTGTCTGATGAGATTGGTTGGAGCGAGCTTAAGTTACGCAAGAAGGTGAACTAGGGCCTGGGCTATCAAAATTCCAACCAGTTTATTAATCGGTTTAGACTAGACTAGACTAGACGAGGCGTGCGTGGCCTTGTTAGAACAAGCAGATAAAGCCGTGCTGGTTGTTGCCTTGGATGTTGGTTTTCGGTCTATCTCCTCATTCAACTCGGTGTTTCAGGTTCACTCTGGAATGAACCCTACCCAGTATCGGCAAGCAAATAGAAAGCGATAAGACCTCATTCAATCTTTCTAGAGAGAATGAAAAGGAGACTTGGTCACCATTTATACAATCCGACGTTCATTCGTGGTTTTCTACCTACCGCTCTTTGAGCCTGCCAATGCTGTGTTCCCTATTCATTCTTGAAATTTTTGCGGCTAGTAAATAATTGTTCGATAAAAGGTTGTAGGATTGTTTTACCTGTACACTAATGTGTGTGGTTAGACACGTGTCGTACCTGTAGAGTCGTGTTTCCTTAGAAAACATTGATGATTCTAAATAGAGGTAGGTAGTGGGCGTTCCGACGATGGTATCGCTGTTTGCGTTGAATTGTGACGCTGGGAACTCAAGCATGATTGCTCGAGTTGGGCACATCTCGTCTTCTGAATGCCTAAGGATACGGGTGTAAATATGGAGATCGGTCTAACAATTTTGCGCATAGCGGCAGGTTCGCAGCTACTGGTGTTGGCTTATCTTATAGGGGCTTCTGTAAACCCCGTAAGAGTGCGTGTTTTGGGTGTAATTACAATGTTCGGTTTTTTTTGGTCCATGATGGCCCCCGTTGTATTCTCCGATTTGGCGCCGGCTTTCGGTTCGTTGTTTATGTACCCAGCAGGGTGGATTGTCCCGTCACTGCTGTTATTTACATGCGCTTTGTTTGAAGATGATCTGCCGATTCCGCTGTGGGTGAAGCTGGCCGTTGCCGTTGATATCACGATCACGTTGCTGTTCTATACGAATCTTTTTGGCTTCGCCGAATTCGCCTTAGCTAAACCTCTCATCGCTGCAGTCAAGTTGTGTTTAGTAGTTGGATCTATTCACATCGTATTGCGTGGGCGCAAGATAGATCTGATTCCACAACGCGTTAGCCTACGATTGTTTCTTGTGGGGAGCATCGCCTGGAGCACAGTGCCGACATTGTTGGTGCAACTGTCGTCAATTCCAGATATTAACGCAGCGGCTTATTTGTTTTTGTCTTGCGTCATTTTTTTTAACGCATCGGTAATTCTAATCGGCTTTATTAAACTCAACCCAGACTTTGAACTCGTCAGGCGGCCGGCGTTATCGGCGCAAGCACCCGTTGATAACGATATTGCGTATTTACTCGATCGAATGACGACTGAGCGACTCTATGCTGACCACAGCCTACGGTTAAAAGCTTTAGCTGACTATATCGGCTGGAGCGAAGTTAAGTTACGCCAGAAGGTGAACCAGGACCTGGGTTATCGAAATTTCAATCAGTTTATCAATCGTTTTAGATTGGACGAGGCGTGCGTGGCCTTGTTAGAGCAAGCAGACAAAGCGGTGCTGGTTGTTGCCTTGGATGTTGGTTTTCGGTCTATCTCCTCATTCAATTCGGTGTTTCAGGTTTACACTGGAATGAACCCTACCCAGTATAGGCAAGTAAATAAAAATTGATAAGACCGCATTTAATTGGCCTAGAAAGAGTGGCAAGGAGACTTGGTCACCATTTCTACCATCCGACGTTCAATCACGATTTTCTACCCACGTTTATTTGAGGTAGACAATGTTGTTCTCTTGGTGAAAATTTTAAATCTGTATATTCCTCACATGGGTCAAAGAGCAACTATTCGTGATTCTGGCATCAAAGCGTAGAACTCTGATATCAAAACGCAGAATTTTGGTATCAAAGCTCAGAATTCTGGCAGACCATCACTGTGTTATTGGATAAAATTTAAAGCGTAGAGGATAGGATAGGCGCATGCGTCTCTTATTTCGAAAAGCTCGATTGATTGCAATTGGCCTTGATAAGATGTTTTGCAGCTAGGCATACCCCTTCGCCTAGTTACTTTCTACCAAAGATTCTATCTTTGGATAGGCTCATACGGTGTACCCTCGGGTTTTTATGAGCCTGTAAGAATGAGCTCTGGGCACAAATTTTTTCCTCCTGTGCCCAGTGTTCCCCCTTTCAAAATCAAAGGTGGCAGATTGGAGTTCCTACTAATCGACAGACTCCCGTATTCTTTAAAATAAAGCATACGAGGAAGACTAATGAAACTGCCAAGGTCTACTCAGGGATTTATACAAGAGGCAGTCAATTAAGTGATCCGATCGAGACTATACAACAAGTGATGTAGCCAAGTAAACGAAGGCATCAGCGCAAAGTTTATACAAGTGGGTTAAGCAGATTCACAGGGGAAATGTAAGGCTCAACGCAGAACGCGTCGCACAATGGAGAATCGAGAAATTCTAAAAAGACCGGCGCATACTTCGCCAAAAACTCTGGCTGAAGTATGCGTTAATTTTTCTGTAACAGGAGCATCACAAAGTATTAGCGAGGTCGAGCCTAGATTATGTCGAATACAATAGACAAGGCCCGATTAGCTAGTTCAGAGTGTAAACTCTGCTCACATCTATTCGATTTCGACCTCGACTTCCGGTTCCATTATCAAATCGATGATTGGCGCTAAAGTTGGTGGCTCTGGCTCTGGCTCTGGCTCTGGCTCTGGCTCTGGCTCTGGCTCTGGCTCTGAATCAAACGCCACCTCGCCTACACCCCATCGCCACAACACAACATTCGAACGCTCTTGAACTCTAGGGGTATAACCACGCACTGGTGTGCTTACCATAAACCCATAAATTTCGCCATTTCTTGGTGTGAAATCGCCTATTGGACCCCTAAAGTGACCTGCACCGCCGAAGGCAGCTGCACTCTTAACTGTTTGACCTATACGCAAGTACTCCCAGGTACCGCCATACCATCGACCATTTTTATAAACAAAACCCAAAACGCTAGCATTACAACAGGGGTCTCTCAGAGCCGACTCAGCGGGCCAGGTGTTCCTTTTGCTATGCGTAACAATTATATTCCCTCCTGAAACACTCGCATCAAGATTACTTGTTTCTCTGAAATTCGCTACAATCGCGCCATCGGCCCAAATCACATCACTAAGATCCTGAGGAAATCCGGCCTGAGCCGCATTAGAAAAAAACACAAACACAAAAACTAACAGCGCATGTCTAACAAATAACATAGATACCTCTTTAAACTAAAATTGTGACTCTAACTAAACCAGCTTAGACGCGAAAAAAGACCCACCTTCCAAATAGGTACTCGGAGCTGATTCTAAAGAAATTTAAAAGAAAATAATAGAGTTTATTTGCTAAACATCTGCTACTAAAAAAACACCTTTGCTCATGCATTTTAGCGGCCCCAAAGTGAGGGATATGAAAAATTGAGCGAACCACTGTCGAAATAAACTATTCCAGCCAAAAGCAAGAATCTAAAAGGAGTGCTAATTGAGATAAATGGTTACTAGATATCACTTTAACCTAAGTAACTACCGCTTATTAGAAACTGCATGAAGGTACGACCCACTGGATTTTCTGGCCCATAAAAGAACCGCAACGGTGAGTGCCAGCATCATTATCTCTGAGGTTGGTCCTGCATACCAGATACCAATTTGACTGAACACGTAGGGCAACAATAGAATCAGCGGGATCGCAAAAAGGAAGGTGCGATATAAGTCAAGTATGGCAGCTTTAATCGCCTCGCCAACCGATTGAAAATAAGTCGATACCATCAACATCGGCCCGAACAAGAAGAACAGCGAGGTGTTTATAAGCAGTATTCGGCCTATTTTTGCGGCTATCGCTGTGTCGTCAACAAAGATGAAACCTATTGTGTCTTTGAAAACATAAAACCCTATCTGAGCAACTACGCAGTAAACCGCAGCAATAGCAATCGCGATTTTTAACGCGCCAGTACTGCGTTCAAACTCAGCGGCACCATAATTGTTTCCCACGATGGTTTGAAGCGCTATGCTCAAACCCAATAGCGGAAGAAATGTAAACGTCATTAAGCGGGTGATGATGCCGTAGGCGCCAGCGGTACCGGAATAAGTGTCGGCATTCCATATCTGCAGGATAATAATGGCTGTCAGCGACAAGCCAACATAGCCAAGACTCGACGGAACGCCCAGTACAATAAATTCATGCCAGTGGTTGCGAATCTTGCTAATCCCAGAGAATTGAATGTCGGTCTTTGAGTCAGCACGTCGTCGCAGTTGTATCGCCACGGCCAGTGCACAGATTTGCGCAGCGGCGGTGCCAAAGGCAGAGCCGGCAACACCCCAATCCAGCTGTACAATGAATAAGTAATTGAATACGAAGTTCAGCAGCGTCGATACAAGCGTAACAGTAACCATTGCCCGCATCTGGCCTTCACAACGGAGTGTGTCGATACTAATTCCCAGAATGAATACGACTGGCGAGAAAAAGATCAGAATTGAGATGCAGGTATAGCCAAATCTAGCCAGTAATTGACTGCCATTAGCGAGTTGCAGTGTCAGTGCCTCCCCAAAGATTAAGAACACAACAATAAAAACAAGACTTACACATTGAGACAGCGCTATGGCGCCGCTAAACGCATTGCCTGCATCGAGTGTGGATTTTGCACCCAGCAGGCGTGCTAATACGCTGGAAAAACCAGAGGAAACCAATGTTGATACAGCTACCAGCAGCATATAAACAGGAAGCATTAAAGTAACCGCCGTCAGTGCGTCGGCGCCAACATACTCACCTAGATAATAGGCATCAACCAAGGTAATCAGACCATTGGCCGCCATGACTAATATGATCGGGACGGCAGTTTTCGCAAAAAGCAGAGGTAGTGAAGTGATTAAGAAGAAATTATCCGGCGTGCTGCCAGTGCTTGATTAAGTGTTCATTTTTATTAACTCATACTCTGTATTTTGTTATTACGATCTCGCGTAGACAATTGCATGCCTTTTCGCGCAAAGGAATACAATTGCTTTTTATTTGATTAGTCAAGCTTTAATGAAGCGATATGCTTTTGACTTACTGCGCCTTTGAGTCGAAACGACGCCACCTATTGAATGGTGAATTCACCTTTCAATAGCACTTTGATCGCCCCCTTTTCTCCTTGCAGACTTATTCATCAATCTATGTGGCATTTACTTCAATACATGTCAGGTTCATTAGTCTTTTTGTAAAATTTGCTTGACACTGTCGATCGGAGGCTGCATGATGTGTAAAACAAGCTTTACTTAATGACAAGGATAAATGACAAGGATAAATGACATATGAATAAAACAACGACAGATACGAATAACTGGGCTGCAAGCAATCGAAGGAACACCGTTCTTCTCTTGTTTTGGACCGTTGCTTGGGTTGCCTCTCTGGCGCTTGCGGCTTTCGGCCCGAAATTACTGTGGAATTTCGAACCATTTCTTACGGTTCTTGCTGTGCTTATCAACCTCGCGGTTGGATTGGGAATGATTTTGGCAACAAAGCGGCACCTGACTGGATTGGATGAAATGCAACAAAAAATCTTCCGCGACGCGTCGGTTTTATCGCTGGGCGTAGGATTGGTGTTTGGCAATAGCTATGAATTGCTGGAAGACATAAAACTTATTTCATATCAGCCTGAAATTTCACACCTCATTATTTTGATGACCCTAACTTTTATGACCGGGATGATACTTGGTCAGCGTAAGGTTCGATGAAGAATAAACTAAAAGTTCTTCGTGCTGAACGGGATTGGACCCAAGCTCAGTTAGCCACTGAACTAGAGGTTTCGAGGCAAACGGTCAATGCCATAGAAAAATGCAAATTTGATCCTAGTTTGACGTTGGCATTCAAAATATCTGCACTTTTTGATATGCCGATTGGAGATATATTCCAATACGACCGCGGGTCCTAGCATTTGTGTTCAATAAAACTCCTCAATTGACGCATATTTGTTGCATATTATGAAGGGAGAATGATTCTCAATACGGTTCATTCTTAATGGTTGAGCACAGCGAAGATCGCCATCCACTGTATTAGCAATCATGACTTCACTAAAGCAAGTAAATTGAAATCCATGAAAAAATATTTAAAGTGCCTTGTAATTATTCACCTCTGGATACTCTCGGCTTGTGTCTCTAGCCCAAAGCTGAGCTACGTATCGCCGGTGGCAATTGACTTAAGTGGTGACTGGATATGGGATCAAGACCTAAGTCAGACGGTGGTGATGGTCCCGCCGAGACTCAGTAAAGAAAAAAAAATCGTCCATCGGGCAGAGGCGAAGGCGAGCGCCCAGAAGGTTGAAATCGCGAACGTCAGTCCGATAACGAAAATAGCCGACGAGATTTTCCAGGTAAACAGCGTCAATGACCGCCACTGAAATGAAAATAGAACAAGGCACCGACGGTATGGGAATAGCTTACCCTAATCACCCCTACATTGATGTGGACTGGGGCACTGCGAAAGCACGGCGGGCTACCATTACCTCAGGGTGGGCATCGGATAACTCGCTAGTCGTTATCAATGAAAGCGATCGGCAAAAGTTCACCGAAATTTATAGCTTAGACAGCACGGCTAGGGTTTTAAACATTACCTATACCGTAAACAGCGTAAAGGGTAAGCGGGACTTTGTGAGAGTTTTCAGGCGACGCAATGCCGACTAGATTATTGCGTATTGATCACGATTCGATCCAGAATCAAAGGTGTCATAGCCGAATTACTGGAGTGCTAGAAGCACGGACTCCAGTTCTTATGTAGATCATATTGCAAATATAACTGCGCCCATACTAAAACTAGAGCAGTCTCAATCTTCAGAGGTAGTGAGAACCATGGGGGTAATGCTTATAGGAGCGGCTAGTACAGACTAAGGCCCTTCCTTAAGCGGAGAGGTCATGCCTGCTGATGTGCAAGCACTCATCGATTTATTTTCATCGGAAGATGTTTTAATCAAGAACGCATGTCGAATTATTGCGGGTATTCGTGCTGGTCAGTGATAGTTGAACGGTGTTAAGTCCTGCCTTTTACCGATCCAATCAATGTTCTCTGTTGAGTAGGGCGCTGTCTATTTAAGATGCACTAATAGCTGTTTCGGCCCTCTTACTGATAAGCCCGTTTTGTATGTAACGGTATCCTCAGCCAATTGAATAGTTTCAAAGCGTTGTAGCAATGTGGTGAATATTACTCTCATGTTCAATCGGGCTAGGTGGTTACCTAAACATAAGTGTAGTCCGCGACCAAAGCCTAGGTGTCTATTGGGTTTGCGTCGTATCTGGAATTCATCAGGGCTTTCAAATACTTTTGGGTCTCGGTTGGCAGAGGCATAAAGGAGTCCAAAGGTTGTGCCTGCGGGATATGTCTTCCCTCTTAACGTTACATCAGCAATCACGTGTCGGTGAAAGAATGGGAGTGGTGGTTCATAACGGAACATTTCTTGTATCGCAGTTGGAAGTGCGCCAAGGTCCTTGCGTAATTCGCTCATTGCCGTGGGCCGTTGGATCAGGGTATGCATTCCGCTGCCAAGTACATCAATGGTAGAACCATGGCCAGCTAATAGAATTAACATGCAGGTTGATATGAACTCGTCGGGAGCATAGGCACCAGATTCATCGTCAATGATCATTTTGGAGATCAAGTCTTCACAAGGATTTTTTGTTCGAGAGTCTTTGAGCCGCACTAAATAATCGTGAAACTGGTGCGTTGCCGTTTCGGCTGCGCGCTTTTTAATATCGCTACGGTCCACATCGAAAAAGCGAACAATTTCTTCGGACCAAATACGCAGTTGAGGGGCATCGTCTTTTGGCACCCCCAATAACTTTCCAATCACCAGTCCTGGAATATGCGCAGCAAAGTCTTCTATAAAGTCGACGGTGTCGCGACCGCTAAGATTGCTTAAAGTAGCGTCCACATAAGCCTGTATATCGTTTTCGAGTCCGTTCACCGATCGAGCGGTGAAGGCATTGAATATTTGTTTGCGCAGGCGGTGATGAATTTCTCCATCGCTATCAAGCAAACTGAACTGCACAAACCGCTCGTGGTATGGCATGTCATGCCAATTAGCATCACGTTGCCGCTGTTTTAGTTCTGTTGTGTCGAGGTAGCCATCAAGTGATCGAACACTGTTCTCGTTTAACGTGATCTCAGATACATCGGTATAGCGAGACAATAAAACAATATCGAGCTTGGCATGGTAATAAGGCTCTTCCATCGCGCGCAGGCTGGCGTAAATCGAGTATGGGTCTTGCGCGAATTCGGCGGATAGTGGATCAAAATTGAGCATAGAGATGACCTTAGGTCTTGCCTTTTGCATCCTCAACTCATGGGTTGCAGGGCATGGGTATTAAATGATCAATTGATCATGTTACTTCTTCTTTTAGACACTGATGTGGCGGCAAAAATAGTTTTCAGTGACACGTTATCAAAGAGTAAAATTGTGACTAGAAATATTAGTGCAGAAAATCTCAGTATAGCTACTCTAGCAATGACGTTTTTGCCTAAGAAATGAGTATATCGCGACTGGACAATGAAGACTATTGGCTAATCCGCCAAGCGCTGTGTTAAAAACCAGCGAGGTAAATTAATCATGGGTAGGGCCCACTTAATGCCCTGATGGTTCATGACATTACTCAGCTACTCAAACGGGAGTTAGCATAGATTACTGACTGCCCAGACATGTTGCTGTTCATCTTTGTTGGTCCAGTCCAGCAAACTTCATCAAAATTAACTCGTAGCGCATCATCTAACACTTCCCCATAAGTGGTCGATGACCAATAAGCTTCGTCAATCATTAGGTTTGCGAAAGGATCACCTGCAGACCAATGTCCGCTGCCCAATGTATTAGCTACAAAAGGGCTTGAATGATTGCCGTAGCTCAGCAAGCTTTGCAGTTTCCTAAATGTTTAATAGTAGCCAATCATTCTGATGGTAGCCGTCAAGGATGGTGTCGCCACAGCTATTAGAGTTCATTGTGCCGGCACTATTCAATTCAACAAAGTAGCCTATAGCCGTTGGCCATTCAGCTGTTGCTTGTACGCAATACGAATCGCGTAACCATACTAGGCGCGTTACATTATCGGTAATGGTTCCGTCAGAATTATCTGAGAACCGGGTATCAACTTCTGCTCCAAGCTGTAACCCAGCATCTTGACCACGCAGAGAGTTGCTCAGGTTTGTGCACGGCACCTCTGCTATCCATTCGCCGGAGGTATCAGAAAACCGGCTACAAACTGTATTGCCCGTTTTAGCCAAAGGGCCATTTATGGTCGTAGTGACATTCTCAAATATCGATATCACCACTACTTTATTTTGTGCAGACACCTCTATGCAGGACAGCAACGTAGCAGATAATAGGCAGTACCTAAGGTGAAAGGACATCATGTGTGTATCTCTCAAGTGTGTTGTTTTGATAGATCTTGAACATTGGAAGAAAATAATAGCACTGCGAGCTTAAGACAAACTTAAGGCAACATGGAAGCTGTGTGTGGAATTGAAAAGGGCAACATCCTTGCGCACCCAAAGGCCATAAAATATGGCCTAGTGTTTTTTCTATTTTATCTCAGTGACTGACGATTAATGTAGAAAGTAAAACGAGGTATTTCTCATTACCCGTTATTATTACGCTCCTCGTAATTTGAAATCATTTTCTCTGTTACTTCAAGTATCTCAGCGCGCAGCTCCTTGGCGCCGGTCGGAGCATAAATTGGAATGCGTGAATATCCTTTATCCGCCATTGATTTGCGAAACTCTGCCTTTTCTTTAGAACTCATACGCTTCATTTTCTTAACACCCTGATTAATTGATCCCGATCATAGCGCCTTTCGATTGCTTGCGGGAGCTAGATGCAAACCAGAGGGCTCTGACCACTTAAATTAACCCTTTAGGGTGATCAGATTCAGTCAATCGTGTCTGGATATGAGTAAACGATGTTAGGTCTTATCTCTTGCCCGAAACGAAAAGGACTGATTTAGCTTCTACTTTGCCTAAAATCTGAAACTTTATCTGTTTGAATGGTACTGAATTAATTGGCAACAATCCTAGCTGCCAATAGGTTGAGAAAATATGCCGACATTAGAAAAATTAAATCCAAAATTGATCAAGTTCATAGAAAGTCAAAAGATGTTCTTTGTGGCAAGCGCAGCACCTGATGGTCTGGTTAACGTTTCGCCCAAAGTCATGGATACTCTAAATGTGCTGTCTGACAACAGAATTGTTTGGCTTAACTTGACGGGCAGTGGCAATGAAACCGCAGCACACGTAAGGCAGCAGCCCCGGATGACTTTGACGTTTTGTTCTTTTGATCAATGGCCGCTCATAGTAAGAGCTTATGGCACAGCAAAAGTTGTGCACCCCCGTGATGAGGAGTGGACAACGGAGCTTGACCAATGTCCCAACCATGCGGGCAGTCGTCAAATCTTTGATCTGAAGATAGATTTGGTGCAAACCTCTTGCGGCACGGGCGTGCCGATGATGAAATTCGAAAAGCCCAGAGTCGATGAAGACCTAATACCTTATTACGAGAAAATGGGTCAAGAAGGCGTGGAGAAGTACTGGTTGAGAAAAAACAGCCTAAGTCTTGATGGCACGCCAACGGGGATTGTTGAGGACAAGAATTAAAGTCTGGGTGGCTTGTATCAAATCCGCTGTTGCTTATGTTTGCATATAGGCCGCAGACATCTTGAATATTTCCGTAATCTAAATCAACTTGAGTTTAGGCTAATAACAATCTTGCCACGGGTGTGCCCACTTTGTATTTGTAAGTGAGCTGCGCCTATCTCTATTGGATAATAGACTTTTTGGATATGTGGGACTATTTTCTTCTCATCCACCCATTGCGCTAGTTGCTCCAGATCACTGCGTAATGAATGAACGGCTACCAGTCGTTCCTTGTTGCTGATTCCTAAGCGTGCCGCAAATTCCATAAACAAAGACTTGCCTGTGGGAACTGTTGAAACAAATACTCCAGATTTCCTCAGCTGTTGCGAAAAATCACTTCGTTGATATCGACCCGCGGAGTCAAAAATTGCGTCGTAATGTTCATCTAGCTCAAGCAGGTTTCGCGTTTTATAGTCAAACACTTTATCGGCGCCGATTGAAGCTACGAAGTCAATATTGTCAGAGCCGCAAACCCCATGGACATGCGCTCCCAATTGTTTGGCGATTTGTATGGCAAAGTGTCCAACGCCACCACTGGCGCCGGTTATAAGTACTTTGCTGCCCT
This sequence comes from Cryomorphaceae bacterium, assembly GCA_047623225.1. Classification (GTDB taxonomy): domain Bacteria; phylum Pseudomonadota; class Gammaproteobacteria; order Arenicellales; family Arenicellaceae; genus Arenicella. Next base: position 27,700 of record JBLHME010000008.1, read on the forward strand.
GCGTGACTGCGCAAATGTTACGCAGAGCTTGAAACGCGGTTTGAGCGGCCAATGGGATTGAGGCTGCCGCGTAGAGTGGGATCGACGTTGGGGCTTTGCCCGCCTCTGATTCTTTTAGCACAGCATAGTGGCCCAATACCCCGCCGGAAAAATTATTGGTCATCCCGATCACTGCATCACCGAGCCTAAAGTGGCTTACGTTGGCCCCAACTTCTATCACTGTGCCCGAGAGATCAAGCCCGGTTAGTCTTGGCAGTGGATCGCGGGCAAGCGTGCTGCTGAACTTGCCTCGACGCAGAAATCCATCTTTGGGGTTAATGCTACTGGCCGCCACTTCAATTAATAGAGAGTCGGCATCGCACACAGGGGTAGGCCAGTCATCTACCCATTCAAGGACGGATTCCTTACCGAATTTTTTATATATACATGCTTTCATCTAAAACCTAATAATTGATTTAATAAATCATATCTGCTTGCTTCTCGGCTATGTAAGTTTAATCTCATTGGCGTACTGCAGATACAACGTTGGAACAAACAATCTCTAGGCGGCAAGGTTTGCGCTTCGCAGGTGATCAAAAATAGAGCATTAATCGATAAATCAAAAAAAACACTAGAGAGGAAATCGCTTGAGCTTGTAGATCTGTTCGATAGGTTTTTGTTTTAAGAGTGGCATTTCTTGGCAGGCAACCGTGAGCGTAAGGGAACAAGCTTGGTAACTGAACTCTGTCTGGATAGGGTGCTTTGGCTCGGCAAGAAACTGATTAATATCTATTGCTGATTTGGATATTAGTTATCTGTCTTTTTTTCTCAAAAACCAACTCCGTGCAATGTAGGTCAGGCCCAGCTATGTATCTCAATTTGATGCGCGGCGCTCTTTTCCATATAGTGGCAGATAAGAAGTCTGTAACAAGACCACGGTGCAGGAATTACTGACAACAAAACCAAACCTACTTCGGGATCTGTTGAGAACTTTATCTACGGCATTGAGAATCCACGATGGCAATCGGATGCTTTGATCGTGCTAGATCTCTATAAATATGTTACGGGTCTCCCCGCAGTGCTTTCGCATACTTTAATCATAGGTTTTGGAATGCAACACTACGCTTATGAAAGTGGTCGGGAGGGAGATATGCCCGCAGCCTGTTTTTCGCCGCGCAAGGCCAACATGACTTTCTATCTGAGTGACAAGTTTGAAGGTGCGCAGGGGCTGTACGCCAGTTTGGGCAAATACAAAAAGTCAGTCGCGTGTGTATACATCAACAAACTTGATGATGTTGATCTAGATGTATTGCGCCAAATAATTGCGCTGGATTATGCAATGGCGATTCAATCCTCAGATTGAAGATAGGGTAGCGCTGATATTGAGGTCATTACAGATTTAAGCCAGCACTAGGTTCTCAAGGTGAAATTAATAACCACTCGAGTGTCGGTGTCGGTTTGCACTGTTCCATAATGCGGCACGTTATCGAAAATGATTAATTGATTGGCCTCTGATGCTATCTCTTGACCTTCGACCACGGTCATGCCGTTGCAAGTATTCAAGTGATACACGGCAACGAAAAATTTGTCTGCCATGCCAGAGTCCAACGGCACATCGACATGGCTCGGATGAACTATCGGCTCGCCTTGATTGGTATAGAGGTTGGCTTTTATGCGACTTACACCAATAAAATCTCGTTTGCGCTGGATGTGTGGAATCATTCCACGCACGGGCTCAAAAAAGTACGGGTTAGTGATCTTGCCATCGTTCATAAATGCATGTGTGAACATAAAATGCTTTTCGGTGGTGACTACCCTGTCATTGAAAAACCACGGCAGCATTTCAGTCATCATCAATCGCTGAAGATCTTCGAAATGTTGCTGTGGAAGAAAATTTTTAAGTATTTGAGGCATGTTGATATGAAATCCCTTGTAAGCAAGGATTGTATCTTGCCAGAAGTGAAATTTTCGAATGCCTATCGACGGTGTGCAACCGTATATCGTAAAGTCACCGGTCCTACCTGCGGGCCTTTTGTTGTCAATTAGTCACTTCGGCATTTTATTGCTGCGACTAGCCCTCGTTGCTTAAAGCGTTAAGAGCGATTTTTTTTGGCTAGCATCCTTGTTGTTTTTACTGAGAACGATTCGTGATCGCTAAAAGCCGATTTTCATGAAGTTACTAATTTGAATCCAAACTCGAGTTTTTAGCATCTTAATAGCACTGGGTTTACTGGAAAGTACAAATGATCAATCAAAAAGGCAAACTTCGTGCGTCAGCGCCGATACTGCTGACCTTTTTCATTCTTGCGGTAGTGTTTTATTGGCTTGGCTATTGGCTGATATTCAGGCTCGAGAGAGCAACACCCTTAATGATGTCAGTTGGTTTAGCCGCCGTGGTTAGCTGCCTCATTCATGGCCGCCCGTTAGCATCTCTCGGGTTGTTGTGGGGTAAAAGCCGCTTTCAGTGGGCTAGTTTTCTGATCCCGCTGGCCACTGTCTCGCTCTCATACCTAATTATCTGGGGCTTGGGTCTAGCGCAATTTAACCTTGATTTCATTGAGAGTTTGCGCGGCACTTATAACCTTGCCGATTGGAATGGCTTTTCAATCATTCTTTTCCATGTCGCCTTGAGCGCTACATTTACATTGTGTTTAGCAGTTCCTTCGATACTTGGTGAAGAAATCGCCTGGCGCGGGCTTTTAGTGGGTGAGCTTTCAAAATCGCTGTCTTTTGGTAGTGTGGCGTTGATTAGTGGCTTGCTTTGGTCAGTCTTCCATTGGCCGCTTATGATGAAAGGCTTTTACGGCAGCGAATTTACACCGTTTGTCTTTCAGCTCGCAATTTTCACATTGTTCATCGTGTCCAGCTCTGTGACTATGACCTACCTAAGGTATAAAACAAACAGTGTGTGGACTGCGGTGTTATTTCACGCAAGCTCAAACATCTTTATTCAAAAAGTTTTTACACCGCTCACAGTGGTAGATGAAAGCTCTAGTTGGTATGTGGACGAGTTTGGCGTGGTAGTGCCATTGTTGACGTTTTTAGTCGCACTATATTTCTGGACAAAAGCGAAGCGCGAATTTGCTTAGTGGTCGATAGTTGGCAGTCGCAAAGATCACAAGACTAAGGTCTTAAATGCTTTGAATGGATGACCGCAATGCTTACCGTTGCGGTCAATCCTCGAGCAACGAAACCATTAAACCTCGGTTGGGTGAAATTTTATTGTCTAACAGTTGCCCCCAGATGCTAGCAAGTTGATCAGTGCTTCGCAGCCATTCAATACTAATATCATCTTTAATAATTAGCGCTACTTCAGCGCTCGCCTGCATCGCCTTAGCCATGGCTGCGCCGGGGCCCCAATCTTCATCTCGTTTGGCTAATTGCCCTGGAGCGAAGAAGAATTTGGGCGTGGCGCCGGCAAGCTCTCCTAATTTCCCGCGTTGTTCCCAATGACTGGCGCCTACCATTGCACTCTCAAGCATGTTACTTCCCAAATGATTATGCAACGCTGTTCTGAGCCGTGCGTCACCAGACATATCTACATAGGCGGCAGGTATTGAAGCATCAATATCACTTTCATTACCATATAGAATAATGTCATCGCAACAGCCTAGACTCTTTACAAAATCTAGATTTCTGGCCGATGTGAGACCAACTATTTTGGCCGTTACAATTTCATTGTTATACAGCATTTGAGCTAGCCCAAAGCCAGTTTTGGACGAGACTGAACCGATCAATACTTGTTTGGCGCCAAAAAAAGCGTTATCAATAAGATAATCTGACAAAATAAATGACGTGGCGAAAAGAGGAAATAATAAACATCGCTCATTCTCCATTTTCTGCAAAATTTCTGGTTCAAAATTTGTGCGTCTATAAGTGTTGTAGAGCGCGGGCAATTTTTGCCGATGCTCAGCTGAGTCTATGAACTGGTCTTGGATTATTCGGCCTGGTTGTAAAATGGCATGCGATGCCATTGGGAAGAACCCCCACAAGCGTTCACCAACAGGAATGTCAGCGCATTTCGATTCAATAACGCTGGCGCAACCCCACACAGGAACCGTGCCCCAGACTGCATCATTGCTGGGGTAGTATTGCCAATAGCCAATGGTATCACCACTGACCGCGTAGCTAACGTTGTTAGCTGTGAGACCAAATTTATCGATAGCAGTGAGCACTTCGCCCTCTTCGAGTTGAGGCAACGTTTGCTCAACGGCTTCGGTTTCACGATAGTTTTTGCGATTAACTAATAATTTGGTGCTTACGGTCATGGGGTGTTCCGATGGTTGGTACTAAATAGTGGTGAATATCGCTGGCTGAGTCTTAGATCTATTTATGTTAGGTCTAAGTGCCGGTAAATTTTGCTTCTCGGCGTTCAACACGGGCGGTTATCCCTTCCATAAAGTCATTGCTAGCAAATAACTTAAGGAGGGCAGCATTCTCACGGTCAAGTGCTTCGCTGACCGCTGCGACTAAAGGCTCATTAAGTAGTTTTTTAATTTCAGATATGGCGATAGCCGCTCCTTGAGGCGGGCACAATTTACGCGCTTGAGACTTTGCGTAGCTGAGTAAATCACCATGCGGTAAAACTTTGTTAGCGAGTTTTAGTTCAACTAGTTTTTCTGCGTTAATGGGCTCAGCAAAGAACATGACTTCCTTGGCTTGATGTAAGCCCATCAATCGAGGCATTAATAATGACGATGCTAGCTCAGCCGAGATGCCCAGTTTTGCGAAAGGTAGCCTTACCCAAGCGTGTTCAGATACGTATATTTGATCTGCACCCGCGAAGGTCATGGTAAATGCCCCGCCTATAGCGAAACCATTAATGGCGGCAATGATTGGCTTAGAGCATTCGAACATTTTAAGAGTGGTGCGCTTCTGTGCAATGTCACTGCTGTCGATCTCGTTCAAGACTTCCTTAGATACGCCCGCAAGCGCATCTGGGCTAAAGTAGCCACCGCTGCTATAGGCTTCTGTGCTCTCATCGGTAGAATCTGGATCGACCGCTCCAGTAATGATCATCGCGTGGGCTGAGGTGTCTTTCTCGTACTCATCAATCGCATAATAGATTTCTAAAAACGACAACATGCTCAAAGCATTCTTCCTCTTCGGTGTGTTAAGCGTCAAGGTGACGACTCCATCGGAGTCTTTATCGTAATGGATATCTTGGAATTGATCTGGTGACATACTTTGAACCTAATTAAACGAAACTTAATATTTAACCATAGTTTATGTCAATTCTTATGAAGGCGAGGATGATTTTGCTAATTGTTTGTCTGCAATACTAAAAACGAGCCATGGGAACCGACCCTAATTTTTTACAGTGGCGAAGTGATTAACTCAATATTAGGGATAAAACTATTAAGCAGAACCCGATAATGAAACCGTTTCTTGGAAGACTAAACCAATATTTTTGAGCTAGCAGGGTATAAATAATGGGCACCACTAGCAAAAGCCCTTGCAAGACAATTGATGAAAATAGATAGCTAGGGTTATCGATCGCCAAGGCTATATATAAAACACCAAACACAATCAAACCAAGGCTGTGGCTAAGATGAAACCCGGTAACGCTAGTCCAAATACTCGACTGATTGGTTATTTTGGAATAATTGCTTTTCATCTGTTCGAGCATAGAACTGTCTTCAGGTTCAAACTTATTTGTATAAATAGCTGATCTCCAATGGATACCGCCAAGCAGTATGAAAATCAGGCAACCTAAAATTAAAAAACTAACGCTTATCATTCAATTAAACCTCTATAGCGGTTAAGTTTATGCGGAACTACAATTTGGCCGCTACTTAGCCAAGTCGAAATTCACAATTCATGATTTGATCATAAATGTTAATAGGTTGAATTCGGGGTGCTCTCGGGGTTTATCTCACCATAAACCTCTTCAGGATCAATATCATTAATCAATAACACTTCTCTAACTTTTTCAATGTGGTCTAATATTTTTTGGTAGCCATCCCCGTACTCATATTTAGTTACGTCAATTGATTTAGGCATATACGTAAAAGCAATTTTCAAAGCTTTCAATGTGGATCTACTAGTTTCTTCACTCATTTCAATACTCATTGTTTGATTGTTTGTCTTCATCACAGCTCCTTATCCGTCAACGTGCTGATAAATTTGAAATATTCTGAACACTCTAAGTAAGGCTACCCTCAGATTGTAGAGTGAAGGCCATGAGCGTTGAGTTGACGTCTGTTTAAATTCAAATCACCGACTTGCGTCGACCGATTGAACTCGCAGCAAGTGGCTATCGCTCGTTTAAACAAAATTTGATGTGCTCCAGAGGTAGTTCGTTGCTCAAACAGGCTAATGGATATCGAAAGCCAAATTTGCACAGCCATCTAATCCTTCCTTCGTAAGTGTTCCTTTGCTTGTTGTAGTTGCTTGTTGTAGTTGCTTGATCGCGCACCCTCTGTGTATTAGGTATAGTGGGCGGTCGGGCTGTGGTTACTGCTCTGGCCAGTAGCCATTCCTCGGATCGTCGCCTATGCTCAGAGCCAGACGCAGGAGAGTTCCCTCGAATTTGGGGGCATAGAAGACTTATCGGGGGGTAAGCACGTCAGGGAACTGACCATCACCCGTCTTCGTATTGTTAGTTCAAACCTAATAATTCGAAAGGGAAATACCATGATTAAATCTACATTCTATGTCACGTTTACAATACTGCTTTTGGGCTTTAGCACAGCACAGGCTTAGAGTTTTACTTATGTGTCTAAAACCGAAACCACTACAAGTGTCGGAGACATTGGCCCTATGGGAGCCTACGGCGGAACTTATTCAACCGGCAGCAGTACCGCAACCAGTTCTGAAGGCAAAGCATCCAAAAGTACCAGTAAGTGTGTCTCTATGATGCAACCAGCCAACAGCAATATATTTGCTGTGCATGTTGCTTGTGATGTGACCAGCTCTGATGCTACGTTCAGCGTTGTATATGGCTGCAATCCGATGAATGAAGCCGCGCACCGAGATGAACTGTGTTGGCGCTATGAGTGGCAAGACCGGCGCACTTGAGGGTAAATATGGCTCAACCACCTCGTATGCAAAGGACGGCAGTGGAAATGGCACGGGCCAGTGGTACTAGCAATCTTAACCGCGCTTACGCGGGCTACCCTATAGGTCTGAAGTGAAGGCTCAAGGGCGGCAAGTGGGGTGCCGACGGGTTCAATTGCGATTCCGTCAGGCACCTTTTTTAGTTAAAAAAGGAGTTGGGGTCAAGAAAAGAAGTCGTGGTTGGGTGTTGCATCTTGTCTTACATAGTTCTGGCGCTTTGAGCACAAAAGAGCAGTCTAGAGCTTATCTATCACATGGAAAGGTAATCTCACTAAGGCTAGCTAATCACCTATAAAAGATCGACCATCTAGCTGTGACTCGATCAGCTCGTTAATGGATATACCCATGTGAGTGGTAATAGATGGCAAGATATCTACGATTGCTGTTTTCTCACCAAAGTTGTCGTTCAAGTCACGGCTATTAGTGGTTACCCATATGGTGCGTTCACGCTGGCTTTGCCCTCCATGATTTTTGCCGGTCTCGACATCTCGGCCATGGTCAGTAGTAATCACCAATAACCAATCTTCATCGAATTCTTTTTCACGTTGTAAGATGGCTTTCCATATTTGCCCCACGCGGTTATCGGCCCTTTTTACAGCGCTGGTAAATTCATCACTGTCGCCATAACCATGCGCAGCGCTGTCTGTATATTCGAGATACACCCAAGACAAATCGGGGCCTTTATCAGTGATATAGCGGGCCGTTTCTTGGGCCACAAGATCATCAATCTTCTCAATATAACGGTGATGCTTGTCATGTGGGAATCGGTCTGTATCATCTTCAAAGCCGTCAAACGCGTAGCTAAGTTTGTTGCCACCTGCTTGTGGCAAGTCATTGCCAATTAACTTGGTGCGGTTATCTTCCCAGGTCGAAAATAATGCGGTGTGCAGTTGCGGGTTATGTGCGCGCGCAATGCGGAAAATGTCCCAATACTGATAATCAGGCTTTTTTACCTTATTGCCCCAAACATTATGTTTATTAGCCCATGTGCCGGTAATAAGATTCATATAACCCACGGCAGAAATGGTGGGGTTCTGGGTTTGCCCGCCAATCTCACCGCCGGTATAAGCTCGTGTGTAACCGCCTTTGCTGGCTATTGCATCGAGGTACGGCGTGTCCACCTTTTCTATCACATCCGCGGGGATTCCATCAACAATAATGAAGATAGCTTTTGGCGTTGCGGCTTGAACTGCAAAGCCAGCGACTGACACAATCAAAATCAAACAAAGACTTAAGCCTCTCAAAAACTGGTTCATATCACTGACTCCTTAATGTTTAGCGCTGTCAAACGCTTAACAAGGTTGTTTCACAATGCGTAAATAAGGCTTAACTGTTTCCCAGCCATCGGGGTATTTTTCTGCCGCTTCGGCGTCGCTAACCGCTGGCACGATGATCACATTTTCGCCATTTTTCCAATTAGCTGGCGTGGCCACTTTGTGCTGTGCGGTCAGTTGCATTGAATCAATTACACGCAAAATTTCATCAAAGTTCCGGCCGGTGGTCATAGGGTAGGTCATCATTAGTTTGACATTTTTGTCTGGGCCAATAATGAAAACCGAGCGAACCGTGGCATTGGTTACCGCTGTTCGGCCTTCTGCTGAACCGGTCTCTTCAACAGGAAACATACTGTAGAGCTTTGCTACATTTAAGTCAGTGTCGCCAATCATGGGGAAATTAACCGGGTGCCCCTGAGTTTCTTCAATGTCTTTCGCCCATTGAGCGTGGTTATCCACAGGGTCGATGCTAAGGCCGATCACTTTGGTATTGCGTGCTGCAAATTCATCTTCTAGACCTGCAACGTATCCTAATTCGGTAGTGCACACCGGCGTAAAATCTTTCGGGTGAGAAAACAATACCGCCCATGAATCGCCAATCCAATCGTGGAAATTTATTTCGCCTTGCGTAGTGAGGGCATTAAAGTTTGGTGCCTGGTCATTTATTCGTAGTGACATGGTGAGCTCCTGTTTGCTTGGTTAATATGTGCGGCTACAACTGTGGGTAATAGTCGCGTTTAATTTTGTGCAATAACGTGTTTAACTTCTCGTAAGACCGAGCGAGCCGATTCATTTCGTTATCTATTGTGGCTAAAGTTAGCGCCCCTACAGTACCGAATACCGTAATATCCAGCGAGCTTATTTTGTCGCCGAAAAAATAAGGTTTGTCGCCAAGCAAGACTTCAAGACTGTCTAAACTGCTCCGCGCAATGTCTTGCATTTGTGCGTCGCTGTGCTTGCCAATGCCATGCCCGACTAATTGTTTGCGAGTTGCTCGGCGTGCAATTGGGGGAATGATTTTGTTCAGAGGGAACGGCATTGAATCAAAAAATTGCGCGCGAATAATCGGCCAAGTATCGTCATTGATCCAACGTGAATGCACCACGCTCCAATAAAGATTTTCATCAATCGACTTGCCTATTAGTTGAGCCAGGGAGCGCTGTTCGGGGTTAAGCGAGCTATCTACATCGGCACAATGCTGCTGTTTTAAGTGATCAATGATAAACACTGTATCGGCGATCATCTCGCCATTGTCTTCAATGAAAGGCAGTTTTGCTTTTGGCGCTTTACGTAAATTGTTTACATTATTTACACTTTCAAATTCAATACCGCATACCCTTAGATACAAATCAATTTTGCAAACAAAGGGGCTGGAGTCGGGCATTCCAAACGAAGGGCCAAAGCCGTAAAGTTTTATCATTTGAGCGGTTCTATTATTGTTGTTTTAAAGTTCTGCTTTACCTGTCTAGCAATTCCATTTTTAAGCGATCGGGTGTTTCTTCTTTCTTCTTATCTAGTATTTCTACCTATTTAGTATTTCCACCAAAGCCGCATACTTATCTGAATCGATTTCACCGCCCTGCGCAGCGAGCCTTAGGGCGTGTTTCCCGAGTAGAGTATAGGCCTGATCCAAATTGTTTTCTGTTTTAGATAAGCTTGCAAGGTGGCTGGTCACAGTTTGCACATCACCGCGTGCTATGGGGCCGCTCAGTGCATGCACTGTTCCGTGCACGTTTATGTTGTGCAGTGTCGAGGCTAGCAACGGTTGAATAGCCCTCCAAAATTTATCGCGGTCTAGCGAGGCTGCTTCGGCTGACTGCAAGCTAAGGTCCATTAAAACGGTTAGGTAGTTGCAGGCAAACACACAGGCGGCGTGGTAGGCTGGTTTGGCAGCAGACTCTAGAACTACAGTGTTAAAGCCAATTGATTGAAACACCGGTTGCAACAGCTCAAGCGCCTGCGCATCACCTTCAGAATATAAAAATGTGCCGTGCTTGGTGCTGGCAAAAGTTTGTAGCGAAGACGGTAAGTTTGGAAAGGTATTCAATGGGTGTGCCGAAGCAATAAAGCATCCATTTTGTTTGGCGCTACTCAGAACATCACTGCCCAAAGATCCTGAGCAGTGTGCAATGGTGCTGCCTTTAGCAAAGTGACGGCTCAATTTTTCACATAAACCTTCTATATCGTCATCATTCACCGTGAGCAGAACCAGCTCAGCTTGTGCCAAGAAATCAAGTTGCTCATCGATATCACGATCAAATACAGTAATCTCATAGGCTGAGCGCAGCAATAGTTGCGCGATGCTCTGACCCACTTTACCTTTGCCGATAATAGTGACTCTTGGCTTGTTATTCATCTATATACCTCGGCACTCAATGCGTCGGCAGAGAAGCCAATTTTATTTTCGCCACGTTCTACGCTTTTTACCAATTCAACAATTCTTTGATTAATCGGGCAGTCAATACCAAGTTCTTTGCCAGCACGCACCACGGCGGCGTTTAGGTATTCTATTTCTGTTTGGCGGCCACCGCTTAAATCCCACCACATAGACATTCTTGCTTTTGGGTCAATGGCGATTACTTTTTTGGCCATGATTTTATACAACCAATTGGGCACATTCATTGTCAGTGGCAGAAGCTTGCCTGGAATCGCGGCCATTTTTGGTAATTCAATGTTCTTTGCGTCAGTCACGGCCAATAGCTCATTCATCATTCCAGCGATAATTCGTCGAAAACCGCGCGTGTGAAGCATGTCCAGAATAGGGATGTCTGAAAGGGCATTCACAGAGTTAGCGAGATTAAGTTGTAGCTTAGCCCATTTTTCAGCATTAAGTTCTAAGCTCAGGCGACTTGGCAAGAGATCACACGAGAATTGATCGAAACACTCTCTGGTTGACTCAGAGTCTTCAATAATAAAATCACCCTCAGTCGATTTTGATAAGTGGTCGTCACTTACTTGAGCCACATTAAATACTGCGATTGCGTTCAATACTTGGTGATTTGGAAAATTGTCGCGAATTACTTGGTCGCTGCCTAAGCCGTTTTGGCAGCACACAATCGTGCTGCTCGGTTTTAATAGCGAGCCTAGCTCATCCACGATGCTGGTCATAGCGGTGCATTTAACGGCTACCCATATAACATCGTATTGGCCATCCCCAGAATGAAATGAAGGAGCGTCAACGTTAGCGCTATGCCCTAAGTAGTTGCTGACTGTTAGGCCATTGCACATGGCGTTTTGTGACTTGGGTCGGCCTAAAAAGGTGGTGTCGAGACCTTGCGATAAGAACACCCCACCAACATAACCACCGATCAGCCCGGTGCCAAAAATTAAATGCGTTTGTTGGTTCATGCAGTTGCCTTTAAGTCCGCGTTTAGCTCTTCATATTGCTGGCTTGCTTCTAGCCATTCAAACTCAGCTTGGTCCATCTCTTTTTGAATATAGGCTTGATCAGTTAGTAATTGCTTTAATTGTTCTTTGTTTTCATCCGAGTATAGATCGTTGTCAGCAAGTTGATTTTCAATTTTCTGTTTTTCTATCTCCAGTTTCTCCATAACACGCTCGGCGCGTTTGATCTTGCTAGTCAAAGGCTGAAGTTGCTGGCGCAATTGGGCGTCGATGCGTTTTTGTTGTTTTTTTGCGCTGGCTGAATTCTCGGCCTTTTTGTCCTCTGCGCTGGTGTCAAAGTCGACAGGCGTGCCACCGCGATTGTGTTCGGTCAGCCATTTTGGGTAATCGTCCACGCTGCCACTAAATTCAGTGGCGCGGCCGTTGGCTACCAATATAAGCTTATCTGAATTTACTTTGAGCAAATGTCGGTCATGCGAAACCAATACCACTGCGCCGCTGTAATCTTGCAATGCGACCGCGAGCGCCTGGCGCATCTCTAAATCCAAATGGTTGGTGGGTTCGTCAAGCAATAATATATTAGGTCGTTGATAGCAAATTAAGGCTAATGCAAGGCGTGACTTCTCACCACCTGAAAAAGGCGCCACTTTGCTGGTCGCCTTGGTGCCAGAAAAGCCAAAGCTGCCAATGTATCGGCGCAGCTGATTATCCGTCGCTTGGCCATTATTGCACTCCCTATCAAGTATGCGTATGTGCTCAATGGGTGAATGTTCCATTTGCAACTGTTCTATCTGGTGCTGAGCAAAATAGCCGATTTTTATCTCTTTAGATGAATGGTAGTTGCCGCTAGTCAACGCTAGTTCACCCGCCAGCATTTTGATTACGGTGGATTTACCCGCGCCATTTGGGCCAATCAAACCCACGCGATCGCCCGGAGTCATTGCAAACTCTATCCCCTCCACGATATTAACGCCGCCATAGCCGACACTGGCGTTGTGCAAGCTCAATAGAGGGCTGGGGTTCTTTTCTGGCGTTGGAATTGTAAAGGTGAATGGCGAATCAACATGCGCCGGCGCTATGAGTTCCATTTTTTCAAGGGCTTTCAAACGACTTTGAGCCTGAGTCGCTTTGGTGGCTTTGGCTCGAAACCGGCGTACAAAGTCTTGCATGTGAGCTACTTCGCGTTGCTGCTTATCAAACTGAGATTTCAGATTGGCGAGTTGTTCAGCACGTATATTTTCAAATGCAGAGTAATTACCCTTATACAGTAGTGCTTTTTGATGTTCTATATGCAGAGTATGAGTGGTTAGCTGATCCAGAAAATCTCGGTCATGAGCAATCAGTATTAAGGTGCCAGAATAATGTTTTAACCACCGCTCAAGCCATAAAACGGCATCCAGGTCTAAATGATTGGTGGGTTCATCGAGCAACAATAGATCGGACCGACACATTAACGCTTTCGCTACGCTTAAACGAACTCTCCACCCTCCAGAGAACTCTTTTGCGGCTTTTTCTATGTCGGCAGGCTTGAATCCAAGGCCGTTTAGCAGTTGTGCGGCTCTGCTTCGGGCTGAGTATCCGTCTATTTCTTCGTAACGCGACTGATATTTCAAAAATCTTGGGTGATCAGTATCCTGAATTTTTCCTTCTAAATCTCGCCACTCCACATCGCCGTCAAGCACATGTTCAATTGCCGGCCGTTCATCAGCCGGAGCCTCTTGTGCAACATGCGCCATGACCCAGTCGCGGGGTATTTTTACATCACCTGTATCAATTACCAATTCTTGGCGGAACACCGCAAACAGACTGGACTTTCCGCATCCATTGGCGCCGGTTAAACCGACTTTTTGACCTGGATGAATTTGAAAACTGGCGCCGTCGAACAACATGTTTTCGCCGCGCCGTATGGAAAGATTATCGAACTGAATCATGCCCTGTAGTGTAGCGGCGTGCGACCTGAATTCAAGTGAGGATTTTAAATGGATTAAAAAGATTTGAAAATTTTTGAATCTATTTCACAAAAGTTTGCATCTAAGTATTTGAAGGCATTGATGTTGATGCTAACAACCTAAGCCGATATGGAGGCAGTATGAAAGTTTCAAGAATTCTAAGTGTAGTAATTGTGGCGTTGATTAGTTTCAACGCTTCTGCAGCAAGTGAACGGTACACACTAAAAAGTGATGCACCTTCTGGCAGCAAAATTCGTGCGGTCGAGGCAACCTCGCCGATTCCTTTTAACAAGAGCTATGTTGAATTGTCGAATGATCAACAATCAGTTTTTAAAGCTCAATATCAAAATTTGTCAGTAGATGCTCAACCACCTTTTCCAGTAGAAGGATTAGGTGCAATTTACCGCCCAATTTTGAAAAAGAATAAGTCGTTGGAAAACACCGGTGTTTTGAGTCTAGCTGTCTTAGTAGACGAGAAAGGCCGAGTGGATAGCGTAAGCGTCGTGGAAACGACAAGTCCTGAACTGGAGCAGTTTGCAGTTGAGGCCTTGGCGGGCGTGGAGTTTGAACCAGCGGTTTGTGACGGAGCTACTTGTAGTATGGAATTCCCTGTGAAAATCATACTCAATTAGGTAACTCCTCGTAAGCGGGTCGCTCTTTTTGGGAAGAGCGACCTTTTACGCGTTTAAGTTTTTGTGGTTTTCATACTGCCTTCATTAAGCTTAGCACCTTGATTCAAAAGGGAACCGATACCAAAAAAAGCCCGTCTAGTTAGACAGGCTTTTTGGTTTACTCAAGCTGGACGATCCAGCGAGTACAGGTACCTAGCTTTCTACAAAAGCTCGTTCAATTACGTATTCAGCAAGGTTGCCTCGAATGGTTTCTTTAAACCCTCGCTCATCCAATATTTTGCAAAAATCTTTGAGCATAGAAGGGCTGCCACACAACATAAAGCGATCATCTTCAACATTGATGGGTGGTAGCCCTAGCGACTCTGAAAGCTTTCCTGAGGTTAAAGCATCGGTTAAGCGCCCTTGGGTGTGAAATTCTTCTCTAGTGACTGTTGGGTAATAGAGTAACTTTCCTTCTACCATCTCCCCAAAAAACTCATTGTGCGGCAATTCTTTGATGATGTCTTGGTATGCGAGTTCAGACACTTCTCGCACGCCATGCGTCAAGATTACTTTGTCAAAACGCTCATACACCTCTGGATCTTTAATAACGCTCATAAATGGCGCTAAACCCGTGCCTGTGGCAAGCAGATAGAGATGCTTAGCTGGCTTTAACGCTTCAACCAATAGAGTGCCAGTAGGCTTCTTGCTGACTAAAATATTATCGCCAGGCTGGATTTTCTGCAAAATCGAGGTTAACGGGCCGTCTTGAACCTTAATGCTGAAGAATTCCATATGCTCTTCATAGTTAGCACTGGCGATACTATAGGCACGCATTAGGGGTTTGCCATTAACTTCCAAGCCAATCATGATGAATTGCCCGTTCTCAAAGCGAAAACCTGGGTCGCGAGTTGTGGTAAAACTAAAAAGCGTATCGTTCCAGTGATGAACCGATAAAACTTCTTCTTCTCGAATATTTGCTGCCATTATAACTGTCTCAGATGGGTAAACCGTTGCTTAGACTTAGAGTGTCAGATGATTTGCATGTCTGAACTATTCTAAGAGCTATGCCAATAAAACTCGGCCGAAGTTTATGGGCGAAATGTCTATTTGTAAACCAAGGCAGAGCTGCTTTTTAGACTAGTTTTCTATAAGCATGCGATGGTTTGTTATAAGTAGAAACACTTAAAACGCAGTATTTAATAACTTATCTCATATAAAGTCAGCTATCTATAATTCAAGTCATAAGGTCGGAGCTTGTTGTGCCTAGGCCTTCTTTTAAGTAGCATTCCGCCTATGAATGATTTCACACATTTAAATAAGTCGGGCGAGGCCAATATGGTTGATGTATCGGCAAAAGCGGACACCAGCAGGCTGGCAATCGCGCAGTCTAGGGTGGTTCTTGGCGAGGCGATTTTGCAGCAAGTTCGTGCGCAAACAATTGCCAAAGGTGACCTATTGGCGACGGCACGCATCGCAGGCATTCAGGCAGCAAAGAAATGCTCGGAACTTATTCCGCTTTGCCATCCTCTTCCGCTGCATAAGGTCTCGATCGATATCGAGGAGTTTACTGAAGGTCAAAAATCTGGCCTGTCTATAACAGCAAGCTGTACCACCAGCGGTAAAACAGGTGTTGAAATGGAAGCCTTAACCGCGGCTTCAATTGCAGCGTTAACGGTTTACGATATGTGCAAGGCCTTAGATAAAGGCATTGTGATCGAAGCTGTTCAATTACTTGAAAAGCAAGGCGGAAAGTCAGGCCACTGGGTGCGAAATGACAGTTAAAGTATTATTTTTTGCGCACTTACGCGATGTCGCTCAAAGCGACTCAATAGAGATTGAGTTGGGTCCGGCGAAAGTGGTCCGTGATTTACTGACTATCCTCGAGGGGCAGGTGCCTAATGAGTTGATTGAAGCTTTGCGAGACGAGAGTGCGCTGGTGTCGGTTAATCACAAATACGCAGGTTGGGATGGAGTGCTGAGCAACGGCGATGAAGTTGGTATCTTGCCGCCAGTGTCGGGCGGATGAAAGAAGTAATCATTACCGAGGCTGACTTTGATGTTGCCAAGGAATATGCAAATATTTGTGCGGCAGCGCCACGCTCAGGAGCGGTTGTGTTCTTTGTGGGCTTGGTGCGTGATCTTTACGACGATCAAGACGAAGCTCAGACCATTGAGTATCTTGAGCTCCAGCATTACGCTGGAATGACCGAAGCCTTGTGCCAAGAGATTATTGATGAAGCTCGGCAACGTTATCCTTTTGATACTGTGCGAGTAATTCATCGCGTGGGTAAAATTCACCCATCTGAGCAGATTGTAATGGTGGCCGTTGCAAGTCGCCACCGTGATAACGCCTTTCAAGCGGCACAGTTTATAATGGACTATCTAAAAACCCGCGCCACGTTTTGGAAAAAAGAGGTGGGCGTTAAAGGTCAGCAATGGCTGGGTGTGAAACAAAAAGACGCTGTGGCAGCGCAGCGTTGGAACAAACCGAGCGCCACCAGCGATAACGAGAGCAATAATGACTAAACAGGCTGATTTTGTGCAGATGCAGGTGGCGATTCTGACGGTGTCAGACACGCGTGATGCTGAAACAGACACCTCTGGGCAATATCTTGCCGAACAAGTGTTGGCGGCTGGGCATAAACTGGCTGGTAGAGAAATTGTCATTGATGACGTGTATTTGATGCGCGCGCAGGTGTCGCTTTGGATCGCCGACCCACAAGTTCACACAATCATTAGCACTGGCGGCACTGGATTTACCGGTCGTGACAGTACCCCCGAAGCATTAAAGCCATTGTTCGACAAAGAAATTGATGGTTTTGGTGAATTGTTCAGGCAGCTGTCTTACGAGGATATTGGTACCTCAACAGTGCAGTCTAGAGCGCTGGGCGGTATGGCTAATAAAACCGTCATATTTTGTTTGCCGGGTTCAACAGGAGCCTGTCGAACTGGATGGGAAGGTATTCTAAAGGAACAACTTAATAGCGATCATCGCCCCTGTAACTTTGTCTCCCACACGGACGCAGGAAAATGATTAGCGTTGCACAAGCTCAGTCGCAGCTGCAGCAGTCGACTAATGTCGAATTGGTGAGTGAACGGCTAGCTTTGCGCACTGCGCTGGGTAGAGTGGCAAGCCAAGATGTGGTTTCTACATTAGATATTCCTCCCAGTGACAATAGCGCAATGGACGGTTTTGCAGTTCGTGCTGCCGATGTGATCAACGGAATTAACTTGGTTATTTCTCAGCGTGTTCCGGCTGGCAGCCAGCCGCAAGCCATAGTCGCTGGTACCGCGGCGCGTATCTTTACGGGTGGCGTGATGCCTGCCGGCTCTGACGCGGTGGTAATTCAGGAGAATTGTGTATTTGATACTGAGTCGGTCACAATCAATAAAGATCAAGTGCGCTGCGGTGACAACGTTAGGCCACAGGGCCAAGATATTCCGCAGGGTGCCACCGTTGTGCGCAAAGGGCAGAAGCTTAGTGCAGTAGATCTAAGCCTTCTTGCTTCGATTGGATATGCCCAAGTAGAGGTGTATCAGAAGTTAAAAGTAGCCATTTTCTCAACCGGTGACGAACTTGTGGATCCTGGACAACCATTGCAAGCTGGGCAAATCTATAATTCAAATAGGGTACTGCTAATGGCCTTATGTGATCAACTGGGGTTCACTGCGGTGGACTGCGGGATTGTTGAGGATACTCTAAGCGCTACCAAACAAGCGCTGGCATCCGCAGCCAGCCAAGCCGACTTAATCGTCAGCAGTGGTGGCGTGTCGGTAGGCGAGGAAGATCATGTAAAACCGGCGGTTGAAGCCTTGGGCTCTTTGACAATGTGGAAAGTGCAAATGAAGCCTGGCAAGCCTGTAGCCTTTGGTGAAGTAGCCGGCACGCCAATGTTAGGCTTGCCCGGAAACCCCGTATCGTCATTTATTGTATTCCAATTATTGGGCGTGCCTTTGGCGAGAGCGTTACAGGGTCAACTAAGCAGTTTGCCCGCGGTATACTCTGTGCAGGCTGGGTTTGAAATGAAAACCACCACCCGCGAAGAATATATACGGGTGCGCCTAGAACGTAACGAAGCTGGGCATTTAGTCGCGCGTCGTTTTGCTAATCTGAGCAGCGGGGTTATGTCCTCTCTGTCTTGGGCTGATGGTCTGGTGCGTCATGACATCGGTCAAACTATTTCCGAAGGCGATCAAATTGCCTTTCTACCGCTTACTGAGGGCATGTTATGAGCGACACAGTCTTGATCGACTCCTTTAACCGACAGATTCGATATCTACGCTTATCTGTGACCGACCGTTGTAATTTGCGCTGCACCTATTGCATGGCCGAGGATATGACGTTCTTACCTAAGGCAAAAGTACTTAGCCTAGAAGAAATGGCTATGGTGGGTAAGGCCTTTGTTGAATTGGGTGTGGAAAAAATCCGTCTTACTGGTGGCGAGCCATTGGTGCGTAACGGTGTGTTGGAATTGGCACAAGAACTCAGCCGCTTAGACGGCTTGCGTGAGTTAGTGATGACCACTAATGGCGTGTTGCTGGATAAGTTTGCCAAGCCAATGGTTGATGCGGGTATATCACGCATTAATATCAGCATTGATAGTTTGCGCCACGACCGATTTAAAACGCTTACGCGTTTTGGAAACTTGGATGATGTGCTGCGCGGTATCGACGTGGCGCGTGAAGCGGGCTTTAAGAAGATTAAACTTAATGCGGTGGTTCTTAAGGGGATTAATGACGATGAAGTCATCGAACTTACGCAGTTTTCAGTAGATAAAGGGCTGGATATTTCCTTTATCGAAGAGATGCCGCTGGGCGAAATCGACAGCCATAAACGGGTTGAAACTGCGATAGAAAACGTGTCGATAAAAGAACTGCTTGAAACACAATTTACCTTAGAGAAATCTGATTTTTCGGACAAAGCCAGCGGGCCGTCGCGTTATTTGAAGATTGCTGGCAGCGATAGTAAAGTTGGTTTCATTTCACCCATGAGTGACAATTTTTGCGGCAGTTGTAATCGAGTCAGAGTGACCGCCGAAGGTCTGCTTTTGCTATGCTTGGGCAATGAACACTCTTTGGACCTGCGAGAAATTGTGCGCAGCGATCCAGATACATTGAAGCAAGCCATAATCGGGTCTATGGAGCGCAAGCCAGAGCGCCATTATTTTGATCCCAACGACATCACCATTACGCGCCATATGAGCGCTACTGGCGGATAGAATAAAGCGGCTTGTCATCAAGTAGTGAAGGCGTCAGCTCTAGCCTGCTTAGAGGCTGGCTTTTTCATGTTCAGAGATCTATGATTTGATATCCAAACCGCAATAATTGGCTGTTAGAGCTGGCCGTTTGACCACCAAAGATGATTCAGACCTATGATTTATCTGTGTTGGCAATAAAATCTGAAAACCAAGCGATTGAGCTCCATATACTCTATGGTAATCGCAACAATCGCATAATTTAAACACTACGAGACCTCAACATAACTAATCCTATGTCTATATATGAATTTGACGCCACTAATATTAATGGCAAAGAAGTAAGCCTCTCTGATTTCGAAGGAAAGGTCATACTAATTGTTAACACCGCAAGTAAGTGCGGTTTTACTCCACAGTTTGAAGGTCTTGAGCTGCTGCATCAAGAGCTTGGCGATGATGGCTTGGTGATATTAGGCTTTCCATGTAACCAATTCGGCAATCAAGACCCAGGCGGAGATGGTCAGATCGAAGAGTTCTGTCAACTCAATTACGGAGTCTCGTTTCCCATGTTTTCTAAGGTTGAAGTGAATGGTAAAAGCACGCACCCGCTGTATAAATATTTGAAGAAAGAGGCCACAGGCCTACTCGGCTCGCAGACTATTAAGTGGAATTTCACTAAATTTTTGGTTAACAAAGAGGGTGAAGTTGTTGGCCGCTACGGTTCTGCAGACAAGCCAAAAGACATCAAAGCCGATATTCAAAAACTACTTTAAGTGTTCTCTGTCTGATGAATAGTATTGTAGATGTAGCGGCGATATTGATCAGCATTTCTGCGCTGTTTGCTTATATAAACCACCGCTTCATCGGCTTGCCAACCACCATTGGCGTGATGATGATCGCAATGCTGGCTTCTGTGTTTGTTTATATTTTGAGCTTGCTAGGCTTTGCCGACTTGCATGGTCGGGCGCAGATCTTGTTGGCGAGTATCGATTTTAACCAGACCTTGCTGCACGGCATGTTAAGTTTTCTGCTGTTTGCTGGAGCTTTGCATATAAACCTGGGTGATTTGCGCGAACAGAAGTGGGTGATTCTAAGTTTAGCCACGGTAGGTGTTTGCCTATCAACCTTTTTAGTGGCTACCGCAACCTTCTATTTGTTGGCTATTCTGAACTTAGACTTACCGTATATCTATTGTTTGTTGTTCGGAGCCTTAATATCGCCCACAGACCCGATTGCGGTAATGGCGACGGTCAAAAGCCTAGGCGTAGATAAAGAATTGGAAACCACTATCGCGGGCGAGTCGTTGTTTAATGATGGCGTGGGTGTGGTGGTGTTTATGGTGCTTGTGATGTTACTGCAGAGCCCTGAACAAATCAGCGTCAGTCACGTAACCATGATTTTTCTAGAGGAAGCGGTGGGCGGCATTCTCTTTGGTTTGGTGCTTGGCGGAGTAGGTTATTACCTCACTAATTCAATCGACAATTACAAAGTTGAGGTCTTGATTACCTTGGCTCTGGTGATGGGTGGTTATTCTTTAGCCGTTTACTTACATACCTCAGGGCCGATTGCCATTGTAGTGGCCGGATTGTTGACCGGTAATGTATTGCGAGCTCACGCTATGTCTGATGTGACGCGCCGTTCAGTCGATGATTTTTGGGAATTGATTGATGAAATTTTAAACGTGATACTGTTTGCCTTAATCGGTTTGGAAATGTTGATCATTCCGTTCGAAGGCCTATGGTTCATCGCAGGGTTAGCACTGATTGTTGTGGTTCTAGCCGCGCGCGTGGTGAGCGTGGGTGTGCCAATACGTTTGATAGGACTAAGAACTGCAGTGGCACCACACCTAGTGAAAATCCTAGTATGGGGCGGCTTGCGTGGAGGCATATCTGTTGCGCTGGCTCTAAGTCTACCAGCTGGGGAATTTCGCGACTTAGTGTTAGTGCTGACCTATGTGATCGTGGTGTTTTCGATTGTCGTACAAGGTTTAACCATCGGGCCATTTATCCGCAAACTTACCTGAATGCACCAAGCTACCGCGGGTGACAGACTGCTTATCTAAAGCGTTGGTAGATAACCCAGCGGTCTGAGAGGCGTTCAGATCTGGAATTTGATATCGCTTTGTTCTGCTCTAAATGAAAAAATGGGCGATTGATGTTGGTAGACAGGATTGATAGAATCCGCCGCTAATTAAAACGTCTTCATGACATGGAATCTCTATGAAAACGAATAAAACACTATTTCCCCTGCTAGCTTTAACTGTTTTAAGCGCCTGTGGTGGCGGTGGTTCGTCGAGTAGTGGTGGTAGTCTGCAGAAGGTTGCGACCTTTTGTGTGGTTGAAGCAGTGGTGTCAGAGTCAAATCTCGGAATTCCCATCGAAACACGATCCTATACAAATAACTGCGGTTTTACGGTTAATCTTGCGATTCATAGCACAATTGTTGCGACAATCAATACTAGAGTAACGTTGGCCGTTAACGAAGTTCACACTGAATCAATACTTTTAGAGGCGCATTTCGCCTGTCGCGCGCCCTCTATTCCGACGCGTAGCGGTTCAGTCGGAAATTATGAAAATACCTGTGAGGGGTAACCTCTCTCTTGCCGTGAACAAAAAGGCCCGCAGCTCTAAAAGAGTGGCAGGCCTATCTGAGTTAATGCTTGTGGTTTAGCGTTACATATTTGAGTAGCTTGGCCCGCCACCGCCTTCTGGTGCAACCCATACAATGTTTTGGGTCGGGTCTTTGATATCACAAGTCTTGCAGTGAATGCAGTTTTGGCCATTTATTTGCAGCATAGGTTTGCCTTCGTCTTCGCCAACAATTTCATACACGCCAGCAGGGCAGTAGCGCTGCTCTGGGGCATCATAATCCTTAAGGTTTACTTCGATCGGGATTGTCTTGTCCTTCAAAGTAAGATGACAAAAAATATTTTCTTCGTGAAAGGTGTTGGATAAGAAAACCGAAGAAGGTTTATCAAAGCTGAGTTTACCATCGGGTTTTGAGTAGACAATCTTCTCGCATTCTGAGGCCTTTTTAAGCGTTTCGTGATCGGCGGTATGATCGCGCAGAGTGGGTAAAATCCCACCCAATAATTGATCGATGTAGTTATACGCACCACCGAACCAAGGGCCAAATTTGTGCAAGGCAGGGCCAAATGAACGAGACTTTTTGAGTTCCTTACCTGCCCAGGATGCGCGAAAAGCTTGGTCAAACTGGCTCAAAGTCTGGCCTCCTTGATCTCCGTTTGATAATGCTTCAAATAAAACCTCAGCGGCTACTATGCCTGACTTCATGGCGGTATGCGTGCCTTTGATCTTGGAGAAATTAAGCGTGCCAGCATCACAGCCGACTAACAAGCCACCGGGCAAGCTCATTTTACCTAGTGCGTTCCAACCACCTTTGGTAATGGCGCGAGCGCCATAGCCAAGGCGCTTTCCACCTTCTAGCACTGAGGCAAATTCCTGATGATGTTTCATGCTTTGGAATTCGTCGAAGGGGCTAACATGTGGGTTGGTATAGCTGAGATCAATGATAATTCCCAGAGTCACTGTGTTGTCATTCAAGTGATATAGAAAAGCGCCTCCTGTGGTGCCTGACGACAGAGGCCAACCTGAACCGTGAACAACTTTACCGGGTTCATGATTCTCTGGTTTTACTTCCCACAGCTCCTTAAATCCAATGCCGTAGTGCTGAGTGTCAGCATCTTGGTTTAAATCAAACTTGGCCATCAACTCTTTGCCAAGCTGGCCACGGCAACCTTCGGCGAACACCGTGTATTTGGCATGCAATTCCATGCCGGGTTCAAAACTTGGCTTGTGATTGCCTTCAAGGTCTACACCATTATTGGGTGTTGCTACACCTTTGACACTGCCGTCGTCGTTATACAGAACTTCTGCGGCTGCGAAGCCTGGGTATATTTCAATTCCTAGGGCTTCGGCTTGCTCGCCTAGCCAGCGCACCACATTAGACAAACTTACAATGTAGTTGCCCTTGTTGTGCATTGATGGCGGGATCATAAAACCTGGCAACTTGGTTGAACCCTTCTCTTTAAACATGTGTAACTCGTCACGTTTGACAGGGGTTTTCAAGGGAGCACCTAGTTCTTCCCAATTGGGAAACAATTCAGCCAGCGCACGCGGTTCGATTATCGCGCCTGATAGAATATGCGCGCCCACCTCGGCGCTTTTTTCCAGCAGGCAAATTGAAAGCTCCTGGCTTTTTTGCTCAGCTAATTGCTTTAGCTTGATAGCAGTTGCCATGCCCGCGGGTCCACCGCCAACAATGACAACGTCATATTCCATGCTTTCTCTCTGAATTGTCTCGCTCATTTTATTCTCCAGTAATAAAGTCTAATAAATTTCTATTCTGTGTGTTTGCATGCGTCGCTTAATGCGATCGCGAGCATGCGCAATATGTCGGCGTGTGGTGACTTCGGCCAATACCGCGTCTCGCTGTTCAATGGCATACACAATTTGCCGATGCTCCACAAGCGAGTTGGTTGTACTCGTTTGTGCAAACTCATTTTGGTATCTAAACATTTTGATCAAATTGTAGAGCTCATGCAATAAAGCGTGTTCGATCACTTTGTTTTTACCGCCTCTAACCATGGTTTCGTGAAAGTCGTAATCACTTTCGGCCGGAATGAACGCGCCTGAATTTTCGCGCATGTGTTTGCTTTGCGCGTCTATCAGCCTATGTAATTGGTCAATTTCCCGCGAACTCATATGCTCGGCTGCCAAGGCAGCGGCTTTGCTTTCTAAAGCTTCGCGGGTGTCATATATCTGTAGGATAAATTCCATACTCAATGTAACAACTCGGGCGCCTTGCTGAGGGCGGTGCTGAATTAGGTTCATTCCTTCTAAGCTGCGAAAGGCTTCACGTAAGGGGCCGCGACTTACATCAAGTTCTTTTGCCAGCTTAGTCTCACTTAACTTGCTGCCCTGACTTATCTCGCCGGTAATAATCGCATCACGCAGCGTGCTAGTAAGCTCACTGCTTAGGGTGTGTACAATTGGTGCGGTCTGGCTCATAAAGCAGAAAAATAGTGCTATTGTCGATAAATGTCAACATTTGAAACCAATAAGGCTATTTATTGTCGTTATGCGGCGTATATTGTATAAAAATGTCAACATTTATTGATTTGACCCTGTCTTTGTCCTAAGATGCTCCGACTTAGTAATTTGGTATGATTTGTGTGCCAAATAAAATCAAGCAATTAATTCAGATTTTAGACCCCTATACGTATTAGTTTACGTGATTAGAGTAAGTGGAGAATGCAATGAAAGTTCTAGTTCCTGTTAAACGCGTGATTGATGCTTATGTAAGTGTTCGCGTAAAGAGTGACGGCTCTGGTGTGGACACCGATAACGTAAAGATGTCACTTAACCCATTCTGTGAGATTGCGCTTGAAGAAGCGATCCGATTAAGAGAAGCGGGCACCGCCAGTGAAGTAATACTGGTCAGTGTTGGTTCTGCAGATATCGATACAGTCATTCGCTCAGGTTTGGCAATGGGCGCCGATCGAGCAATCCGAATTGACGCTGATAATGACCTTGAGCCTTTAGGCATCGCAAAATTACTGAAGTATGTGGTTGAGCAAGAAGAGGCCGGTTTGGTAATCGCTGGCAAGCAATCGATTGATGGCGACAACAACCAAACTGGCCAAATGTTAGCGGCACTGTTGGGTTGGCCACAAGCTACTTTTGCTTCGAAGGTCGAATTAGACGGTGACAACGCCAAAGTGACCCGAGAGATCGACGGTGGCTTAGAGACTATCTCCATATCTTTGCCTGCAGTGGTTACCACTGACTTACGTTTGAATGAGCCTCGCTACCCGACCTTGCCTAACATAATGAAGGCTAAGAAGAAGCCTTTGGATGTTATTGCGCTCGCTGATACCGGTGTGGATGCTTCGAGGCGTCAAACCGTGTTGAACGTGAGCGCTCCTGAAGAGCGTTCGGCCGGTGTGATTGTTGAGACGGTCGCAGAATTGGTAGACAAACTCCGTAACGAAGCAAAAGTAATTTAATAGGTGAAATCATGAGTAATTTAGTTATTGCAGAACATAACAACGAGGCGCTTGGCGCTGCTACGTTGAACGCGATTACCGCTGCTTCGCAAATCGGTGGTGATGTGCATGTGCTAGTAGCAGGCAGTGGCTCTGCAGCAGTTGCGGCTGAGGCAGCAACTGCTAGTGGCGTTGCCAAAGTATTACACGCCGACGCAGAGCACTATAAAGATGCTGTTTCAGCTGAATTGGCTGATCTGATTGTTAGCTTGGCTGGTGATTACAGTCATGTGCTGACTGCAGCGACCACCCCCGGTAAAGATTTAATGCCGCGCGTTGCGGCGTTGTTGGATTCTTCGCAAATCTCCGAGATTATCGCCGTTGATTCAGCAGATACTTTCAAACGCCCAATTTACGCTGGCAATGCAATTGCAACCGTACAGAGCAGCGATACCACCAAGGTATTAACTGTTCGGCCAACTGGTTTTGATGCGGCTGAGCTAGGTGGTTCGGCTGAAGTTGTTACCATAGATGCTGGTGCAGTTAATGGCTCAACCACGGTTGTTGGTCGTGAATTAACCGTCTCTGCGCGGCCAGACTTAGGCGCTGCCGATATCGTTGTTTCCGGTGGTCGAGGTGTGGGTAGTGCTGAGAACTTCAAAATTATTGAAAGCCTAGCCGACAAACTCGGTGCAGCGGTTGGTGCTTCGCGCGCTGCAGTTGATGCCGGTTATGTGCCCAACGATTACCAAGTAGGCCAAACCGGTAAAGTCGTGGCGCCGGACCTATACATTGCGGTTGGCATTTCAGGTGCGATTCAGCATTTGGCAGGCATGAAAGACAGCAAAGTTATTGTGGCTATCAATAAAGATGAAGAAGCACCGATCTTTCAGGTAGCAGACTATGGCTTAGTGGCGGATTTGTTTGAAGCCGTTCCTGAGTTGGTTGAAGCGCTTTAGCTTGCGAGTTTTACAGCAACAGTTAAATAGCTGTAGTGTTAAATGGCTGTACTAGGGCCTCAAAGCGAATTGTTTTGAGGCCTTTTGCTTTTTGGGCTTAACACTTGATTTACTCGGCGTTTTCTAGGATTAAGCACCGCCAGTCAAATGTAGGGTGGGAATACTACAAATCGATTTTGATGATGTAAGTTGAGATTGAAATTCTATATAATCCGATCTCCACACAAACCGCCAACGCAAATCATTTCCACGAGTGATGTAGGCGCAGTTATAAAATCAACACAGCACGTCTATTCTCTAGAGAGGCACTACTATGAGTCGCGAAGTCAGTCAGCAGCACCTGCAAAATTGGAACGATCGGCAAGCTCTTGCAGAACAAATGATCCCTCTACTCGGCTCATTGTACCGAGGCCCTAGCGTTATATTGCGCGTGTTTGGTAAAAAGATCATGAACACGTCTACCATCGCAATTATTGATGCTCATCTTCATGGAGCTTTAATTGTTGGCATTGCATTAGACATGGAGAAGAGTTTTGAGATGTTGCAGTTGATCGAGAAAATGGATTTGCGCCCATGCCGACTTGATCTTGGTAAGCTCTGCCATGAGTTTCTCACGCAAGACGGTGATCAGGACCAGAGCATGCAAGCTTTCTTGAATCAGCGTTTGGCCCAATTGCTAGGCGACACTGAACCGGGTGATCATGAGTCGCACGATGTTGTTTTATATGGTTTTGGCCGAATAGGGCGAATATTGGCGCGCTTGTTAATTGAACGAACCGGCACGGGCGCCAAGTTGCGGCTTCGCGGTATTGTTCTTCGCGGCAAGGGCGACGTCAAACTGGATTTAGAAAAACGCGCTGAGTTGTTGCGCAGAGACTCAGTGCATGGTGAATTCGATGGATCGATAAAAGTGGATGTAGAGCGTCAGGCATTAATCGCCAACGGCAACTTCATCCAATTAATCTACGCTAATTCACCGTCTGAAGTTGACTACACTAAGTACGGAATCAAAGATGCGCTTATCGTTGATAACACAGGTATTTGGAAAGATGAAGCTGGCTTGAGCCAACATACTTCGTGCCCTGGCGCATCCAAAGTCTTGCTGACTGCGCCTGCTAAAGGCGATATCAAAAACATTGTATACGGCATTAATGATGATTTGATTGAAGCCACCGATACAATCTTGTGTGCTGCGTCGTGCACCACCAATGCGATTGTTCCGCCGCTGAAGGTTATTAATGACAAATATGGAATTGTCGGCGGGCATGTCGAAACGATCCATTCATATACCAATGATCAGAATCTACTCGATAACTACCATAAAGCCGAGCGGCGTGGACGAAGCGCGCCCTTAAACATGGTTATCACCTCCACTGGAGCGGCCAAGGCCGTGGCTAAGGTTGTGCCTGAACTGGCTGGCGTTTTGACTGGTAATGCCATTCGGGTTCCAACCCCGAACGTTTCCATGGCGGTAATGAACCTCAATCTCAAGAAAGAAGTTACCGTGGATGAGCTGAATCAAACATTTCGTGATATTTCCTACCACTCACCATTGCAGGAACAAATCGGCTTCACTTACTCAACCGAAGTGGTTTCATCCGATCTAGTCGGCTCTACTCACGCGGGTGTAGTTGATGGCGGCGCCACCATTGCCGACGGCTCGCGGGTAGTCTTATACGTTTGGTACGACAACGAAGCAGGCTACAGCAATCAAGTAGTGCGCATGATGCAAAAAGTAGTCGGCCTGTCTCTTGAAGGCCTAACATCTTAATTTCTTCAGCAGTAATTTAATGCAGTGTCTATGAAATCAAAAAAACTCGATATTCGCGGCTTGGATTATCATATCCAAGAATGGGGTGATTCCAGCAATCCAACTTTGGTGTTATTGCATGGTTGGATGGACTGCGGAGGCTCGTATAAGTTTGTCGCCGAGCATTTAGCAGAACAATTCCATATTGTTGCCCCAGACCTACGTGGATTTGGTGAAACTGAGCACTCTAAAGGTTATTGGTTCCCCGATTACTTTGCCGACTTAGAAAAGGTTCTCGATCATTACGTGCCCAATCAACCGGCTAATTTGGTTGGCCATAGCATGGGCGGCAATATTGTATTGATGTACGCTGGCATTAATCCGCAGCGAGTCGGGCGCGTGATGAGTTTGGAATCGCTGGGCGCCATGGAAACAAAATCGTCTGAAGCTGCGGATAAGTATCGTCGATGGATGCGTGAAATTTTAAGTGACGAGCCAGTAAAAATATACCCAAATGAAATGATGTTTCTGCGTTCAATTCATAAAGGCAACCCTAGCTTAAGCGACGACATGATTTCTGAGCTGGCAGGGCTCTGGGGCACGCCGGTGGGTGAGGATGGCGCCATGCGTCTAAAGCATGATCATGCGCATCGATACACCAACCCAGTTCGCTATAACTTTGAAGATACTTTAGCTCTGTGGCGAGAAATAACCGCCAAAGTGGCTGTGGTAATGGCAGCCGAATCACGAATGTATCAGCACTATGAGCAGATTGGCCGTGTCGAGCAGGCCTTGTCAGTGTTGAAAGTGAGCGAGCAGAACTATTCTCTAATTGAGAACTGTGAGCACATGTTGCATTTAGAGCAACCGCAACTGACTGCTGACGCAATCAGAGAATTCTTTTCGTAGGGAACTCGGAATAGCGTCGGCCGGCGTTTGGCTAGATCAGGCGGTTATATTTACCCTGAGCCGTTAGAGGTTTTTCAACTCTGCTAATTCGTTTTCAACGTCTTCTATTCGTGCGCTCAATCTGGCTTTGTCGTAGTCACTTTCAGCTAATGACTGCGCGCGCTTAAACTGCTTAAGAGAAAATTCATGGTTGCCACGTAGATAGTGATATTCACCGCGCTCATGAAAAGAACGCATCTCCTGCCCCGTTTCACCATAGGCTCTGGACAGCAGAATATGAAAAAAGGGTTCTTCGCGGTTATTCGCAATTGCCGAGCGTAAAATTGGGATTGCCTCTTCATTATGCTTAGTCAGGACCAGGGCGTTGGCGAAATAGATGTCAATCATGTGGTTGCCTCTAGCCGTTTGCTCTTCATAGAGGCTTCTTAGCTGCGCTAAGCCAAGATCAATTTTATTCGCTTCGAGCTCATTATCAGCTTGTATTAATCGTATGCTGACATGCTTGGGGTATTCGCTTAGAAGCGCATCAATTGCGGTGCGCGCTTTATCGAACTCACCATTTTGTGACAGAGCTAATGCATATCCATACCGTGTTGGTAAACTGTCATCACCCTGCTTAATATCAGCAAAGTAGCGGTCCCGGACTATCTCGGGATCGTTGGCGTAGCCGGCAGTAGCCTTAGCTTGCATCAACAAAAATTCATCTTGATTCTGTGGCCCGGCTTTAGGATAAGCTCGAACCCGCTCGGCAGACTCCGCTATTCGGTTTATGGTGAGGGGGTGCGAACGTAAGAATTCTGGCGCATGCGATTCGTTGATTCTACTTTCATCCAGCAAACGCTTAAAAAAGCGCGGCATCGCATTTGTGTCAAAGCCTGCTCGGCTAAGCAACCGAATACCAAGCGAGTCCGCTTCTGTCTCGTACGAGCGACTGTAGGTAAGTTGCCGGTCTATAATACTAGCGTTAGTGACACCAAAAGCCGCCTGAGCCGCATCTGCGCCGCCAGCGGCTGCGGCTGCAAGTAGGGCGCCCAATGCCAACCAGCTATCAAAGCGGGTATTTTCAAGCTTTCGAGAGATATGCGATTGTGTGACGTGCGAAATTTCGTGGGCTATTACTGATGCTAATTCACTTTCACTTTCCGACTTGATCAAAATCCCTGTATGCATCGCAATGTGCCCGCCCGGCACGGCGAACGCATTAATTACGTTATTATCAATCAGATAAAAATTGTACTCTTTGCCAGCATCTTCACTCACTTCAAGTAAACGTTGGCCTAAACGATTAATATAGCCAACCAATTCTGGGTCGGAAATATACGGTAGTTGATACCTAGAGTGGCGAATAAAGGCTTTGCCTAATTTTTCGGCATCCACTTCACTTAAAAAATTAGAGGCTTGCGAGCCAAGATCCGGGAGCTGATCAAAATGATCATTTTGTGCCCGCGTAACCCCCACACTTAACACTAGCGATAAGCCAAGTGCAGCAATAGCTGGGCGAGTAAACATCGACCGAATAATCGCTGGGCTGTGGTTATTATTTGTGTGTTTTTGAGTCTTTAAGTTCATTAAGTTTGTAAGCCGCGATTTAAAACGGCGCGTACAAGGTTATAATGGAGATCGTGCTAACGCACGGGAACTTACGCAATACTACACCAAGCCTTGTCTTTTATAAGTTAAAACCAAGATAGAAACACCATCGTAATGACTACACAGCTTGAAACAGATCAAACTATAGACACATCAGGCACCCGTTGCCCAATACCTTTGCTGCGGGCAAAACAAGCATTGAAGGACTTGCAGACAGGGCAATTGCTGAAAGTGTTGGCAACAGATCCTAGTGCAAAATCAGATTTTGATGCAATGCTACGGCATTTGCCTCATGAGTTAATTGATTACAGTATTAGTAGCGTTGATGAAAAACGCTTAGATACATTTATTATTCGCAAGGGATAGCTAATGAATTGTTACGTATACAAAGGCGACAAAAAAGAAGATTTCTACCTATATTTGAATCACGAATTTGATCTTGAAGTGTTGCCAAGTGATTTTCCTAAGGCGATCCTTGGTTTGATGGGCGAGCTCAAGCTGGTGATTGAATTTGAGTTGGACCATGATCGCAAGCTCCAACAGGCTGAAGCAGCGCAAGTGATCAGCGATATTCAACAACAGGGCTTTTATTTGCAGATGCCGAAAAAAGACATGCGCGCACTAGAAGATCAATTTTTTAGTTGATATGCAATTTAATATTTTAGTTACTGGTGGCTTGTACTCGACTCAATCGGGGTACAGCGCACTGCGGTTTTGTGAATCAGCGGTAGCGGCAGGGCATGAGATATCGCAGGTGTTTTTCTATCAAGATGGTGTGAGTCAAGCGTCTGCACTGTCGGTGGCGATGGGCGACGAATTCGACTCGGTTGAGTGCTGGGCAAAATTCGCTGAATTAGCCAAAACGAAATTGGTGGTGTGTGTTTCAGCCGGAGAACGCCGAGGCATAATCGGCCCAGAACAAGCCACTGAATTTGCCAAGCATTGTGCCAATCTACACTCTTCATTTTCGGTCGAGGGCCTCGGCGCGTTTCACAGTGCGAGCATCGACAGTGACAGAACGGTGACCTTCAAATGAGCGTTGCCAAGCTGCTGTATGTTTTTGAACATGCGCCATACTCAACGTCGGTTGGGCAAGAAACGCTTGATGCGGCCTTCATAGGCGCTGCTTTTGAGCAACCTGTGTCAGTGCTGTTTATTCACGATGGTGTGTTTCAACTAAAGTCTGAGCAAGATACGCGGAGCAGTGATATTAAGCAGTACACAAAGGCATTTGCAGCGTTAGCTGATTTTGGTATTGAACATGTTTATGTACATGACTTGAGTTTGAAGGCCCGTGGCTTAGAGTTGGATCATTTGCAGATTGATGTTCAGCTACTTGATAGTGACGGAATTCGAAGCTTGATATCTGAGCAAAAAAGGGTGTTTACGTTTTGACCAGTTTACACACCATTTCCAGATCATGGCATAACGCCACTTGGTTGTATGAGCAGCTAGCGTTCGCCGCTGAGGGTGATGCTATCTTGCTGCTGCAAGACGGGGTTTTGGCAATCCAATCGCCAATTTCTCTGGGGTCATTTCTGGCTAAATGTGAGGCGTTTGGAGTGCAAGTGTATGCACTCAAAGAAGATTGCACCTTACGCGGCGTTGAAAACCAATATGCGCAATTGCAAGCTGTCGACTATGACGGTTTCGTAAGTTTGGTCGAGGTTCATGATAAGCAGGTAGCGTGGTAATGAGCGATTATTCACTCGAGTTTGACGGTCAATGTTACCCGACTGACGTTCAAGGTTTTATAAAAAAACGCCTTACTTGGAGCGAACCGCTTGGCGAATATATGGCCAGTCTTGACGGTGTGAAGCTCACGTCGGAGCACTGGGAAATTATTCACTATTTTCGTGAATACTATGAGGACTACAATGTTCCTCCGCCCATGCGCATGGTGATTCGGGTGTTTAAAAAGGCTTTTGGAGAAGAAAACGCCAACAGCCGCTATCTATTGAAACTATTCCCAGAAGGTGCAACCAAAGCAGCCAGTAAATTTGGCGGTTTGCCAAAGCCGAAGAACTGTAAGTAAGCCAGATATGGCTGGCCAATTTCAGCGGCTAAAAAGTTAATAAACTTCAACCTTTAGCCAATAAAACCGTTAAAATCGCGCCTATGAATTTTGTAGATGAATCCGAGATAACGGTACAGGCTGGTAACGGTGGGCATGGCGCACTTAGTTTTCGGCGTGAAAAATATATTCCTCGTGGCGGCCCCGATGGTGGCAATGGCGGGCGCGGTGGCAGTGTGCACCTTATTGCCACAGAGGGCCTCAATACGCTGGCTGATTTTCGCTTCGTGCGTCACTATCAGGCAAAGGGCGGCAGCACTGGCGCGGGCAAGCTGAAATCAGGAATTGGTGGTGAGGACTTGCTAGTAAAAGTGCCTGTTGGAACCATGGTTTATGATGCCCAAACGCAAGAGCTGATCGCAGATCTTACTGAAGTTGATGAGCGCGTGGTTGTGGCTCAGGGCGGTGAAGGAGGGCTAGGCAATACCACTTACAAGTCGAGCACAAATCAAGCTCCGCGAAAAACCACTAAAGGTAAGCCTGGAGATGCACGAAGCCTGCGCCTTGAACTCAAGGTATTGGCTGATGTAGGCCTTCTTGGTTTACCAAATGCCGGAAAGTCTACCTTTTTACGCGCCGTATCGCAGGCCCGCCCCAAGGTGGCAAACTACCCATTTACAACTCTTTACCCTGAGTTAGGTGTGGTGAGTCTAGGCCTAGGCAGTAGTTTTGTAGTTGCAGATATTCCTGGCCTAATTGAAGGAGCTTCCGAAGGCGCCGGTCTGGGGCATCAGTTTTTACGCCATTTAGCACGCACTAGACTACTTTTGCATGTGGTGGATATCGCGCCCTATGGCGATGAAGAAGCAAACCTTGCTAATGATGTGCGCACTATTGCAGCAGAAGTCGCGCAATACAGCGAAAAAGTCGGCGCTGACCTAGATAAGCTTGACCGTTGGCTGGTGGTTAATAAGAGCGATGTGGTTTTAGATGAAGACTGCGAGCGAATCGTCAACGAATTGAAAACACAATTGGATTGGCAGGGCCCTGCTTACACCATAAGCGCTATAGGCCGAATAGGAACTCAAGATCTGTGTGCTGATATACAACAATACATTGATGCCCAACTAAAATCTGAAGAGGAAGAGGTGTTTGTTTCTATCCCTAAACCGAGCCCGGATGCATGAGTAAAAGAGGTTCGATTAAATCTCACAAACGTTGGGTAGTTAAGGTTGGCAGTGCCTTATTAACTAACGATGGGCAGGGGCTAGACCAACCAACCATCGAAGCACTTGCTGAGCAAGTGGCTTATTTGCGCAGTCTGCAAATAGAAGTGGTCTTGGTTTCATCAGGATCGGTGGCCGCAGGTGTCAGCCAATTAGGCTTGAAAAGCCGCCCAGAACGCATGGCGCAATTGCAGGCCGCTGCGGCGGTTGGGCAGGCTTCACTGGTGCGCCATTATGAGGATGCCTTCAAACCTTTTGGAATCAATATCGCTCAAGTCTTGTTAACCCACGCCGATATAGCAAACCGAGCTCGTTATTTGAATGCGCGTGGCACGCTAAAGGCTTTGCTTGACTTAAAAGTGCTCACCGTAGTGAATGAAAATGATACCGTGGCGACCGATGAAATTGCGTTTGGAGACAACGACAATCTTGGTGCGCTGGTAGCAAATCTCGTAGATGCCGATTTATTAGTTATTTTAACCGATCAAAATGGTTTATACACAGCCGACCCGCGCAGTAACCCAGACGCTGAGTTATTACATGAAGTAGATGCCAATGATTCATCTTTGCGGGCGATGGCCAAAGGCGGTTCTGGCATCGGGCGGGGCGGCATGATAACCAAGTTAGTGGCTGCGCAAACGGCAAGTCGTTCAGGTGCGTCAACCATCATTGCGCACGGGCGAGAGCTCGATGTATTGAAACGCCTGCACAATGGCGAAACCTTAGGCACTTTGCTGACAGCGAGCAACAGACTCGCTTCGCGCAAGCAATGGATGGCGGGTCAAATGAAGATATCAGGCACGGTGACAATAGATGATGGCGCATCTAAGGTGCTCCAACAAGCGGGTAAAAGCTTATTGGCCGTAGGGGTAGTGGCCTTGAGCGGGAAGTTTCAGCGCGGCGAGCTGATTAGCTGCTTAGACGCATCGGGCAATGAAATTGCGCGAGGTTTAAGCAATTATGATGCTGCAGAAACCGAAAAAATAATGGGCCAATCAAGTAAAAAAATAGTAGAGCTACTTGGCTATGGGAGCCATGATGAGCTGATTCATC
Source organism: Cryomorphaceae bacterium (assembly GCA_047623225.1). Classification (GTDB taxonomy): domain Bacteria; phylum Pseudomonadota; class Gammaproteobacteria; order Arenicellales; family Arenicellaceae; genus Arenicella. Next base: position 62,623 of record JBLHME010000008.1, read on the forward strand.
GCGATAATCTAGTTTTGCTTTAACGGCTTTCGACAACGGCTTTTGACGCTTTAAGCGCTGCACTCGAATTGATCTATCGCTTACCCAAATTGCTCGATAGGATGTTTGAAAAAAACGAGTAGCAAAAAAACAGCAACAAAAAAAGGACTCCTGAGGAGTCCTTTTAAGTGAAAAGGTAACAGCGTTGCTTACGCAGCCATTTCCTTTACACGTTTGTTCAAACGGCTTTTAAGGCGAGCAGCACGATTTTTGTGGTGCAGACCTTTTATTGTTGCCTTGTCGATCATAGACATAGATGTTTCAAAGGCAGCTTTGGCTGCAGTTTGATCACCAGCTTCAATCGCCGCATCCAACTTTTTCATTGCAGTACGAACTGACGCACGTTGCGAATGATTACGCAGACGACGAACTGAATTTTGCTTTGCACGCTTACGCGCTTGCGGGGAATTTGCCACTTTTGTTTACCTCGTAAAATCGAAACGGGAATATGCGGATTTTGGTCAAAATTGTCAAGTCATTAAATCAGTTTATCAGTAACTAAGGCCGCATTTAACACGCTGTTACCAATCCAGACCTCAACTCACGTCAGGAGAGGAATAAAAATAGGATGAAATGTCTCCAGTTGAGACCAGAAACGACCGAATTACTGACTATTGACCAGTTCTAGATGTCCGTTTGGGGTTTTAAAGCAAAAGTGGGGGTATTTCAGTCATTTTGGTTTGCGCATCGATTTAAGCTGAATTCTCCAATAGTCAAAAGGTATACTTTTGTGCAACAAGCAAATGCTGTGAGCTAATCCCTTAAATAATGTCCAAGAAACTCCTGAAATCTACCGCCATTGTAAGTTTTATGACCCTTATATCTAGGGTCAGCGGTTTAGTGCGCGATGTGGTTATGGCCAATATTCTGGGGCCTGGGGCCTTGGCCGACGCTTTTTTTGTCGCTTTTAGAATACCAAATTTTCTGCGCAGAATTTTTGGCGAGGGTGCTTTTGCTCAGGCCTTTGTGCCGGTTTTTACGGAATTGACTGAGCAGAACACCCTAGAAGCAAAACGATTTGTCAACGCAACCGCCGGAATACTGGCAGCGGTTACTTTTGGCCTTACGGTTTTGGGGATTATTTTTGCACCCTTTATCGTCACCGTATTTGCGCCAGGCTATGTAGACGAGCCGGAGAAATTTGCCGTTACGGTGGATGCGCTGCGAATAATGTTCCCGTATTTGTTCTGTATCTCGCTGGTGGCAATGTCGGCAGGTATTCTTAATACGGTAAATCGGTTTGCGGTGCCCGCAATAACGCCAGTATTGCTTAATGTCTGTTTGATCATCGCTATGTGGTTATTAACGCCGGTGCTGGATAATGCTGCTCAAGCGCTAGCTGTTGGCGTGTTGATTGCCGGCTTTGTGCAGCTCGCCTTTCAGATTCCGAGCCTGCTAAAGGAAGGTTACTTTCCTCGGTTCACCATTGAGCGAAATAATCCCGCCGTGCACAAAGTGTTTGGATTAATGCTACCTGCGGTATTCAGCGTATCGGTGGCCCAAATTAATATGTTTGTGAACACGATTTTGGCTTCGTTTCTAGTCACGGGCAGTGTTTCATGGCTGTACTTCTCGGATCGGCTTATGGAGTTCCCGGTTGGTGTGTTTGGTATTGCCTTGGCAACTGTAGTATTACCGAGCCTTTCGAAAGAGCATGCTTCAGGCACGGCCGAAAGTTTTTCAGCCATGATGGATTGGGCCTTGCGATGGGTAACCGTAATAGCGGTGCCAGCAACCTTTGCCTTGTATCTACTAGCCACTCCACTGCTAACCACTATTTTCCAATACAACGCGTTTTCGGTAGAAGACGTGCAAATGTCAGCCTTGGCATTGAAGGCTTTTTCAGTGGGAGTGTGTGGTTTTATTTTTGTTAAGGTTTTGGCGCCTGGTTTTTTTGCTCGTCAAGATACTAAAACGCCAATGAAAGTCGCGGTGATAGCCGTGTTGGTTAATCTTGTGTTCAGTGTCATTTTAGTTAGAACCATGGCGCATACGGGCTTGGCGCTGGCTGTGTCGATCGCCGCGTGGGTCAACGCCTCTCTATTATTTATTTGTTTGCTCAGAATGGGTATCTTTAAGCCGCAAACTGGGTGGTTTTGGTTTTTGCTGAGGATTGCTTTGGCAGTCGCGGCCATGTGTGCAAGCTTTGTATTGCTGGATCAACCTAGTGAGGTCTGGTATTCGCAAAGCTTGTCGCAGAGAGTCACCCACTTATTACTCTTAGTAAGCGCTGGTGCGGGCAGTTATTTTGTATCTCTGCTATTGCTGGGCTTGCGCCCGCGACAACTGTTACTTAGCCCAGGTAAGTAGCACATGAGTGTCGATATTGGCTTGGTAAAACGTGTATTTAATTTATCTGAAGCTCAGAAGCAGTTTCCATTCGTACAATCGATCACCCAAAAACACCAGCAGGAACTATCTCCATTACAACAAAGGTTGAGTAAAATGTTGTCCAATGACCCTCGGCGCAACGCTCTTGAGCGGGATTATGAGTCAGTAGTGCACCGCTGGAGAACTAAGATTGAACAGCTGGGAGCATCGGTGTCTGGCTTGTGGATCGTTGAATTTAACCTAGGCGAGGGCTGCCTCAGTTGGCGGCATCCTGAATTGTCTCTAAACTATTTTCGCTCCCACCACGCCAGCTTTGCTGAGAGGGTGGTGTTGCAGGATTATATTGAAGCAAATGACCCCGATTGGGTTCGCTAAGGCTATACTCCAATCTGCCCCAATAAGACTAGAAAAGCCATGGCCCATATCCGCGGAATAGATCAACTCCAAGCTTCACATCGTCCTAGCGTGGTGTCGATAGGCAATTATGATGGCGTGCACCTGGGTCACCAGCACGTCATCAAAACTTTGTTGCGCAAATCTGAACAATTAGCAGCTCCTTCTACGGTTATTACTTTTGAGCCACTCGCCAAAGAGTTTTTTCGACCAGATTCGGTGGTTCGACTAAGTTCTATTGAAGAGCGTGCCGAAATACTGTTTGCGCTCGGTGTTGACCAAGTGCTGTGCATCGACTTCACCTCTGACTTTGCAGATTATTCTCCGCAAGCCTTTGTTGAAGAGGTTTTAATGGATGGCTTAGGCGTTAAGTATCTCTGTGTGGGTGACGATTTTCGTTTTGGCAAAGATCGCGCCGCAGGTTTTGGTTTTTTGCAGCGCTTTGGCCTCGAGCATAGTTTTGAGGTTGTATCGCATGAAACATTCACTTTGGATGGCGAGCGAGTGTCGAGCGGGCGGGTGCGTGATGCGCTACTGGCCGGTGAGTTTGATTTGGCGCAGCGTTTACTTGGCCGCCGTTACACCATCAGCGGGGCGGTTACAAAGGGTCAACAGTTAGGCCGCACGATCAATTTCCCAACCGCTAACATCGTTTTGCCGCACATGAATCTACCAGTCAATGGTGTTTATGCAGTGACCGCGAGCTTGCCGGGTAATCCGCTTATAAAGGGCGTGGCCAACGTTGGCACTCGGCCAACCGTCGACGGATCTGAAAATCGACTTGAAGTGCACTTGTTTGATTTTGATGCTGATATTTATGGGCAGAATATGCTCGTGGATTTCCATAAAAACATCAGGCAGGAACAAAAATTTGAGTCCTTTGAAATTCTCAAAATGCAAATAATCAAAGATGCTGAAGCCGCGCGCGCCTATTTGTCTGACTTTTAGGCAAAAACACGACAAATTTCTCTAAAAATCAGCATTTTGGCGGCTTCTTAGATTGGTCGAACCGCTCATCTAACATAAAATGGTCTGCTAACAAAATAGCCTATGTGGAAAACATATCCGCCTAACTTTAGGCGAAGTTAAGCACATGGGTTCAGGAAAGAATTAAAGATGAGCAACGACAAGCCGGGCAGTCAATATAAAGCCACAATAAATTTGCCCCAAACTGCGTTTCCGATGAAGGCGGGTTTGCCAAATCGTGAGCCGCAAATCCTCAAGAAGTGGGCTGAACTCGATACCTACCATAACCTGCAATCGCAGCGCGCCGATGCGCCTACTTTTGTATTGCATGATGGCCCGCCTTACGCCAATGGAAAAATCCATACTGGCCACGCCATGCAAAAGATTCTTAAGGATATTATTGTTAAGTCAAAGAACTTGGCTGGCTATCGTGCGCCTTTTATTCCAGGTTGGGATTGCCACGGACTGCCGATTGAAATTCAGGTTGAGAAGAAGCATGGTAAAGCAGGTCAAAAAATTGATAAGAAAACTTTTCGCCAAAAGTGCCGTGAATATGCTGCTCGGCAGGTAGAAGGCCAAAAAGAAGATTTTATACGCCTTGGAGTGCAAGGCGATTGGGGAAATCCTTATCTGACGATGGACTTTAAAACCGAGGCCGACACCGTCAGAAGCTTGGCCAAGGTTGTGCAATCTGGGCATCTATACCATGGCTTGATGCCAGTTTACTGGTGTCCAGCGTGTGCCTCAGCCTTGGCAGAGGCTGAGGTTGAATACCAAGATAAAATTTCTCCAGCCATTGACGTAAAGTTTGCTATTGCCGATTACGCCGATTTCGCTCAGAGAATAGGCTTAGACCTCGGCGCCTTAAACAATCCTTGTGTGGTTATTTGGACCACAACACCTTGGACACTGCCCGCCAATGAAGCGGTTTCACTGCACCCTGAGTTCGAATATGTATTGGTTCAGAGTGGAGCTGAACAGCTAGTGTTAGCAGCCGATTTAGTGGAGTCTGCGCTAGCGCGGTACGAGTTAGCCGAGGAACATACAGTATTGGCTCGATTCGCTGGCAGCGCATTAGAGTTACTGTCTCTCCAGCACCCATTTTACGACAAGAAAGTGCCAGTAATTCTGGGCGATCATGTGACCACTGAAGCTGGCACTGGGGCTGTTCATACAGCGCCAGCGCATGGTGGAGAAGATTTTGCGGTAGGCAAGCGCTACAACATTCCTGTTAATAATCCAGTGGGTTCCAACGGCACATTTCTAGAATCAACCGAATTGTTTGCGGGCGAGTTTGTGTTCAAAGCCAATCCGCATGTGGTTGAGGTGTTACAACAACGCGGCGCCTTGCTAAAACACGTTGATTACTCACACAGCTACCCTCATTGTTGGCGTCATAAAACGCCTATGATCTATCGAGCGACCGCCCAATGGTTTATTGGAATGGAGCACTTAGAAGGCGAGCAAGGGCTTCGATTCCAAGCGCTGAAAGCGATTGACGAAGTTACTTGGGAGCCAGATTGGGGCAAGGCTCGCATTCAGTCAATGGTGGAAAATCGCCCAGATTGGTGTGTTTCAAGGCAGCGAAATTGGGGAGTGCCAATTGCCATTTATCTGCATAAAGAAAGCGGTGAGCTGCATCCTGATACGCCCGCGTTGATGGAACAAGTGGCACTTAGAATCGAACAGCAAGGAGTTCAGGCCTGGTATGACCTGGATGATGCTGAGCTACTAGGCGAAGCCGTCGATCAATACGATAAGGTTTTGGATACCTTGGATGTCTGGTTTGACTCAGGCGTTACCCATAACACTGTAGTCAACGCTCGGCAAGAGCTGGTCTTTCCAGCCGACCTATACCTTGAAGGTTCAGATCAACATCGCGGTTGGTTTCAGTCAAGCCTGCTTTCAAGTGTGGCTATGAATGACGGCAAGCCGCCGTATAAGTCGGTGCTCACACATGGTTTTGTGGTCGATAAAGACGGTCGCAAGATGTCTAAGTCGCTGGGTAACGTGATTGCGCCGCAAGAGGTGTTCAATTCATTGGGAGCTGATGTATTGCGCTTGTGGGTGGCTGGCACTGATTACAAGTCGGAGATGAGTCTCTCGAACGAAATATTGCAGCGCACCAGTGAGTCTTATAGGCGAATTCGAAACACTACGCGTTATATTCTTGGCAACCTGAATGAGTTTGATACTCAGCAAGATGCTTTGCCCTACGAGGAATTGCTAAGCCTTGACCAATGGGCTGTGCGCGTTGCTGCCAAGATGCAAAAGCAGATAGAAGATTCGTATGAGAGCTATCAGTTTCATCAAATATATCAACGCTTGCACCAATTTTGCGTGGTAGATATGGGTGGGTTTTACCTGGATATCTTAAAGGATCGTCTCTACACCACTGATAAATCCTCCAGAGCCCGATTATCAGCTCAGACCGCTATGAACCATATCCTCGAGAGCTTGGTGCGCAGTATCGCGCCGATATTGAGCTTCACAGCAGAGGAGATTTGGGGCCACATGACGGGCGACCGCGAGCAATCAGTTTTGTTCGCAACCCGATATGAAGGTTTGGATAAGGTGCCCGATGATGCAGAAACCGATGCGCAATGGTCGAATTTAATTGCGATTCGTAATGAAGTATCGAAACAAATCGAAGCGCTTCGCGTGGCGGGCAGTATTGGTTCAGCGCTGGACGCAAAAGTGGAATTATTTGCTGACCCAACCAACCAGGCTATTTTGCAACCCCTAGGCGATGAGCTGCGTTTTGTATTGATTACCTCCGCAGCCAGCGTTAAGGCGCTCGACCAAGCAGGCCAAGACGCTCAAGAGTGTGAGATTGCGGGCTTGAGAATAGTGGTGAGCGCGCTCAGTGACCCCAAGTGTGTGCGTTGCTGGCATCGACGACCTGAAGTGGGTTCAATTCTAGAGCATCCCGAACTGTGTGAGCGTTGCGTTAGCAATGTGGATGGCGACGGTGAAGCTCGTGATTTTGCTTAAACCAAGCGCCTAAACCAAAAAGACTAAGACAAAACTCTAAACGACGTTAATGCAAAATTCTCATTTTAAGTGGCTGTGGCTAAGCGCTATTGTCCTCGTGCTCGACCAATTGACTAAGTATTGGGCTGAACATATTTTGCAAGGCGGTGTTATCGCTATTTTGCCGATTTTCGACTTGTCGCTGGTGCACAATACCGGAGCTGCTTTTGGCTTTCTGCGCGAGCACGGCGGTTGGCAGCATCTGTTCTTCGGTACCTTGGCCATCGCTGTCAGCGCGGTGCTGTTATATGTGATCGGCAGCCTTAAGCAACATGAGCGTCACCTTGCAATCGCATATAGTCTGATAATATCAGGCGCTATTGGCAACGTGATCGATCGAGCGATTTATCATTATGTGGTGGATTTCTTACACGTATTTTATCTTGATTGGCATTTCCCACACTTTAATATTGCTGATAGCGCGATCTTTATCGGCGCATTTTTAATTATCACTGAAGCATTTGGCAAGCCATTTTTAAACTCACCAAAGCTCACAAACGAGCCAGATTTATGAAAATATTATTAGCAAATCCACGCGGATTCTGTGCCGGTGTTGACCGAGCAATCGACATTGTCGAGCGCGCTATCGAGTTATTTGGTGCGCCAATCTATGTTCGCCACGAGGTTGTGCATAATCGCTTTGTGGTCGATGATCTGAAAGACAAAGGTGCGATTTTCGTCGAGGAGTTACATGAAGTTCCCGATGGCTGCACGGTCATTTTTAGCGCGCACGGAGTTTCTCAATCTGTGCAAGACGAAGCGGCTGGGCGTGATTTGAAAGTCTTCGATGCAACTTGCCCCTTGGTAACCAAGGTTCATATGGAAGTGAAACGATACCGAGATCGCAGTACTGAAGTTGTGTTGATTGGGCACCAAGGTCATCCAGAAGTAGAAGGCACCATGGGCCAAGCCGACTCAGGCATGTATTTAATTGAAGAACCTTCTGATGTAGCAAAGCTTGGTGTTACCAATCCGGACAATTTGGCTTATGTTACTCAAACCACTCTTTCTGTTGATGATACTAAGAAAGTGATCGATGAGTTGCGGCAGCGCTTCCCAAACATTCAAGGCCCGCGTAAAGACGATATATGTTACGCCACACAGAACCGTCAAGATGCGGTGAGAGCCTTATCGCGTGATGCCGATGTGGTAATAGTGGTGGGTTCACCAAATAGTTCAAATTCAAACCGCTTGCGAGAATTAGCCGAAAACATTGGCGTGCCCAGCTATTTGGTCGATCAACCAGAGCAAATTAAACGCCAATGGTTCGATGGTGTAGAGGTTGTTGGTGTGACAGCCGGAGCCTCTGCTCCTGAAATTTTGGTCAAACGGGTAATTGATCAAATTAAGCATTGGGGCGGAACCGTGGTAAATGAAGCGAATGGACCTTTGGAAAATATTTCCTTTTCATTGCCAATAGAGTTAAGAAACTCCTGATTTTCATACCGTTGGGCGATCGAATTCGACCGTTTATCCTTGGTTTAGCAAACACTTAGCTTAGAAATGGTTATAGTCGAGGGCTACTCCAGACATAGATTGCCTTTTCTCGAGTGGCCTGCTTTTAATGCTAGTCTGAGATCTTAGAGGGAGCTCGCTTTGAAATTATCGAAATCAAATAGTGGCTTTACCTTAATTGAATTGATTATGGTCGTTGCCATTGTCGGGATACTGAGTGCAGTTGCCTATCCTCAATATACCAAATCGATACAAAGAGGTAATAGAACCGAAGCTATGGACATACTCTCTGAGGTGCTGAATCAGCAACAGCGCTATGTGCTTCGCAAAAGAACCTATACCCTAGATTTTCAGCTTTTAGGTTATGCCAATAGCGCCGCGATTTTAAGCGGTAACGGGCTTTACACCATAAGCGCAGCTATTTGCCCCACTGTTCCGGTGGTCTCCATAGCAAGATGTGTTCAGCTAACCGCAACGCCCACAGCGGGCACGATTCAAGCCGGAGATGGGAGCTTGGTTTTAACCAGTCGCGGCGAGAAAACCTGGGCCGGCAAATCTGGTTGGTACCATAGTGAATAGTCAGCAGACAGGCTTTAGTATGATTGAGCTACTCTTCACCATGGTGGTTATGGCTGTGTTGGCAACTTTAGCGGCGCCTAGCTTTAGCAGCTTTTCTCAACGCCAGTCTATTCGCGGTGATAATCAGATAGCGTTAAAAGCCTTCACCACTGCTCGCATGCAAGCCATGGTGAACGACACTGCATCGTCCTTTGTTTGCTGGAACCTCTCGGCGGCGCCGGTGAATATGTCTGGCGGCGGCACAACACATGTTTTGAGCCCTGGCGATATAGTTGTAACCGAAGGCACTTCTGGCAGTTTTGGTGAAGTTATTTTGCGTGGCGACATTGTCGCTGATGGAGCTGCGGCGTTTAGTAATGATGCTGATGATTGCATCGAGTTTGATTCACAAGGCCGTATGACTGCTGGCACAGCCACAGCAACGCCTTTGATCGTTACTTTTTGCCGAGGAGTAAATGACATCGAAGATTCTATTAACTTGTCGATTTCCGCCAGCGGAAGAGTGAGCAGCCAGCTAAATAGCGTGGCAAGCGCCTGCAGCTAATATAGGGTTTATTTGATTTTGGCTATTTTTGGGAATTAACATGAAGCGTGAATGCTCCTCTATGATTTCCCAATCTTAGAGTTAGCAATTCAATACATTTCAATAAAACCAAACAATTAGCCGTTTATCACGATTAATTGTCCACTTATCTAATTAGTACTGCTCAGCTTAGCGCGCAACCATTATTGTATTGATTATGAGATTTAAATTTATTCCATCCGGCTGTCCGTCAAAAGCGGGCTCAGGCTGTCCGTCAAAAGCGGGCTCAGGCTGTCCGTCAAAAGCGGGCTCATGCTGTTCATCAAGAGCGGGCTCAGGCTGTATGAGCTCTACTTTTAGACAGTCAGGAGTAACTTTAATCGAAGCGATGATTTCGATTTTGGTTTTTTCCGTGGGGGCTTTAGGGCTAGCCGCTATGCAACTAACCGCTATTACGGTAAGCGGTGATAGCCAGCAACGATCCTTGGCCATATGGAAAGCCCAAGAGCTTGCTGATCGAATCAAGAGTAATCCAGCGCTAGTGGCTGACTATGTAACCAAGATCAGTAATTCCACATTGAGCACTTTAGGCAGCGACACTGCTGGTGGGCGGGTTATATGTGAAGTAACCACTGGCTTTGTTGAGCCTGAGACGCGTTGTGCAGACTATGTTGATGGCAGCGGCAATGTTCAGGCTGGGGCCGCTTGTAACAATACCGATGATCGAGTTTCTTACGACGTCTGGGAAGTCTTCTGCGACCCAAATTCTGGCGCAGCAACAAGTGGCGACGCCAGCGCAGATGGGTCCATTGGTTTAACCGACCTTGAAGTTGTGTTGCGGCAGAATGATTTGTTGGCTGATGGAAATGATGATGTTGAGCTCTATCTTGAATGGTTATCGCGTGATGCTGATGCAAATGAAAACATTACTGGCACTGGTGTGAGAAACATTAAAACTGATCTATGTGGCCGTACTGACGTAGATATAGATTCCCGCTTGGATGTGTATTGTTTGAGGTTTAGACCGTGAGAGCTAATAAGAAACTAACCATGCGTATAAAGCCCAATTTGAACAAAGTTAGGCACCAAGCTGGCTTCACCTTAGTGGAGCTAATGATCGGAATGGTGATAAGCCTTTTCGTAAGCGTGGTGTCAATGACTTATATGGTTAGCTCTTCTCGAATGTTGAGCAACCAAAATAGCGAGGACCTAATTCAAGAAAACGCTCGTTTTGCCTTTGAACTGATGTCATCGAATATTCGTCTAGCTGGCTCGAATGTTAGCACCCACCCAAACGCAGAGGCTGACGGAGTATTTGAAGACGCTGAGTGCCCTGGGGCAGCAGTTTGTACGGTCGACAGCTTGAATTACACCATTGATGGGACAAGCTACAATTCCGATCGCGTGGCGTTTGACTACATAATTAACTCCGGCACTAATTGCACCGGCAGCACGATCGTACAAGAAGTAAAACTGGTTACTGTATTTTTTGTTGCTGATTTGGAGAATGACGGAATATCGTCGCTTTATTGCGCGGCGCTTGAAGCCCCGTTTAGCCTTTTGAGCCTAGATTATTCAACCTTCACCAGCTTTGCCGCAGTGCCAATAATCGATGGCGTCGATTCACTGCAGATTCAATACGGTATTGATACAGGTGCTGATGGGAGCATTGACCGTTACGCATCTTATGCCAACGTGCTAGCCGAAGGCCTAGACATGGCTAACCTCAGGGCAGTTCGCATAGGATTGTTGGTAAGCAGCGGGCAGCGAATTCAGACTGAACAAAACACAATTGATGAAACATCGCGTACTTATAATTTATTAGACAGTACCTACACACGAGATGATGGCGTTCTTCGTCGAACGTTTTCTACCACAGTATTTCTGCCTAATATGGCGGGTTAGTTGAGGAATCATGATAAGAGTTAGAAATTATGCGCGACCGCAAAAATACCAACAAGGCATAACGCTGATTGTTGTGATGGTCGTTTTGCTGGCCTTAACAGTGCTTGGTCTGGCATCTACTGATAGCGGAAACCTGCAACAGTTGATGGTTCGTAATAATCAATTTAGGTTAGAGGCGTTTAACACCAGCCACGCAGAAATTCAAGCCCAAGTTCAATTTTACGATGAAGTGAGTAACGCGCCGATTTTTGTGGCAATAGATAGCGGCAGCAGATTGTCATCTTATGACCCGGGTTCCACAGTCAATATTCAGACCAGTAATGATCAATTTGAAAAAGAAGTTGGTTTGGAGCGCGCATCCGATTGCCAAAGTATTGGCAATACTCTTGGCAAATACAAATGTAATTTGATGCGAATTGACAGTGATTCCAGTTACAAGGATACCAATATAAGATCCGATCAGCGACAAACATTCACTTATATAACTCTTGATTAGAGTTATCCAATAAACAGACGAGATCGCCCGTAATTAAATCTTAATCGCCTAAAAACTGGTGAGAAAAAATGATTAATCCGAAAACAGTTCTATCTAACTCCAAAGATTCTCTGAATCGCATCAAAGCGCTCGCGTGGGCGTTTTGTTTTACGGCATTTGTGCCCATCAGCGGGCATGCAGATGATATCGAGATTTACACTGGCTTGACTGGCGAAGTGACTGATAGCAGTGTTACTTTTGAGCAGAAGCCCAACATTCTGTTTGTGCTTGATACCTCTGGCAGTATGGGCATACCTGAGGTTGTGCTCAATGGTCGCCCAGAGTATGACTCTAGCAATGATTATGGTGACCCTGGAATTAATACCGATGTGTATATTTACGACGACATCCGTCAGTACACGGGTATGTCGGTGCCTGCGGAGGATAATTTGTGTAAGGCCGCCAAAGACGCCCACGCTGATAACCCAGATTTCCCAGAGTACGTTGATCTGGCTTTAGTATGGCAGTATATCCCAGAGTCGTCGGAGACTGTAACGGACTGTACCACCGAAACGTATGAATCAGTGACCGACTTTGAGAGTACTCCCCGACGATGGAATACGATTAACGAGTTTGCTGTATCTGTTGGTACTCAAGTGTCGGTGAAGATCACGGTTCAGTCATACGGTTATATCACTTACTATTTTGTGAAATCTAACGGCGATAAAGTAGGTGGAAATCTTTGCTACCAATGGGCCAATGACTTTGCAACGGTAAGCTGCCCTGCGGTAACTGTGCCGCCCTCGGCAGTTACTTTGCGCACACGTTACTATCCATGGGATGCCTATTTTGGCACTGAATCAACCGCGGCACTTACTACTGATAGTGTTTGCACTAGCACCACTGTTGTTCCTGATGCGTCTGCGGACTGGGTGTTGGACGCCGAGTCAGGCTCTCAGATAGTGGCTTTAGAATGTGAGCTTGATGCCGGAGTGCATGGCAGAAGCGATTCAGACAACGACAAATATCCACAGCGCCCAAACCCAGATTACTCAAACTTTACAACCCCCAATTATGTTGGTAATCCAGGCAATAGCTTCGCGGTGGATTGGAATGACCCAGACCTAGAAACGCGCTTGATTGTGCCGGGTAATTATCATGACTACATGCAAAGCCCCATTGAAGATTTGCTTGGAGTCGGCACGATCGTAGCGATTGCCGGAGATGACCCGGCGGCTCTCGCTGAACATTGTCGTTTGAGGGGGCCTAACATAACATACGGTGGCATTTACACAGCAACTTACCCGAATGGCGGTGATTTTATATCGCAAAATGGCTTTATCTATGAATGCCAAACTAGAATTGGCGCGTTAAAAGATGCGACCACTAATATTATTTCGAGCATGTCTGGCGCAAATGTTGGCCTAATGCGATTCAATACTTTTGAAGGCGGCACATTGATTTCAGCGGTAGTGGATGTTGATGGCAGCGTTTCAACCACCGACCCAGTCACAGGTGTTGTTGATATAGCCACCAATAAGTCTACCTTGGTCAGTAAAGTGCTCGAGCTGCCAGGCGTTGGAGCCACACCCCTCCAAGAGACTCTCTATGAAGCCTATTTGTATTTTGCAGGCAAAGCGCCGTTATCCACCGGTGAAGAAAAAACACAAGCCCCAGCTAGCAGCACTGTTGATTACCCAACTACAATCAGCACGACCACTAATGATCTGACCGATTCTGACGCGATAGATGATGAGGGTGAATATATATCGCCGATTCTTAATCAATGCCAAGATAACAATATCATTCTATTTTCTGATGGCTCAGCCACCTCAGATGTTAGTCGTGTCGCGGCGATTAATGCCCTTAACGGCGGTTCCTGCACTGATGATTCGAGTGGCGACTGCCTAGATGAATTAGCCTCTGCGCTAGCCAATACCGATGTTAATACAGACATCAAACTAGAGAACCATGTGTATTTACACACAATTGGTTTTGGCACAGACCTGCTAGGGTCGTCGCAGCTGCTTAATGCCTCGAACGCAGCCCTTAAACCAGGTGCAGCCGCTGGCAGCCAGCACTATGATGCTATCAATACCGAAGAATTAATTACCGCTTTTCAGACCATCTTACTGAGTATTGAAAACGTGGAAGCAGATAGTTTCATAGCGCCCGCGGTGGCGGTAAACGCGTTCAACCGTTTGCAATTTCGTAATGACCTTTACTTTGCGTTGTTTGAACCAAGCAATACGCCGAGATGGAACGGTAATATCAAAAAGTATCAGATTAATTTTGAGGGTGATATCATTGACGAAACTGGAGCAGAAGCTGTTGATGACAGTGGCTTTTTCCACCAAAACGCCAAGAGTATATGGTCTGATATCGTAGATGGTAACGACGTAAGTAAAGGTGGCGCAGCTCGTGAGCTGAATATTGAACCAGTGCGGAAGCTCTTTGCCAGTTTATCAACTGACGGAATTGGCCTTGATGGTGATTTTGAAACTTTGGTCAGCTTGCTCACAAAATCAAATTTCTTTAGCAAAATCCTTGATACTAGAATCAGTGAGGTTGATGATATTGGCTCTACTGCGGGCGATTTATTGTCTGCGCTTTCTAGCGACGATCTAAGCTTTTTGACGGACAACGACAGCCCAGCAGAAAACCCATTTTCGAAGTCGAATGCCGATTTGGATTTGAATTCGCAAAACGTAGCACTTTGGACCTTGGGTGAAGATGTAGATCAAGAATTAGAATCAGAAGCTACAGATCCCAATTTTTATCTAGGCGAGAGCTTACATGGCACGCCCTATGTGTTGGATTACGGTCAACTCAGTATTGAGACAGTTTTGGATGAAAATGGTGATGCTGTAACCGCTGAGGATGATGAGGGCAACACTGTCGAAGTCACCAAAGAAGTTATCACTCACGATGACATTTTGTTCGCAACCACCAACCAAGGTTTGCTGCACGCAATTGATGGCGAAACTGGCAGGGAGCGCTGGGCCTACATTCCTGACCCAGACATGTTTAAAAATTTGGGAGCCTATTACAATAGAACTATCGATGCAGATCATACCTATGGCTTGGATGGCGAAGTTGAATTCGTTGTAGAGCGTGCCGCAGGTTCTCGTGCGGTATTGTCTGCGCAAATGTTCATGGGGCAACGCCGAGGTGGGAGTAAGTATTTTGCTTGGGATGTAACAAATGCAAATTCCTTATCTGCTGATGACGAAGTAACTGAATCTACTGCAGCACCTGTAGTCAAAATGTGGACTATTAGTGGTTTGGAACGGATGGGGCAGAGTTGGGCAAAGCCAGTGGCCGCCACAGTCAACTTTTGTGGCGATACGGTCTGCTCAAATCGTGAGGTCTTATTTATATCAGGCGGTTACGACACGGCCTATGACGGTTTCGATGCTAGCGATCCCAACGCCGCCAGTTGGTTGGCAGATTTAGCTGGAACGGTAGATGGCAATGCAATTTATATGGTGGATCGTGAGACAGGAACACTGCTCTGGACAGCTGCCAAAGATGAGGGTGAAGTAGACAGCCTGTCACTGGGTTTTTCAACATTTTCTGAAATGAAGCACAGCTTTCCAACCGAGCCTACTGTTGTAGATGCTGATTTAGATGGCGTGGCTGACTTACTGTTTGCCACCGATATCGCCGGGCGTATCTGGCGATTTGACTTTCGAGGTAATGTTCACACCAATAGCCTAAAGGAACTTTTTATTGACGATAATGACATCCATATTGGCAACAATGACTACCGTATTCATGTTATCCCGTTTCCTAAAGAAACAGACGGTACAACTGCCACAACTGCCTATTACGCCAGTGAAGTGTCTGGTGGTATTAT
>JBLHME010000009.1:0-77090 GCA_047623225.1 Cryomorphaceae bacterium
ATTGATGGCTGGAGGCGCTTCTTCTTTAGCGCTTTTTGGTTCAACCTTTGTGATAAGCGCCCGGCATTTGCTTTATTCGATTGTATTTCGAGAGCACGTGATTGCATTGCCCCTGCCATGGCGTATTGCAATTGCCATGGTGCTGACCGATGAGATGTTCGCGGTTTCCCAGGCACATACATTGCGCAGTGGTTATTTTTCGCCGCTTTATGCGTTAGTTTCCGGAGTCACTTTTTACCTTGTTTGGAACGCGGCCACCTTGGTTGGAATTATCGCTGGGGACTCCTTCGATAATTTAGAGTCGCTTGGCTTAGATTTTGCCATTGCAGCAACATTCATTGCGATGACGTTCGATCAATTACGCAGATTGCCCATTTTAGTGGCGGTTTTAGTCAGTGGTTTACTGGCGGTGATGTTGAAACCTATTTTGAGCGATAGCTATATAATTGTGGCTGCTCTGATTGGTATGGCCAGCGCATTTGCGGTTGAAAAAATTAACGATAAGAAATTCCACCTATGATTTGGTGGACTATTTTTGCCATGGCAGGCATCACCTTCTACAATCGCTATGCTTTTTTCGCTCGCGCTTTGGCGTATCAGCCTAGTGCGGGACTAAAACAATTTCTCGGCTATTCAAGCGCTGCAGTATTGACTTCGATTTGGGCACCGATAGTGTTTCAGGTTGACTCGAGTTTTACATTTAGTCATGCAGGTTGGGACTATTTGATCGCTGCTACCCTTGCGGCGCTTTTGAGCTTTGCGCGGGTACTAAGTATTGTGACGGTTATGCTCAGTGCTGCGACCTTTTTTGGTTTAAGGTTTTTTGTCTTTTAGACTATTACCTAATTCTGGTTAGAACTAATGTTTAGGACTAAGTAGTAGGCATAAAAAAGGCGCACAATGTGCGCTTTTTCTAACTCAGGGAAGGCGATTAAGCATCGCGCTGAGTAATTTCTAATAAGTGGTAACCGAATTGAGTTTGTACTGGGCCATGAAGTTTCCCAACCTCTTCGTTAAAAACCACTTGGTCAAATTCGGGAACCATCATTCCTGGCCCAAAGCTACCTAAATCACCACCTTGCTTACCAGAAGGGCATTGTGAAAACTCAGAAGCAGCTGCTTCGAATGTTTTTTCGCCTGAATTAATTTGTGCTTGTACATCCAAGCATGCTTGTTCGGTAGACACCAATATGTGTCTTGCAGATGCTGTTGTCATTTTATAAGTAAACCTATCATTTTCAAAAGAGTCGAATAATACTTACTTTGCAGTTCAAATCCCAGTTACAATTCTAAAAAAAGTGCAAATTAGCAAAAAAACCGCCCTATAGTGGCAAATCCTCGCCCTTGAACAAACAAACCTTCAAAGTTCTTCAAATCCTTGTAACCATCGGGCTTTTAGCCTTCGTGTTCTATCAAGTGGGTTTATTTTCCGAGGAGGGCAGAGATCAGTTTTACCAGACCCTTAAGGGCGCAAACATTTTCTATTTGTTGCTCTGCATTGGCGTCGGCGTGCTGATCAATATGTGCAGTGCGCTGAAGTGGTGGATGCTGATAAGGTCGCAAAAAATGCACGCCGGCTATTGGCGCGTTTTTTCCTATTACCTTATCGGTCAATTCTACAATCTGTTTCTTCCTACTAGCGTTGGCGGCGATGTGGTTAGAGCCTATGAACTGGGCAAACATTCTGGCCGTCAAGCAGACGCAGTGGCTTCTGTATTCGTTGAACGTTACACAGGAGTGCTAACACTGTTAGCACTCGCGGGTGCAGCGGTACTCCTTCAACTTTCTAAATTTAATGTTGATTTTATAATTGTCAGCTTAGTGCTGTTCACTATTGGTTTGGGTTTTATAGCTTGGATGCTTTTTGATTCGCGTGTTTATGCTTTCACCAAAAGCGCGGTTATTAGATTACTGCCGATGAGCAAAGGTGTATTCATCAAACTGGATAAGCTGATTGCATCATTGGGCCGCTTTGCCCAAGACCCTAGCGCACTTACTTGGGCTTTCGTAAATTCAATGGTGTTTTATTTTATCGCAGTGCTAAATGTCTGGCTGACGGCGATGGTTTTCCAAGTGGATGTTTCGTTTTGGCATATGTTGGCGGCCACTCCGATTATTATGTTGATTATGAATATACCCTTGTCACTGGGTAATATTGGCTTAATGGAGTTCGCATATAGCAGCGTATTGGTGTTGATGGGCTACGAGCCTGCATTGGGCCTTTCAGTGGCTATTCTGATGCGTTTAAAGTCACTGTTCGATGGGGCAATGGGTGGCTTATTAGCCCCAATATTTGTGACTCAAAAGCACGAATAGTCTATTATTGGGTTTTCATCTTACGCTTAGTTTCCTTAGTAATTCCTGATTAGATTGGGGTTTGAAAGCAACGCTTAAAATACTTTTTATATGAATATTTCAATTATTGGGACTGGCTATGTAGGCCTTGTTACGGGTACCTGCTTTGCTGATGTGGGCAATCAGGTTCTCTGTGTCGACAAAGACCAGAGTAAGATAGATATGCTCTTGGGTGGCAATATCCCGATTTTTGAACCCGGGTTAGAACGCTTAGTGAAGTCCACTGTGGCGCAAGACCGATTAAAGTTCATTTGCGATATCACCAAGGCAGTGGAACATGCGGAAATTATATTTATTGCCGTGGGAACTCCGCCGGACGAAGATGGTTCAGCCGACTTGTCGCATGTGCTTGCGGTGGCAGAGTCTATAGGTCAAAACCTGAACGATTATCGCGTTATTGTGACCAAATCAACTGTGCCTGTAGGCACTGCCGAAAAGGTTCGCAAAGCGATTCAAGAGCAACTGGATGAACGCGGTTTGGATCTGCAATTCAGCGTTGCTTCAAATCCCGAATTCCTTAAGGAAGGGGCCGCAATCGCAGATTTCATGAAACCGGATCGAATAGTAATTGGTGCTGATGACGAAAGAGCCGTGGCGCTATTGCGCAATCTATACGCGCCATTTAATCGCAATCATGAACGCTTGATTGTAATGGATATTCCTTCCGCTGAGCTTACCAAGTACGCTGCTAACGCCATGTTAGCGACCAAGATTTCATTTATGAATGAATTGTCCAATGTGGCAGAGTTATTAAATGCCGATATTGAATTGGTGCGCCAAGGCATGGGCTCTGATCCTCGCATTGGCTATCACTTTATTTACCCCGGCTGTGGTTACGGTGGTTCGTGTTTTCCAAAGGATGTGCAGGCATTGCACCGCACCGCTCGCCAAGCAGGCTACGACGCGCGAATTTTAGACGCCGTGGAGGCAGTCAACCAGGATCAAAAGTCAGTATTACTCAACAAGATAGACAAGGCATTAGGCGCCGATCTAAGCGGCAAAACCTTTGCTATTTGGGGTCTTGCATTCAAGCCCAACACTGACGATATTCGTGAAGCGCCCAGCTTAGTTATTATCGATGGATTACTTGCTCGCGGAGCTAGCATCAAAGCGTTTGATCCGGTCGCTGCGCAAGAGGCCAGTCATCTCTATGCAGATAATGACAAGGTGACTTTCTGTGATGATATGTACGACGCTACGCAAGATGCGGATAGCGTGGTTATTGTCACCGAATGGAAAGCCTTTAGAAGCCCTGATTTCGAACGTTTGCGCAAACAATTAAAGTCGGCCATCATTTTTGACGGACGCAATATTTATGATCCTGCTCAGTTAGCGCAACAGGGCTTTAAATATTATGGAATCGGGCGGTCAAACTAGAACCGGCAAGTACTTTAAGCCGCCAAATTTTCGGGAATTAGACTTATTTTGAATCTACATAGAAACAGTTTCGCAAAAATCAAAGCCCTGGTTGTTGGTGATGTGATGTTAGACCGTTATTGGTTTGGCAAGGTAGAGCGAATTTCGCCTGAGGCGCCCGTGCCGGTGTTGGCAGTGCGCAGTGAAGAGTCACGTGCCGGTGGGGCCGCCAATGTAGCGCATAATATTGTTGCCCTAGGCGCGCAGTGTAATTTGTTATCGGTAGTCGGTGATGATGACGCAGGTAGACAAATAGCTGAAATATTGGAAGGTTATGGCGCTTCCACCTCGCTAAAAATTGACGCGGGCATCAAGACCATTGTTAAACTGAGAATGGTGGCGCAAAATCAGCAATTATTGCGAGCCGATTTTGAGGAAAAACCGAGCGATGAAGTTTTGGCGCAATGCCTTGAAGATTTTAAGTCCGCGGTGCTAGAGGCCGATGTGGTCATTCTTTCTGACTATGGAAAGGGCGGGCTCACGCATGTAGCGGATATGATTAAATTGGCTAAGGACCACAACACACCAGTGATTGTTGATCCAAAAGGTGATGATTACTCTCGGTATCGCGGTGCGACCCTGATCACCCCCAATATGAAGGAATTTGAAGCCGTCGTGGGCAAGGTTGGTTCTGAGTTAGATTTCGCAACCAAGGCAGAGCAGTTGCGTGCGGGTTTGGCGTTAGATTATTTACTTGTAACTCGCAGTGAAAAAGGCATGAGTTTGTTTAGTAAAGACGGTACACAGTCCGATTCACCAGCAATGGCTCTGGAAGTCTATGATGTTAGTGGCGCAGGCGACACGGTTATTTCATTGATGGCCTTGGCTATGGTTTCTAATATAAGCGATAGCGAAAAACTAACATTGGCCAACACCGTAGCGGGAATAGTAGTAGGAAAACTTGGCACCGCGGTGGCTAGTATTGACGAAGTGGTTGAGAAATTGGCACATTCGTCGAATTAGTAGCCCATAGATAATAGATAAACACAGGTATAAGTAGGTATACGATGATAATTGTAACGGGTGGTGCAGGGTTTATTGGGTCAAACCTTGTTCGCGGGCTGAATAGCCGAGGTCTGAATAATATTCTTGTGGTCGATGACCTTAGCGATGGCAATAAAGTTCGCAATATCGAAAATTGCGATATTGCAGATTATATTGATAAAGATGAATTTCTCGACTGCATAAATCGAGGAATGGAATTTGGTGGGCCAACGGCTATTTATCATCAAGGAGCCTGTTCAGACACCATGGAGAGTGATGGTCGCTACATCATGCAAACAAACTACGAATATTCAAAGTCGTTGTTTCACTATTGCGGCGAGCATAGTATTCCTTTCATCTATGCATCCTCTGCCTCGGTATACGGTGGTGGAGATGTATTTAAAGAAGATCCAGAAAATGAGCATGCACTCAATGCATACGCCTATTCAAAATTGCAATTTGATCGTTATGTACGGAAAAACCGAGCCGTATCGGATTCTCAGGTTGTTGGCTTGCGCTATTTTAATGTGTATGGCAAGGGCGAAGAGCATAAAGGCCGCATGGCATCAGTGGCCTATCACTTTTTCAATCAATACCACGAGCAAGGGTTTGTGAAATTGTTTGCTGGCAGAGCCGGATACGCTGATGGTGAGCAATTGCGTGATTTTGTTTGGGTTGATGACGTTGTCGATGTCAATTTACACTTTTTGCAACACCCTGAAGACGGCGGCATTTTTAATGTTGGCACTGGCCGAGCACAAAGTTTTAATGATGTTGCTACAGCAGTTCTAAACAAGCTTGAAGGCGCCAGTAAATCGACCAAGGATTGGGTTTTGCTAGGCAAAATCCAATACATTCCCTTCCCCGATGCCTTGCTGGGAAAATATCAAAGCTATACTAAAGCGGATCTGACAAACCTGACGATAACGGGCGACTACAATAAGACTTTTGCCACGGTGGAAGAAGGCGTACAGAGTTACGTCGGGCAGTTAGAAGCGTCTCGTTAGCACTCACTCATTGCGTTAAATGAGTCGCATCGTAATTTATGACTCGGGCGTGGGAGGCTTGAGTATTTATAAAGAAGTACTTCAGCAGTGCCCCGATTTTGACTATGTGTTTGTTAGCGATAATGAGTTTTTCCCTTACGGCACAAAATCTGCACAACAACTAACGCAGAGAGTAGTTTCGGTTTGTAACGCAATCCAGCGCAACTATAGCCCCGACTTAATGGTGGTGGCGTGCAATACGGCTAGCACCGCTGTCTTGCCGATCTTGCGTGACAAATTCGACTTTCCTATTGTCGGTGTTGTGCCGGCAATCAAACCTGCAGCAGTGCAAAGCGTTAGCAAGACCATTGGTCTATTAGCCACGCCAGCG
The DNA here is from genome assembly GCA_047623225.1 of Cryomorphaceae bacterium. Lineage (GTDB taxonomy): Bacteria > Pseudomonadota > Gammaproteobacteria > Arenicellales > Arenicellaceae > Arenicella. The sequence goes on from JBLHME010000009.1 coordinate 6,133, forward strand.
ACCATAATACGGCCCTATACCAATGAGCTTATTCGTCAACATGCCGCCAATTGCGAATTAATTAAGTTGGGCTCATCGGAGCTAGTTGAAATGGCCGAAGCCAAACTGCGCGGCAAGCCAATTGAAATCACCCGGTTAAAGGCAATATTGCAACCTCTACTGCAAAAACAATGCTTAGATGTTGTTGTGCTGGCCTGTACTCATTTCCCATTGTTGCGGGATGAGTTAGTACAGGTTTTAGGCGACAAGGTAAGCTTAATGGATTCTGGGGCCGCGATCGCCAGTCGAGTTAAACAATTGAGCTCAGATTTAACCCCTTGCTTGTCCCATTCGGCCGCAGTATTTACTCAGAAATTAACCGACCAACATTTTGCAGATCGTCTGCGTGATTTTGGCTTTGGTGAAATTGAAACTTTATCAATATAGAAGCATAGACCATGGAAAATCCATTGTACCAACTACTCTATAAACAAGCCCAAGCGTTGATTGCAGATGAGCCTGACCTTATCGCCAATATGGCTAATTTGGCGGCGTTGGTTTATCACAATGTTGAAGATTTAAATTGGGTAGGCTTCTACTTGCTTCGCGGCGAAGGTTTAGTGCTTGGGCCATTCAGTGGCCAAGTAGCATGCACCAGAATAGCAAGGGGGCAAGGGGTGTGCGGAAAAGCTTTGGCTAGCCAAAGCACCCAAGTCGTGTCTGACGTGCATGCGTTTCCTGGTCACATTGCGTGTGATGCTGCTAGTGAGTCAGAGCTTGTGGTGCCTTTCAATGCGATGGGCTTTCAATGTGTTTTTGATATTGATAGCCCGATATTGTCACGGTTTAGCGCCAACGAGGTCGACCTATTTGAGCAATTAGCCAGGCTAATCGAGCAACACCATCAGATATAGAATGCGCTAATTATTCTTTGAAATTGAGAGAGAACCGCTCGTTCTTTAGACTTAAGTTTGGATTGTAATAAGGGTCGCCCTTTTCTAAAAAGTCAGACCATTTGTTGAGAAAAAAGCGTTGCTCTTTGAGTAAGCGCTGCATCTTCTCATCAGAGTCCTCGTAGCCACGACTGACAGACTCATGATGAGTTGCTTTGGCATGTGGTGTAAACAAGTTTATATATCCTGCGTTCATCAGTTTCAAACAAAGATCCACATCATTGTAGGCTACTGCTAGATTGTCTGCATCTAAGCCGCCCACTTGCTTAAATTTCGCTGTACTCATCATCATCATGGCGCCAGTCACGGCACTGACGTTGTAGACCATGTGCAGCCGGCCGTGATAGCCAATGTGGTTATCCGGGAAGAATTTGTGAGGGTGACCTGCAGCGCCGACCATGCCCACTACCACGCCGGCGTGCTGGATACGCCCATTTGGGTAGAGTAATTTACCTCCAACTGCACCGACCGAGTCACGCTGCGCGTGCTCTAACATACGCTCGATCCAGTCAGGACTGATTATTTCAATGTCATTATTTAACAGCACTAAGAACTCACCAAGAGCCTGCTCGGCACCGTAATTGCAAATTTCAGAGAAGTTGAAAGGCACATTTTTCTCGACAAAGCGCACTCTCGAATCTATTTCAGCAAAATGCTGCATCCGCTCAAAGGTGGCTTTTTCTTCGCTGTTGTTGCTCACGCCTACGATTTCAAAGTTTTTGTAGCTGCTGCGTTGTAAGATCGAATTGATGCACGCGTCTAATAGTCCCGGTTTGTCTTTAAACGGAACAATGATGCTTACTAAGGGTTCGCCCTTTATTTCACGGAATACGCGATAAGTGCCTTTTAGGGTGCCAAATTCAACGCGCACACCTTGTTCATTTTTGGCCAGCGTGTCTTCCACCGCTTTGCGACCGGCTTCCCAAGCATAGGACTTCGAATCATATAAAACAGCCGTCGAGCCCGGGACTTTGCGCCAGTGGTAGAGAATCTTAGGAATGTGCACGACGTTCTCAGAGGCATTAGCAGCACGTAAAATAATGTCGTGATCCTGTGATCCGTCTAGACCTTCGCGAAAACCTCCAATCTCGTCGGCAATCGATTTTTTGATTACGGTGAAATGGCAAATATAATTGTTGGTATCAAGCAAATCAGGCGAGTAATCTGGCTTAAAGAACGGTTCGAGACGATTGCCCTGCATGTCCATTTTATCTTCGTCGCTGTAGATTAAACCAATGTCAGGCTGTTGATTGATCACCTTTGCATTTTCATAAAGCGCATTGATACTTAACTCATCATCATGGTCGAGTAGAGCAATATAATCTCCCTTGGCCATGTCCAAGGCGTCATTGGTGGCCACCGATATCCCTTGATTAACATCATTTAGCTGAACCGAAATACGGTCGTCGTCCAAAGCTTCATGTTCGAGGATGCGTTTTAAGTAACTTTTGGGTGAACAATCATCCACTAAGCAAAGCTGCCAATATGGGTAAATCTGATTTCTCACCGACTCGATCATCGGCAATAGATAATCAGGGTCAGTATTGTAGATCGGCACCAAGATAGAAAATATTGGCTTTATAGGCATCGCTTCGATTTCAGCCTTGGCTGCCACTATCTGGTCTGGACTGAGTTCGTTTTCTTCAACCCATTGGGCATAGTCTTCGGTGTTTTGACCGAGTAATTCGCCAGTGGGCAAAGGTGACTCTTGAATAATTTCCTTTACTTCAGGTACTGGCTCAGCTTCTATAGCTGGCCTGCCTCTTAGACGGTCGAGTATCCGCGATAGCACGCGTTTGCCGCGTGTAGTTGGGCGCATTAACAAGTAGCCATGCAGCTCGTCGTTTCTCACAGATTGTTTATGTAAGAGCGATTGCAGGGTATCAATTTGGTGTTGTAATCGATGGCGAAGGCGCTTATTTTCTAATTCTTGATCTTTTAGCAGGGCCAGATCGGTACGATGATCTACCAGGTCAGAGATGCGTTGATCCTTGTATTCTATGTCGGCGCGATACTGGTTGAGGCGATTGGACTGGCCAACTAAAGCGGTACTTTGTTGGCCCACGGCAGCCGCTAATACATTTAGAGTAGGGCTATAGTCTTGCCCCCAAATCCATGCTATTTCAACTTCTAGACTCTCCGCAGAGTAGATATTTGCAACTTCCGAAAGATCAAACAACAAGTGCGGGTCGTGGTTAAGCGCGAGCAAGCTATCATCAACTTGAATCAGCCCCTGAAGGCTGGCGTTAGCAATGATTTCTTCCCCACTAGTGAGCTCCAGCAGGGCTTGCCCGCTAGAATCAAACAAACTCAATGCAGTTAGTTTGATTGACCCCATGCTTGTCATTGGGTCCAACCTTAGTATCGGTGTGTTCGGGCTAAAAGCGTGCAGTTCAAACTTAAGCCGCTGCGGATTGCTTGCGCGAAGCCACTCGATAGAGCGTGTATTGGCCTCATCCATTTGACCATCAGCATTGCCCCACATCAGCGTCATCTGTAAGGCCGGAGTGCTAAGCTGGGTACTGCTATCAAAAGATTGCAGGAGGGCATTGCTGACCGCATCGGCGCGATAATTATTATCTATTTGCGCCTGAATGCGTTCTTCCAACTCGACAAAGCCACTCAAATCACCGACTTGATGAACCGATGGCATGTACTGCACTATGAACATTGCAATCGAGTAAAGGCCGTTGTTTTGAGCGTACCGCCGAAGCAATGATTTGTTTTCAAACGCGAACCAAAATAAGGCTCTAAACAAAACGAAATCGCTGCCGTAGTCACAATTGATTTGCCACTCGGTGTCAATGGTCTCAAATACTCGTTGCCCGCCACGCTCAGAAAGAATGATATTGAACGGCAGTAGGTCGTAGGCAGTCTGAGTGAAGTTGTTATCTTCAGCCGCTTGGCTTAGCCAAGCGCTGTATTCCTGGACCAATTCAGCGAAACGCCTGTTATCACTGTTGAGCATGGCGTCTAACCAGTCGCCTACCAGAACCCGACCTTTAAAATAGGGCTGAGGTGATAGGTTTTGGGATACGAGATCTTTTTCGCTACCGACCTTATCTGCAAAAACAGATTGTTTTTTAACTTGTTGGGCTGTTCGCGCTCTAGAAGTGACGACGCGCCATTGCGGCTTACGTCCGGTGCCAGGAAAGTGTGTGAAATCGTTATCGTAAAGATCTCGAGTGTGCTTTGTGCTGGCTCCAGCGAGCACAACAAAATGTGAAGCTAAGTCGACAATACGGCGCTTTTGAGTCCATAAGTTTTTATACAGTAGGAACTCGTTTACCTGAGGGTTATCTATTGAACCAAGTCTGTAAAAATGATTCAACGCGTTAACGCTGGAGGTCAAATAATCCTCCGAGAATAAATGATCGCAACTATCGCCTATGGAAAAATTAGCGTGAAAATCGACCGCAGCAAACCCACAACCTTTAAGCGCATCGCGTAATTTTTTTCTTTCAAATGAGTTTACACAATTGCTGTCAGCCGAATTACGATACAGTTGTTCGAAATCAAGCTTTTGAGCATCGGCATTTTGATTAGAATTTAGCCACTTGCCCAGAGCTTTTTGATTATCAGTGCAAATTATCAAAACGCCGCGATCACTTAGTGCTCCGCGTAGTGAATTCAAAAAATCGGTGACCGCTTGTTGATCTAGACATAAAGCAGATAGCTGGCCAACAACGATCAAGTCATAATGTCGACTCGGAAGCTTAAGCTTATTCAAGTCCTCTGAAATGTGGCAAACATTTGGCTTGCTTGCGCAGCGACCAACCGATAACCGAGTTAAGCCAGGATCAATCTTGACCGATTCTACACTGGCAACCTGATCGGCCAGAAAATGTGCTACGCCACCGAAGTCTTCAGATAAGTCGAGTACTCTATGAGTTTTTGATAAGTCTAAACTACGCAAAAAGTTAAACTTGCTTGGCGATAGCGCTGTGCGCAATTCATCGGTGTTAGAGGCATTTTCAATATCAACTGAGAATAGCGATTTGTCCGCCACTGTTGAAAATACCTGAGCGACAGCTATTTGTATGTAATTTGACAGAGTGGAGTCGCGAAAGCGCTCACTAGTATCTTGGTGGATACCATTTTTCAAACCCAGCTGTGGGTTGCATTCTAAAAGCTTAAATTGATTAGACATGTAGTGTGATTTACCGCCGGCACGCAGCCTGCAAAAGCGCTGAGGTCGCTGTTTGCGCGCCGTTATGTGCGGCACATTTGTATTCTGTATGACATGCGAAATATAACATGCTTGCGACTCAATAGTGCAGTCCAGCGAGCCTATTTTACTACATTGCAAAGACACTCGACTTCTTGAATAAAGTCCTGCAAAGTACTTGCATGAAAATTTTCAAAATATCCAGCCTTGTTGTTCTGATCCTAATTTGTTTACTGCTGGTGTTGTTATGGACGCCGGGCACTTCCAGGCAGCAGATGGAGCAAAAATACGCTGGATCGAGTTCTGATTTTGCAACACTGTCTGACGGCAGTCGTATTCATTTCCGCGATCAGGGCAATAACAGCGGGCCGGCACTGGTTCTAGTCCATGGCACGGGTGCGTCGCTGCACACTTGGGAGCCGTTAATTGATTTGTTGAAAGCTGATTTTCGACTGGTTTCATTGGATCTTCCTGCTCATGGTTTAACGGGTGCTACTCAAGGCCGCAAGTATTCGCATTCATCGCTGGTCGCGGCGGTATGGCAAGTGATGGATGAGCTTGAACTTGAAAAAGCCAGTTTGGTGGGTAATTCGCTTGGTGGGGCGGTGGTCTGGAAAGCAGCGCTGAGTTCTCCTGATAGGGTTAAGTCATTGATTATGTTGGCGCCTTCAGGTGCGCCACGCAAGACTAAATCTAAGTCAAACATAGGTTTTAGAATAATGAAAACGTCGCTTGGCCGAACCGCGATGCTGCACATTACTCCTCGCTTCATTATTAAAGCTTCATTGCAGCAAACCATTGAAGACGATTCGTTGGTGACAAACGCAATGATTGATCGATATTGGGAATTGCTAAGAATGGATGGCAATCGACAGGCAATGGCGGATTTGTCAGTAGCTCCAAGAAGTCAGGATGCGTGGCGTGAGTTGGATCAAATCAACAACCCTAGTCTAATAATATGGGGCGAGAATGATGGTCTCTTGCCAGTTGATATGGCGGCCACTTTTGTCGAAAAAATGCCGAACGAAACACTCGTGGTATTTCCTGGGATCGGTCATTTGCCTATGGAAGAAGCGGCCGTAAAAACCTCTGCTGAGATTCGTAAGTTCTGTGTTCAAAACGACTGTTAACTTTTATGCGCGAATTTCCTTGTCAATAGATAGGGTAAGAGGAACGCGCTCTTGATGCCTGACTATCTTAGATTTATGCTGTCGATATTTGATCTTTAGAAGGATTTAACGCTTTTTAACACAATTCGATTTTAGCTTTATATGCATCTGTCCAGTTGTATCGTATAAAGGTTGGACAATTTGTCTAAGTTAGAATAAGAGGTTGTGAGTATGAAATTAACTCCTAAAATAAATAGACTTTTGATTGAGCTCACTCTGCGTGTGAGTGGTGATCGCAAGGCGCTATTGATTCGTGATGAGAACTTACTCAGAAAGAACCTTTTAGCCCTTTATCGAACGACCGATGATGAGGGAATTCATGATTTAGTGATTCAGATTATGGCGGAAGGCGGATATTCTTGGTTCGCCAAGCTGGCCCTAGGTGCGAATCGTGTGGTGGATGAATCACGATTGTTAGAGTCACACACATTGGAAACTGAATTTCAATTGAGTGACGGTGAGTTTATGGACTTGATACCCGCCAACGCACATTTTCATTAGTCTGCCATAAGACTGATTTGGCCTTGGCTGACTCTCCAAATAACTCCTTAAGTGAAGGGGTATTGCCCGCAGACCGGTTAATATTATGACAGTAGACGCGAAAGCACGAACCCTAATTTCCTAGCCAAACGCTGAGAGATTGGGCCCCACCTCACCACTGCCTAACATTTAACCATGGTTATGATTGCGTTGCGTCACTAGGTTTGATTTGCTGAGCTGAGCGTGTTTGTCAGTAAGTTGCGGTTTGCTTGGGCGGGGCATATGGATATTTTTGAAACGCTTGTGATCATTCGTATACATGGTGCCGTTATACACGTGACCTTGCACTTCTTTCAAAAGTTCATGGTAAACAGCATGTACATCTGGGTGCTTGGCGACCAATCTGGTGTTGTAGACATGACGGAAAACATTCATTGAGCTAAGTTTGAGAATCAAACCATTGTGTTTACGCAATGCACTTGCATACATGGAAAGCAATGCTAGGACCTTGGCTGGAAGCACCGAGGCACTAACCTCTTTGAGGCTATTTAGTTTACGCATGAAACTCCTTAATCTGTTTGCGGTTAGGCAAAGTAAAACTGCAACATAAAGTTGCAACTATAAATTTAGATTAAGGTGTCGAACCCTTTTCGTTATCCCAATATCCGCCAACTCCAAAAGCTTGGCAGCCCATAACCCTTGTGACACCGAAGCGCTTACTCTATCAGACTCTTTGGTGTCTTATCCAGTGTTTGTGGCAAATGTTAATGAATATCCGTGGTTTACGACAGTTCTATCAAGTTTTTTTCTTGGGAATATACAAATCCGTGATAGTCCCTTCATAGACTTCTGCAGCCATAGCGACAGTTTCTGATAAAGTAGGGTGGGGGTGAATGGTTAAACTGATGTCGCTGGCGTCTGCGCCCATTTCAATCGCTAAGGCCACCTCAGAGATTAGGTCACCGGCGTTGGGGCCGACAATTCCGCCACCGAGCACACGATGATTTTTCGGGTCAAATATCAGTTTTGTTTTACCCTCGGTTCTGTCATTTCCAATGGCACGGCCTGAGGCCGCCCAAGGGAATACGCCTTTTTCATAAACAATGTTTTGTGCTTTGGCCTCCGTTTCAGTTAAGCCAACCCACGCAATTTCGGGATCGGTGTAAGCCACCGAAGGAATAACACTTGCTTCAAAAGCGCTCTTTTGGCCGGCGCAGACTTCGGCAGCGGTCTTAGCTTCATGTGTGGCTTTGTGTGCGAGCATTGGTTGACCAACGATATCGCCAATGGCAAATATGTGCGCCACATTGGTTTTCATTTGCTTGTCTACCGCAATAAAACCGCGCTCGTCTACCGCCACTCCAGCTTTATCTGCGTCGATTAAGTCGCCATTTGGGCGGCGGCCTGTGGCTACTAAAACGCAGTCATATTGTTGGCTATCTGGGCCTTTCGAACCATCGGCGGCCGCGAAGTTAACCTTGATGCCCGATTCCAGAGATTCGATGTTCTCGACCTTGGTTTTGGTCATAATTTCTTTTAGCAAACCTTTCATGCGCTTTTGCAGCGGGGCAACAAGGTCCTTGTCGGCACCAGGAATGATTTGTGGCATGAATTCTACGATTGAAACTTCGCTGCCAAGTTCGGCGTATACCGTGGCCATTTCCAAACCAATAATCCCACCTCCGATAATCAGCATCGTTTTAGGAATACTTTTTAATTCCAGCGCACCAGTTGAATCAATTACTCTAGGGTCGTCACTTTCAAACATTGGCAGAACGGTGACGCGCGAGCCAGCAGCAATGATCGCTTTATCGAACGACATGGTCGAGCTGCCATTGGCACCTTCGATGAGCACGCTATTGGCTGACGTGAAGCGTGCATAGCCTTGCACCACTTTTACCTTGCGACCTTTAGCCATGATGGCTAAGCCGCCAGTGAGTTGACCAACGACCGACTCCTTAAACCCTCGCAATTTGTCAACATCAATAGTTGGTGCGCCAAAGCTAATTCCGTGCTTCTCAATTTCACGCGCTTCAGAGATAACCGATGCTGAGTGGAGGAGAGCCTTAGAGGGAATGCAGCCAACATTAAGGCACACGCCGCCTAAAACATCGTATTTCTCGATGAGTGTGACATCTTGACCTAGATCAGCAGCTCTAAACGCAGCAGTGTAACCTCCTGGGCCAGAACCTATAACCAATAATGGAGCGTGTGCATCAGCATTCATAGTGCTGCTTATAGTTTGAATATCTTCTTTTGAACTTTCTGCAGAGGCTTGGGTAATTTTGCTTTCTTCCGCGGCGGTTTCAACTACGTCAGTTTCAAGCACGCCACTGGAGGGCTCGTTTTCGGGTGCCACTGTACCGAGAGCTTCCGTATCTGACTCGCTTGCTTCAGAGGATTCTAAAGCGACTATGATATCGCCCTCGTTGATCGTGTCTCCGACTGTAACTTTGATTGCAGAAATCACGCCTGAAATTGGTGAGGGAACATCCATCGATGCTTTGTCGCTCTCCAATGTGATTAACGAATCTTCCGCCTTAACTTCATCACCCACGCTAACCAGAATTTCGATTACTTCAACGTCGCCTGCGCCACCTAAGTCAGGTACAGGGATATCTTGAGTCTTTTTCATGGTTGTCATCCTAAACGGTTAAGCGGCGGACATCTTCAAGCACTGCGGCTATGTGACGGGTGAAGCGGGCTGCTTCTGCGCCGTCTATCACTCGATGATCATAGGACAGACTCAGAGGTAGCATCATGCCCGGTAAAAATTCAGATCCGTTCCAGACGGGCTGAATTTTACTTCGCGAGACGCCTAAAATGGCCACTTCTGGTGCATTTACAATCGGCGTGAAACTGGTGCCGCCGATGCCGCCCAGACTGGATATAGTGATGCAAGCACCACTCATGTCGTTAATGGTGAGTTTCTTATCGCGGGCCTTGCCCGCTAACTCGCCCATTTCTTGGGCTATTTCAGCAACAGACATTTTATCGGCATCTTTAATGACCGGAACCACTAAACCGTTAGGGGTCTCCACCGCGATACCAATATTAAAATATTTCTTATAAATAAGATTTTCGCCGCCAGGTTCAAGCGAACTATTAAACTGCGGATAGGCGCGCAGACCATTGACCACAGCTTTTACGATGAAGGCCAAAGGCGATAATTTGATGCCTCGGTTTTGCGCTACATACTCAGAATTTAGCTGTTTGCGAAACGATTCAAGATCATTGATATTTGCTTCGTCATTGTGAGTGACGTGAGGCACGTTTAGCCACGAGCGGTGCAAATTAGCAGCCGTTAGCTTCTTGATTCTATTCAGAGGCTGAACATCAATTGGGCCAAACTTGCTAAAATCTTGCGCTGGTACTTGTGGAATGCCTGCGCCGCCGGTCGCCGCGTTAGAGGTCGTTGTTGTGCCCCCACTGGTAATAACGCTTTTTACAAAAGCCTTAACATCATCTTTGTTTACGCGTTTTTTTCGGCCTGAGCCATTAACCTTACTTAGGTCCACGCCAAGTTCGCGTGCAAAGCGGCGAATTGATGGCGAGGCGTGTGATTTTGCTGTGCTAATGCTATGAGCATCTGACTGACTCGCTTGGGGCTTGGAGATAACTTCGGCTGCTGGCTCGGTCGCAGGCTTTGCAGCAGAGCTAGGTGCTGACTTATCAGTTATTTCAGGACTCGCTGCTTGTTGTGTGCCTACGTTGCTAGAGCTCATCAGAGATACGATCAATGTTCCCTTGCTAACCTCATCATCAATGCTTACATCAATACTTTGAATAGTGCCCGAGTGGGTGCTCGGAACTTCCATGCTAGCCTTATCGCTTTCTAAGGTAAGCAGAGCGTCTTCTACCTCAACTTGGTCGCCAAGTTTCACCAGGATCTCAATTACTTTGGCCGAATCGCCGCCAATATCTGGTATTTCAATCCGTATTAAACTTGGCTGATCCTGAGCAGCTTGGACCGGTGGGGCGGGGCTAGCGGCTTGCTTAACCGGTTCAGGTTTAGCGATCTCTGTGGCTGGCTTGGTAGCCGTTTCAGCGGGTTCTTCAGCATTTACGCCAAGCTCAATAATAATACTGCCTTCGCTCACGTCTTGATCGAGCAAAACGCAAATGGCAGTAACGATGCCGTCATGCGTGCTAGGCACGTCCATGCTGGCTTTATCGCTTTCTAAGGTTACTAGTGGGTCTTCAACGCTAACTTGATCACCAATTTGCACTAAGATCTCAATGACCTTAGCGCTGTCGGTGCCAATATCAGGAACGCTTACTTTAACGGTGGAACTGGCTGACATAGGTTGGCTCTGCTTTGCATTGTGATTATTGTCGATCACTGAAGTGCTTGTTGCCGCCTCTCGCTGTAATGGGGCTTGTTGGCTTGCTTCGGTGGAGGGTTCGCTCTCGCCCTGAGCGTTTTCATCGTTGTCATTATGTACTTGGTCAGACAGATTAAGCATTTGCTGCTGATGCTTTTTTGCCTTTTCGGCGGCCTTTTGGATATTGGATCTTTTGCTTTTCTTTGTTTTGCTTTTCTTCCCGAGTTTGCTTGCTTTCGCGGGCTTATCTGGGTTTTTTGTCGGCTTGGCTTGGATGTCCGTAGATTCAATATCGGTTTGCGTTTTTGCTTTCTTGGCACTCACCACTTTGCGATCATCAACAGGGATGATAGGCGGCGAAGCGGTGCTGCCTTCGACTTCGGTCTCAAGTAGCAGTAATGGCGTGGACAAGGTTATATTTTCGCCAAGCGTGACGATCATTTCAATTATCTTGCCATCTCGCGTAGAGGGCAGATCTATTTCGTTTTGACCGCTTTTAACGCGAAACAATGTGCCGCCTTGAGTGATGCGATCACCTTCCTTACATTCAATCGATAAGATTTTAACCTGTCGAAATGCGCTTTGCTCAGGCGCTGTTAGTTCCAGATATTTAATCATGCTCTGTTATCCCCCCGTTTCCCATGGGCTCCTTCTCAATCCAAATCTTGCTAGCAGTCATTGTTAACTCTTACCGTCACTACAATGAGTCTGGTGTTGGTTTCTCAGGGTCGATATTAAACTGTTTGATCGCATTATTCACGATATCTGCGTCAATGCTGCCATCTTCAAAGAGGGCCGAAAGCGCAGCCACAACAATATAACGATGACTTACCTCAAAATGACTGCGTAATTGCTCGCGATCATCACTGCGACCAAAACCGTCAGTGCCGAGCACTACGTAGCGCGATGGCACGAACTCTCTAATCGAATCTGCGTATACCTTCATGTAGTCGGTGGCAGCAACAACAGGCCCGTTTTGTTCTTGAAAGCATTGCTCCACATAGCTTATTTGTGGCTTATCATGGGGGTGTAGCATATTCCAGCGAGTTACCGCTAAGCCTTCTCGGCGCAATTCATTTATGCTTGTTGCACTCCAAATGTTTGCGGCAACACCGTATTGTGCTTCCAGAATCTCTGCTGCTTGCACACATTCGTTAAGAATGGTTCCCGAACCCATCAACTGCACGGTGGCGGTTTGGCCATCGTCTTTGTCGCTTTTCTTGAGTTGATATAGGCCTTTCAAAATGCCTTCTTCGCTGCCTTCGGGTAGAGCAGGGTGCAGATAGTTTTCATTCATTACGGTCAAGTAGTAGAAAACGTTTTCTTCTTCTTGATACATGCGGCGCATTCCGTCTTGTACAATTACCGCCAATTCATAAGCATAGGTAGGGTCATAAGAAATGCAATTTGGAATCAATGACGCTTGTATATGACTATTACCATCCTGATGTTGTAAGCCTTCACCGGCTAACGTGGTGCGGCCGGCGGTACCACCCACCATAAAACCTCGTGCCTGCATATCGCCAGCGGCCCAGGCCAGATCGCCAATGCGCTGGAAACCAAACATCGAGTAATAGATGTAAAAAGGAATCATCGGAAGGTCATTAGTCGAGTATGACGTAGCGGCTGCGATCCATGACGACATAGCACCGGCTTCATTAATTCCTTCTTCTAAAACCTGACCTTTGACGTCTTCTCGGTAGTACATCAACTGGTCTGAATCTTCTGGCTCATATTTTTGTCCTTCGCTGGCATAAATACCGAGCTGGCGGAACAGGCCTTCCATACCAAAAGTGCGTGCTTCATCGGGCACGATGGGCACGATTCGGTCTTTCACATTCTTGTCGCGGATCAATGTCGAAAGAATCCTAACAAATGCCATGGTTGAAGAAATCTCACGTTCGCCGGAGGACTCTAATAACTTTGAAAATGTCTCCAAGCTTGGTATTTCAAGCTTACTGCCGCCTCTGTGTCGAGCAGGCAAGTATCCACCGAGAGCTTGACGGCGCGCATGTAAGTATTTGATTTCAGGAGAGTCTTCGTCAGGCTTGATGTACTCAACGTTCTCCATTTGTTCGTCTGTTACCGGAATTTTAAAGCGATTGCGAAACACCTTTAGAGATTCCAAGTCCATTTTCTTCTGTTGATGCGAGGTGTTTTGACCTTGCCCAGCTCCGCCCATACCCAAGCCCTTGACGGTCTTGGCGAGAATTACGGTGGGCTGGCCTATGTGCTTTACAGCAGAGCGGTAGGCTGCGTAGACTTTGTCAGTGTCGTGACCGCCACGCGACATTAAATCAATATCGTCGTCGCTCATGTGAGCCACCATTTCCTTCAATTCAGGCGTATTCCAAAAGCGCTCACGCGTGTAAGCGCCGCCTTTAGCTTTGAAGGCTTGGTACTCACCGTCCACGCATTCCTGCATGCGTTTTTGTAATAAGCCATCGGTGTCTTTCTCAAGCAAAATGTCCCATTGGGAACCCCAAATCACCTTGATTACATTCCAGCCGGCACCACGGAATTCGGATTCAAGCTCTTGAATGATTTTGCCATTGCCACGCACTGGGCCATCCAAGCGTTGCAAGTTACAGTTGATTACAAAAATTAAGTTGTCGAGGTGTTCTCGACCAGCCAGACCTAGGGCGCCACGAGATTCGGGTTCATCCATTTCCCCATCGCCTAAGAACGCCCATACTTTGCGATTCTCAGCTTTAATCAGTTCTCTGTTTTCTAGGTACTTTTGAAAGCGAGCCTGATAAATAGCCATAATTGGGCCCAAGCCCATTGATACGGTGGGAAATTGCCAAAAGTCCGGCATTAGCCATGGGTGCGGGTAAGAGGACAAACCACCGCCGCCGACTTCTTGGCGAAAGTTATCCAACTGCTCATCGCTCAATCGACCTTCTAGAAAGGCTCGCGCATACATGCCCGGAGCAGAGTGACCCTGATAATAAATCATGTCGCCGCCATGCTCCTCACTGCGAGCTCGCCAAAAATGGTTAAAGCCTATTTCATATAAAACCGCCGCTGACGCGAAGCTTGCTATATGGCCGCCATATTCGGTGCTGATTTTATTCGCACGCAACACCATGGCCGCGGCGTTCCATCGAATCATCGAACGAATTTTAAATTCGATTTGTCGATCTGCTGGAAGAGCCGGTTGTTTTTCGACCGGTATGGTGTTGATATACGGTGTATTTAGGCCGTACGGCAATTGAGCGCCCGCTTGACGCGCCGCGTCAGCCAGTTCTTTGAGCAGATATCGTGCTCGGTCTGAGCCGTCAGCATCAATAACGCTTTGCAGAGCATCAACCCATTCCTGGGTTTCTTGTGCGTCTATGTCGATGGGTGCTGTGCTTAGTTCATTACTCATTATTGCTAGCCTGTGATTTGTCGTCAGAAATCGAGTGGTTTAGACCTTTATTTGTTATATGAATGATACCTATAAGTTTGAGTGATGTAAACCTTGGGTCGCAAATTTACTATCTTTAAAGTCATATTTTAATACGCAGCGCGCTAAATTACGATTTATTAGCTATCAACGCTCGCTGTTACTAAGCTTGTCAAATTCACGATGCCCCTCGGAGTTGTGGTGCGAGTGATCGCGTGCACAGGGATATTGGCGCCAAGTATAATTGGGCCCACCGATATACCGTTGGCCAATGATTTTAACACCGTATAGGTAATGTTGGCTGCATCAAGGTTTGGCATGATTAGTAAGTTGGCATTTCCACTTAATGAGCTCTTGCCAGACTTCTCACGCACCACCGAATTTAAAGCCATGCCGCCTTTCATTTCACCATCGACTTCCAAGTCGGGGGCGATTTCACCCAATATGCGTTTGGTTTCAGCCATTTTAAGCGCGCTGGCAGTGTTGTGGCTACCAAAATTGGAATGCGACAATAATGCAGCCCGCGGCTGCATACCGAAGCGTTGGATTTCCTTGGCCGCCATAACCGTGATGTTGGCTAGTTGTTCGGCATTTGGCTCTTCGTGAATGCTGGTGTCGGCCAGAAAGTATGAACCATTGTCTAGCAACATTAGATGCATCACAGCCATATGTTGACCAGGGCTACTAGTGCCTGTTGCTTCTTCGATTGATGCTATTTGTTCATGCAGTTTTCCACTTGGTCCGGTCAGCATAGCGTGAGCGACCCCGCTTTGGACTAGTTCGCAAGCGTAGGCAATGCGCTCATTTTCACTTAAGCCACGCGGTTCAACCACTTCGTAGTCAATGTCTTGTTTAATACGTAAGCCTAGCTCGTTAATGGTTTTGAGAATGTTGCTTGCCTCGCCAATTAACAAAGGTCGGGCATAGCTTTGATCTACAACGTCTTGCACTGCACGCAAAACTCTTTCATTTTCACCGTCGGTATAGATTACTTTATGCGTGGTGTTTTCTGCTTTCTCGAAGATGGGGCGCATCACATTGCCGGTGCGATAGACCAATGGCTCGAGGCTTTTGCGATACGCCTCAACATCAGCGAAGGGCCGAGTTGCCACGCCGCTGTCGATTGCAGCCTGCGCGACGGCGGGTGCAATTGTGGTTATCAATCGTGGGTCAAACGGTTTAGGTAAAATATAGCCCGCGCCAAATTGCATTGTTTCATTCTGATAATAACCTGCCACAACTTCATTGCTTTCTGATAAGGCGAGGTCGGCTAAAGCGTCCACACAGGCTATCTCCATAGCACGCGTAATAGTGGTTGCGCCTACGTCTAAAGCACCCCGAAATAAGAATGGAAAACACAGCACGTTATTAACTTGATTGGGGTAATCGGAACGGCCAGTCGCCATAACTGCATCTGGGCGATGTTCGTATACCAGCTCAGGGCGAACTTCAGGGTTTGGGTTAGACATTGCCAAGATAAGGGGTTTGTCTGCCATGCTTTTGAGCATTGCAACACTAACCAAATTTGGTTGAGAGACGCCTAAGAAAACATCGCAGCCGACCATTGCCTCTTCAAGCATGCGGGCATCAGTATCAATAGCAAAGCGCTGTTTTGAAATGTCCAAATTTTCTCGGCCGTTATGAATAATACCGCGACTATCGAGCATTATGACATTGTGTATATCAACACCTATATCAATTAGCAGGTTGGTGCAGGCCATCGCCGCAGCTCCAGCCCCAGATACCACCAGCTTAACGTTGCGAATATCTTTATCCACAACCCGCAAACCATTCTTGACCGCGGCAGCGCAGACAATGGCGGTTCCATGTTGGTCGTCATGGAACACCGGAATATTCATGCGTTCGCGTAATTTTTTTTCAATTTCAAAGCACTGTGGAGCCTTAATATCTTCGAGATTTATGCCGCCGAAAGTTGGCTCTAGTTTTGCCACTACATCGCAGAAAGCGTCAACGTCTGTTTCATCTACTTCAATATCATAGGCATCCACGTCTGCGAAGTTCTTAAATAGAATTGCCTTGCCCTCCATAACTGGCTTTGCTGCGAGCGCGCCAATATTGCCTAAGCCAAGAACCGCAGTACCGTTAGTGATAACGCCTACTAAGTTGCTGCGCGAGGTGTATATGGCGGCGGTAAGAGGGTCTTTTTCGATCTCTAGACAAGGTTCTGCTACACCCGGTGAATAGGCCAGCGCAAGATCTCGTTGGTTCGACAGTGGCTTGGTGGCTTGTATTCTGATTTTGCCTGCTTTCGGGCTACGGTGATAGTGAAGGGCTGCATCTCGAAGTGAATCGCTCATATATAGTGTCGTTTAAGTGTTGCTGTGAATTATGAAGACCAGCCAAATGGGCTGATGCTTGTCGATTTTGTTCTTATTGGCAAAATTGACTTAACTAATGAATTACTTTCGGACGGATACTTTCAATTGAAGTTTCGGACATTGTGATTGAAGATGATAAGCTTACGGCGTTTACAATAACCGCCTTTTATTGGCGAACAATTATAGCAAAAAATGTTAGACAGCAATGGCTTAAAAGACGTAAGGCAGCGAGAGGATATACAAGATATCGTCGCGCGCTTTTATGCCGTGATGCTTAAAGACCCAATAGTTGGCTTTATTTTCACTGATATCGTTAAGATTGATTTGGAGCATCATTTGCCCATTATTGTTGATTTTTGGTCGGATAGTCTCTTTAGAGAGAACCGATACCATGGAAATCCACTACAAAAACATTTGGAAATTCACCGAAAGGTACCATTAAAGCCCGGGCATTTTACGCGCTGGCTGTATTTGTTTAAACAGGCAGTGGATGAAAAACATGCAGGTGAAAATGCAGCAACCATGAAGCTTCGGGCAGAAATGGTGGCGAATAGCATTTCTGCCAAAATCACTGAACAAAAGCGTTCAGATGTGACTCTTACTTTAGAGAGCCTCAGCGCTAAAAAGCCTCAGCGCTAAAGAAAATCCTTAATTAGCGCAGGTTTGAAGGAAAATCTTCTCAGGCCAGCATTACAGTTTTCGCAGAAAAACCGGCTTTTGTGGGCTTGAGTCCTTGGCACTATATCGGTAACCATCGCTGCGGAATTTCTTCACTGAATCGGCATCTTCTATCTGATTCTTAATGACCCAGGCGCTCATGCTGCCACGGGCTTTTTTGGCAAAGAAGCTGATCAGTTTATAGTCTCCATTCTTCCAATCCTTAAACACTGGTGAAATGATCTCAGCATTGATATCTTTGGGCTTTATTGACTTGAAGTATTCGTTTGATGCTAAATTCAAAAGAACTTTAGAATCAATAGCCTTCAACTGTTTGTTAACACTTTTAGTTATTGTGTCACCCCAGAATTGATAGAGGTTGTCACCGCCTGCGTTAGCAAGTCTGGTGCCCATTTCTAAGCGATATGGCTGGATTAAATCGAGTGGCCTAAGCACGCCATACAAACCTGAAAGCATACGTAGATGATCTTGCGCGTAGCTAATCTCCTCGGGGCTAAATTGGTCAGCAGCCATTCCTGTGTAAACATCCCCTTGAAATGCCAAAATCGCCTGTTTAGCATTACTTGGCTTAAACGGTCTTGACCAATGGTGATAGCGCGCAACGTTCAGTTCAGCCAGTTTAGGGCTGATCTTCATCAGTTTCTCGATGTCAGCAGGTGATTTAGTAGTCAACACATCAATCAATTGCTCGCTGTTTTTCAGGTGAGCCGCTTGAGTGTGTTTCTTAACCGTGCTGGGTGTATCAAAATCGAGTGATTTGGCTGGAGAGATGACAATGAGCATTGGAATAGGTGTGACAACCAGGTTGGCATTTAAGTGAAATTACTAATCGGGCAAATATAGCGCTTTGTCTGTGATATTCCAATCAATCAATTCCAATTAAAGGAGCGGCTGCATTTAATTTGGCTTATACCAAATCGGTGAGGTGTATGCCCGTTCTTGGGTGGTCATCGGTACCTCCTCATTGTCAACGATTGTGTTGAAACGAACCGCATCGTAGGCCGTCCAGCGCGGTGTCGGAATCTCGATCACTCGCGCATAGTAGAATGCCGATTGGCGTGCATCAAAGTCTGGGTCCGGCCATTGAGCTTCAAGATGATTGGCCCCGATGCTATTTTGATAAGTCGCATCATCTAGATTTACCGTATTACCTACAGCAGTTAATTTGCCCTTTTCATCAATTTTGCGATCTCCCGCCCAAACAACTTCAATAACAGACTCATGGGTGTTGCCTTTCTTGTCCAGCCAGCCCTTAACTATCTGCACGCGGTCGAGATTGGCTCCCATAGGGTCTTTCCACGCGCTGACTTTGAATAATGGTGATTTGCCACCGCTCACTTTGCCTAGTTGTCCGCCCATAGGCACGTCATATTTACCGTGTTCAGCGTCGAACTTAACCAACATTCTTGGTCCAGTAGTGGCGTAGGTTTCTTTGCGCCGCATTGCATCAAAGATGGCTTCACGCGTGTTCTCAGTGGCCCATACGGCGGCATAACCCGAAGCGGCCATCATCCAACCATAGGTAATGGCTCCGCCAGTATCGCCCAAAACATCCTTCCAACGAGTTGCTGTTGGCTCCATGTAGCTCATTTTGCCGAAGAAGTTATCTTCGTCGCCAGTAGCCAAACCTGTGTGGCTGTCGGTGGCGCCGATCATGCCGAATTGGTAGGGGTTTGCGCCGAGTTCCTTCTCCAGCTTTAGCCCGCGTTTTAGCGCTTCACGGGCGTATTCAAACTCAAGCATTTCCTTAGTTTTCGTCACGCCTGCAAAATTACCTCTGTCCCAAGTTTCATAATCTGCAAACTCGTCAGTGGTGGAAAGGTAAGAGTGGGTCTCAGTGTCGCCCTTAATCTGCGTGACTTCGTACAAAGGTTCCCAGCGAGCACGGTGTTTTGCATAGTCTTTGGTCAGAGGTTTGCCTGTTTCAGGGTTTATTTCAGGGAACATAATGCCATTTGAAATATTGCCGTTATGCGCGACAGCCATGATTTTGCCACCACTTTTGGTTTCGTAATCTTCCAGCCAGTTCCATAAGTCTTCAGGGTTACTGCTTTCGGCGGCGGTATACGGCGTCATTTTTGCCGCATGTTCAGCACCATCGCGGTAAAAGACGTTTCTATGCAAGTTGCTGCCGCCAGGCGAGGAGGTCCATTCGTAACCGATCATGGCGGTAAAACGGCCTGGTTCGTTAAATTTTTCAGCGGTGGCTAGATATTCTTCCCAGGTCTTTTGCAAAAAAGTGTTATCCAGCATCATCTTTGGCGCATCACCGTTGGCGAGCGAAGCCATGACTTCCATGCGGGTTTGCAGAATATCCTTTGCCTGGGGGGTATTTAGTCCTTCATGCCATTCCTTGATTTTAGCATCAGCTATGAATTTAGGGCTACCTGCGATGATTTCGTTCATGGTGCCCATGGCATCAGAGTGGTCAGACACCACTAGAAAATCCAGCGGCCGAGCCAATTTCACCGGCAATCCGTGAGTTGAGGTAACTTGTTCGCCGCGAGCGAACCGATAGGCCGTTTCCTGATCAAGTTCTACACCAAAAGCCCGAGCGTCCATCGACAGAGTAGTGTGCAAGTGCGTTTCACCCCACAACACGCTTTTCTCTTGTTCAGTTTTTGCATAAGGCGAGTAGTTTTTTGACCCTTGGTCTGCAAAGACGGGAGATATGAGCAGGCAAAGTACGATTTCAGTGACAAGTGGGATTGATTTGTTCATTCGAGCGCCTTTGGAGGATAGGTTAAAACTTATTTATGCTTTTCAGTATGACCTTATTCTAGTTTTTATAATCGCTTTCTAAAAGTGGCCCTAAGTAGTGGCCAGTATAAGACCCTTTGGCTTTAGCTACTTCTTCGGGGGTGCCTTGTGCCACCACCATGCCGCCGCCATCCCCGCCTTCTGGGCCAAGATCAATAATCCAGTCTGCGGTTTTGATTACATCAAGATTGTGTTCAATCACCACTACCGTATTACCGTGATCTCGCAGTGTGTACAGAACCTCTAATAGCTGCCGGATATCGTAAAAGTGCAATCCGGTAGTGGGCTCATCCAATATGTAAAGCGTTTGCCCAGTATCTCGTTTGGACAGTTCTCTGGCAAGCTTTATGCGTTGGGCTTCGCCGCCAGAAAGGGTGATCGCACTTTGGCCGAGTTTGATATAACCCAAGCCAACCGACATTAAGGTGTCTAACTTTCTGTGAATGTTGGGCACCGCACTGAAAAAGTCCACAGCGTCTTCGATGGTCATATCCAGCACATGGTGGATGTTTTTCCCCTTGTAGCGAATATCAAGTGTCTCGCGGTTATAGCGTTGGCCTTTGCAAACATCGCAAGCCACATAAATATCGGGTAGAAAATGCATTTCCACCTTAATCATTCCGTCGCCTTGGCAAGCCTCACAACGACCGCCTTTAACGTTGAACGAAAAGCGGCCAGGCTTGTAACCACGCGCCCGGGCTTCGGGTGTGCCGGCAAAGAGTTCTCTAATTGGTGTAAACAATTGCGTATAGGTAGCGGGGTTGGAGCGCGGAGTTCTGCCGATCGGGCTTTGGTTAATATCCACAATTTTGTCGATTTTATCCAAGCCTTCAATCGTATCGTGAGGGGCGCTTTCTATCCGGCTGCGGTTAATTTTTTGCGCCGCTGCTGGATATAAGGTGTTGTTAATCAGGGTGGATTTACCCGAGCCAGATACGCCAGTCACGCAGGTCAGCAAACCCATAGGAATATCCACTGATATATTCTTTAAATTGTTACCAGTGGCCCCCTTTATTTTGATTTGCGTTTTCTTGTTGTTTTTATGGCGCGTTGCGGGCACTGCGATTTTTTCGACGCCAGATAGGAATTTTCCGGTCAACGAGTCTGGATTGGCTTTAATGTCTTCTATTGTGCCTTGCGCCACAATATGACCACCGTGTATGCCAGCGCCAGGGCCAATATCAACAATGTAGTCGGCGTGATGCATGGCGTCTTCGTCGTGTTCAACCACAATCACAGTATTGCCCAGATCGCGCAGATGGGTGAGGGTGGAGATCAGACGATCGTTATCGCGTTGATGTAAGCCGATTGATGGTTCGTCCAGCACATACATAACGCCAACCAAGCCTGAACCAATTTGAGAGGCGAGTCTAATTCGTTGTGCTTCGCCGCCCGATAAAGTTTCTGCTGAGCGGTCCATGCTTAAATAGTTAAGGCCCACATTGACTAAGAAGCCGAGGCGATCATGGATTTCCTTAACAATTTTATCGGCGATTTGCGCCCGGCTCCCGCTTAGATTTAGATCTTCAAAGAATGCTAGCGCATCACCGATAGAGCGCGACACTATCTGGTTAATACTGGTTTCGTTAATGAACACATTTCGCGCTTCTAGACGCAATCTGGCTCCTGTGCAATCAGGGCAAATTTGTGAATTGATGTATTTAGCCAGCTCTTCACGCATGCTGTTTGATTCAGTTTCTCGATAGCGGCGCTCCATGTTAGGAATAATGCCTTCCCACGAATGGTGGCGAACTACTCCCTGGCCTTTGTGCCGCAAATAGCTGAATTCAACGGTTTCGTCGCCGCTGCCATACAATAATTTGTCACGCTGCTCTGAGGTCAGCGTGTTGAGTGGTTCATCAACACTAAAGCCGTAATGGCTGCCGACATTTTGAATCATACGAAAATAGAAAAGGCTGCGTCGATCCCAGCCTTTGATAGCGCCTTGCGATAGGCTCACTTCGTCGTCAAAGATTATTTGCGCAGGGTCAAAGTATTGCTTTGTTCCCAGTCCGTCACAACCCGAACAAGCACCAACAGGATTGTTGAATGAAAATAGTCTTGGTTCCAATTCACTCAAACTATAACCGCAGTGAGGGCAGGCATAGCGAGCAGAGAACACCAAAGTTTGTTCCTGTTGGCCTTCGTTCTCTCCTTCGCCCGCCAATACCACTACCTCAGCGACACCTTCGGCGAGTTCTAATGCAGTTTCAAAAGATTCGGCCATACGCTGTTCGTTACCTTCCTTGATAACCAAACGGTCGATGACAATATCAATATTGTGCTTAAAGTTCTTTTTAAGCGCCGGCGGCTCGGATAGATCGATCACCAGCCCATCAACCCGAGCGCGCACATAGCCTTGCGCGTACATACTTTGCATTAAGTTACTGTGTTCACCTTTGCGGTCCCGCACCACTGGCGCAGTGAGCATTATTTTGCTGCCCGCGGGCAATGCCATGGTCAGATCAACCATTTGACTAACGGTCTGCGCTTCTAAGGTCACATGGTGATCAGGGCATCGTGGGTCGCCGACCCTAGCGAACAATAAGCGCAGGTAATCGTAAATCTCAGTGATGGTGCCAACTGTCGAGCGCGGATTGTGCGAAGTGGCTTTTTGCTCAATCGATATGGCTGGGCTTAAGCCCTCAATCACATCCACATCAGGTTTTTCCATCAGTGATAGAAATTGCCGCGCATAGGCCGATAATGATTCGACATATCGACGCTGACCTTCAGCGTAAATAGTGTCGAATGCCAATGATGATTTGCCTGACCCCGAGAGCCCAGTAATCACAATAAGCTTGTCTCGTGGTAATTCGAGATCGATGCTTTTAAGGTTGTGCGTGCGAGCGCCGCGAATGGTGATGTTTTGTAACACGTTAGACAGCTTCTTGTTTGTTGGCCAGTCGGCCATATATAAAGGGGAACTCGGCGGTAACATCAACTGTTTGTGCCGAATGAACAACCTGTTAATATACGTTGCCTGCTGTCAAAGCGATATCCTTTTTTAGCTCCATAGTGGCTTTTCGGGTTTCCCTTCGGACAATTCACACCATCATTTGCCTGGATATTCTTAACGTGAGCTCAGATAAGCTAAATACTCTCGAACGACGATCCATTTCTGCGCTGGCCTCAGTCTATGGCTTGCGCATGTTTGGCTTGTTTTTAATACTGCCTGTTCTAGCCTTATACGCTGAGGAGTTAGAGGGAGCGACGCCTATGTTAATGGGTATTGCGTTAGGTGTTTATGGCATCACGCAAGCCTTGTTTCAAATACCGTTCGGAATCTTGTCTGATAAGTTTGGCCGCAAACCAATCATTGTCCTTGGCTTATCAATTTTCGTTCTGGGCAGTTTGGTGGCGGCGTTGTCATCTACTATTGGTGGTGTGATTTTTGGTCGAGCCTTGCAAGGAGCTGGTGCGATAGCCGCGGTTGTGTTGGCCTTAACCAGTGATCTTACACGCGAAAATCAACGCACAAAGGCTATGGCCATGATCGGTATGACTATCGGGTTTGCTTTTGTGCTGGCCTTGGTAGCTGCTCCGTTTTTAGAGTTTTTCGTGGGTGTTAATGGGCTTTTTGTAATAACGGCGATACTCGGCATTGCTTCAATTTTTGTAGTCTTAAAAGTCGTGCCTACACCGATCCAGACCCACAATTTAGAGGTGAGGGCAGTGCCTCGCCGCATGGTAGAACTGGTACGCCACCCGCAATTGATTCGGTTGGACTTAGGCATATTCATACTTCATTTTGTTCTCACAGCAATGTTTGTTGTAGTGCCTCTCATACTGATGAACCAATTAGCCTTGGATACTCAAGAACACTGGAAGGTGTATGTGCCAGCACTATTGGCCTCAATTGTGTTTATGGTGCCAATGATCATTGTCTCCAGTCGCAAAAATTTGCTCATGCCGATCTTCATGAGCGCGATCTGCATTTTGTTTTTTGCTCAGTGCTTATTGATTTGGCAGCCGAACGGTGTAATGGGAATGACAGCCTGTCTGTTTTTCTTTTTCTGGGGTTTCAATCTATTAGAAGCAATGCTGCCATCTTTGGTCTCTAGGGTCGCGCCAGCGGCATGCAGAGGCTCTGCCATGGGCGTTTACAACACTTTTCAATTCTTAGGCGTGTTCTTTGGTGGTTTTATTGGTGGCACGATCTACGGCGCCGTTGGAATTAGCGCGGTGTTTGCAGTGTGTAGTGTTTTGCTAATTATATGGGCTTATTTGGTGTATACCGCTCCAGTCTTGCGCTTGTTGGACAGCATGGTAGTAACGGTTAATCATCAGGCCGGCCTAGATTGTCAAAGCATACTTGAGGCGGTCGAGGGCGTTGAGGAAGTGATTATCCTTGAAGGTGAATCTACAGCCTATTTAAAGGTGGATAAAGAGCGCTTAGATATTGAGGCTCTGAATCAAATAATCGCGAGTTAATATCGCATATTCGAGCACCGATTTGATTCAAACCTCACTACAATTGAGGTCAGATCAATCGACTGGAATAAATCAGTTTCAGGTATAATTAAACCAATCTCAGTTCGTTCTATTACAATGCAGAACCACTCAAATAAAATGCAAAAATCGCTATTTCGCACACTAGCAATCAGTTTTTTGCTGTTTCTTTTATGTGCCGTGCATTCGACGGCGTTTGCTAAACAAAGTTTTTCAATTGCTTTAGTCTCTGACTTGGGTCTGGATGTGGCCGATGATATTACACAATTGTACCTCGAAGAGTTAATAGCCCTGACGGGCGACGAGTTTGACTTGCAGTTTATCGACTATCAAATCGATTGGTCAGAGCAAGATGTTGCCCATCAATTTGACCGAATTTACCAAAATCCCAAGGTTGATATGGTACTGGTAGAAGGCCTCGCTGCAAATCAAGTAGCCGCGCAACGCAAGACCTTTCCCAAACCAACGTTTTTGCCCTTAGTGATTGAGCGTGATTCGATTAATGTGCCCTATAAAGATGGCGTTTCGGGAAAAAAAAACCTTAGTTACTTGAGCTATAGCACGCAACTATTCGACACCCTTGAACAGCTTCAGGAAGTGGTGCAATTTTCTAACGTTGCTATTTTGACTGATGAAATATTACTTAGAGTTCTGCCCACAGCGTTGATTGGGTCAACCGCAATCAGTGAGGAAATAACATTGTCTGTGGTGTCACATGACGGACAGAACCATAACCTTATCGATCAGCTAAACAAGAATGTTGATGCCGTGATGATCGGGCATCTTCCGCGCATGTCCGCAGATCAAATTGATGCGCTTATTGAGAGTCTTACCGCTAGAGGCCTGCCAACTTTTAGTTACTTGGAAGAGGGCTTGGTCGAACGCGGCCTGTTAGCAACGCCAATTAGTAAGTCTATCTACCAATTTGCTGCACGGCGTAATGCCCTAAATATGCAAGCAGTGATGCTGGGTCGGCCTGCCAGCCAACAGCCAGTTTTGGTGGAGTCAAAGGCCAAGCTGACCATTAATCAAGCAACCGCTGAGCGCTTAGATATAGCAATCAATTTTAAGGTATTGGTGGATGCCAACGTAGTAGGATTCGGCTCTAACGTAACCAGCGAGCGCTACGATCTGTTTGACATCGCAGCACTAACGCTTAAACGAAACTTACAGCTCAAAGACGAGCGATATAATTTAGAAATACAGTCCAGCGAGCGCAGAATTGCCAAGGCTGATCTAATGCCTAAGTTTTCTGCCAGTGGCAGTATCTCTCAACGCAAGGACGACAGCTCTTTGGTGCAATCGGGCTTTGCTGCAGAGGATTCCACTGATATAGCATTGAATCTCAGCCAAACTGTGTATTCGGATTCGCAATGGGCAAATTACAAAATTCAATCGTTATTATTCGACGCGTCTAGTTCAATGTTCTTGCAAACCGAGTTGGATGTAATACGTGAAGCCAGTCTAGCGATGGCCGATATATTACAAGCACAGGCTGAGGCGGCGATTCAGCAAGAAAATTTAACTTTTTCTGAAAAGAATTTAGAGTTAGCCGTCGACCGTGTGAGCTTGGGTGCGTCTACTTCGGCGGATCAATATCGTTGGGAAACTCAGGTGGCCAACGCGAAGTCTGCTCTTTTTGATTCATTTTCAAGAGTGTTTATATCGAAGCAGAATTTAAATAGAATCCTCAACATAGACATTATTAAGAACTTCGAAGTTGAAGAGTTGGATATGGACGCGCTGATGATATACACCGTCGCTGAGTTATTTGATTTAATGGATAACACGGCGACTTTTGAGCGTGCCTATGAGTTTGGTATTGCCCAAGCTCACTTGCAGTCACCTGAAATCGCGCGCTTGAATTCGATTGTCGCTGCGAAGAAAAAAGAAATAGCTGCACTGAGCCGTCGAAATTGGTTTCCTGAGGTCAGCCTCACTGGCCAACTTTCGGATAATGTCGATAGAAGTGGTTTGCAAGCTGATGGAGATGACGGGCGTGATTGGCAATTTATGCTGAACGCACAGATACCATTTTATCAAGGTGGGCAGATTAAAGCGCAGCATAAGAAAAGTGAGATAGAACTGGCTCAATTAGAAAATCAGTTGGCTTTAATCAAGCAGCAAATAGCACTGCAACTGCGTACCAGCATGAATAACGTTCTAACGTCTTTATTCAATTTGCAATTCACTAATAGTGCGGCGTCAGCTGCTGCTCGGGGGTTGTCACTTGTGACTGACGCCTATTCGCAAGGCGCAGTGCCAGTCGTCGATTTGCTCGATGCACAGACTTCGAGCATTAATGCCAACCTTGCAAAAGTTCAGGCGTATATTGGTTTTTTTAGAGCGTATATTGAAATGCAGCGTACCATTGGTGTCTACGAGTTTTTGCTTAGCCCAGAAGAAAAGAAACAAGTCCGCGCGTTGTATCGCAATGCGATAGAGAATTAATGAGGCCATAAGGCATGAGACGTTTGTTCAACAAAAAAATCCCCGTTATTACAATGGTGATACTAAGTGTATTTTTAACCGCTTGTGGCTCAGGCGATGTCGAAGATGAAGTGGCTATCCGGCCAGTGAGAACTGTGCTGGTAGATGGTGATTCCTCTAATAGCCAACGTACTTTTTCTGGAGTGAGTCGTTCAGCGCAAGAATCGCGCCTGAGTTTTAAAGTAACGGGGACTGTTTCAGCGATACCTGTAAAAGTAGGCGATAAAATTGAGGCCGGCACGGTTATTGCCCGTCTCGACCCATCCTCATATGACTTGCAGCTGCAACAATCTCAAGCCACGGTGGCGCAGAGTAGTGCGGCTTCACGCAACGCAGCTACCGGTTATCAGAGAACGCGTAACCTATACGCTAACAACAATGCCTCACGTGGTGATTTAGATACAGCCAGAGCAAATGCCGATTCAGCGTCTGCGCAATTGCGCGCGGCACGAAAGTCTTTGCAATTAGCTGAGTTAAATCGTTCTTACACTGAGCTAAAGGTCGATGTTGATTGCGTAGTTGATTCGATTTCAGCCCAGATAAATGAAAATGTGAGCAATAGTTCAGAAGTGGCTAGGGTTAATTGCAGCGATGAAATCGAAATCGAAATTGCTGTACCTGAGAGTATTATCGGCGGCTTCAAAAATGGCAAACCTGCTGAAATTAAATTCGATGCAGTCGCCAATAAAATCTTAACCGGTAAAGTAATTGAAGTCGGTGTGGGGGCTAGTGGAGTTGGATCGACTTTTCCTGTGACAGTGCTGGTTGACAGTTCTGAAACCTTAATAAGAACTGGTTTGGCAGCGTCAGTATCATTTGTTAGCAATAGTTCTGAATACAAACAATATATTCTGCCGTTAGCCGCGGTAGTACAAGGCGCTGATGGAACATTTGTTTATTTGGTACAGCCGGAGGTTGATCAATTTGGGATAATCGAAAAGCGTTCTGTCGATATCGGAGAGCTGCAACCCGGCGGAATTGAAATTCTCGGCGGTTTGGCAAAGGGTGACCGGGTAGTCACTGCGGGTATTTCTTTTGTGCGTGACGGCTTGTCAGTTAGCTATTAGTCTGGCCCACCTTGGTTTCGTAAAACAGTATGAATATCACACAAATTGCGTTAAACAACAGCCGCACGCTGGTGATACTAGTGTTCGCACTTTTTATATCAGGAATAATCGCGTTTCTGAGCCTGCCTAAGCAACAAGATCCCGGGTTCACCATTCGGACCGCGGTGATAACGACACGTTTTGAGGGTGCTAGCCCCGAGCGGGTTGAGCAGCTGGTCACCAAGCTGATAGAAGAAAAAGTGCAGGAAATGCCCGAACTGGATTTCATGACGAGTGAATCGTTTTCTGGGCAATCGATCATTAAGGTGAACTTTCTAGAGCGCTATAAAGTGATGCGGCCAATCTTCGATAACTTGCGGCGCAAGGTTGAAGATATACAAAATAAATTACCTGATGGTGTGCCTCCGCCTACAGTAAATGATGAGTTTGGTGATATTTTCGGCAGTGTCTTTAGCTTAACGGGTGAGGGTTATAGCTTTTCAGAACTTTTCGAGGTTGCTGAGGAAGTAAAAGACGAGTTACTTAAAGACCCTGATGTGGCTAAGGTCAATATTCATGGCGCGCAGCCCGAGCGAGTTTTCATAGACTACAAAAGCGCTACCTTGACTGAACTTGGAATATCTCCACAGCAGTTATCGAGCATTTTGGGTCAGGTCAATATCCTCTCTGCCGGCGGCAGCATCGTAAGCGGCACTGAACGGATCGTGCTTGAGCCTACTGGTAATTTCGAGAGCGTAGAAGATATTCGGCGCACCGTTATTCCAATTCCGAACGTGGGTATTATCTACTTGTCGGATATTGCCAATGTTTACATGGATTATGAGGACCCCGCGCAAAAGTTGACTCGCGTGAATGGCCAGACTGCAATGGCCATTGGTGTGTCTATGCGTGAAGGTGGTGATATTTTAAAATTGGGCGCGCGCTTAGATCGTTTGATGCCGCAAATAGAAGAATCTTACCCATGGGGTATCAGCCTTAAAAAGATTTGGTTTCAGGCAGACTTAGTTGAAGTCAATATTAGTAATTTCGTTTCCAGCCTAGGGCAATCTGTTGCAATTGTGGTGGTGGTCATGCTGATATTTCTCGGCCTGCGTACCGGTCTAGTAGTGGCTACTCTAATCCCATTTACTATGATGATTGCGTTCTATTTTATGCAATCGTTTGGTATTACTGTTAATCAAATATCTTTGGCTGCATTGATTATATCGCTGGGTCTATTAGTTGATAACGCCATTGTGATAGTGGAATCGATTCTGGTAAAACGTTCTAGGGGAGTGCCCGCTATGAAGGCGGCAGTCGACTCCGGTTCTGAATTGGTTGTGCCACTACTCGTATCTTCATTAACGACCGCGGCGGCGTTTATGCCGATCGCCCTGGCGGAATCCGCCGTTGGAGAATATACCGCAGACATATTTTACGTAGTTACCATCGCGCTGTTGGTTTCTTGGTTTCTTGCTATGACATTTCTGCCGTGGCTCTCACTCAAAGCCATTAGTATCTCGAGTGAGCAGGAGACCAGCTCAGATGATAAGACGTTTGAAGGTAAATGGTATGGACTTTATGACAACTGCTTAGGGTGGGCCTTACGTAACCGACTGCTTACCTTATTGGCGGTTGTTGGTTTATTTGTTGGCTCAATTGGCTTAATGAAATTTGTACCGCAGATATTTATTGAAGGCTCTGAAGACCCCGTTTTTACGGCAAAAATCGAATTGCCACTGGGAACGTCGATAGAGACCACCCAAGCGGTCATTGAGGACTTAGATAGATTTCTGCAAGAAAACTACGCCACAGCGAGAGAAGACAAACCAGCATTGCTCGATAGTTGGATGACTTTTGTGGGTGAAGGCGGTCCGCGCCTAGTTCTTGGTTTGGACCCGCCCAATCAAAATGCCGCAAACGCATTTATGATTGCCAACACCACCACAGGTGATGCGCCAGACGAACTGATTGATGCGATTAATGAATTTTTAACTGACAATCACCCGGACGTTACTAAGCAACTTTCTCGCTTGGAAAATGGCCCCCCTGTAGGCTATCCAATTGTGTTACGCATTACCGGAGATGACGTTTCCAAGCTGTACGAGATTGCTGATCAAGCAACTAATGTTTTTTACGCTAACCCGAAAGTATTGTCAGTCAAAAACTCTTGGGGTCAGCGAACCAAAAAATTACAAGTCCAAGTTAACCAAGAAAGAGCGCAGCGCGCTGGGGTTAGCAATGAAGACATCGCTTATTCGTTACGTGCAAATCTGTTGGGGCAGCAGATGTCTCAATTCCGTGATGGCGATGACTTGATTCCAATTGTGCTGCGTGCAGATGTGAACGATCGAGAGGATATTAGTAAACTTGATGGTTTGACTGTGTACTCCCAATCATCGGGTAACATTGTGCCCCTTAAGCAGGTGGCTGATATTAAACTGGTGTTTGAACCAGGTGTAATTGAACACCGTGATAGAGTTAAAACGCTTTCCTTAAAAGCCCAACTGCGTGGCGACTTCACCGCGGCCGAGGTTGCACCAGAATTAGAAAAAGAACTGAGTGTATTGGCAGCAGATTGGCCTGAATCTTATGGATATGCGATTGCAGGTGAAAGTGAAGAGTCCGGTAAAGCATCAGCCTCCATTGCCGCCAAGTTGCCAATTGCCTTAATGTTGATTTTGTTCCTTTTGGTAGCTCAATTTAACTCTATGCGCCGGCCCATTATCATTTTGGTGACAATCCCGCTTGGACTAATCGGCGTAGTCAATGGTTTGTTACTCGCAGGCTCATCCTTCGGTTTCTTTACCATTCTTGGCATTATCGCCTTGTCAGGTATCATAATTAACAATGCCATCGTGCTGATCGATCGGATAGAAATTGAACGAAATGAATATGGTAGAGAAGCGAGTCTTGCCATAGTGCATGCTTGTAAACAACGCTTGCGGCCTATCGTGTTGGCGACCGCAACAACCGTTTTAGGTATGCTCCCCTTACTCTGGGGCGGCACAGCTATGTTTAAACCGATGGCGGTGAGCATTATCTTTGGTCTAGCTTTTGCTACGTTGTTAACCCTAATAGTGGTTCCCGTACTCTACTCGCTGCTTTTTAGAGTGAGCTACGCAAACAGTGTTGATTAATTGTGTATTCCTGCGCTTATATTTTGCAGTGGTTGAAAATGCGCTATACAATTAGTCCGCTGAATACATAACAAAATAAGCAGTAATAGATACAAATATTGGAGTAACAAATGGCACGTGGTATCAATAAAGTAATTATCGTTGGCAATCTCGGCAACGACCCCGAAGTAAGATATGCCAACAACGGCTCAGCAATCGCCAACCTCAGTGTTGCAACATCGGAAAGTTGGAAAGATAAGAACACCGGTGAAATGCAAGAGAAGACGGAATGGCATCGAATCGTGATGTTCAACCGTTTAGGCGAAATAGCCGGCGAATATTTGCGTAAAGGTTCTAAAGTCTACATCGAAGGCAAGTTGCAAACTCGCAAGTGGCAAGACCAAAGCGGTAACGATAAATACACTACCGAGATTGTCGCTAACGAAATGCAAATGCTGGATTCACGTGGTGATAATGCTGGCGGTGGTGGTGGCTTTCAACCGCGCCAACAAGCTCCCCAACAGTCTGGGGGTCAGTCATCTGGTGGCCAGCAACAATCAGGGGGTGGGCAGCAAGGCGGTGGTCAAGCGCCACAGCAAGCTGCGTCTCAACCAGCACCTGCTAATGATTTTGACGATGATATTCCGTTCTAGAAATCCTCAAAAATCGATGTTACCAATCGTAAATAAGCCCCTCCTAACTGGAGGGGCTTTTTTTTATCGCTTTTGCCGTATATTTTTAGGCCGGTATCTAGCTAGGACCCTTCAGGGTCAGCTCGGAGTTTTCTGAAACCATCTGTTGACGAAAGTATTGTCTAGCTGATTCTGCTCGATCGCCGGTTCGCAAATTCATATCAAAGAAAGCTCCCACAGCAACTCTAGTCAGCCATTGCTGCTTAGTAGGGTTCATTGCTATGCCAGCCAATTCAGGGCAGGGTTCGCCCACCGAGATGTCTCGCAGAATTCCATTGGTATTAGGTATTACCTCACTCCAACTTTCTGGAAGCGTAAGTTTTTCAAGATTGTAGTCGATTAAGGTACAGCCTAAATTATCCGGGCTCTCGGTCATCCGCAGCCAACTGCCTACGTTGGCAAAACCCAAATGTGTACCTCCCTCTACGCTTAAAAACAAGCCATTGGGGTGCATCGCTTGAATTTCAGTCGCGTTGACTGACTCAGGTACGATTTTGTCTTGGCTACCGGAAATAACCAGAGAGGGGAGATCGTTAGTAGCGAAAAACTCGGCGCTGAATGCTTCTAATGGCGGCGCAAAAGCTGCCATTGCATCAATGCGATCATCCTTCAGGTCTGGGTGGAACGATACCAGCGCTGTGGTGAGGCCGCCTAAAGATAAACCCATAGCGCCAATTTTCTCTGTGTCGATGCGTTTATGAAGTGGGCTCTTTGCGTCTTGATCCAATTCAAGCAAACGGTCAATGACTGCACTCACATCACCAGGCTGATTTGCCACATCAAGTAATTGAGGAGACCCAGCGGGAGAGCGCATATAGCTCAGAGGGAAGTCCACGGCAGCAACTACATAGCCATTGCGCGCCAGGAACTGCGCGATGTGCCGACACCCCTGATGGTAGCTACCAAAACCGTGGCTAAAAACGATCAGAGGATGTTTTTCTGCAGGAGTGTTGGAGTCATTGGACGACGGGTACCATATCGAGCCATTTAAGGTTCGCGTGTCATCGCCGTCATATTTGCCCATCGCAGGAGTAGTCCGGGATTGATCGACAATCTTGAGGTCGATTCGTTCTACCTTGTAAGCACCAGCATCTAAGCGCTGTTGTGAAAGACTAGCTTGATCAAATTCGATTGGAGAGTTTAGAAGCCAAAGGCCCCACGATATGATGACCGCAATTAGCAGCAGCGATAACGCCCATTTGGCAATAGTTCTAATAATTTTCATGCTCGGATTCTAACATGCATCGTCTGAAATATTAGCAAGTGCTGAGCTATATTCTGGCTAAATGTCCCATCACAATACTGTGCAGGGATTCCATTAGTACAGCTGTCTTCAAGCCAAATAACAAAAGATTCTTAGCGACTATAAGGCCAGTAAATAGTCGCCATTGGTGTGGCAGTAGCGCGCATCCAAAGTCTGATGACGTGAGGTGGCTGCAGTACAATTCACAAAGTGGTTTACATCAAACAATGCATTGCTATCATATGTCTAATATTTTGTCCTCTAAGTGTTTGATAACTATCGATTGTCAGATGGGTGTCGTGGTTTTGGCATGGTGCTGTCAATCCAAATCACTCAAAATTGCGTCACACAGCATCAAGAGTAAATGAAAATGATTGTACGAAAATTGAGATTGCAACGCGGTTGGTCACAGGAATATCTGGCCGAAATCAGCGGTTTAAGTGTTCGCACAATACAACGTATTGAACGTGGGCAAAAAGCCGGCCTCGAATCATTGAATGCACTCGCTGCTGTATTTGAAGTTCAACTTTCACAATTGTATGAGGACACAGAGATGAATGAACAAAGTATGACGTGGGAAGAACAACGAGCATTAGAGTACGTGCGTGATGTAAAAGGTTTTTACTCCCATCTAGTCACATACGTACTAATAATGGTCTTACTCTTTATTATCAATTACCTTACCAGCCCTGGATACATGTGGGCGTGGTGGACTTTAATGGGTTGGGGCATAGGGGTGGTCTCGCATGGTTTGTCTGTTTTTGAGATATTTAGTATGTTCGATTCGAATTGGGAAAAAAAGCAGGTTGAAAAAAGGCTAGGGCGTAAACTCTAAAGTTTTAGGAGTCTCCGTTAAACAACAAGCAAATTGGGTTAAAATCGCGCAATCAATTAATCTCTTACAATGTTGTGTTGCCAATATGACCAAATTTAATAATCTCGATTTTTCGATTCACGAACGAGTTGCGACCATCGCGTTTAATCGACCCGATGCCGCTAATGGGCTAAACCTAGATATGGCTACCGAACTAGCCGATGCTGCGCGTATTTGTGATAACGATGAAAACTTAAAAGCGGTTGTGCTCACAGGCAACGGGCGTTTCTTCTGTGCTGGCGGTGACGTTAAAGCAATGCTTGAAGCGGAGCAGGGCGCCGGGGCTGGCGTAGCGCGAATTGCCGACGAGCTGCACAAAGCGTTGTCTATTTTAGCGCGCATGGACTTGCCCCTTATTTGTTCAGTAAATGGCACAGCCGCCGGTGCGGGGTTTAGTATCGCTGTCACGGGTGATTTGGTTATTGCCGCTGAGTCAGCGAAGTTCACCATGGCCTACTCCAAGATAGGCTTGTCTCCAGATGGCAGCAGTAGCTATTACCTACCTCGGCTGATTGGTATTCGCCGCACTCAGGAGCTGATGTTTACTAATCGAGTTCTGTCTGCGCAAGAAGCGTTGGGTTGGGGGTTAGTGACCAAGGTGGTCGCTGATGATGCTCTTGCTGAGCAAACAGCCAAGCTTGCACAAATGCTGGTTAATGGTTCAAAGGGCTCTAACGCCGCTATCAAAAGTTTATTGCTAGAATCTTTTTCGAATAGCTTAGAGACTCAAATGGAAATAGAAGGTCGCACCATTGCCGCGTGCGCTCGAACCGTAGACGGCAAAGAAGGCGTAAGTTCATTTGTTGAGAAGCGTGCACCGAAGTTTAGTTAGGGGACCAATGATGGAAATCAGACCTGTTTCGATCGAGCAGTTGAGCGTATTAAAGCATGCTTACATGGCTCGAACCACCGCGCCGCTTGATGGCATGTGGTTGAATGGCTTTGTGCCGCAAGCTGATCACTATGGGTTATATCAAGAGGATAGCCTGCAAGGTTTTTGCTGCGTCAATCAAGACGGTTTTGTGTTGCAGTTTTACCTCGACGATGTTCTTGTTGAATCGACTTCGGCAGTATTCAAGTCGCTTTTTGAAAACGCTTTGGTGTCTGCCTCTGGTGCCTTCGCTAGCACCGCTGAACCGCATTACTTATCGCTGTGCTTGGACCATTTTGCTTCCTTCGAGGTAAATAGTTTGATGTATCAGCTAAGCGATAACCAGGTTCTTGAAGGTGCGGCCTCAGCTGGTCTTAAAAAGATGATTAGCTCTGATTTAGGCCAAGCTGTTTCGTTTGCTCACGATGCAATTGGCGCACCCAAAGAGTGGTTGTCCGGTTATTTTGCTAACTTAATCGAGCGAGAGGAGCTCTTTGGTGTCTCTATAGAAGGGCAACTAAGAGCCACTGGCGAGTGTCGTGTCTCCGATCCATACCTGCCAAATGTGGCGGACATAGGCGTAATAGTCGCTAAGCAAGAGCGTGCAAAGGGGCTTGCAACATTAGTATTGCAAGACTTGGTCTTGATCGCCACGCAAGGTGGTTTTGATGCTATATGTTCAACTGAGAAGAATAATATTGCAGCGCAAAAAGCGATCGTTAGGGCCGGCTTTGTTGCTGGTAATCGAATATTAGAGTTTAAGCAGTGATAAAACACTTAAACGTCTTCGCGCAACTTCAGTAGTAATGCCTAAGATAGCAGGCCTACGTTATGAAGCCTAGTATTCGAGCTAAAAATCCGAGTGACAACGGTGATATTCATCAGCTGACACGTGAAGCCTTTAGTCAAATGGCCCGCAGCTCTCATACTGAACAATTTATTGTCGATGCCCTACGAGAAGCTAATGCGCTTACTGTTTCTTTAGTGGCGGAGCTGAGCCTTGCTGCTTCGGACTCTAAAATCATTGCTCATGTTGCTGTATCAGCGGTTACAGTTAGTGACGGCAGCAAATCATGGTATGGCTTAGGGCCGATTTCAGTACACCCTGATCATCAAGGGCAGGGCGTTGGTTCTGGTTTAATGAAACATGCTCTTAGAGATTTAGCGCAGTTGGGTGCGGCCGGTTGCGTATTGCTCGGAGATCCCGCTTTTTATTCTCGTTTTGGTTTTGAGCCGATTGAAGTGCTGACACTGGCCGGTGTGTCAACAGAGAACTTTCAGGCTTTGTTATTGAACAGTGAGCGTTTTCCACAAGGCCAAGTGAGCTATCACACTGCATTTTCAGCAACCGAGTAAGCCCGATTCAACTGCGCTTTCAAGATTAAAGGAATAAACAGCTAGGCGAATAGACCATGCAGATACCAGTTGCGTAAACTGCGATCAAAATAGATCCACAGCAAGCGACCGCTGCGCTGGCGGGCAATGAAATAATCGCGGCTTTGCAGCTTAGCCCACCAATGGCTGCTAATCCGGTCTGGCCCATGAATAATGCTTAAAGGTCCTTCATACAGTGGTTGGCTTTGTTGTTGAGCTAGGCGTTGTGGAGATTCCAATAGCCACAGAGGCTGATCCTGCAGAACTTTGTTTTGTTGTGCTGGGTTCTGGTCTTGCCGTTCTTGCTGCTTGGCGTATGTGGCTGGTGTTTCCTGAACTGCATGCTGGCGACCATTCGCCAGTTCGGGTAAATGTTCTGATTCAGCATAAACTCTAAATAGTGCAGTATGGCCTAGGCGACTACTGAACTTATCAATTAGTTGCTTGAACTGCTCTTGGTCAGGTTGTGGGTCAAATAAATCGCTATTGAATAAACGTATTGGCACCAGCTGAGTGCTGCTTAATTCGATGCTGGAAAACTCCCAATTGAGTTTAATGCTTGCTAACTTTAGATTACTTAATTCCTCAAAGGTGGCTAAGCTATTTTGCTTTGCGCTGAGTGCAATCGATATGGTCTCTAATAGTTCATTGTTTTCCTTGTAGAAGCGCCAAGTAAAGCTACGGCAAATAAGTTGCCGAGTTTTACTGAAATGCGCCAAGTCATGCAGCAATCGCTCGAGCTGTTGTTGAATCCAAGTGAGGTTTGATATTGGTTCGGCAAAATCAGCGCTGGCATGAAATTTTTCTGGCGGTATGGTACCTATTTGCGGGTCTGCAACTCGGCCCCATAGTTGGTCTAAATAGCGCAACAACGAAGCGCCAAAGCGTTGCCCTAATTCAGCAACAGCAACGCTGTCGATATCTTCGAGCACCTCAAATCCGCAGCTATGGAGCTGTGCAATGGTTTTGGGTTCTATATCTAAATGCTCGATAGCGGCGTTTAGTAAGCGACTCCGGCTATTCGCCAACGCATCATTTGGGGATGAACTATTACTGAGAATATACGCTGCCTTGGGCGTATCAGCTAAGCCCAGCTGTGCTTCTATTTTGAAATTGGATAAGTCATTAGTAATTAAATTAATTAAATGGCTTAAACCATTGAATAATTTAATACTTCGTCCAATTTCTAAAAGTAAGGAATGTTCATTGTATTGACTCACCAATGACGTGAAGCGGTATGCCCAATAACTTAGTTCCTGCAATTTTTGTTGTTCCAATAGTTGCTCGCGCTCATGCAATTCTATGCTCGGATTAAGCATCAGAGCATGGTTTACACTCATGCCGATTTGTATTGCGGATTGCGTTGCTATGGCATTGCATTGCCATATTTGTTGTTGGTAGCTAATCGCCACAGCAGGTTGTGACTCCAAGGCTAAGCTCGCGCTGTTTAGAGCCAGATGGGTAAAGCGTAAACACAACCAAGCCTCACAAGGCTGCTTGCTTGGTCCTCTGCCTGTTTTTTTTCTATGCAGGGCATCATTCCCTTGGGTATTTTCACCAATCTTTGTCACAACGTCAGTAATTCCTAAATTCTATTAAACAGCGCTTCGAAACGAATGAACGAGCCCTCAGCCCGAAGCGCCCAGTGTTTCGAAACTAAAGAGTGAGCCCTGAGCCTGAAACGCATGGCGTTTCGAAACTAAAGAGCCAGCCCTGAGCCTGAAGCGCCCGGCGTTTCGAAACTAAAGAGCCAGCCCTGAGCCTGAAGCGCCCGGCGTTTCGAAACTAAAGAGCCAGCCCTGAGCCTGAAACGCACGGCGTTTCGAAACTAAAGAGCCAGCCCTGAGCCTGAAACGCACGGCGTTTCGAAACTCAAAAAACCGCCTTAAGCTCGGATAACGGCGCTAATACTGTCACTGACGCTTGTTCATGATCGCTGCCGTGCAGTGTTTGGATTTGTTCGGGCAATGCATGAATGTGTGGCTGGTTGCTATGCGGTAATAGATTCACTGGTAAACGTTGCCAACGTTCATAATGTGGTTGCAGCGATAAAGTACAGCGCTGGCCGCCCCAGCCTTGAGGTTGTTTCAAAATATGTAAATCCAGCTTGCTGTGGGTATTTTCTTTTAGGTGAATGCGCAAGCCCGCTGTTGACGATTGCTTTAAGCAATCGCTGTGTCGAAACAAAATATGCCAGCAATTGCTTTTTTCAGCGGCTAATTGCAAGCGGCGAAGTTGGTGAGTACTGAGGTTATAGGTGCCAGTCCAGCTTAAAACAGCTGCACAGCATTCTGCGAGTAGGGCTTGTTCGGTGGCCCATAGCGTGTCTTGAACGTTATTGGTTTGCACTACAGTTAATTTACTTACGTCTATCTGTTCTTTAATCAAGCTCGGTGCAAAAGGTAAAAAGGGTGGAGCAACCCAAATAATATTCTGCTGAGAATTCTTATCGTTTGTTAGTTCACGTAAAGCTGGAATTAATAAACGTAGCTCGCCAATGCCTGGGTTTGCTAAGCCTATTTCAGTGGTAGTGCCTAATGGCCAAGCGGCGCTATGCAGCAGCTCATTAAGTGCGGGATGGCCACTATCAACTACCTTTTTACGTTTAACTTTTGCGTTATGAGTTTGCGAACCCCGCCAGATTTTTCCAGACAGGGAGTGGCTATGTTGTTCGAGCAGTTTTTCGAGTTCTTGATCGTTGTTTGAAATCATTTGATGAGTATATTTGAAAACTGTACAAAAATCATATTTGCTAATCGAAAATCGTAGAAATATAGTTAGCTTGATTTATATTAGGAATCCAGTTCAACTAAAATCGCACTATTACCAATGCAAATACGTGAAGTTAGGGAGCAAGATGAGGAAAAAGATTTTGCGCAAATCTGGCCAATTTTTAGTGAAGTGGTTAAAGCGGGTGATACCTATGCCTATGAGCGTGATACGACAAATCAACAGGCGTTGGATATTTGGCTGCGCAACCCTCGTAAAACCTATGTGGCGGAGGACGGTGGCGTGATTTATGGCACCTATTTTATAAAGACCAACCAAGCTGGGCCAGGCAAGCACGTGTGTAACTGTGGTTACATGGTGGCCTCTAAAGCGCGAGGCCGAGGATTGGCTACACAAATGTGTGAGCACTCGCA
Organism: Cryomorphaceae bacterium; assembly: GCA_047623225.1. Lineage (GTDB taxonomy): Bacteria > Pseudomonadota > Gammaproteobacteria > Arenicellales > Arenicellaceae > Arenicella. The sequence goes on from JBLHME010000009.1 coordinate 45,679, forward strand.
GTCAGTTGCCAAGGCGCTAGGCTATGCCGCGATGCAGTTTAACTTTGTGGCGGCCAGTAACGCTCGTGCTATAACGCTATGGCTTAAATTAGGTTACAAAGAAGTGGGTAGATTGCCTGGCTCATTTAATCATCCTGAACAGGGTTGCGTGGATGCACTCGTGATGGTTAAGCAGTTATGAGTAATCTAACCCCCCCAACTGCGGAACATATTAGAAAGTTAATGAGCTGGTTTAATTCGGAGCCAGAACTTAGAGAATGGGCGGGGCCTGTGTTTGACTACCCGTTTGACGCGCAAAGTTTTACCAATGATCTAAAGTTAGATACTTTGGATTCCTTTAGCATGCTTAATCGGCAGGGCGAGTTGCTGGCATTCGGACAATGTTATGAACGAGTAGGGCGCTGGCACCTTGGTCGCCTAGCAGTGTCACCAAAGCATAGAGGGCAGGGTTTGGTGCAAAATCTAATAGAGTATTTGTCTGACTTCGGGTTTGAACAACACGGCATATCGACCAATTCGTTATTTGTGCTTGAAGGCAATGCGTCAGCGATTAAGGCTTATGAGAAGTGCGGTTTTGCGCTGGCTAAATACCCAGATATCATGCCAATGCAAACGACCTATTACATGATTCGAAAAATGACTTCGTAGCCTAGCGGCTGCTACTTAGTGACGTCTCTCTTAGTAATAAAGTTTGAATTGGTATGAAGGTCTTTACAAACAAAACAATCGGCCTGATACTCGGAATTTATAGGTTCGAAGTATAAGAGCGTTTTAGCAGCGTTGGTATTTAGGTGAACTAAATCTGGGCCTAAAGAACTGTTAAATTGAAGGAGTATTCAATGAAGGTCACCTTAAGTATTTTTGGTTATCTATTTATGATTAGCCAAGCATCAGCACAATTTGAGAGTTCAGTGATTTCGGTCGCGCTGGATAATACTGAATTTCAATTTGAAGCGCAGGGGTGGGAGGTTCAGTCGTCGATATCAACTACGGGTGGCTCTGCGCCAGAAAGTTTTCATCGTACAGGGTCCTCGTTTCCTAATATTACAGGATTCTTGTCAGGTGATAAGACGATTACTTTCGATTATCGATATAGCGTCAATACCCCCCCATTGCTGAGGAACGAGTTAAGATTTGTGGCTTACTCGGCCTCAGGAAGAAAGCTGGTTGATGAAGCTTTAGCAAGCAATACTACCTCTGGTTTTCAAACAGCCACTTTCTATCTTCCTGGCTCAGTAGAGCAAATACAGTGGATAGACTCAAACACCGTGCCAGGTGTTTTGGCCTAGGTCGATAATGTTCGCGTTGTTGAAGGTGATCAAACAGACTCGCTAGGCGGGGGGGTAGACAGCCCATTTGAAGCAAACGCACTATCGTAGGCGGTTGATAATATGGATTATGATTTTTTTACGGGCTCTCCCGCATTGTTTGCTCAATCGAGCATCTATAAGGTCAATAGGGACTCCGCACAATCGGCTAATATAAATCGCAATCAAAAAGCTGAGATGGGAGTTGAGATAAAAGGACCGATTGATGTCTCGTTTTACTGGAAGGTATCTAGCCAAGCGGGTAGAGATTTTTTGAGGGTGACTGTTTATGACAACAATTTTAGTCCTACCAGTATGACTCAACGAATATCTGGTGAACGTGATTGGGCGCTAGCGGAAATGAGAATACCCGCTGGTAATTACTTTTTGATCTGGGACTATACAAAAAATGGCAGCGTGGATGCCGGTGCGGATGCTGGTTGGATAGATAATATCGAAATAGGCTGTCCATCGCGTAACGTAGAGCCTAAGATGACTTCAGTATCGTCGTTGATCATGCTTCTTCTTGATTAGTGATCTGGCTTGTTGAGCATGCATCTAGCGTTGCTAAACTAAATGCAAAATTTGCCTATAAAGGCCACCTGCTTTTTTTGCATTGAGTCTATTGTGCGGCGGTTTTTACTTCAGCTTTACTGCTAGTTTCAGGTGGTGGAGGATGTATCAGGCATAGCCAATAATCTAGTCATTGTGCTTAAGGCAATGTTATTCGCTTGTTCAATGTTTTTTCTGTTTCGGTCTGCGCAACATATTTCAATAAAATCGGTGCTACGCAATGAAAACTATCGGCCTAATTGGTGGCATGAGCTGGGAATCCACCACCAGCTACTATCAAGAAATTAACCGGGGAGTCGCCAGTGCTTTAGGTGGTTTTCACTCAGCAAGAATTGCCTTATACAGCGTCGATTTTGATGAAATTGAGAAAATGCAAAGCACCGGAGCTTGGGATGAATTGGCGGAAATCCTTTCTCGAGCGGCGCAAGCGGTAGAAGCGGGTGGAGCGGATTTCTTTTTAATTTGTACCAATACCATGCATAAAGTGGCGGCCCAAGTTGAGGCGTCAGTATCCATTCCGTTGTTGCATATCGCTGATGCCACAGCGCGGCAATTACAGGCCGATGGAGTAAAAAAAGTCGGGCTATTAGGCACTGCATTCACTATGGAGCAAGACTTTTACAAACAACGTTTACGCGATAACTTTGGCATAGACGTGGTGGTACCCAATGAAGAGCAGCGCCAAGACGTTCATAAAGTGATCTATTCTGAGTTATGCCAAGGAGTAATTACTAACGAATCAAAGGAACGCTATTTGGAGATTGTTGATGAGCTATACAAGACTGGCGCGCAAGCTGTGATATTGGGTTGTACTGAAATAGGATTGCTTATAAATCAAGGGGATACAGAGTCTATCTTATATGACACAACGGTTATTCATGCCGCTGCAGCAGTGAGCCAAGCCCTGTCCTGAGAGCTATCGCTTGCAACATGTGCTGTCCACAGGGTTCTATTTATTCACTTTGTTGTTGACTAATTTCAGTTTGCTGTTATTTTATCTACCTATCGATAGATAGGTAGATAAAATAATTATAGACAAACCATGAAAGTTTACGACTTAGCCAACTTCCCAAACCCATTACGTGTTCGCATCGCTTTAGCAGAGAAAAACGCCACTGATAAAGTGCAATTTGAAAGTGTAGATGTAATCGCAGGTGAGCATCGCTCAGAAAGATTTCTGCAAATGAATCCAGCCGCAGGAGTACCAATACTTGAGCTGGACGACGGTACTTGTATTGCTGAATGCTCCGCAATCATGGAATACATTGACCACTCATTTGATGGTGTGTCGTTAACCGGCCATTCGCCCAAGCAACGTGCGGTAATTAGCATGATGCAGAGGCGTGATGAATTCATGGTGCTTGATGCAGTGGGAACTTACTTTCATCATGCAACGGATGGCTTAGGCGCAGAACTTGAAATCTATCAATGCGCCGAATGGGGTGCGAAACAAAAAAAAACTCATTGGCAGGCATACAGTATTTCAATGGCGTACTAAGCGACAATGAATATGTTGCTGGAAAAGCATTTAGCTCCGCCGACATTACCCTTTATGCAGGTCTGGCTTTTGCCGATTTTGCTGGCATCGAACATCCTGAAAATTGTGGCAAGCTCAGTGCGTGGCAATCCATGATAGCGCTCCGACCAAGTATAGCTGGCTAAGAAAACATGCCAAACCAGTAGATTATGATGAAAACTAGTAGAGTCTATGATGAGAATTAATGCTGAGTTTGATCAACGCGTAGTGGTGCACAGCGCAGACATGCCATGGGTTGAATCGCCCATGCCTGGCGTATCGCGCCGGCCACTTGATCGGGTGGGTGATGAGGTTGCTCGGGCCACTTCCATTGTGCGATATGCTCCAGGCAGCCACTTTTCACCGCATGTGCATACTGGCGGTGAAGAATTCTTGGTGCTTGACGGCGTGTTTCAAGATGACCACGGTGACTTTCCCATGGGCTCCTATATTCGCAATCCCCCGCAGTCTAGTCACACTCCAGGTTCGGAGCAGGGCTGCGTAATTTTTGTCAAACTCTGGCAGTTTCAAAAGAGTGATTCAACCCATGTACGCTTAAACGAGCAATCTATACGGCCGGTTACGCAGAGCGGTAAACAAGGCGTTGAAATTACACCTTTGTATTTAGACCAGCATGAAGAAGTTAGCATTCAACGTTGGGCGACAAATATCGAGATTGAAATGCATTTGCCTAACGGCGGCGAATGTTTAGTTTTAAGCGGGGAGTTCAAAGAAGCAGGCGATGTTCTAAAAGAAAACAGTTGGTTGCGGCTTCCCGTCAACAGTACTTTGCGCGCAAAAGTGGGCGAAAATGGGGCCAAAGTCTGGATCAAACTAGGCCATTTGGATAAGGTCGATCAAGAAATCGCACGCTTGCCAAAGGCGAGCTAAATTCAGTTGAGAGACAAGCATGAGCACTGACAGAGAAGCGATAATACTACAGGTCACCGAGGATATGATTCGCCAGGGTGGTTATCATCGTTTCAGTTTTCGCAACATTGCCACCGCGGTGGGCATCAAGAGCTCATCGGTGCATTACCACTTCGCTACCAAAGAACAATTAGGCGTGGCGGTGACCAAGCACTACACCGACAAATTTATTAACAGTTTGGGGCAACCTCAGGTAATTATTGCTGCGGGAGGAGACCCAGTTCATACTTACATAGAAGCTTTTCGCGCAGCGCTGAAAGACGACAAAGGTATCTGCCTTTGTGGAATGTTAGGCGCAGAAACTGCGGCACTTCCGAGTTCGGTGGCTAATGAAACACGAGCGTTTTTCGAGCGTAATATTGCATGGCTTGATACAGCTTTGAAGGCAAATGGGCATACAAAAAAAACAAAACATGAAGCCACAAAGATTCTCGCGTTGCTCGAAGGGGCAATGATTGTCAGCAATGTAATGGATGATGTAACTGTATTCGACATGGCCACTGAATCACTGCTCGGAGAGTAATAATGGCATTGATTACAAGGCTATGACTAAACCAAAGGTCGCCATAATCGGTGGCGGCATCAGTGGTCTGCACACGGCTTATAGGCTAGCTCAATCAGGAAACAGTTTTCAATTATTTGAAGCCAAACAAGATTTAGGTGGGCGGATATTCCGCAGCAAATTTGAAGGTTCTTACTTTGACTTAGGGCCATCTTGGTTTTGGCCTAGGCAGTCCAGGATAGAAAACTTGGTTCAAGAACTCGGATTAAGCGCCTATGTCTTTGCGCAACGCGCCACCGGCGATGCCCTCTACGAGCCTATTAGTGTTCCAGGTGAGGGTGCTTCAGTGCAACGCGGTATCAGCGGTATCTCAATGGCTGGGTCTTGTCGTATTGATGGTGGTTTGGCGAGGGTTACTGAGCGCTTAGGGCAATTGATTGCATCATTCGCAGCGCCAGATGCAATTAGAACTGATACACGCATTGCCTCGCTTAAGCAGAGCAAAGGACATGTAGAGCAAAGGGCATGTAGAGCTAGAGTCTGATAGCGGGGCTATTTTCATCACCGATAAAGTGGTTTTAGCGCTACCTGCAAGAGTGGCTTTAGAAACCCTAAGTTTTCAACCCGAATTAGCATTGGATCGCCAAGATGATCTAAACTCAGTGGCGACTTGGATGGCTGGCCACGCCAAGGCTATTGCTATTTACGAGCGACCGTTTTGGCGAGAAGCTGGTTTATCCGGTGATGTAATTAGTCAACTTGGGCCCTTATCAGAAATTCACGACGCTTCAGCAAAAGACCAAAAACTCTATGCGCTGTTTGGCTTCTTGAGTGTTCCAGCAAAGCATCGTTTGGGTCGCGAGTCGCAGATAAAACAAGAGATTGTCGGCCAACTCAGCAGGCTATTTGGAAGCGCCGCGGCGAAGCCTCTTGATCTCCTGTACAAAGACTGGGCAGTTGATAACTTAGTTGCAACAACCTTAGACCAGAGTTTGCCGAATCATCACCCCTTAAACAATTGGAAAACCACAACAGACTGGCAAGCGAGCCTGATTTGGTCAGGCTCGGAGGCCGCCCAAGGGCCCTACAACGGCTACATTGAAGGTGCGTTAGTGGCAAGCGAACAGGCGCTGGCGCATCTAGACTCAAACACAGAGTAGGGACCCGCTATCAGTCGAGTGATTTAACCACTTCACCGCCTTTCATCACAAATGCCACATTTTCCATTAAACGAATGTTTTCCAATGGGTTACCAGCGACGGCGATAATATCAGCCAACATTCCTATTTTTATTTGACCTCGATCATTAACCCCCAATAAATCTGCTGCATTAATTGTCGCGGTTTGCAGTGCTTGAACTTCAGACATGCCGCGACTAACCATCGCGTGAAATTCGAACCTCGCATCGGCGTGGGGCATCACGCCGGCATCGCTGCCCAAGGCTATGTTTACGCCGTTTTCAACTGCCAGACGAAAACTGTTTTCTACAAACGGCTTTAGGAATTCATTCTTCTTTACTGTCCATGCGGGTGTCTCTGGTGGCAGAGGAACGCTGTTTAGGTGAATAGTTGGAACATAGTAGGTGCCTCGACGTGTCATTTCCTTAATGATTTCGGGCGTTAACATTGAGCCATGTTCAATCGACGCCACACCTGCTTTTACCGCAGCCATAATACCTTCACTGCCGTGCGCATGAGCCATCACCTTTAGACCATGGCGCGCGCTTTCTTCAACAATGATGTTTAACTCTCCATCTGAATATTGTTGTGCTCCGGGACTGTCGCCTTTTGAAAAAACACCGGCAGTGGCGCAAACTTTGATCACTTTGACCCCATGTTTCGCTTGATAACGAACAGCCTTTAATATTTCAGCCTTGCCGTTGGCAATGCCTTGCTTGGGGCCTAATTCCATAATACCGGGTGCAAAGCCGGTGACATCACAGTGGCCTCCGGTAATCGAAATGTAGTGACCTGCGGGGAACATTCTGGGGCCGAGCACGTTACCGCTGTCGATGGCTCGCATTAATGCAACATCAGGAAATCCGGGAAATGCTCCGGCATCTCTTACTGTCGTGAAACCTGCTTCAAGCATTTCTCGACCAAATTTAACGCCATGCAGTGCCCAATCAGCAGGAGTTTCCATAACTGGCGCGGTGGTCCAATGGTCGCCAGTGTAGTAATCCAAAGTCACGTGGCTGTGCATGTCCATCACACCTGGCAGCAGTGTGCTGTCGCCTAGGTCAATGATAGTGGCGCCTGCGGGTAATGAGCTTGGGTTGATCCCAGTGATCGTTCCGTCTTCGATTAATATTACTGCTGGCGATATAAGCTTGCCAGTAGCTACTTCAACATAGCTTGATGCTTTAACAATTTGCAGTCCTGAAGCCAACGCCAATTGGCCAATCAATGCATGAAGCAACAAAACCCCACCTACTACAATCTTTTTCATTATTTCAGCCCCTGCTTTTTTAGATAATATTCATCTTCACTTTGGCGCAAACGAGGCCCACTTAGACAGCAACTTATAGAACTTGTTTAGTGAAAGTGATTAAGAATAGATAGTTTACTATTCTATAAATTCAGTAATTGTTGTTTTTCGGCCCTTAGTAGTCTTAGTTGGTTTGCTACTGTTTGGAATGAGTTTTCTGCGTCCACTAAAGCCTTGTTAACGTCTTGAATCTTGATTTCTTGTTGTGATTGTTCTTGCGTTATTTTGGCCTTTTCTGCACGCAGCGCCTCAATTTCAGCTCGCAGGGGCGCTAAGTCATTAGATTTTCTGGCCATCAATTCTTGCAGCTGTTGGATCTCGGCTTGCATGTCGATTTCGTTGCGCTTAAGAATAATAATTCCGTTTTTGCTGTCTGCAATATCTCTCATCAGTCTTTGTTTAAGCAATAATTCCTTTGACCCTAAATCAGCGCTACCAGATAAGTCGTCTTTGGCCGCACGCATTTCTCGTCCAGCATCGCGAAGGTTATTTTTGAGTACTGATATTTGCTTCGTTTCTTGCGTTAACAGTTGCCGTTTGTTGGCAGTTTCAATCTTCGCATCCGCAATTTCTTGGTCTTTGCTTAAAAGCGCCGCATTGATAGAACTGATTTCATCATTTTTCAGTTGGATGCTTGCGCCGAGTTGAGACTGTTGCGTATTACGGGCTGTAATTTGCTTATCAATTCTTTCCCAATTGGCTTTTTCTGCGTCGATACGTTTGTTTTTTGCCACCATTTGCCGTTTCAGCTCCGTCAAAACGTTTTGGCTGCCGCCCAAATCCGTCTGAACAGCGTTTAGTTTAGCGAGTTGCTGTTGTTTGTTCGCGGTTTCAATCTTTGCATCCGCAATTTCTTGGTCTTTGCTTACAAGTGCCGCATTGAGAGAACTGCTTTCATTGTTTATCGCTTGGATGCTGGCACTGAGTTGAACTTGTTGGGTATCACTGCCTGCAATTTGCGTATCAAATTGCTCCCAATTGGCCTTTTCAAGATATATACGTCTGTTTTTCGCCATCATTTGGCGTTTCAGCTCCGCCAAAACGCTTTCACTGGCGCTCAATTCCTTTTGCAAAACCGCTAATTTGGCGAGATGTTGCCCTTGAGCATCAACGGCTTGAGCGGCTAGAGAAGTTCGCAGACTAACCTCAGCGTCGGCTCGACTGATATAGTCGTTCAAACGGGTTATTTCTGCAGCGGCTGCCAATGTCTTGGCGTTCATTGCTTCAATTTGTACGGCCGATTGCTCTGCATCAAGGTTTTGTTTTGAAAGATATTCGCTGTTACCTCGAATGCTGTCTTGCAACGCTTGCGCCTGTTGTTGAGCCGCACCCAATTCTCGTTGTTTCGCCTGATATATTGCTTGAGTCCGGCCGAGCTGATCTTTAACTTTGACTAATCGCGAATTTGATGCTTGAACTTCAACGTTCATAGTAGCGACTTTGGCTGTTAATTCCTTAATAGCTTCGATGTTTTCGGCAGTTCCAATTTGTACCGCGGGTATGTCGGCTAATAAAAATTGCTCAAGTTGCCGCTTTGACGCCGCCAGTATCGCCTGGCTTTGTTCAATTTGTTGCTGAATGAGTTGGTAGTCTGGTTGGTTTTGCGCATGTGCCGAATTGACGGCCAAAGCTGCTACAAACACGCAGGACATAGTTAGGTTTTTATTAATCATATGTTCATTCTTTGAATCGAGTCTGGCCAAAGCTGTAGCGAGCATTCGTACCTCGTTTCTTGAGCCAATAGAGAAACGAGCGTTAAGTAATGAAAACAGTATATCTATTTAAGCTGATGTGTTGTAGCGACTTTGGGATAAATCAATGTGGCTCAAGCCTCAATTCGTTAATGTTATTAACGGCTTACTTATATTACTTGTTGCAAATAAGCCTGCAACTGCTGTGTTCTAGGTAATTGGGTGCTTTGCAATCCAATAAGTCGAAAGATCAGACATGGTGAAAAAATAGGATATGCGTCTTGAGCTATTTTTTTTCTTAGTTAGAATGAACGGCTAAAACATGGGTTAACAAAGAGGTTTGGATGAGAGTTGTAAATTTAGGAACGATATCAAAAGCTTTGCTTGGCTGCGGAATCGTGATGTTACCGGTATCCGGTTATTCCCAAGATGCAAAACAGGCTGAGCTTGTAGGCGCTAAACCAGTCGAGGCGCCCGCGCCAACGTATCCAATTAACCAGCGAATTGCACAGAATTCAGGGATGGTGGACCTAAGGTTCATGGTTGACGAAAACGGCAGCGTCTATGAGACTATTATCATAGAATCCAGCAATGAGGCTTTTGAGGAAGAGGCATTGATAGCCATCAGAAATTATGATTATGTAGCCGCCACCTATGCTGGTGAGCCAGTTAGAAGTGCTACTACAGCCCAAATATTTTTCAATTCCAAAGGTGCTGAGGAAAAAGTTCACCCAGATTTTGCGAAACTTCATGGAGACGCAACCAGAGAACTCGCGAGAAAGTCGCCGAATGCTAAGAATGTAGCTAGAAAAATACGCAAGCTTGAAAGGTTTAATAAAATTAGTCCTTACACTTACACCTATATAAATCTATTGAAATTTAGATACGCAAAAACATTTGGTGATGTTGATGGCCAGATTTCATCAGCTAAATTAGTGCTGCAATTTGAGGAATTAAGTGGCTCAAAAGGGCCCTACGTTAAGCCAGAAATTCGTATCTCAATAAAGCGAGAGTTGTTTGGCCTGTATGTAAACTCCAGACGCTATGGTGAGGCATTAAACGTCTACCAAGAATTAATTGCATTAGACTCGGGTGCTGAAGCTCGCTTTGGTGCGATAGTTACTCAACTGTATGCTGCTAAGCGGGCGAAGAACCCTGTGAGCGTGATGATGACCATCGAACCACGTGGTCATGGTTCTTTGACATTGTTTAAACAAGCATTCTCAATCAGCGAAGTTAATGGCAAACTCCTCGCTTTGAATCTTAGATGCGATAGAAATTTTGCTTCATTGGCGTTTGATTTAACATCAGAATATAAAATCCCTGAAAAATGGGGGCAATGTTATTTACAGGTTATTGGCGAACCAGCAACTACCTTCAAATTAACCGAGTTTTAGCCAAATCAGCGACACTCTAAACAAGGCAGCGACACTCTAAACAAGGCAGCGACACTCTAAACTCTAAAAAGGGTTCAGGGTAAAGGCGCGCTGTTGCAATAGAGCATTAGCTGTCATGGACGACAGCGACATCTGCACTTTTGAGTTTAAATCCGAGACTTCGATATCTGAAAAAGCTGCTGATTGCCCGCATAGGTACACTTCGATACCTTAATTTAGTAATGCGTTTAACAATCCATTGTTTGGGTTATCGGTTTTAAATCGGGCGTTATGAGCATCATTGTTCATTAAGTCGAAGCCGGCTTTACCATGCACGACCACCGCCACATCCATGTTCCCTAAGGGCACACCAGCCCGAGCGTGCATATTAATAAACCGAGCAACGGTATTGAGTTTTTGGCTAGTGCCACCATCCCTATATGGTTCAGGGATATCGAAAACTGCTTTGAAATTTTGTTTTTGAGGATTATCTAAGCCGCCTTCTATGACAGAATTTTCGCCATGCTTATGAAAAATCGGACCTTTGCTAAAATCTTCTTTTCCGGCGTTAGTAGTAATTGATATCAGGAATAGGCCAACGATGCAGATAATTTTATACATTTTAATACTCGTAAAATTAGACGTTGCCAAGGCCAACATCTGCTGCCCGGTCGAGCTAATTTCTCAATGCTGAAATTACTAATGTTTGCTAGTCTATGCGCAGCAATCAAAACTAAACACACCAGAGCCCACCTATGAATGATCCCGTCAGTAAAATGAGCCTAAGTTCCCCGTTGCAACTACCTTGTGGTGCGACGATTCCTAATCGGTTCGGTAAGAGTGCAATGACCGAAGGCCTGGCGGATGAAAACGATAATGCTACTGCGCTGCATAAGCAACTATATAGAACATGGTCACAAGGCGGTTCGGGGTTGCATATTAGCGGCAATATCATGGTGGACCGCCGATATCTAGAAAGAGCCGGTAATATTGTTTTAGAAGATGAATCCGGGTTAGGTATGCTCAAAGAAATGGTCAATAGTGGCACCACGAGTGGGAATCAATTCTGGGCGCAGATCAGCCACCCTGGCCGGCAGTGCCCACGTTTGGTAAACAGTGAACCTTTGGCTCCTTCCGAAGTTCAGTTGAAAATGATGGGTAATTTTTCACGCCCAAGGGCGATCACTGAGGCTGAAATAGAAGATGTGATTACGCGTTTCGCAACCACAGCCAAATTGTGTAAAGAAGCTGGTTTTACAGGCGTGCAAGTGCATTGCGCACACGGTTATTTGATTAGCCAATTTTTAAACCCATTGATAAATCAGCGTACTGATCAATGGGGTGGCAGCCTAGAGAATAGAGCGCGGCTTGGTCGTCGAATAATTAAGGCTGTACGCAGCGCCGTGGGCCCCGAATATCCTGTGGCTGCAAAGCTTAATTCTGCAGATTTTCAGAAGGGCGGTTTTACCCTGGAGGAATGCGTTACCGTGGCAGGATGGCTGGCGGAAGATAGTTTGGATTTGTTGGAAATATCAGGCGGCAATTACGAGCAACTCAGTTTAATGGGAGTAGAGCCTACAGATGTAAGAGAAAGCACGCGCAAACGAGAAGCTTACTTTCTTGAATACGCAGGTGTTATTAAAAGCGCCGCAAAAATACCGCTTATGGTTACTGGAGGCTTTAGAAGCCGAAGCGTAATGGAGCAGGCTATTGCTAACAACGAAGTAGATATCATTGGTCTAGCGAGGCCATTTTGTACCCAGCCGGATCTGCCGAAATTGCTTATCAGCAAAAGCATAGATGAGGTGGATTTTTATGAGAATGATTTGGTGTTGGGCAAAGGTTTTTGGGGGAATAATAGCCCCCTGAGTTTGATTAAGGCGATCAATAATGTTGGCGGAGTTGGCTTTTATTATTGGCAAATAATCCAACTTGCTGAGGGCAAGCCTATCTACCCAGCACTCAAGGTCTTTAAGCATTTTTGGGGTCACACCAGCCGAGATTTTAAACTCAATATGAAGCGTAAAAAGAAATAGCTGATAGCAGACGATGTTTTATTTAGAACCGTCTGCCTACTTCTTACCACTCAGGGTTTCAACTTTCGATTAAGCTCTGGCGACCATCGAACAAAACCGTGAAAGCGATTTAGGCACTGAGCGCGATGTCCAATTCGCGCAATATTTTGTCTACATCTTGCATGCTGTTGTAATGTAATAAAGACAGTCGCACTACACCATCGCTAGGATCTATTCCCACGCCCTCTATCAGTCGAGTTGCATAGAAGTCACCGTACTCGGTGCCAATGTTTGCGGCCTGCAAGGTTGCAGTTAGCTCTGCTGATGTTTGATTAAGAGGTCTAAAGGCGATAGTCGGCGCGCGATCGTTGTCTTGCGTATGTGGCTTGCCAATAAGCCGAACATTCTTGTGGTTTGCAAGGTAATCCACTAGTGGTTTTGTCAGGTTCGTCTCATGCACTTGAATTAGTCGATGAATGTCATGCATTTTCTGTGGTGAGCTCAGTGCCACCGCACCAAAATGATGTGAGTGCAGCGCATCCAAATAGTCGATCACTCCGGCGCACGCGGCTACCTGTGCGTGTTGCGGGCCTGTTGGGTTCAGATACTTTGTGACGTCACCCTGAAGAAAATAGTGAGCCTGAGAACTTAATTCAGTCTGTAAATCACTGCTTGTGTAAAGCAAACTCTGATGCGGCCCAAACACTTTGTAGAGACTAAACACGTAAGCATCTACGCCCAGCGTTTGCATGTCACTGATGTGATGCGGGGCATAGGCTACCGCATCAACTAACACACGTGCAGAGGACGATTTTTTAATCTCGGCGGTAATCTCTGATACTGGATTCGCGGTACCAACGATGTTTGAGCAATGGGTGAAGAACACCCATCGGGTTTTGTTGCTCAACAGGCCCGCTAAATCTTCAATATTGAGTAAGCCCGTTTCTGGGTCTGAGGCCCACTCGCGAATGGTTACCCCTTTTTCATCAGCTTTACGCCGCCAAACGCCAATATTGGTTTCATGGTCTTGATTAGTTACAACGATTTCGTCGCCGGGGGTCCAGTTGGTACTAATGGCATTAGCCATTACATAGGTGTTCATCGATGTTGAAGGGCCAACGGTTAGCTCACTAACCTCAATATTAAGCGCCTGAGCCCAAAGGTCTTTGGCGCGGTCCATTGCCAGACCTGCATTACTTGATGGTGCAAAGTTATTGTAAGGTTGTACTCGGGTGTGACGATTATAATTCTCGAAAATCTCGTTCACTTGATTGCACACATAGCTGCCGCCAGCATTAGATGCAAAGACTAAATCAGGGTCATCATTAAGCTGATTAAACTGCTTTCGTACGAATTCTAAATCTAACTTCATAGCTGCCTCGGCATTTGGGAACGATGTACATGGGATTATAAACCTAACATAAGAAAACTTAAGCTAGACACTAAGTAACATGAGCTATAAGTTGCACCAGAATTGGTCGAAAAATAGCTCAGATAGTCAAATTTAACTGTCTAATGGTTTAGTATACGCAGCATCTAAATGTCTGCCACGAATAGACATAACTGTATCCCTTAACAATGCTAAGAAGTAAGGCTTATTCAAGGACGCGAAAATAAAAATAATACAGGTTGGTTCGTTTTGACTAGTAAATACAACAGGCGCGGTGTGGGCGTCTTGTGGTTAGCTGTATCTCCAATGCTTTGTTTCTTCTTCTCGCCCTTTGTTGTTGCTCAACAAACTGGCCCAGTTACGGATATGGGTTTTAGTGCTTGGGACGCTGTCGACGATGGCGACTGCGAAGATAGAATTACTTTTTTAGGTGCTAAGAAAGTTCTGGTCGAGAGCGGGGCGTATGCCGCAATCAAATCTTATAAGCTTGAACGCGAACGAAGGACTGACTTTTATACATTGCGATTTCGTACCAAATCTCGCAACATACAACTAAATTGCTCAGGTAATCGCGGCATTGTCATAGGCCAAGAACATGGCACCTACATTAAATTCAACGACACCGTCGACGAAATGACCTTCTACTCAGCGCCTTATAATCAGTCCAACTTCAATCTAAAATTCAAGAAACACTAGAGTCTACGAGGGTTTGCAATTCAGTTTGATTTTAGTGTGCTCGCCGCACGGTCGGCATCACCTCGGCCGGCTAGGACCAAGAATCCTGCAGCAATGCCAAGGTTCTTAATGAAGTTTTGTAGCTCATGGCCATAACCTGGATCGCCTTGCATCGCCCAAAAGTTGTGGATGAAGAAATTGATAATGAGAATCAGTGCGAACAGAATCAATGCACTAAAACGTATATTTTTACCGAAAATCACCATTAGCCCCAAACCAATTTGCAGCATTATTGTTAGTGGTAACAAGGCGTGAGCAAACAACACACCTTTTGAAACCATCAAATCTAAAGTACCAGTGTATCCCACTATTTTCATTATGCCAGGTACTAGGAAGTAGGTGCCAAGCAAGGCTCTACCTAAGACAAAATAGAGGTCGTCAAATCGTTTCAAAAATGTGTTTATCATGTGTTTTGGTGGTTTAAAATTTTGAGATGGCGGAGTATAAGCGAACTTGCTGAACTATTAGTGATTGAAAAATAGCGAATTCGAAAGCGCGGAATTCAAACATCCATCATTCACTGCGGTACCTGATTTATATTGAATTTGCCAAGATAGATTAAATGCGTGACTATAGTGACCACATAAGTGACTACATATCGAAGAATAATAAGAAGAGGCTAGCCAATTAGTAGATGTCCAGCGGAGTATGGCGAAGTAGTAGTTGAAACCAATATAAATGCCAGCCCTAAGGCCGTTTGCCTGGCCTTAACCGAAAATATTGGCTAATGGTGGCCTGCAGACGTCTATGCTGGCGGAGAAAAAAGTAAACGTAGCTTTAGCATTGAAGCCAAACTCGGAGGCTCAATGAAGAAAAATTGGAGTAATGGTTGTGGTGTTTTGTGGGGTACCGTAGTTTGTGTAAACCCGAGAGTGCAACTCCAGGTTCTTGGTTCCTTGTTCCCTAAAGGCACGGGCCGTCTCAGTGGTGTGGAAATTGGGATTTGAGTGAAAAGGGTGCAGGTACATTGCCGCGATTTAGTGAAAGTACAGTTGGCCGAATCCCTCATACTGGCCTTGGCGAGAAACTAGAAGGTTGGCAGTTCTTGGGTAATGCTTTGAAGGAATATGTAGAGAGTCATTAGCACCAAAGGTCTCGATGGTTGTCTTTTTTTGTTATTCCTCTGTTCAATTGTCTGCATTAGCATCAATCGGTGAACGGCAAGTACACAGATACCATCTAGATAGATTAAACTACTCGCAAATTAAAACTGTGCTGCTGGGTCTCACTCTACGATGGCCACAACGCGCAGAACTAAAGACGGCAGTCAATGACAAATAAAGATAGTGCGAAAATGAGGTTGAACGAAAATTTAATCAATGGCTTAACCGATTTGGATGGTGCAGTTTCAAGTCCTCCAGAGTGGCTTGTAGAGGCCTTATCCGTACCAAGAGAAGAGGGCATAGTTGAGGTAGACGGCTGTGACATTCACTACTTTCGGTGGGGCGATAAATCCAAACCAGCTATTTTAATGTTGCATGGATTTCTTGCTCACGCGCGTTGCTTTGCTTTTATCGCACCGTTTCTGGCAAAAGACTACCACATAGTGGCCTACGATCACTCTGGTATGGGTGATTCTGGAGTGCGGGAATCTTACCCAGAGGAGGTGCGTGTCGAGGAAGTGATGGGAGTTGCTGAAAAAACCGGCCTTTTTGAGCACGCCCAAAAACCCACATTGGTTGCGCATTCTTTTGGTGGTCATGTGGCCACAGCGACCGTGCGCGCACACCCTGACCGATTTGCCGGCATGGTAGTTTGCGATCTGATGATCTTACGACCAAGCGTTCTGGCTGAAAACGCAAAGAGTTTCTCTCCTCCAGGTAGTCGCAATGCCGGAATGCCTAATCGGATCTACCCCGATTACGAATCTGCTAAGGCACGCTTCAAACTCTCGCCCCAGCAAGCGGTTGAGCATGAAGAGTTGTTCGACTATATGGCTTATCATTCCTTGGAGCAGGTAGAAGGCGGTTGGGTGTGGAAGTTTGACCCTAGCGTGTTCAATCGTGAACCTGGGTTTGAAAAAAAGTGGCTGGAGACTGCTAAAAACGTTGCTACAGCGCCTGGTCGTAAAGCGATTGTCTATGGTGAACAGAGTTTCTTGTTTAATGCGGATTCAGTTGAATACATGCACGAAACAATTGCACAGCAGGGCGCGGACGATTTTCCAATGATAGGCATTCCTTATGCGAGACATCATTTGATGTTGGATCAACCCATTGCCTTTGCTACCACCTTGCGGGCTATTTTATCAATTTGGCAAAACTAAAAATTCACTTCTCAATTTGACTACACTCATTAGAATTTAGCTAGTTGCCTTGCGAACCAAGCGCAGCAAGAGATTACAAAATGACTGATGTGTATCCAATACAACTGCCTTATACAAACTACTAACTTAAAGCATACTATGTTTCTAGATTTTAATAATCTCACTGCAAACCAATGCTACGGCGCAATGGTGCAAACTATTGTCCCACGGCCCATAGCATGGGTGCTATCAGATAATGGAGATGATTCATTCAATGTCGCCCCGTTTTCGTTTTTTACCGGTATCAGCAGCGAGCCAGCGTTGTTGATGCTGTCGGTGGGCATGAAAAACAGCATTGAAGAAAAGGACACACGGGCCAATATTCGTGACCGAGATTACTTCGTGGTGCACATCTCAAGCACGCGGCATTTGGACAGCCTGAATGCGACTTCGGCAACGTTACCGCATGGTGAGTCTGAAGTTGAGTTGGCAGATATTGAATTAGCTGAAATAGAAGGATTTTGCCTGCCAAGGATCGTTGACTGTGATATCGCGATTGCCTGTAAGCTCTATCGCATAGACGAAATCGGCGATGTGCCACAGGCCGTGATCTACGGCGAAATAGTAAGCATGACTGTGAGTGACCACTTACTAGTTCCACATGAAAGAGGGCATTTTCAAATAGACGCCCAACAGTTAGATCCTTTGGCCCGCCTAGGTGGTAGTCAGTACTCAGGTATTGGAGGCGTGCTAGCAGCAACTCGGCCAAAGTGACTATAACTAAATTCTAATAATTTGAGTTATAAGTTTAGGTAAATGGATGTCCATACGGATTGCCAAAATTGCCCGCAGATCGGTCAGACATTTACCCAAAATGGGTGAGTCGATGTCGATAATCTGACTCTTTGCCTAGTCGAAAGCCCCACTTCTTCCTACACCAGCTTTGAACTTAGTAGCACCGGCTACTGTTTCGCCAGATTCAAGCGTCTGCCAACCTAGTCGAATTTCGTTTTCACAGGCTTCGCCTTCACTCATGCCCCATTGTTCGAGCATCGACGTCCTGTCGTTACGCATGCACAGTTGCGGGAACGCGCTGATTTGCTCAGCCAGCTCAAGAGCGGCGGGCAGAGCATTCTGTTGCTCAGAGACACGATTGGCTAAGCCGATATGGTAAGCCTCTTGTGCATTAACTGGTCGGCCAGTCAAAATTAAATCTGTAGCGCGCGATTGACCAATTAGCCTGGGTAGCCGAATTGTACCTAGGTCGATCAATGGTACCCCAAAGCGCCGACAAAATACACCAAACACCGCCGCCGCCGACACAACACGCATGTCGCACCACAGAGCCAATTCTAGACCTCCAGCGACGGCATAACCGTCTATGGCTGCAATAACAGGCTTGGATAACTGTAAGCGTGTGGGCCCCATTGGGCCAACCTCGCTCATCTCGAGGATTGGTCTTTGTTCTCCTTCGGCAATTGCGGTTAGATCGGCACCTGCGCAAAAGTTGCCTCCGCTTCCGGTCAATATAGCCACCGAGTAGGATTGGTCGCGATCAAAGTCTTTGAAGGCCGCATAAAGCTCTTGAGCGGTCTGCCAATCAACGGCATTTCTTCTATGTGGGCGTTCGATGCTAATGATCGTAATGCTGCCGTGTTTCTCAGTTTTGATATTCATGCTAGTTTCGATTTGGCTGTAGGGTATGCGCCGCAATGGTAACGCAAGCTTAAGCTCTCTTGGAACATAACATCAAACACCTTGGGTGAGTTTTACTCTGCATTGGCTTGCCAGCAGTTATGTGCAGAAGCACTGAGTAGCGATTTTTACATACGCGCTAACTTGTCATCAGCAACTACTGAAGAGGAGTTCCGCGCTCCGTCGCTTGCAACACCAGCGAAAAGCAACGGACTTACTCGGCCCGCACAATCTAATGAGTAAGCATTTCAAAAAACCGCGGGAGCAGTAAAATAGATTGCCATAGACTTGCTAGCTAGATTGATTAATCCACTTGCACAAGCTTATGTCTGTCAGCGTATTGTACGAAGCACCAAGCACTGCCTGTCATTAACATTGTGCCTAAGGTAATAGGCAGCACGCTGCCATCGTAAAGCTGACCAATGGTGGTACCAATACTGATGGACAACAGCGATGAGATGGAACCAATTACCGCCATAGCAATACCCGCTAGATGCCCCAATGGCTCCATGGCCATTGC
This sequence comes from Cryomorphaceae bacterium, assembly GCA_047623225.1. Taxonomy (GTDB): domain Bacteria; phylum Pseudomonadota; class Gammaproteobacteria; order Arenicellales; family Arenicellaceae; genus Arenicella. The sequence goes on from JBLHME010000009.1 coordinate 64,661, forward strand.
GTTGAGATTCCCGGATATAAAGCCAAAACTACCGAACAGTGCAGCGGCAAAAAGTAAGAACATCCACAATTGAACATCTACAAGCTGTTGAACCGCTAGGAATATAGCCGCTGACACAGTGATAGTAAGCAATGCCCTGGAAGCAATGTAATGCATACCCAGTTTTTCTACGATGCGCGAATTTAGTAGGGAGGAAATGCCGACCAATAACGCCAGTATTCCAAAATATACTGAAAACATTTTGCCGGCACCTAGCTGAACCTGAATGATTTGTTGGCAAGAGTTGATGTAACCGATGAGACAACCGAAGACCATACCCATTGCAATGGTTAGACTGAGCGTGTTGCGATTTGAGAGGACTTCTCTAAAACCACCCGCGAGCCGCTTTGCGTTAAACGGAATTCGTTTCTCTTTGGCTAGAGTTTCCTTTAAACGAAATCGCACCCAGGCTAAAACTAGCAGCGCATAGACTGTGTACAATACAAAAATATCACGCCATCCAGCGAAAAGGAGTATCAACTGACCAAGGCCCGGCGCTATGGCCGGAACCATAATGAAAATCATCATCACTATGGACATAATTTTAGCCATTTGGCGACCTTTATACTTATCACGCACCAATGTGATGGCTGTAATATTTGGGCCAGCAACTCCTAGGCCCTGAACCACTCTGCCTGCTAATAAGCAATCAATACTGGTGGCGAAATAGCAAATGCCCGTGCCAATGAAATAAACAGCTAATGAAATGTACAGAATAGGTTTACGCCCGAACGCATCCGACAGGGGGCCACAGATCAGCTGCCCAATGGCCAAACCAATAAATAATGCGCTGACAACTAGTTGCACCATGTTTGGATCGGTAACCGTCAGATCCTGCACGATAAAATCAAAGGCAGGCAGCAGAGCATCAATGGAAAGAGCAACGATGGCCATCAGCGTCGCCACAAAGGTGGTGAATTCTTTTAGAGACATTAGGAGTGGTAAGGTTTAACAGCTAAGCGATATGCGGCGCTATTATCACTGATTATCAAACCTGAGTTTTGAGAAATATGGCCGTTAGACGCAACAAATAGAGATTTAATCGAGCGCAAATCGTTTTATCAGTAAATCGAGTAGCGCTCTAATGCGCTCGGGCAAATATTTCTTAGTTGGTTACACTGCATACAGATCGGCACTGTCTTGGTGAGCACCTGCCCAATAGTTAACCGTATAATCACTAAGTAGCGGTACTAGTCTATTAGCGTCTAGGTCGTCTTTTACATCCCAGTAAGACTTGGGTGATATGCCATTTCCATCAATCACTCAGTCACGTACTTGTGAGCCGTCGTTTGATGCGAGTATCGGTTTAGTAGTAATCGCCAGTTCGCTACCATCGCGATAGAAAAACCACTCATTTAGCGATTGATCTGCTCTTGCAAGGGTGATACACCGATGATTGACTAGATCCTCTGGAGAGGATGGCTCGCCATATTTCTTTACATATTTTGGCGATGCAAATAACAGTCTGGAACTCTTTGCCAATTTTCGAGCAATCATTCGGTTGTCAGGCATTCGTCCATAACGTATGCCCAAATCATAACCCTCGTCGACTAAGTTTACGACGTGATCTAATAGCGCTGACTCTAGGCTAACCTTTGGGTTTGCCTCAACAAAGTCAGCGACCAATGGGGCAATGACTCTCTTGCCGAGGTCAACGGTAGCAGTCATCTTGATCGGGCCAGACAAAACGCCATTTGTATTTATTACATTTTCTTCGGCAAGACGCACTTCCTCCAAAACTCGCAGGCAATGTGTATAGAAAGTACGCTTCTCCTCAGTAACTGACGTCTTGCGTGTTGTTCGGGTAAGTAGCCGAACACCGTAGCTGGACCCAAGGTTGTTCATGCGCGACGTGGCGCTAACTGCCGATAAACCTAGCTTCTTTGCGCCCGCTGCCAAGCCTGAGTTTTGTACAATGCTGACAAATAGTTCAATATCTCCGAGTTTATTCATATTCTTCAGTTTTCCTAAACAATGATTTCAAATAAACCACTCTTGTCGGTGTTATGCACCAGCGTTATCTTGATAAGTGGGGGAGCCGACTTAAAGGACTATCGGCTCAGGTGGTGAATTCCCAACCGATTCACGTCCAATAGGGTTGATTTCAATTGAACAATCTGTCCTCTTTCGTTCCGTTGTAGTCTTTGTAGGAGTTACCATTCTGTATAGCAAAGAGCGTGACGAATTGTGTGATGCGGTACCAAGTGCTCCAACCCGCTTTTGGTGCCTTATTTTCATACTATTTTTCCCAGATCAATCACTATTTCCTTAACTTCATACATTGAGTGTCGCATTTGATGGGCCTAGGGTATATTCCATGCTAATAAAATTCACTAAACATGGAGAACATGCGAAGAATCAACAAATCGAGTCTGAGAGCATTGCTGTTTGGGCTAATTGCACTGGTTTCGCTTTCTAGTTTTGCGCAAACTGATGACCCATACCTTTGGTTAGAAGGCATCGACGACGAGAAGGCTTTAAACTGGGTAGGCACTACCAATTCAATTACTGATAAGAACCTGGCCAGCACCCCTGTGTATAAGGAAATTTACGCAGATACGTTGAGCGCTTTAAACAGCCAAGATAAGCTTCCAGATATCAAAATAAAGGGAGACTGGGTTTACTATCTTAAAAAGGTAGCGGATCATCCTCGTGGTCTCTATATCCGCAGTACAATCAAAAGTTTTAAAAGCGCTGAGCCCGAATGGCAAACCGTGGTTGATATTGACAAGATGTCAGCAGCCGATGGCATTAAATGGGTGTTTCATGGTCTAAATTGCCTATCGCCTGAGTATGAGAAATGCCTCATGTTTCTATCGCCCGGCGGAGGTGACGCAGATGAAATGCGCGAATTTAACGCCAAAACACTCGAGTTTGTTGAAAATGGTTTTAAGCTGCCTAAAGCCAAGATGCAAGTGGCTTGGATGGACGCTGATCATTTATTTGTGAGCACTGATTTTGGTGAAGGCTCATTAACTGATTCTGGCTATCCCCGCATCACCAAGATTTGGCAACGTGGGGAATCATTGGAGTCGGCTAAGACTGTCTTAGAAGTGCCAAAAGAGTCAGTGAGCGGTTACGGCGTGCAGCTTAAGAGCAAATCAAAGACTGTCGATTTATTAGTAGATGGCTTGGATTTCTGGAGCAGACAATACTATCAAATCAAAGACGGAAAGAAACACTCCCTGAACCTGCCAATCTCCGCTGTAGTAAAAGGGCTTTTTGGTGATCAGCTTGTGGTGTCATTGTTGGATGACTGGAGTGTAAAGGACAGTTTGTATGCACAGGGTTCGGTTGTTCTTGTTAGCCCCGTAAGTCTATGGCCAAATTCGAAAGGCCAGAGCGTCAAGCTTTTGTTGGCACCCAAACAAAGTGCGATCATCGAACAGGTTGATGTCACCGACAACGGAATATTAGTGACAATCCTTGAGGATGTTAAGTCCCGCATATATCGATTTACTCGAGAGCAAGGACACTGGATAAAGAAGCCCATTGATCTCCCAAAATCAGGTCAACTCATGGTTGCCGCAAGCAATGATGAAACGGGCGAATTTTTTGCGCGTTATGAGGGTTTTATAACGCCCCCGACCTTGTATTCAATTGACAGTAATCTAAAGGTAAATGTAGTTCTGCAGCAGTCGCCGACCTTCGATGCATCGGAAATGAAAGTTGCGCAGTATTTTGCTGAATCACTGGATGGAACCAAAGTGCCGTACTTTGCGGTGATGAAAAACAACACCGAGCTGAATGGCAAAAACCCAACGCATATTTTCGCCTATGGCGGTTTTCGAGCGTCCCTCACGCCACGGTATTCAGGTTCCTACGAGCCACATAATGGTGCCTATGGAAAAGCCTGGTTGGAACGTGGCGGTGTTTTCGTACTCGCGAATATAAGAGGTGGTGCTGAGTATGGCCCCGCTTGGCATGCCGCTGCACTACTAGAGAATCGCCACAAGGCATTTGAAGACTTTGAAGCGGTTGCCGAGGATCTTGCGCGGCGCAAAATAACCGCTGCAAAGCATCTGGGGATTGAAGGGCGTTCTAACGGTGGCTTGCTGGTGGGTGCCACGATGGTTCGCAGGCCAGAACTGTACGGCGCGATAATTTGCGGTGTGCCATTATTGGATATGCTGCGTTACAATAAACTACTCGCGGGTGCTAGTTGGATGGCGGAATATGGCAACCCAGATACCGATGACTGGGAATTTATAAAAACTTATAGTCCATATCAAAATGTAGTAGATAATCGAGATTATCCACCGGTTTTCTTTTTTACATCTACTCGGGACGACCGAGTACATCCTGGGCATGCCCGTAAAATGGCTGCTAAGATGTTGTCACAAGGCCATAGCGTGGACTATTACGAAAATACTGAAGGTGGCCATAAAGGCAGTGCCACCGCCGAACAAACAGCCAAGCGTGTAGCATTGAGCTTTACGCATTTATGGCGTCACTTAAAGTAGGAAATACAAATGACATATGACCCACAAAGCCACCCGTTGCATGCGATGGGGCTCGAGGCTGTGCTTTCAGAAGTGGTACGGCATTATGGTTGGCCAATACTGGCTGAACAAATTCCAATTAATTGTTTCAAGAGTTATCCAACCTTTGCTTCCGCGGCGAAGTTTTTAAAGAAGACTGTGTGGGCTAGAGAGAGACTAGAAGCGTTTTATCTGTATAAGTTTAAGCAATGCGCAAGGCCGAGTGACGAGGAGCACAGACTACAACCTAGAAATCGACAGATTGACAGGGCGTTTGCTGCCCCTACACCCGCAGAAATCGAGCTCGGTGATCCTGAGTTTTTTGATGATCCAGCTTCAGGCCCTGTTTTCCCGAGTAGAAAAGAGGTGCATGAATCGCGTTCTACATCGAGAAAGAGTAAAGCTCCTAGCGAAGAGGTTTCTAGTGAAGAGGTTTCTAGTCAAGAGGTTACTAGCGAAGAGGTTTCTAGCGAAGAAGTTTCTAGCGAAGAGGTTTCTAGCGAAGAAGTTTCTAGCGAAGAAGTTTCTAGCGAAGAAGTTTCTAGTGAAGAGGTTACTAGCGAAGAGGTTTCTAGCGAAGAAGTTTCTAGCGAAGAAGTTTCTAGCGAAGAGGTTTCTAGCCAAGAAGTTTCTAGCCAAGAAGCTCCTAGCGAAGAAGCTCCTAGTGAAAAAGCGGCCAGTAGTAAAAAACCTGCATCATCCGACCCGTGGGCCAAATGGAGAGAATGAATTTAGAATGACAAGATAGTGGCTCAAGAGGCGGTCAAGTTCGATACTGTGTGTTTCCACACAACCGCAATTGGCACAGCCTCTTTTTGATAGTCTGCCACTTACTAGAAGCGCAGCCTAAATAAACTCCTTAACTGCGCCGCAGGAGTAATCCCATAGCCGATCGGCCAACTCTTCATTTTGGCCATGCCTGCTAGGCCTCGCTTCGTTGTTATCATCAAAATAGCGGCCGCTTACTTCATTGAGTTCAGCGGCCGTGGCAACATAGCATTCAGTAGCAGCTCCCTGCGGAACCGTTTTACTCCCCATCATTTTCCCCACAAACCAAGAAGTAATCGGGTTGCCCATTGCGAAACCTTGAAGGCCAGTCAAATTGCGACTTAGGTTTGTTCTGATTATTCCCGGGTGTACCGCGTTTGCGGTTGCGCCACTGCCTTCAAGGCGCTTAGTAGCTGCGACTGCGGTTAGCAGATTGGCAAGTTTTGATTGGCCGTAAAACGCCCAGTCTTTATATCCGTTGCTGCCGTCTAGGTTATCAAAATCTATGCCTTCAAGCGGCGCCATTTTATGCGCCACACTCGACAGCATTACGATCCTACCTTGATCAGACAGTTTGATTTTCTCAAGCAGATTATGAACCAAAATGAAATGGCCTAGATGGTTGGTGTTGAACTGTTGTTCAACGCCATTTTTGAGTTCCAATTTTGGCAGCGCCATGATTCCGGCGTTACAAATTAGAGCGTCTACAGGGCCAGGCAATTGCTTGATAGCATCGGCGCATTGTTTAACTGAGGCAAAGTCACTGAGCTCGCAAGCCAGCGGCGTGATATTACCGCCGTTTTGTTCGGCCGCCGTTTTGGCTTTTTCAATAGTGCGTGCTGTGCCAATAATGTGTGCGCCGCGCATCTCGAGAACTCGCATTGACTCTTGACCAAGACCAGAATTGATGCCGGTAATAACAATGTTCTTTCCAGTTAAATCAATTCCTTGCGTTACATCTTCGGCGGTGCTGTCTTTATTGAATTTGCTCTTTATCATTGTGCTTTGCTGATGAATAAATGTAGGTCAATAACGATAACAGGTGTCAGGGGCAGATGCGCGAGCGTGCCGAGCAAGAGTAATTTATACTAAACTGGTATCGAATAGCAACAAGGGGATGCCACATGGCTGTTTTTATCATAGGTTTACTATTGTTCTTTAGTTCACATTTTTATTCTGCATTTCGCTCACGTGCGCCTGGCGATGACATTAAGGAAAAATTAGGTGAAGAACGTTACATGGGCGTCTACAGCTTGGTTTCTATTCTAGGGTTTGGCTTGATTGTCTGGGGCTACTCTTTGATTGAAGCCATGCCACTCGTATTTAATGGCTTGGCTGTTTCGAGAATAGTAATAAGCATATTAATGGCCGCAGCGCTTATTTCGCTAGCCGCGGCTTATGTTCCTTCGAGCAACATAAAGCGTGTCGTTAAGCATCCGATGCTGCTCGGCGTGGGGCTGTGGGGTTTAGCACATATACTGGACGGCGCAACTCTGAAGCAAGTGCTGCTGTTTGGCTCGTTTTTGCTCTACTCCATTGTTGATGCCATAGCGGCTTCGAAAAGAGATTCTGCAGTTGGCATTAATCCCCCGGCCAAATTGCGCAATGACTTCATTGCAGTAGGTGTTGGGCTGTTGGTTTATATGGTGATTGCAAAGTGGTTACACAGCTTCTTATTTGGCATACCCATATAGTTTCTGGCTTGTATTACTGCTTAACGTGCTTATATTCCTGTTACCAGAATGCAGGGGTCAATTTTTGATCTGTGGTTCTAGGTAATGGCTCTAAGAAAAGAGCGTATTTATTAAATTTCAACCCCGAGGAATAACTGCGCATGTCTATATCAGAAATTTTTGATGGTTTAATCAAACAGCAAATACCTGCACTCCTAACCATTCTAGAAAAAGGCCAACAATTTGCGGCTGAACAAAGCGTTGATGAAGCCGACTTGCTACAAGCTCGCTTGGCCGATGATATGCAGCCTATGTTGTGGCAAGTGCAAACGACCCTTGAGTTAATAGCGCGGGGTGCCAATCGTTTGTGTCACCAGGAACTAACATCATTATCTTTTGAGCAAAATAATCTTTCAGATCTTATAAATGAGGTCAAATTAATTTTGAGTAGCCTCGAAACAATGGATCGCGAAGCATTGAATAAAAGTGCCGATACGACATATGAAATACCAGTAGGTCCAGAGGCTACCCTTTCTCTAACTGGCCAGGAGTATGTACTAAAGTTTCTTTTACCCAACGTCTACTTTCATCTAACCACTACCTATGCCTTACTTCGAATGAAAGGCTTGCAGCTTGGTAAACGTGATTATATGGGGCCGTTTTAGCTCCGAGTCATCCAGTCTTGGCAGAAAAGGAATCGATCACAGCGAACACATCTTCGGCTACTTTGAGGCGTTTTATTAATGTAAAAAGCTCAGCGGCCTGAGGGAAGTGCATGCGTAAAAATGCCAGCCATTGCTTTGATCGATTACTCACAAACATTGGGTGCTTGCTGCATGAAGTGCGTAAATAGCGCTGCATAATCTCAAGAGTTTGATCCCATGTTAGGGCTTCGTCTGCTGTGCCCTCATTGGATTGTTTAATGCGCTTGGCTAAGTCTGGGCAGCTCAGCGCCCCGCGGCCAAGCATAAGGTGCTCACAGCCGCTTTGTTCCAAGGCTGCTTGTGCATCTTCCGGGCTCCAAATCTCACCGTTTATTACTATTGGAATACTGACTCTGTCAGACACCGACTTAACCACATGCCAATAGGCTGGTGGTTTATATCGGTCGTCACGAGTGCGCGCATGAATGCACAGCTGACTGGCTCCCCCACGCACTACTTGATCAGTGATTTCGTCCAGAAAGTCATGATTGCTGAAGCCCAATCTTATTTTTGCAGTGACCGCAATACTCGGGTCAACGGCATCTCGTACCGCCGCGACAATATCACCAACGCGTTGCGGTTCTTTCAGTAAGGCTGAGCCGCCATCGCTTTTATTGACTGTTTTAGAAGGACAACCAAAATTCAGATCAATGCCGAGAGGCTCTAATTTTTGAGCCAATCCAGCGTTAATACCCATCCAATGTGCATTGCCGCCAAGTAACTGCAGGTAAACAGGGGTTCCTGATGGTGTTGTGCCTCCAGTGTCTAGTTCTGGGCAAAACCGCCTAAACACATGATCAGGGAGCCGCTGCTCGGTAACTCTTACAAACTCAGTTACGCAACGATCATAGCCACCGATTTGCGTGAGAACTGAACGCATTTCGCTGTCAACCACACCCTCCATGGGCGCAAGGATTATAGTCATTTTGAAACCATTATTGGCCGATCGAGGGAGGCATCAGAGAATGCGCAATATTAATCTATTGTAGAGTTAGGCGGTGCAGCAAAATTGCTGCTTTCTGACTATTCTTTTCAAAGCTGCTCATATCAGCGACTTCGTCACGAGTATGCCCGCCAGCGCCCATCAAACCGAGCCCATCGAGGGCCATCTCAACCAAACCGGAGGTGAATGAAATATCTGCTGCACCTGCATTTCGTGGATTCACCGCGATCACTGGTCCATAGCCCAAGGCTACGCTCACCTCGCTGTATAGGTTTAGGAGTTTCTTGTTGCCCTGGGTGGGAGCCATTGGAGGGTATCCCTCGTCGAAGGTTAGGGTGGCTGAGGTTTGGGCCAAATTTTGTGATGTTATTTTTTGCATCACAGCTTTAGCATTGGCTAATTCTTGTGGCGTCAGTGCTCTAATTCCGCCAGTGGTCATGGCGGTTTTTGCAATGACATTGCTTTTCCCAAACGCATTGCCGCTAGAGCTAGCTTTATCATACTCGGTGCTCGTGCCACCAATAATCATACTGGGGTTAAAGCTTAGCTCACCAACTCCCGCCAATTGCACCCGAAATTCATTCAAAATGCGAGCCATCTCGAAAACCGCTCCAAAGCCGATTTCAGGTTTAAATATTTGCGAAGAGTGAGCAGGCTTACCCACAACATCAAGTTGCCATGATACTGATCCGCGGCGCGCGATCACCGCTGTTTTAATATTACTGTCACCGTCTTCAAAGCCCAATGCAATATCTGCCCATTGCGCTGCATCGATAATGGCCTTTTTTGAATCGGCCAGCGGTCTACCACTGCGCTCTTCGTCGCCGGTCAAAATGACTCTGATGTTAATCTCGCTGAGCAGATCCAATTCTTTGAGTGCGCGAACCGCAGACAAAATAATCAGATTGCCGCCTTTCATGTCAGTAACCCCAGGACCCGTTGAATACCTATCATCGATTTTGGTGAATTTTTGGAATTCATCATCCTGGGCAAAAACAGTATCCAAATGGCCAATCATTAGTATATTCGGCTTATTTTCTTGCCCCGTAGAATGCGACGCAAGTAAATGGCCTGCTCGGTCAAACGACTCACCGCTAATCCATTGAGTATCAAAGCCCAATTGGTCAAATTCGTTCTGCAGTCGTGTTCCGACTGCTCGAACACCGTCGAGGTTCATGGTCCCGCTATTAATGTTGACAACTTCCTCTAACAGCTTGATCGAATCAGGTAGCTTGATGCTAATTTGTTTCGCAATTTTATCTTCGATTTCGCTTAGATCAGCAGCAATGCAAAACTGGCTGAAGATAAGCGTCAGTAGAATAAGGCACGATTTGATTTTCATATTAGTCAGCTGAGAGTTGTACGGGGTAGGGCAGAAACTAGCACAAATCGTTGATGTTTGATTCTGTTTATGGATGAGTGAGAATATATGAATGAAAGTTAAGCTCCAACGCAACAGTAAGTCAATCAGCGCTATACTAATTTGAATATAAGATGAGAACTCAGGTTATCTAAACAACGGTGTGTGGGTATGAAATTAAAACAAAAATTGATAGTCAGCGTGATTATTGTGGCTTGTTTAGTGCTCGCCCAATTGAAACTGGTCGATGGCTATGGAATTAAGCGCACCGAAGAGGGTCTGCAAAGAGCTCTAGTCACCTACGGAATTTCTCGAGGTCTTAATGCCGTCATATCAGTGGTGCAGGGTACCGAGATCGCAATAGAGCCGGTCGGTGTGGGTATGACCTTCACACCCGGTCAAATACTTGATCCAGTTAATGATTTAATCGAGCGTTTTTCAACCGTAGTGCTGGTGAGTGGCACTGCGTTCGGCATACAGCGTGTATTTCTTGATTTACTTGCGTCTTCAGCCTTTTCAATTGTATTGCTGCTGCTTGTTTTGACCGCGTTATTGCTAGTTTGGTTTGGTAGACCTGTGCAGCCAGCGGTTCGTCAGGCCATATTCAAGGCAGCGGCAATATTGTTGATTGTGCGTTTCAGTGTGCCAATGGTTGCTGTGGCGAGTGAGCAATTTTATCAAACCTTTTTGTCTCCTCAGTTTGAAGCTTCGAGCGCTCAACTAGTTTCAACCACAGATCGATTAGAGGAAATCCAAGCTAAGAAAGCAGCGCCAGAAAGCGCTCAAGTTGAACAGCAAAAAAGTTTTTATGAAAGTGCAAAAGCCCTATTTCAATCAGCAAGTTCAACGCTAGATATGCAGCAGCACTTGCGTGATTTTAAGACGGCCACTGAAGATATCAGTGAACACGCAATCCGTTTGATTGTTATTTTCATATTTCAAACAATAATCTTGCCATTGGGTTTTCTTTGGCTGGTGTTGCGGGTGCTTAAATGGATCGCTGGGCGTAATTGGATGACGTTGAGTTAAATTGACCTAGGCAAAAACTTCGTCTATCGAGCAGTTTAGATACTTTGCCATTGACGCGGCATACAGTTGCTCAAACTTAGCTATTAGTGCAGGCAGATCATCCAACGTCATGCCAGCTGTCGCCACAGGAGGCAGTATCTTTATTTGATGCTTTCCACCTACAGCAAGTTTATTTGGCACATCCAAAACATATTTTAATGGTTTTGAGATCATCGGAATAATTGGAACCTGCGCCTCAATAGCCATGATAAAAGCACCACGCTTAAATTGACCCATTTTACTGCCTTGGCTACGAGTTCCTTCTGGAAAAATCCATATATAACAATCATCGTCTTTAAGCCGATGGATCGCTTGGTCGACACCGGCTGTTTTCTCGCGAGCGTCTTGTTGATCACTTTTGTTTGATCTCTCGCCACGATCTACCAAAATATTATTAGATGCCTTGAATAAGCGGCCCCAAAGTGGAATTTTAAGCAGTTCCTTTTTACCGATGATAATGGCGTTTTTTGGAAACACCGGACCTTGTAGCAATGGATCGAAATTTGACTGGTGGTTCATGGTCACCATGGCTGGCCCCGCAATCATGTTTTCACGACCCAACACCTCAACTTTAACGCCAAGGATAAGTCTTACCCCAAAGTTGAGCATTTGCGCATAAGCCCAAGCCAACCATTTTCTGCGATTAAATGGGAAAGACAATAGGTAAAAGACGATGGTGGAAATAGCACACCAGAGACCCACCAAACACATTTTCAAATGGTATTGCAGAGTTCTAAGCAATCGAATCATAGACGGCTGGTTTTTTTGATGATGACTAGAAAGTTCGACATGTTACTACCATTTGGCAATTGTAATGTGAAAAATCTATGGGCGATAAAATACGTGCAGTTTGTTGCCATCTGGGTCGCGACAGTAAGCCCCATAATAACCAGGAGAATAGTCACGAAGCCCAGGTGCTCCCCCACAACTCCCGCCTAGTTGCAGCGCTAAGGAGTGGAATTGATCGACCTGTTCATGGCTTGAAGCCTTAAACATGGTTTGACTGCCATTGCCCGCCGTCGCTGCGATCGGCCTGATGCATACCTACCGAGGCTAAAATTGCATCGTAGAACTTTGCAGCAACATTTAAATCAGCACTACCAACACACGCACCAGCAAACATCTTATTCACTCCACAAATTCTTGGCTTGCAAGTCTACCTGTGGAACTGCAGTGTGTCGCTTGCTTTGTTTATTGGCTCACTAAGCAATGGAGTTAATAAAAAAGCACTATTTGTTGCCTAAAAATGCTTTGACTCAGAGGCCACTTGCTTTAGCATTCCGCTTCGCACAACTCTGAGATTTACCAAAGCAAGTGGCCAGTTCCAAACCTTTTGTCTTAATCAAAAATGCCAATGTCTTCGCGCCCGCGGCGATGGGGATTCAGCATATATT
>JBLHME010000010.1:0-76364 GCA_047623225.1 Cryomorphaceae bacterium
GTCGCAAAAAAGGTCATAAAAAAAGTTACTAAGAAGGTAACCAAAAAAGCAGCTCCAAAGAAAGTCGCAAAAAAGATCGCAAAAAAAGTTACTAAGAAGGTAACCAAAAAAGCAGCTCCAAAGAAAGTCGCAAAAAAGGTCACAAAAAAAGTTACTAAGAAGGTAACCAAAAAAGCAGCCCCAAAGAAAGTCGCAAAAAAGATCGCAAAAAAAGTTACTAAGAAGGTAACCAAAAAAGCAGCTCCAAAGAAAGTCGCAAAAAAGGTCATAAAAAAAGTTACTAAGAAGGTAACCAAAAAAGCAGCTCCAAAGAAAGTCGCAAAAAAGATCGCAAAAAAAGTTACTAAGAAGGTAACCAAAAAAGCAGCTCCAAAGAAAGCGGCTAAAAAGGCTCAAAAAAAAAAGTAGTTAAAAAGGCTGGCCTGATTATTCCTCGACCGTTCTGAGCGTCTTTACCCCTCTGTTAAAAAGCCACTGTTGCGCAGTGGCTTTTTAATTTGCCTAGCCTCAGGTAAAACGCACCCCGCAAACACTGGCGCTTCAGATCAGCTATGGTAGGATTAACTCACTGAATTTTTGCATGATCTTGGAGCTGACATGTCCAAAGCCTTAGACGTCCCTAAAAGCCTAGAAAACAAAATCAATTTGATCGCTGCGCAGGCTCGGTCGATTAGTCACAGCGCCTTGGGCAAACAGGCTGAGAAGCAATTGCGCGAGCGGTTGCTAGCTCAGCTCAAGGAACAAGATGCCATACTCGTTGCTCATTACTATGTTGACGACGATCTGCAGGATTTAGCTGAAGAAAGCGGCGGCAAGGTTGCTGACTCACTCGAAATGGCTCGATACGCCTTTGAGCATAAAGCCAGCACTATAGTTGTGGCGGGTGTTAAGTTCATGGCTGAAACATCTAAGATATTGAGCCCAGAAAAACGTGTATTGCTACTCGATAGTGAGGCCGAATGCTCATTGGACATAGGCTGTCCGATTGATGAATTTTCTACCTTTTGTGACGAACACCCAGACAGAACGGTTGTGGTCTATGCCAATACCAGCGCTGAAGTTAAAGCTCGAGCCGATTGGGTAGTTACCTCATCAATAGCTTTGGAAATTTGTACATACTTACGCGATAAAGGCGAAAAAATTATTTGGGGGCCTGACAGGTTTCTGGGCGGCTATATTCAAAAGGAAACCGGTGCTGACATGATCATGTGGCAAGGGTCCTGCATTGTTCATGAAGAGTTCAAGGCCGAACAGTTGTTTGAGATGAAAAAACTGCACCCCGATGCAGCCGTTTTAGTTCACCCTGAATCGCCAATGAGTGTAGTGGACTTAGCTGATGTGGTGGGCTCAACCAGCAAGATATTAAACGCTACTCGTGAGTTGCCAAATAAGAAGTTTATTGTGGCTACTGAAGATGGTATTTTTCATAAGATGAAACAGTATTCTCCAGACAAGGAGTTTATTGCCGCGCCTACTGCCGGAAATGGTGCCACTTGTAAGAGCTGTGCACAGTGCCCATGGATGAAAATGAACGATCTGCAGCGCCTAGAGAACGTATTGGCTACGGGTAATAACGAGATATTGATTAATGAAGAGGTTCGAGCTAAAGCCGAACGTTCTTTAAAACGTATGGTCGACTTTGCAAACGAACATATTCGCCCGGGGTTAAAAGTAACTGGCAATGCCTAAGCGACCGCCAAAGACCTCGGTACTTTTGCCACCCTATTTGAACTAAATTGCCGCTTTTCATAGAGATTGGCAATTACTTTACTACTTGCAATTAGTTGCTACAACGATGAAATATTCAGGCCAACACGACGACTTCAAAAAAAGTAGTAGCAAAACCGGCGTTTTGTTACTAAACCTAGGCACGCCGGCAAGGCCAGTGTGCCCAGGCTTACGAGACTATTTGAGCGAATTTTTAATGGACCCTAGGGTCATTGAGTTGCCTAAGTTTTTTCGCTGGTTGTTAGTGCGCGGGATTATCGTGAATTTCCGCTCTCATAAAAGCGCCGCTACCTATCGAAAAATTTGGACAGATGACGGCTCGCCACTGTTTATTAACAGCCAAAAGCTTGCTACAAAAGTTCAGCAAGAATTAGGCGAGGAGTATGTGGTTGAACTCGCCATGCGTTACGGAGCGCCTAGCGTGGCCGACAAAATTGGTGCCTTACATAAAGCAGGAATTCGCAAGCTCATTGCCATTCCTCTCTACCCACAATACAGCGGCAGCACCAACGGCTCGACATTCGACGCGATCGCCGCAGTGTTTGCCAAACAACGTTGGATCCCTGATTTTAAGTTCGTCAGTGACTATTACCAACGCCCCGACTATATCGCCGCGATTGGCGAATCTATTAAAGAGTATTGGCATGAGCATGGCCGCAATCAACTCCTCGTAATGTCATTTCATGGCGTGCCTAAGAATTTCATCACCCAAGGTGACCCTTATCAAATGCAGTGCGAGCAATCAGCGCAGCGTATCGCTGATTATTTGGGCTTAGGGCTTGACCAATGGAAGCTGGTATTTCAATCACGTTTGGGAGCTCAAGAGTGGCTGCAACCGTATTGTGATCAAACGCTTAAAGAGCTTCCGTCGCAGGGTATTGACTCGGTCGATATTGTTTGTCCAGGCTTTAGCGCTGACTGTTTGGAAACCTTAGAAGAAATTGAACAAGAGAATAAGGAATATTTTCTTGAGGCTGGCGGCAAACAGTATTCATACATCCCCTGCCTTAATGATTCGGCCTCACAAACCCTATTAATGTCAGACATTGTTAAAGAACAAGCCGAATAGCCCTCTAGGGTCTTGGGCATCTTGCCAATCCAAATCGATAAGGTGTATGTTATTGGCAGTCGTAGCAACCTACATATAGACCTTTTATTAGATAGGAGACAACATGTGACTTTTTTATTTTGCAGCAAATGTTGGTAAGAAAGTATTTGGAATTAGCGATGCGAACGCCGCCGGTCAGATTAAGGAAAACATTGAAGCTAACAACCCTGGGGTTAATGACCTGCAGGTATTGCTAGACGACGAAATCTGTACTCTTGAAGGATCTTGCGATTCAGTAGAGGCTAAAGAAAAGACAGTGTTAATGGCTGGCAATATGAAAGGCGCTGGTTCAGTTAACGGCGACAGTCTTAGCGCACCAGAGCCCGTCGCGGAGCCTTAATACTATGTGATAGAAAGCGGCGACACGCTTTGTGGAATTGCATCCAAACTTTTGGGTAACGGTTCAAAATATCCTGAGATTTTTGAAGCCAACAAAGAGGTTATTGAAGACCCTGACAAGATTTTTGTTGGGCAGAAAATCCTTACTCCGCGCTAGGCTTTAAGCAGCTTGGATTCAAAAGGCTCGCCATTGGCGAGCCTTTTTTTGTTCGCACAGGATCCCATATTGCATTATTAAATGCTGTCAACATAGGCTTTGAGTACAAGACACGGCCAATTATGCGTGACTAAAACCCTGATAGGCTCACTTCCGCGCGAGGAAGTTTCATCGCCTTTAAGATTAAATAATAAGCAAAATCGGCTTGAAAGGCATGAATTCATAAGCTAAACTCGGATACCTGAGTAAATTACTCAGGTTTATTCACTAGAATCTCATCATTACTCAAATACTATTTAAATCATGAAACTCACCACTAAAGGTAGGTACGCCGTTACGGCAATGATGGATTTGGCATTGCACGCCAAATTGGATCGTATTTCCCTGGTTGATATCGCGTCACGGCAAAGCATTTCATACTCTTACCTTGAACAACTGTTCGGCAGTTTACGCAAAGCGGGCTTAGTGCAATCAGTGAGAGGCGCGAAAGGCGGCTATATGCTGGCTAAACTCGATAAAGATATTTCTTTAGCTGATATTTTGATAGCCGCTGATGAGCAAATCAACTTGGCCTGTGGTGGCGGGCGGTCTTGCGATGACCAAGACCCTTGTTTGACCCATAATCTATGGACAAACTTAAGCCAGGAACTTTTTGAATTCCTAGACGATAAAAAACTCAGCGACTTGGTTCGCACTCGACATGTGCAAACCATGGCAACCCAACAAGATGTCACCCAAATCGGCGACATCCCCATTCAGTTCAACAGGTAACTATTATGTCTCAAGCATTAGAAGCCAATAAAGATTTAAAGGAACTCGTCAAGCGCGATTACAAAGAGGGCTTTGTAACCGACATCGAGTCCGACACCTTTGAACCCGGCTTAGACGAAGACGTGATTCGTCGAATTTCAGAGAAGAAACAAGAGCCCGAGTTTATGCTCGAGTACCGGCTTAAAGCTTTTCGTCGTTGGCAGAAAATGCCGGAACCAGAATGGGCTCACATCAATTATCCAAAGATCAACTTTCAGGATATAGCCTACTTTTCCGCGCCCAAAGAAATGCCACAACTCGACAGCCTAGATCAAGTGGACCCCAAGCTGTTGGAAACCTATGCGAAATTAGGCATTCCTCTCGAAGAGCAAAAAATGATGAACAACGTGGCTGTCGATGCGGTTTTCGACAGCGTGTCCGTGCGCACCACATTTCGTAAAACCCTGTCTGAGGCTGGCGTTATTTTTATGCCTATCTCAGAGGCTCTGCAAGAGCACCCTGAATTGATTAAACAATATCTGGGTAGTGTGGTGCCAGCTCAAGATAATTACTACGCAACGCTCAATGCAGCGGTGTTTAGCGACGGATCGTTTGTTTACATCCCTAAAGGGGTGCGTTGCCCAATGGAACTATCCACATATTTTCGTATCAACGAGATGAATACTGGCCAGTTTGAACGCACATTGATCATTGTCGAGGAAGGAGCCTATGTGAGCTACCTTGAGGGCTGTACAGCTCCGCAACGCGACGAGAACCAATTACACGCAGCCGTGGTTGAGCTAGTAGCGCACAAAGACGCTGAGATTAAATATTCTACCGTACAAAACTGGTACCCAGGCGATGAAAACGGTAAAGGTGGAATCTACAATTTTGTTACCAAACGCGGCGTATGCAAAGGTGACAATTCTAAGATCTCTTGGACTCAAGTTGAAACCGGCTCGGCCATCACTTGGAAATACCCAAGCGTGGTATTGCAGGGCGATAACTCGGTGGGTGAATTTTATTCGGTTGCTCTAACCCATAATAAGCAACAAGCCGATACTGGCACCAAAATGATCCACATGGGCAAGAACACATCTAGCACCATTATTTCTAAGGGAATCTCGGCCGGACATGGTCAGAACACCTATCGCGGTCTGGTAAAGATTTTAAAAGGCGCCGACAATGCACGAAATTTTTCGCAGTGCGATTCGTTGCTCATGGGTGATCGTTGCGGTGCACACACTTTTCCTTATGTAGAAGTTCAAAACCCATCGGCGAATCTAGAGCATGAAGCAACCACTTCTAAGATTTCAGAAGATCAGTTGTTTTATCTGATGCAGCGCGGCCTATCTGAGGAAGCGTCAGTTTCGATGATTGTGAATGGATTCTGTAAAGAGGTTTTCCGCGAGTTGCCTATGGAGTTTGCTGTTGAAGCACAAAAGCTACTAGATGTGTCGCTTGAAGGCGCTGTAGGTTAACAAATAGTCGGTTAACGAATTTATTTTTATTGTTTGAAGAGAACAGAATGTTAAAAGTTACAAATTTACACGCCTCAGTATTTGGCACCCCTATTCTTAACGGTATTAACCTAGAGGTTAAACCAGGTGAAGTGCATGCCATCATGGGCCCTAATGGGTCTGGCAAAAGCACCTTATCGAACGTGATTGCGGGTCGTGATGGTTACGAAGTAACTGCCGGTAAAGTTGAATATTTGGGTAAGGACTTGCTCGAGCTTGCACCCCACGAGCGTGCCTGCGAAGGCATCTTTTTGGCGTTTCAGTATCCCGTTGAAATTCCCGGTGTGAGCAACATGGCTATGCTTAAGGCGGCGATTAATTCTATGCGAAAATATCGCGGCGAAGATGAAATGAAAGCCGGAGAATTTTTAAAGTTGATCCGCGCCAAAGCAGATATGGTTGAAATGAAACAAGAGTTTCTCAAACGAGCAGTCAACGAAGGTTTTTCAGGCGGCGAGAAAAAGCGTAACGAAATCCTTCAGATGGCGATGCTTGAGCCCAAGTTAGCGCTATTAGATGAAACAGATTCTGGCCTGGATATTGACGCTCTAAAAGTTGTATCAACCGGTGTTAATGCCTTGCGCTCTCCCGACCGCGCTATGGTAATAGTGACTCACTACCAACGTTTACTAGACTATATCGTGCCAGATTATGTGCACGTTTTAGCCAACGGCAAAATTGTAAAATCGGGTGATAAGTCTCTGGCGCTTGAGCTTGAAGAGAAGGGCTACAGCTGGATTGATGCGATTAACAATAATGACGAGATCAAACAAGCAAGCTAATGATTTCTGCAGAAAATACTCAAAGTTGGCTAGACCAACACGGCTCGCAAACTCTAGTTGGTCAAGACATCGCTTGGCTAGCTGAGCAGCGAAGATCCTCCTTAACCCGCTTTGAAGAAGTGGGTTTACCCGGTATTCGCGACGAAGAATGGCGATACACAAATCTGCGTGCGCTCAAAAGCCAAGCTTATCAATTGGGTGTTCAGGGCGCTAAAAGCGACATCACACTGCCTCAGACAAACAATCCTCGATTGGTGTTTATTGATGGCCATTTGGACTCTTCGCGCTCCTTTGTGCCGGATATCGAGGGTTTAATCTTTACCAGCACTGCCGCGGCCTTGACCCAAGAGCCGGACCTATTGCAGGGCGACTTAGGCGCTTGCTTACCAAAAACCCAACACGGTTTTACTGCGCTCAACACTGCTTTTTTTCAAGATGGCTACGTAATCAGCCTAGCTCGAAATGCAGTTATTGAAGACGTGCTCGAAGTCTATTTCATTGCCAGTCAAAGCGGCACTGTAAGCCATAGCCGCAATGTGATTGTGGCCGCGGAAAACAGTCAATGCACTGTGGTTGAAAGGCACCTTGGCGGGGAAGGCGAAGTGTATCTGAGCAACACCGTGACCGAGATCATGGCTGCAGACAATGCGCATGTCGATCACTACAAGATCCAACAAGAATCAAATGAAGCTTTCCACATTGGCGGCGTATTTATCAATCAAGCGCGTAGTTCAAACGTTAAGAACCACAACATCGCCTTAAGCGGATTGGTAACTCGCAATGACACCCATTGCAATTTGCTCGGCCAAGGCGCGCACATGGAGATGAATGGTCTGGTTGTTGGTAAACGCCGACAACATATCGATAATAATACTGAAGTGAATCACGCAGTGCCAAATTGCACCAGCGATGAATATTACAAAGCGGTGTTAGACGATCAATCGCGCAGTGTCTTTCGTGGGCGAATTATCGTTGCACAAGATGCGCAGCTGACTGTCGCCGATCAACGCAATAACAATCTTTTACTGTCAAAAGATGCCGAAGCCGACGTCAAGCCACAGCTTGAGATTTATGCTGACGATGTGAAATGTTCGCACGGCGCTACTGTAGGCCAGCTTGATGCAAAATCAATGTTCTATTTGGCTTCGCGCGGCATCAACCCCGAAGCTGCAACAGCCCTGCTCACTTTTGCGTTTGCCAACGAGGTGATAGATCGAGTGCAAGTTGCGTCAGTAAAAAACGAGTTAACGCAAATCATGGCCGGTGAGCTTCTCGACGGTTTAGAGGGAGTTATTTAGTTATGCAAGCGGCCACAGTAAAACAAACGCCTGCGGCGCAACTAGACAGTGGATTTGACGTGGAAAAAGTTCGCGCTGATTTCCCTGCGCTGCAACAAGAGGTTTTCGGTCATCCTCTCGCCTATCTAGATAACGGTGCCTCTACACAAAAACCACAACAAGTCATTGATGCAGTCACGGATTTCTATCAACGAGATTACTCCAATGTGCACCGCGGAATTCATACGCTGAGCCAACGTGCCACTGACCTCTTCGAAGGCGCTAGAACAACAGTTCAACATTTCATTAACGCAAAAGAAGACGCGGAAATAATTTTTACTCGCGGCACCACCGAATCAATTAATTTGGTAGCGCAGAGCTTTGTGCGTGATTCCTTCGTGGCGGGTGATGAGGTTTTGATCTCCACTATGGAACATCATTCCAACATTGTTCCTTGGCAGATGCTTGAGAAGCAAATTGGCTTAAAACTTAAAGTGATCCCGATTAATCAAGACGGCGAAATCATTTATGAAGAGTTTGAAAAGCTGCTCAGCACTAGAACTAAATTATTGGCTATAACGCAACTTTCTAATGCTCTTGGTACCATCACCCCCTTAAAGAAGATGATCGATGCGGCGCACGCGGTGGGTGCTAAAGTGCTGGTCGACGGAGCACAAGCAGTTGCTCACACGCCAGTTGATGTACAAGCATTGGGCTGCGATTTTTACGCGTTCTCTGGGCATAAGGTCTTTTCGCCCACGGGCATTGGAATTCTTTACGGTAAAAGAGAGTTGCTGGACGCCATGCCGCCCTACCAAGGCGGCGGTGAAATGATAAAAGTAGTCAGCTTTTCTGGCACCGAGTACAACGACTTACCGCATAAATTCGAAGCTGGCACGCCCAATATTGCCGGTGCCGTCGGTTTAGGCGCTGGGTTACAATACCTAAGCAATGTGGGTATTGACGCAATATGCAAATACGAAAGCCAGTTAATGGCTTATGCAACTGAGCAGCTATTGGCGATTGATGGTTTGCGCATAATAGGCACCGCAGCGGACAAAGCCAGCGTGATCTCTTTTGAACTTGACGGAGTACACGCATCCGACTTGGGCACGTTATTGGACCACCAAGGTGTGGCCATTCGCGTGGGCCACCATTGCGCAATGCCGGTAATGGAATTTTTTGGAGTGAGCGCCACCTCGCGCGCATCACTCGCGTTTTACAACAATAAGGCAGACATTGATGCCTTAGTCGCAGCAATCAACAAAGCAGCGACAATGCTGAGGTAACAGGTAATAGATTATGAATGACACTCTCACCCCCTATATCGTTGAGCGCAAAGATAAAGTTGCTGCAACGCCAAGCAGTTCTGCGGGGCCAAAAGCACCGCAAGATCTTATTCCCGAGATAATCGACGCACTGCGCACGGTCTACGACCCAGAAATACCAGTTAACATTTACGACCTTGGCCTAATCTATGACGCCAAGATTGACGATGATTATTTTGTTGATGTGAGCATGACGCTTACTGCACCAGGCTGCCCCGTTGCAGAGACCTTCCCGGGTTTTGTCGAGAACGCTGTGAAAGGTGTAATTGGTGTATCAGACGCTAAAGTGGAACTCACCTTTGACCCTCCTTGGACCATGGACAATATGTCTGACGAGGCGAAACTCGAACTAGGCATGATTTAGGCGACAGATTGTGCAAAAACCAAAAATTATACAAGTTCTTGAAGACGCTCAAACGGCTCATAAAGCCGGCGACTTTGTAACCGCTTTAAAGTTCTACGAAGACTTCTTTGATCACGCTTTAGCTGACGACCCCTATGCGTATTATGGCCAGCGCCTTTCGCATTGCTTGGGTGGCTGGGCAGACCTGGCTGAAGTTTTTCCAGGCGCCCACAATCGCCTAGAAGCAAAAAAGCGAGACACGCTTGAAGGGTATTTGAGCGAACGTGAGCCTGAGCGGTTCCACGACTATCTTTCGATTTGCCGATATCTTGGCCGCGAGGCAGACGCGCTTGAACAGTTCTTACAACTGCATCAATCCGAGCCAAAGTCCGCCGCCAAATTGACCAAATATTTATGGAATGATTTGATCATGGCCGAACACTGGCAGGTGTGCAGTGATCTCTTGCCGCAAGCCAACCTAAAGCTTGATGAGTTATTTTCAGTATTTGATGAAGCAAACAAACTGAAGGAGGTTGAGCCTGCGTTCAATACCATCAAATTTGACGAACATATCGTTGACACCCTGCTCGATGACTTGCAGAAGGTGGTGATGGTGCTACGCTATGCCGATCGGGGCGATGAA
The DNA here is from genome assembly GCA_047623225.1 of Cryomorphaceae bacterium. Taxonomy (GTDB): domain Bacteria; phylum Pseudomonadota; class Gammaproteobacteria; order Arenicellales; family Arenicellaceae; genus Arenicella. Next base: position 9,976 of record JBLHME010000010.1, read on the forward strand.
ATTGCCGCACTTGAACGACAGTTCTATCAGGCTGTGGCACATCGTGCCCACTCAATACTCGAAAAACAAGTTCATGCTAAAGCCGCCTTTCTTTTTGCAGGGCACTAGGCAACAAAAGAATCCACTTAAACGAGAATCGACATGACCGCTACAGAAAGAACTGAAAACGGGCTTTATTATCGCCAATGGAGTGACGTTGAAACACCCAAAGCTTGCATCATGCTGATTCACGGCTTAGGTGAGCATTGCCAACGTTATGACTCATTTGCAGAGCACCTCAGTCGCGCCGACTACGCAGTGTATTCAATGGATCTACCCAATCACGGTAAGTCTGAGGGCCTAAAAGGCCACGTTGATTCCTTTGATGATTTTGCAAATGCAGCAGCGGGCTTATATCAACGCATAAAGAGCCAAAATGCCACTGCGCCAATCTACTTACTTGGCCATAGTATGGGTGGTTTAGTATCAGCGCACTACTTGATTGATCATCAAGCTGAATTTGCCGGTGCGATTCTTTCTGGGCCGGCTATTGAGAGCCCACAGGCGCCCCCTGCATGGCAGGTAGCTTTAATGAAATTCATCTCTCTGTTCGCACCTAAACTAGGCATGCTCGAGCTCGATGGTAATTTGGTCAGCCGAGATCCTGCGGTGGTTAAGGATTACATGCAAGACCCTCTTAACAACCACAACAAGCTTTCTGCCAAACTGTTGGTTGAGTTTTTTAAAACCATGAGTGAAGTGAAGCAAGCTGCCAGCAAAATTTCATTACCAATTTTGCTCATGCATGGGCAGGCAGATAAACTTACTGCACCGAGTGGTTCAAAATGGTTGCATGACAATGTGTCATCGACTGACAAAAAGCTGAATATTTATCCAGAACTGTTCCATGAAATATTTAATGAACCTGAAAGCCAAAGCATCTTTGCTGAAGTGGTCGACTGGCTGAATGCCAGACAGACCTAGGCATAACAAGCGGATCACCCTGCAGGAATAACGGTGACAACCATCTCAAGCAATTGATGAGTTAAAATGGTTCGATGAACGATCGCTATAGCCGCCAAATTCTGGTGCCCAAAGTCGGCGCCGAAGGCCAACTGAAAATTGAACAGGCTAATGTCCTGATTGTCGGCGCGGGCGGCTTAGGCTGCACAGTGGCCGCGCAGTTAGCTGGCGCGGGTGTCGGCTGCATCACCATTATTGATCATGATGTTGTTGATCTCAGTAATCTACACCGGCAAATATTATTTCGCGAAGATGACATTGGCCACAGCAAAGCTGGCGTTGCTGCGCGCGAAATCAAACGAATCAATAGCACCTGCAAAGTAAATGCACTCAACCAACGACTCAGCACTCGCAATGTTAGCCACTTGGTTGAATCAGCTGACTTAGTGGTCGATGCGGCCGACAATTTTGCCACCTCTTATCTATTAAGTGATGCTTGTGTTTTAGCTAAGCGCGCCTTGATAAGCGCATCGGTTAACCGAACCTTTGGATATGTAGGTCAGTTCTGCGCCAGCGGGCCTAGTTTGCGAGCGGTATTCCCTCGCTTGCCTTTGCTGCAAGCCAGCTGTAATACGGTAGGTGTCACAGGGCCGAGTGTGGGCGTTATAGCCAGCATCCAAGCTCAAGAAGTGATTAAATTTTGCCTAGGCGACCCGTCTCAGCTTTCTGGCAAGTTATTGTATTTGGATGTTTGGGACTACACACAACAGCTCATTGATTTTAACGGAACTGCAGAACCCACAGAAGCGGCTTTAAAATTGCTCGGGCCTGATCAGCTAGACTCCGATTCGTTAGTGTTAGATGTTCGTTCACAGTCCGAGGTTGCCGCCGCACCGCATAGCTTTAACAATCAGCGCAATATACCTCTGGAAGAGTTAGCCGCATTTGCCGTTGAACTGGGCAAAGACACGGTTATTGCTTGCGCCTGTGCTAGTGGCCAGAGGGCCATCACCGCGGGCCAGCAATTATTGAACATGGGCTTTTCGGATGTTTCAGCGGTAATTCCTGATTAGCTGAGGGTATGCTACTGAACACAAGTCACGGATACTTGGCAGTTCTCCAGGTAAACTGATTGCGATATAAACCGCTCAGAACTACAGATTCAGCCAAAACTTCACCAGCAAAAACCCCATTACTGCCCCGCCTATATGCGCAAAGTGCGCTATGTTCTGACCAAAGATAGAGATGCCCGTCACGCCTGCGCTTAGATCAATCAATAGCAACACTGGCACAAAGTACTTCGCCGCAATCGGCACCGGTAAGAAGATAAGCATTATTTTGAAATTAGGGAATAAAAGCGCAAAGGCAATCAAAACCCCATAAATTGCACCCGATGCGCCGACCATGGCACTGTAGTAAGTTTGCCCATAAACAAATTGATCTACCAGCTGTGAAATAAGCGCAGCGCCCACACCACACGCTAAATAGAATATTAGAAATCGCTGATTACCCCAGGCGCGTTCGAGTATGCGGCCAAATGACCAGAGCGCAATCATGTTAAACAATAGGTGGGTAACACCACTGTGTAAAAACATATAGCTTACAAATTGCCATATTTCAAACCTCGGTGTGTTCCAGCTGTACAACTCCAATCCAGTTCGCCCACCAGCAAAGAACATTTCGATTAAGAAAAACACAATCATCGTGAATAATAGAATGCGATTGGTCATGCTTTGCAGCAATTGATTAATAGGAGGCATAAGAGAATGATTGTTTAGCTGAGACAAAACTCATCATAGCAAAACCTGCCAACTGGCGAGTGAATCGTTATACTTAGCTAATGAATTTAGTATCAATTTCAGATGGTGAACAATTAACCGTTAGCCTGTTGAATTATGGCGCAAGAATCACTGCCATAGAGTTTGATGGCAAGGCTGTGGCCTTGGGCTATAAGCAAATTGAAGAGTATTTGACTGACGCCTATTATATGGGTGCAACCATTGGCCCAATCACTAACCGAATAGCAAAAGCTAGGTTGCAAGTAAATAATGATGGCTTTGAATTGCCCACCAACGAGGGTAATAATTGTTTGCACAGCGGCGGCAAACAAGGATTTGATAAACAGACATGGAAAGTTAACTCACAGAGTGATCAGGCTGTTGAGTTTGAGTTGCAATACGATCTAGCCAAAATCGGTATGCGTGGAAGGTTGAAAACGCTCGCTCATTATAGTGTGGCGCAGGGCGCACTTACAGTGGAATATATATCTACGGCAAGCCGAGTTTGTTATATCAACTTGACCAACCACGTTTATCTCAACCTCAGTGGCGATTGCAATAATTCAAACATTCAAGATCACCAGTTTGAATTGTTCGCCACGTCATTCGTAAACGTCGACTCGGAAAATATCCCCACTGGCAGTTTGAGCAAGCTCGCCGAACCACTAAAGTACTCGCTTGGCGATAAGCCCCCCTACCCGGAATTTGCCGGTCTGTGCGACCATCACTTTAATGTACAAGGCCCGTTGATGATGCGCGCTGAATCTAAACACTCTGGAATCAAGCTAGAGGTACGTGGCAATTCGCCTGGATTTCAGTTCTATACCGGTAAATTTCTCGCATCGCCATTTAGCGCATCCGCAGGTTTTTGTGTTGAAACTCAGTTGTCCCCAGATGCTATTAATCAGCGCAATTTTTACGCGCCACTTTTAACTCCAGCTGAGGCGCGGCGGCAAACTTCTGTTTACACCTTTAGCCGGTAAACAGTAAGCTATTTATCTTGCTCTTCCTCCGCTTCACGCACGATTGTAATAGTGCTTTGTGGGAAAGGAATAGATATATTCTCTTCATCAAAGCGTTTCTTTACCAACTCATTCATGTCCATGTACACGCCCCAGTAATCATCGGTCTTTACCCATGGGCGAACCACAAAATTAACGCTGCTGTCTGCCAGTTCTGACACAGCAATTTGTGTTGCGGGTTCATCTAACACACGCGGGTCTTGGTCAACAATTTGCTTAATAACAGCGCGTGCTTTATCAATGTCATCGTCATAACCAATGCCAAACGTTAAGTCCACGCGCCGAGTACCGGTTGACGAGTGGTTGACAATGTTGCTGTCTAGAACGCGAGCATTAGGAATAATCACACATTTATTATCGCCCGTTCGCAATTCGGTCGTGAAAATTCGAATGTTCTCGACGCGGCCCGATGCACCCGCAATCTCCACAAACTCGCCCACTCGAATTGGGCGCAGTAAAATTATCAGCACACCGGCTGCAAAATTAGACAATGAACCCTGCAAAGCCAAACCTATCGCCAAGCCAGTAGCACCAAGTACCGCGATCAAAGAAGCGGTTTGCACCCCCAATTGGCCGAGAGCTGTGATAATGACTATGGCAAACAAGCCCCAATAAATAAGGCTATTGAAAAAGCCTACCAGCTCTACATCGACATCGTTGCGCGTCATTGCCTTGGTTACTAAGTTGGTAATGACACGTGCAATTCGCTTACCTATTAAAAAAATTAATAATGCGAGCACTACTTTAATCGCGTAGGCCGAGCCGAGGTTGACCATGGTTTCTATTGTCTGTTGATACTGTTCCATAATGTCTACTTATTTTCTGTGGGGAGTGTGTTCGGTCGGAGTATAAACAAAGCTAAGGCAATTGCGGGGGTTTATGAATTGTTCGAAAAGTAAGATTTATTCGGCCTTGCGCGTGCGCTCGTTTGGGGATCTGGTGTTGCCAATGCGACTGGCTAGAGCCCTGCATTACAAGCAAACTTCCATTTTCCAACACTATCGTGTGTTTGAGGTTTTTATTGGTCTTGTGGCGCAGCTGAAAATCCCTATTTGCACCTAAACTCAGAGATGCAATGATGGGCATGGCGCCCAATTCTGGCTCATCATCGCTGTGCCAACCATTTGAGTCCCTACCGTCGCGATAGTAATTGACTAACACGCTATTAAATGTATGCCCAGTGCGCGACTCAATGTCGTTTTTAATGTTTAGCAAAATAGCAGACCAAGGACTTGGCTGCATTGTGTGGTTTGAGTATCGGTAAGACATCCACGACTCACCCACCCAAGATGACAAACGAGGGGTCAGATGCTGCTTGCCATAGACTGTGATCGTGTCCTGCTGCCAGTGCGTATGGTCAAGAAGGTGCCGATACCACTCAAAAGCCAGCTCTTGTTCAACAAAACTGGCCCAATATTCAATCTCTGCGTCTGGCAGCTTTATCGCTTGTTCCTGAATACCGAATATTTGCGTTTGAAATCGATTCATTGCTATACAGTTTGTGCACTTAATAAACTTATACTTTATAATCAAAACTATAACGTATGACTCACCACATGTGCTGCTTGGTACATGTGTTTTTTTATGAAAGGTAAATAATGCAATTTAACGGCAGCGACAGCTATATATCAACCGACGACCTAAGCTTGGCGGTTAACTCTTCGATCATTTTACAACGCCCGCTGCTTATTAAAGGTGAGCCTGGCACGGGTAAAACCATGCTGGCCGAAGAAGTGGCCGAAACATTGGGAAAGCGCCTTATTCAATGGCACATTAAGTCGACCACCAAAGCCCAACAAGGCCTGTACGAATACGACGCCGTATCTCGTTTGCGTGATTCGCAGCTGGGTGACAAAGATGTCAGTAACATTGGCAACTACATAGACAAAGGCAAACTTTGGGAAGCCTTTGACTCTGAAGAACAAGTAGTTCTGCTGATTGACGAGATTGATAAGGCCGACATTGAGTTCCCTAACGATCTTTTGGTTGAGATCGACAAAATGGAATTCTTTGTGTATGAAACTGGTGAAACAATTAGAGCCAAGCATCGGCCGATTATTATCATCACTAGTAATAATGAAAAAGAATTACCCGATGCATTTTTACGCCGCTGCTTTTTCCACTTTATTAACTTTCCAGACCGCACCACCATGGAACAGATTCTGGCAGTGCATCACCCAGATGCGAAGGTCAATCTTGTGAAAGAAGCTCTGGATGTGTTCTTTGAAGTGCGTTCAGTACCCGGCCTTAAAAAGAAACCTTCGACTTCTGAGTTAATCGATTGGCTGAAGCTTTTGATGGCTGACGATATACCGCAAGATATACTTAAAGACCGCGATCACCACAAGGCCATACCACCGCTTTATGGAGCGCTATTAAAAAATGAACAAGATGTTCAACTGCTCGAACGCTTGGCGTTTATGCATCGTCGCGAAACGCGTAATCAATAGGCTGTTTTGCAACACTCGACGTTCACATGCTACTAAACTTTTTCGACACCCTGCGCAAGCAGAAGCTCCCGGTTACCATCGGCGAGCTGTCTGATTTAATCACTGCGCTCGAACACCGTATTGTGTTTGGCGACGTCGAGCAATTCTATTATTTGGCCCGTACCATCATGGTCAAAGACGAGAAGAACTTTGACAAATTTGATCGCGCCTTCAAAGCGCACTTTACTGAGCTAGAAAGCATCGATGATTTTATCGAAGCTCTGATACCTGAAGACTGGTTACGCACAGAGTTTCTCAAAACTCTGACGGCGGAAGAAAAAGCTCAAGTCGAGACCTTAGGCGGCCTAGAAAAGCTAATCGAAACGTTTAAAAAACGATTGGAAGAACAAAAAGAACGTCATGAAGGCGGCAGCAAATGGATCGGCACCGGAGGCACTTCGCCGTTTGGCAACTCTGGATACAATCCTGAAGGCGTTCGTGTGGGCGGAGAAGGCGGCGGCGGTAGCGCTGTCAAAGTATGGGATAGGCGCGACTTTAAAGATCTGGATGACAGTATTGAGCTTGGCACGCGCAATATTAAGATGGCTCTGCGCCGTTTGCGTAAATTCGCACGCACCGGCGCTGACGAAGAACTCGATTTAGACGACACCATTAAATCCACCGCGCACAATGCTGGGCTGTTGGATATTAAAATGGTGCCCGAGCGACGCAACTCGGTGAAAGTCTTGTTGTTATTTGATGTTGGTGGGTCCATGGACCCTTATGTCCGTACCTGCGAGGAACTGTTCAGCGCAGCCCGCATAGAGTTCAAACACATGGAGTATTTTTACTTTCACAATTTCATCTATGACGGCTTATGGCAAAACAGTGAATTGCGTTACGACGAAGTAATCGCCACGCATGATGTGTTACGCAAATACGGCAGTGATTATAAAGTGATCATTGTTGGCGACGCAGCCATGGCAACCTACGAAATTACCCATTCTGGCGGCAGCATCGATTTCATGAATCGTGAACCGGGCTCGAATTGGCTAAAACGTTTTACTGAAACTTACGATAAAACCGTGTGGCTAAACCCCACGCCGAAAGACTACTGGCAGCACACACATTCGACTAAAATAATTCAAGAATTAATGCAAGAACACATGTACCCGCTTACCCTGAAGGGTATGGAAGAGGCGATGGCGCACTTAAGCCGTTAGCCGTTATAGATAGCCGTTAGCCATTAAAAAAGTCGATGAATTAGGCTAACTAACCTGGTGAATTAATCATGCGGCGGCGCAACCGCTGATGCCTTATTTCGTCAACGCTGAAAATCAGAATCGCCAGCCATATCAAGGAAAAAGCGATAAATCGCTCTGAACCGAACGGTTCGTTGTACAAAAGGACACCACAGATTAATTGCAATGTTGGGCCTATATATTGGCTCATACCAAGGGTGGTCATGCTCACCAGTTTGGCGGCGGCTGCGAATAATACCAGCGGTATTAAGGTCACCAATCCGCCGAGAATCAGCATCCCACTTAAAGCGATATCGCGCCCAAAGCCGCCGAGACCCTGTTGATCAAGATAGACAAGGTAAACCGCTGCTGGTACTACCAAAAAGCTGGTTTCTATCGCCAAGCCATGCGTGGCAGGAATTGAAATAGTTTTCTTGACGGCGGCATAGCAAGAAAATGAGCACGCCAATGTCAGCGCAATATAAGGCACTGTGCCATAAGCTATTACTAAATACCCTACGCTCAGTAGCACAATAGACAACGCCAGCCAATGACCGCGACGCAATCGTTCACTAAAAAACAGATAGCCAAATAGAACATTTATAAGCGGGTTTATAAAATAACCCATCGACGCTTCGACTATAAAGCCGGCATTGACCGCCCAGATAAATATTGCCCAATTAGCCGATATCAATATCGAGGCCATGAACAGGCGACCAAGTAATTTGGGTTGTTTGTATAGTTTGAACAAGGCCTTGCCTTGGCCCTGGATAATGATTAGGCCCAGCACCAGAACACACGACCAGACCATCCGATGCATGACTATTTCAATGCTGTCGATGTGCGATATCTGCTTCCAAAAGATTGGAAGAAGGCCCCAAAAAGTGTAGGCCGAAACAGCATAGATCAATCCTAGATATTGGTTCACGAGCACTGCTGATCCATTTTGGAATAAACCAGAAGACTAACATGTGCTAGGGTTAGTCCAGTCAAAAAAACAGCCTTCAGGGAAATCATAAATGCTAAAACTTATGGTCACACTACTGCTCATCGCATGCAGCCTAAATACCTATGCAGCAGATATCATTGTAAAATGCGGAGCCACTGTCGATGTAACCGCAAAAAAGCTAACCGGCCCACGTGATTTTGTGGTTTCTGGGCAGAGGATTAGCTCTTTTGATGCTTCGGATGGCGCAACAATAATCGACCTAAGTGATTTGACTTGCCTGCCTGGCTTAATCGACATGCACGTGCATCTCACATCACAAAGCAGCCCACGTTCATACATCGAAAACTTTACCCTAAATATAGCTGACAGTGCGTTTAGGGCCGCAAATTTTGCTGAGATTACGTTAAACGCGGGGTTTACAACCGTTCGGAATCTTGGCGATGATGGGACCATTACTGCTTCTTTACGCGACGCAATAGCACAAGGGATTGCCACTGGCCCACGAATCTTTACTGCCGGCAAGTCACTCGCCACCACTGGCGGGCATGCCGATCCAAGTAATGGGTATAGGGCTGATCTGCAAGGAGACCCACAGGCCCGTGATGGCGTGGTTAACGGCGCAGCGCAAGCAATCAAGGCGGTGCGCCAACGTTACAAAGACGGCGCAGATCTTATAAAAATTACGGCTACAGGCGGGGTTTTAAGCATAACCAAAAGTGGTCAAAACCCACAGTTCTTGGACGAGGAACTAGAAGCAATAATGAAAACGGCCAAAGACTACGGCTTTAAAGTTGCTGCCCATGCACATGGTGCCGAAGGCATGAAACGTGCTATCCGCGCGGGCATCGATTCGATAGAACACGGCACGCTAATGAACAAGGAAGTGCGTAAGCTAATGAAAAAACACGGCACCTATTTGGTTCCCACTATTCTTGCAGGTGAGTACGTTGCGCAGAAAGCTAAGATAGACGGTTATTTTCCTGAAATCGTCCGTCCTAAGGCAGCTGCGATTGGCCCGCTACTCAAATCTAATTTTGCCAGCGCCTATAAAGCAGGGGTGAAAATAGCGTTTGGCACAGACAGCGGCGTTTCGTATCACGGCGACAACGCACAGGAGTTTTCCCTGATGGTCGAGTCAGGAATGCCTGCGATAGAAGCGATCCGTACTGCCACGGTGCATGCGGCTGACTTGCTAGATGAATCGACAAACCTCGGTTCCTTGGACGCTGGAAAGTACGCCGATATCATTGCTGTAAAAGGCAATCCACTAGACGATATTCGCCTATTAGAAAAGGTCCACTTTGTGATGAAAAGTGGCGTGGTGTATAAACGAAACTAATCAGCGAGAGATTAACGCCAGAATTATTTATAGCAATATTGAGCGCCGTCTCAGCAACATGCAGTTAACACGGCGAGCCAGAAAAGCTCGCCGTGTTAACTGCAACATAAATACGCTGCGGCTAATTTTGTGTCTATTCGGTTTTGGCTTTTATCTTTTCAATAATTCCTTCACGGCGCGGATCCACACCGCCTTGTAGTACACCATCGCTGTTTCGCAATACCACGCTCAGACCCGAATTCTCACCAGCGCTTTCCTTTACTTTATATCCATAACTGCGCAAGCCGTCAATAATTGACTGGTCTGCTCGTTCCTTTTCGATTCTTACCTTGTCGCCGCGCGCCACCAGATTGGGTAAATCCACCGCCTGCTGCGGGCTGAGGCCCCATTCCATAACGCCGACTAATGTTTTGGCTGTATAGGCAATAATTGAGTTTCCGCCTGGCGAACCGCTGGCTAAATAGAACTCGCCATTCTGGTCTAAAACGATAGTCGGTGACATGGAAGATCGCGGCCGCTTGCCCGCCTCTACTCGGTTGGCAATTAATCTGCCTTGCTCGTCTTTAGACCGAAACGAAAAATCGGTGAGTTGGTTGTTAAGAAACATACCGCCAGCCATGCGCGTGGTGCCAAACACGCTTTCGACACTGGCGGTCATTGAAACCACATTGCCATGCTTGTCGACCACCACAAAGTGAGAGGTTCCGGCAAAATCTTGCGTGGCATCAACACCTACCGCCACCTTGCCACCCGCTTGATAGGCCCAAGGGTCGCCATGTGTTACGGATTCCATGGCACCCTGCTCAGAGATAAGACTCGCTCGATGCGCTAGGTAACTCGGGTCTAACAAGCCCGCAATAGGCACGGCGACAAACTTGTTGTCAGCAACGTAGTGATCTCGATCGGCATAGGCCAATCGCTGGGCCTCTGCAAATCTAGCCCAATTTTGCGGGTCCTGCGCGCCCTGCGGGCTAAACTTAGGTGCATAATTTAAGATACCCATTATGGCGCCTACTGCAACCCACGATGATGATGGCTGCGGCCCGCACAATTGCTTACCTTTGTATTTAGTACAAATTGGCTCACGTTTCAACGCTCTATACGCCTGCATATCGTTAAGGCTTAAAGCCCCCGCTCTTGGTGATCGAGACACCTGTTTAACAATTTCTTTAGCAATCGAGCCGCGATAAAACGATTGTGGATCTGCGGCTATTACTTCAAGCGTTTTTGCATAGTCTAGGTTGGTTCTCAAGTAACCCACTTGCAAAGGTTCACCCTGCGCATCATAAAAGTAGTTACGAGCTTCTAGAGGTCCTTCTTGCAAGGTTTTGGGGATGTATTTGTCTAAGCGCACGATAAAATCCTGCAATCGCGGCGATATCTTGAAGCCCGTACTTGCAAGCTCAGTCGCCCGCGCAAATAGGCCTGACCATGGCAATGAACCATGATCGCTATGAGCCATTTCTAACATGGCGATCATACCGGGCACGCCGGTGGCCAAACCACTGTTCTTGGCATTGAAATAGCCAATTGATTGACCTTGCTGGTCTAAGAACATATCTTGGTTCACTAACGCTGGCGCAGTTTCACGCCCATCGTAGACCGCAAGCTGTTTAGTTTGGTTATCAAAATGCACCAAAAAGCCACCACCCCCTAGGCCAGAACTTTGCGGTTCTACCAAGCTCAACACTGCCTCTATCGCAATGGCGGCATCCACCGCACTGCCTCCGGCGCGCAGAATGGCGGCCCCAGCCTTGCTGGCATGTGGATTCGCTGTAACAACCATCGCTTCGCTCACTAGTGGTGTGCTGCTGATTGATGCTACATTGGGGGATTGCTGCATCGTGCTGCAGGCACTGAGCAATAGAGCTACGCTAAGAACAACTGATTTTTGCATGGGTATGTCGTGTTATTGAACTATCGCCCTTATTGTAACCCTAACTTAGCAAAGCGTGTATTTTGATCCAATTATGACGCTAAACCGTTATGCTCACGGCATGGTTGATAAAGACAAACAAAAAGCAATTCCGCGTTCACGGCTCGGGCGCCTCAGCAGCATGGCGCGAATGGCCGGAGGAGTAGCCGCTGGAATGTTAGGAGAGGGGGTACGGCAACTTTCTGAGGGTAACCGACCCAAAGTCAGTGATTTGATTCTCACTCCTGCCAATGCGCGACGGGTCGCCAAGCAATTGGCCACCATGCGCGGCGCAGCAATGAAAGTTGGCCAACTCCTATCAATGGAAACCAACGATATTCTGCCTGCGGAATTATCGGCTATATTGGCGCAGCTTCGTGAGCGCGCTTTTATTATGCCCAGATCACAATTAGACGCTGCGCTTGTCGACGCATTCGGTGAGCACGGTATAGCAATATTTGCCGAATTTGATTTCACCCCTATTGCCGCAGCCTCGATTGGCCAAGTGCATCGGGCGCGCACGCATGACGGCAAGCAGATCGCTCTTAAGGTACAGTACCCAGGCGTGGCAGAGAGTATTGATAGTGACGTAGACAATATTGCCACACTGCTACGCGTTTCCAATCTCTTGCCCAAACACATGGAAATAGGCTCGCTACTCGAAGATGCCAAAAAACAACTACATGAAGAAGCCGACTATGAAAAAGAGGCTTGCCACCTCATATCATTTCACCAAGCCTTATCGCACAGCAGCGACTTTGTGGTGCCGAAGTTTCATCCTGAATATTCAAGCGAAAAGGTTTTGGCGATGGACTATATCGCGGGCGAGCCGATCGAAGAATTGCTGGATCTTAGCTTAGATGAACGAGACCAGTTGGTCAGCAACTTGTTTAAATTAATGCTGCGTGAGCTATTCGAATTTCGTCTAATGCAAACAGATCCAAATTTCGGCAACTATCGATATCAGCGTGACAGCAAGAAAATTGTTTTGCTGGATTTTGGTGCTACACGTAAATTCAGCGTAAATTTTGTAGTGGATTACAAACGCTTGCTGCGCGCAGTGCGGGCAAACGAGGATGCGGCCATCGTATCCGCAGCAGATTTGTTAGGCTATGGGGCAAGCAGCGCAAGTTCACAATACCAACGCTTATTAGTGGACATTTTCGGTATTGCATTAGAGCCCTTCGCCCACGTGGGGCCATACGATTTTGCCAATGCAAAAATATCCGAGCGTTTAAGACAAATGAGCGAGGGTGCCTACGCACAAAAAGAATTCTGGCAAACACCGCCTACCGACATTCTATATTTGCACCGAAAATTAGGCGGCATGTATTTATTGGCCACCAAACTTGAAGCACGAGTAAATTGCCAGCAACTAGTGGAACCGTGGTTGCAGCGCCTGCGCTAGATCTACTTGTTAGTGGATCTCGCTGGCAAAAATCTAGACAAAAAAAGAGCTCCTTTGGGAGCTCTTTGGATCCTGTGTGTTTTTCAGCTTAGCCGCCGCTCAATAATAATTGACCCCGCTGACCCTCAACCACATTAGCAAAGCCAGGCACAGCCTTTGCACTGGAAAATTTCTTCTCGGTGGGAGTGATTTCCAGAGTAGCTACTGATCCACCAATTACTTCGTCGCCGCCATCAACCACCACGCCTTCTGCAAGAGAGTAAACCAGTACCTTAATCTCCAGGTGACAATACGCCACCTCCATAGTTCAACAGAATCTGTCCACTAGTCAGAAATCTGCATTACCCTAATTGGAAACAAGCCAGTTATAAGCTGATCAACCAACTGATCCACGGCTTGCTTAATCACGTTGTCCATGACTTCATCTGCAGCATCCTTGGCATCCAGCGATATCGTTTTGCTTGACTGACCTGATACTCCCGAGACAATGTCAGAGGTAATGTCAGCCACGCCTATCAATATCGATCAATCCTACGGTGTCTTCAGGCTCCCCACTCTTTTTATTAAAAAGACCAAACTCCGTAACATCAGCGGTAAGTATGTAATCCAAACCAGCTTGCGAGTACTCAGTGCCTGAATAACTCTAATTGTAGTAATCCTGCAAATTAAGACCTTGCTTTTCAATGCGCTTTGACAGCTGGGCGTAGTCAAGCACAGAGAACTTTCGGGTCTCTTTAAGGGCAGTATTAAGACCGCTGTCGATAGCACTAATAACACTTTCTTTAGATCTAAGCTGATCACCACTGGCGCTAAGGCTAATATCCCCTACGCCAATAGTGCCCACAGTTTGAGCTTGCTCGCTGCTCAACGCCATGCATTGCCAACGCTCCTAAGCATAGAATACAAAGCTTGGCAGAATATACCTTCGGGTTGGCCGTTTTGAATCCACCTAAGCGATGATTAAGCATCGGGCCAATACTACTCTAGTCTATGTTTGCGCTGGCTATTGGTATCAAACAAATTAGATCAAGTGCAATATCTAAACCCCTCAAAGTACTTTAAAGCCATTACGTGCTCCACAGTAATAGCTCAGGCGGATTATCAAGCGTCATCGTAATACAGAATTTATGGTTATCTAAATGCGTTAGCTAATACCAATGCTGGCACGATCTAAATAGTGATTAAAGGCGTTTATCAAATGCAATAAACGTACACAAGGATGCACCAAGGCACATTGCGTTCTGCTGCTCTCTAAGCGAGTGATTACTACTTTAAAATCGATAGATCACTAAACAGCTGTGCGTATTCTCGAACATTTTTAGCGGCGGTTTTTCGCTCGGCTTGTTCCAGGTCGTTGAGTAAATAATTCATCACTGAATAAGCTACCCGCGCATTGTGTTGCCATTTCTGCGGCGCTAGATATTTTGCTCCTTGCTCTGCCCTTAGCCAAGCCTGTAGAAAATCTTCAATGTATTCGCTCTTTGGCCGACGTCGATCTTGCACTAAGTTTAAAAACTTCAGGTGGTTGCGTTGCTCCTCTTGCCATTCTAGATCAATGTGCGATTGACGCTGTTTAAGCATTTCACGCGCTTGTTTAATTTGCGCTTTAGAGCGGCTTATTTGCATTTCAGCAAACACAATTTTTAGCGCACGCGCGAACTTTCTATTCTGATCGTCCAAGGTGTTTTTGCTTTGTTGCTTGATCGCCGTATTATGATCTTTTTGGAGTTTTTCAACCACGTCTTGCGCCTGCTCAGCACTTAAACCATACGTTAATTGAGCAATGTCTTCGACCAAACCGGGGATACTCGACATGCTCAGTGGTCGCTCGAGAAACGCGATTGTTGAGCCCCAAGTTTTCTCGCTAATGGCTGAGCCCTGCTCTATATCATCAGCGACATTTTCAAGCTCAACTTTCAAGCGAACCAGGCGATCGGTTTTTATCCAATCTGCAGACTGCTTGGCAATCTCATCGATTTGCTGCCGTTGGGTTTGATCAAATCGAGCAAAGCTCTTAAATTCATTGGCAATATCCTCTTCAATGCTGTTAACAGAGCGCTCTATAAAGAATTTTCCCACTCCGCAGGCCGACAAGGGCGCTAGCATCAATAGCACACAAATTGTTTTTAAGAACTTCATTGCTTAATGCTAACAATTGCCCTGTGATGGGCATGGCTCGGCCTAACAAAAATTAAGTTGTCTAAGGTTACGTTGACTAAGATTATGAGAGCTGCGGCAAAAGATTAAACACTGTGCAAATCTTCAGCGCCGCACCGACTACACTAAAAAGCACTAACCCGATAATGAGTAAGCGCTTAGGCTGCTTTTTATCAACCGTCATTCCTTTTGCTCGATACATTAGCGCTGGAATTAAAAAGAAACTAAACATAACAGCCAAGCCAGCCCAGCCTATAGCGGCAATAAAGCCATAAGGATATATAAAGCTCAATATGGCCGGCGGTAAAAACGTGACTACAGCGGCCTTTGTTTTACCCTTCATGGTATTGGCAAAGGCGAATCGATCTTGCACAAAGTCGAATAAACCAAGGCCAATACTTAGGAACGAAGTCATAATCGCAAAGTGCGAGAAAGTGGTTAAAACATTACCTAGGGTATTACTGGCGCCGCCAGCAACCATTGCAGCGACCAAATCACCGGTATTGCCACCCGCCGAGATCACTGCCACATAGTCTGCCCGTCGCACAACTCCAAGCGCAGCGATCAGCCATAACAAATACACCAATAGGCTCAAACAAGTGCCATAGAAAAGACATAATCGAATCTTTTCAGCATCAGCTGCATAGTGTTTTACCAAACTCGGCACTAAACCTCCACAGGCTAAGGCCGTAACAAACACCGGCACGGCAGCAGCCACATAGCCGATATTAGACCAAGGAGAGAGCAAATTTACTGGCTCAATTAAAGGCGATAAGTTGAATACTACAGACACAAAGGTCAACGCCATCAGCAATAAAATGAGCGCACTTACTCGGCTTACTACGGTCGAACCCGCCCACACTAAAACGCCGATCACGGCAACAAATACCAAGCTTAGTATGCCGCGCGGCACACCAACATCTGCTCCATAGCGTTGCAACGAGTAGTCCAAAATACTAGCCCCAGCGGTAGTGTATGCGTACATCAATACAAACATGATAAACGTAATGCACAGGTTATTTAGTCTTGCCCATCCAAGGCCCAGACTGCCCTCTACGATTGTGCTAAAGCTCGCGCCCGGCGGAAATGCAAGGTTTGCATCGAGCAGCAATAGACTGGCTTTATAAGTGAAGAACCAAACCAGTATGAGGCCCAAGACGGCCCACATAAAACCGGCTCCAGCGGATACAATTGGCAAAGCGAACATGCCTGCGCCGACCGCTCCGCCAGCCACTAACACTACCCCATGGCGTAACGGTGCTGTCGATTCTAAGGCCATTTTTTGTTATCTGTATTCACTCTGCTAGCTTACTCTTTGCTTAGGCTTGCGCGAGCATAATTTGGCCATATACAGTGACTAACACTCGTATTATAATCACCACCCCGATACCACTATATCGGGATTCTCAGGGCGGGGTGAAAGTCCCCACCGGCGGTAATCTTTAAGCGAGTTGGTTTTAAAGTAGCCCGCGGGCGCTCTCGATGTATCTTGCATCGAGAGGACAAGCAGACTTGGTGAGATCCCAAGGCCGACAGTTAAAGTCTGGTTATGAGAATAAGGGTGTCGCTGTGTGCGCTGTACCTTACCCTCGCGGTAAGGTGGCGTTGGCAGTGTAATTTGCCTTTGTTTGCCCTCAATGAAATACTTATTTGAGATGAAAAATGAACACTTCCAAAACTAGTTCCACCGGCGCGATTGCACAACGCGGCAAGGTAGCTTTTGTGCAGGCCTGTTGGCATCGCGATATCGTTGATCAGCTGCGCGATTCGTTCCAGCAAGAGTTTTTAGAGCTGAGCGACAAGAAAATCGATTTTCACGAAGTGCCCGGCGCTTATGAAATCCCGCTGTTCGCCAATGCCTTAGCCATCACAGGAGAATACGCCGCCGTGGTCGCTGCAGGGTTGGTGGTTGATGGTGGAATATATCGTCATGACTTTGTCGCCACCGCAGTGATAGATGGCTTGATGCGGGTCCAGCTCGATTCAGGTATGCCGGTATTTTCGGCGGTTCTCACACCCCATCATTTTCACGAGAGTGGTGAACACGCACATTTTTTCAAACAACATTTCGTGATCAAGGGGCAAGAAGTAGCTCAAGCTTGCGCACAAACTCTGACGTGCCTCAGCAGAATTGCATAATGCATAGTTTGATTAATAAGTCACAGCTGTAGATATTCTGAGCATAGACCTGCCACCTATTTTGCAACACTGGCCTGATCAGATTTGGTCAATGCGCAACTGCATCGAATCCAATTTGAGTGACTATTGGAGACTGATTTGATTGATCGGCGGTGGTAACCTCGTGCCAGAATTGCATGTTTGGCTGCAAATCACCCCGAGGCTGAGTAAGCAGCTTATTCATGCTAGTCTGCCTCTAGTTCAATTACTCTAAATAGCAGGCGGATACGCGTGATCAGTGAAATCATTGGAGCTGTAAACGAGGTGCTGTGGGGCCGATGGCAACTACTCATTTACATTCTTGTATTAGTGGGTTTTTGGTTTACCGTTAAGTTAGGAGCTCTCCAGTTACGGCACTTTGGGCATATGTTTAGCTTGATCCGTGGCAGTGGAAAGCCCGACGCCTCAGGCATTAGTTCCTTTCAAGCCCTCTGTACCAGCCTCTCAGCCAGAGTGGGTACTGGCAATTTAGCTGGCGTTGCGATGGCCATTTCATTGGGCGGTGCGGGCGCGGTTTTCTGGATGTGGGTGATCGCTATTCTCGGCATGGCAACAGGTTTCGCCGAAAGCCTATTAGGGCAGGTTTACAAAGTAAGAGACAGTAAAAACGAGTTTCGCGGCGGGCCTGCGTACTACATCCAACAGGGTTTGGGCTCGCGTTGGTTGGCGGTGTTGTTTTCAGTTTGCCTGTTTCTAGGCTACGGCTTGTTCTTTAGCGCGATGCAAGCGAACACCATTTCCGACGCCTTAAATTATGCCTATGATGTGCCTGTAAAAACCTCGGGTTGGGTCATCACCATCGCTGCTGGGCTTATTGTTATTGGCGGTCTGCGTGCGATTGCACGCTTTGCGGAGATAATCGTACCGGTCATGGGAGTGGCCTATGTAGTTACCGCGATTGGTGTCACTCTAATGAATATCTCTTTAGTGCCTGAGATGCTGGCCAACATTGTGACGTCGGCCTTTGGCTTACAAGAAGCTGGCGCAGGCGCTTTGGGCGCGGCTATTAAAAATGGCATTCAACGTGGCTTGTACTCAAATGAAGCTGGTTCCGGCAGCGCCCCACACGCCGCGGCTAGCGCTTCACCACAGCCAAATCACCCCGCGACCCAGGGCTACATTCAAATGCTTGGGGTGTTCTTTGATACATTAATTTTGTGCACCTGCACCGCGATTATTATATTGCTTGCTGGCGGCACGCCAAGCGGTGAGATGGAAGGCATTCGCCTTACGCAAAATGCCATGAGTGTGCATATTGGTGATTACGGTGTGTACTTTGTGTCGGTTGCCATCACCCTGTTTGCATTTACTTCGGTGGTTGCAAATTACGCCTATGCTGAAAGCAATTTGCGGGTTTTTAACATGGATAATAAACTTGGCCACACAGCGTACACCGTAGCTTATTTAGCAATGGTTTGGTGGGGCTCAGGTGCGAGTCTTGAAGCTGTGTGGGCGGCCGCTGATATGGCCTTAGGTCTAATGACAGTGGTTAACGTAACCGCACTGGTATTACTTACTCCCACTATTGTTGCGGTGAGTAGAGATTACTTCTATAAACGCGACAACGGCCTGGACATGCAATTCAGAAAAGGAGATTGCAAAATCCAAGGGCAAAGTGAAAAAGGTATTTGGGAGTGATGATTTGTCATAAATGGCTGTACGCAGTGGCTCTAATAAATTTGGCCACCGCAACGCTGGCAGAGTCACAGATCAGCTAAATTAATGTACAAGGCCGTCCTGGTGCCCGCGCGATCTTGCCTGAAAACACATTAGCCGGCTTTGAAGATGCGCTCGACACTGGTGTCGACACTCTTGAGCTAGATTTAGGTGTTAGCCGCGATAATGTTGTTATCATCGTGAATGAGCAGCGCTTGGATTCACAAGCTCAGCTTTGCGCAAGTTAAAGACTTTGATTGCGGCATAAAATCAAACTTACGCTTCGCCAAGCAATCACCCCGACCTAGAATTTCAAGCTTAGCCGAGCCCAGACAAATTTGTATCATTGGTGCTAGAACAAATTGATAGATTTGAGCTTCGTTCTAGAATAACCCTACAATCGTTTGATGCGCACGCACTAACGGCGGTTCATGCGCAAGCGTCTGACATATCGCGCCATTCTATTGCGCGAAAAACCTAACGACTGGGTGACAACCGCTAAAGCCAGTCAGGCCGAAATTGTAGCGCCCTATTTTGAGGAAATTACCGCCGATTGTGTGCGTTTAATGCAAAATGGCGGGCAAAAAGCAGTGGTTTGGGCACCCAATAGCGAACATCAATCAATGTAAACGGTTAATGAGTTACGGCGTTGACGGTAT
Source organism: Cryomorphaceae bacterium (assembly GCA_047623225.1). Taxonomy (GTDB): domain Bacteria; phylum Pseudomonadota; class Gammaproteobacteria; order Arenicellales; family Arenicellaceae; genus Arenicella. The sequence goes on from JBLHME010000010.1 coordinate 29,649, forward strand.
TATCGCCGATGACCCCTTGCCACTGCTTGAACTACTAGGGCGAGTTAAAGCGCCAGGGCCAAACTAGGTGATTAGACCTATTACGCTGGCCGTCATGCACGTGGCTAAGGTGCCACTTAGAATGCTCAACAAGCCTAAACTTGAAATTTCCTTGCGCCGCTCTGGCGCCATAGTGGAAAGGCCACCTATTAAAATACCCAAGCTGCCAAAGTTGGCAAAACCACACAGCGCATAGCTAATTATTAAGTCGCTTCTTGGGCTGAGCGCATCCTCTGGCAACTGACTCTGTTGGATAAAAGCGAGCAATTCATTAAGCACCGTCTTAATTCCCATTAAGCTTCCAGCAGTGGTGGCTTCTGACCAAGGAATGCCCATAAGCCAGCAAATTGGAGCCATGATCCAGCCAAGGATTCTTTCCATCGAGAGCACCTCTCCCGCGACCTCAGGAAGCATTCCTAATAAGGCATTGCTCAGGTAGACCAGCGCTAAGAAGGAGATTAGCAAAGCGATAATGTTGATCATCATGTGCATGGCATTGATGCCGCCTTGTGCAATCGCATCCATCGGGCCGTTAAAATCTAACTGTAATTCGGCGGTTGCTGAGGTCGGTTGGCCATCTTGCGGAACAATCATCAAAGAGATCAACACGGCCGCGGGAATGCTGATAATTGATGCAGTGAAGATATGGCCGACTGCATTGGGTATAACCTGGTTTAAGAATGTAGCGTACAAAACTAACACGGTGCCCGCCACGGTAGACATTCCCAATGTCATCACCATAAAGAGTTCAGAATAACTGAGCTTTTTGATGCTGTTGCGAATAAATAATGGCGCTTCAGTCATGCCAATAAAGACATTTGCGGCTCCGGCAAGTGCCACCGCACCGCCAATTTTTAAGCTCTTTGAAAATAATTTTGACAAGTTTTCGATGATCCAAGGCAGTATTTTCCAATACGATAGCAACGCCGTGAAGGAGCCAATAACGATAATTAGGGGTAATGCGCGAAATCCAATGATAAATGTGTTTTGTGGAGATACTTCTTGAAATGGTAGAGGTCCTCCACCTAAATACCCGAAAACAAAAGAAGTTCCTGCAACGGTTGCATCCTGTAAAACAATAACCCCTTGATTCATCAATTCAAACAAGGTTTGAAACCATGGAACTTTAAGAAAAATTAATGCTAATATCAGCTGCAAGCCAACGGCGGCCAGCCAGATTCTAAGATTTATTTGTCTGCGCCCCCGGCAAAACAGCAGGGCAATCAGAGGAAAGGCCAATAGCCCTAGGGCGCTTTGTAGATTTAAGAGAAAGTCCATTATCGTGCACCGATGTATGTCAGCGGTCACTTTACTTGTTCTGACCTTGAGCCACAAGTCGCCTGTCGAGTTGCCTTAACGTTTTCAACAAAGTTGTTTCAGTATAGAGGCCGTTAGAGCCTGAACCGAGTCGGTAGCAATACCTTTGAAGTAGTTTTATTTTTACTTGCAACAGTGCAATTAAACCGTAATCAAAAAACTGTAAAATTTGGACAATACCGTGTGCCTGTAACTGCTCTTTAAATAACTTCTTGTTAACTAACGGAAATCGCTTTTTAGTTAGCTGCTTTTGGTGTTTATTTAACAAATATAGTCACGCTTGGTACTAGGGCCAACAGGTCTCATTCAAAATATTTTAATTAACACAAAAAGATCAACACTTTACATATTCCATTCAGGAGAGTTCTTATGAATACTCGTTTTAAAACCGCTCAGATAGTAATGAGAAACTTATTTCTTATTGTGGCCCTTTTAGGCTTAAATATAGCAACCGTTAACGCTCAATCAACCGTGGCGCACATGCGCGGCGTGATCACCAACGACGACGGAGCACCACTATCCAATGCCACGGTGACGACTAACAATACTTCAGGTATTACGCGCACCACCACTACCAATGACTCTGGCGAGTTTTCGTTTCGAAACCTGCCTGTTGGTAATGACTATACAGTTGTCGCTACAAAAGACGACTACGCGGGTAAAAAGGCTGAAAATATCAATTTGAACCTTGGCCAAACTGCTCAGCTTGCTTTCGCCCTTGCAGAGAGCTCGTCTGATTCAATTGAGGAAGTCACGGTCTATGGCGCCACAGTCAGCGCAGTCCAAGTTGCTGTCGGCCCGAAAGCTGTGTTTGGTTTAGACACATTAGAAAGTGCACCGGCGATTAACCGCAACATTACTGATATTTTGCGTGCTGACCCGAGAATTTACGTCGACGAATCTCGTGGCTCTATTAACGCCATTCAATGCGCAGGCCAAAACCCACGTTTCAATAGCTTCACTTTAGACGGTGTACGAATCAATGATTCATTTGGCTTGAACTCCAACGGTTACCCTACCGAGCGAGCGCCTTTCTCATTTGATGCGATTCAACAAGTATCTGCAGAGCTAGCACCTTTTGATGTTGAGTACGGCGGTTTCACCGCGTGTAATATCAACATGGTGACCAAATCGGGTAGCAATGAATTAAACGGTTCGGTGTTCTATGACTACACCTCTGACGGTTTGCGTGGTGACTCTTTAGAGGGAGACGATATTACGACTGGCAACTACACAGAAAAACGCTATGGCATCAATTTCAATGGCGCTCTTATCGAAGACAAGCTGTTCTTTGCAGTGGCCTACGAAAAGCTAGAAGGTGCAAATCTGTTTGATCGGGGCCCAATTGGCTCTGGCGCCGTTGATGAAATTGACGTGACTCTAGCTGAGCTTGACGAAATCGCGCAGATTTCACGTGATCTTTATCAATATGACCCAGGCTCTATCCCAACAAGCCTCGGCCATGACGATGAAAAATTGCTAGTCAAGCTTGACTGGAATATTAGTGATTCGCAGCGTGCCGCGTTTACCTACATGTATAACGATGGCTTTAATACCGTTCAATCCGATGGCGATAGCGACGAATTCGAATTTAGCAACCACCTCTATGAACGCGGCACTGAACTTAACAGCGTAACTCTTGCTTTGTACTCAGACTGGAATGATCGCTTCAGCAGTGAAATACGAATTGGATCCTTAGATGTGGATGCTCGCGCAGAATCGGTCGGCGGTAATGATTTTGGCGAAATTCGTGTGGAACTCGACAACGTAGACGTTTACCTTGGTGGTGATGACAGTCGTCAAGCCAACAAGCTAGACTATACAAACGATACTATTTCACTCAAAGGTAAATACGCATTTGATAACGGTCACAACCTAAGCTTTGGTTATGAGCGTGAAGACCTTGAAGTGTTTAACTTATTCGTGCAACACACAGAAACTGAAATTCGCTTCCGTGGAGGCATAGACGCCTTTCGCGCAGGAACTCCTAGTGCGATTTACTACAACAACGCGCCGTCAAACAACCCTAGTGACGCTGCGGCAGTTTGGGGCTATGCAGTAGATAGCTTATTCGTACAAGACGAGTTTGATATTAATGATAAGTTGTCGATTATTGCTGGTCTGCGCTATGACCGCTACTCAACCAGTGATGCGCCAGGCGAAAACACTGCTTTTACAGCTGAATATGGTTTTTCTAATTCAACAAACTTGGACGGCGAAGGACTTCTGCAACCACGCATCGCGTTTACCTATGAGGCTACTGACAACACCACAGTTCGTGGTGGTTTAGGCATCTTCTCAGGTGGCAACCCCAACGTTTGGTTATCAAATAACTTTTCAGCAAACAACGTTCTCCAATTTGGCCAACGTGGTCGCTCATTTGGTTACACCGATGGCTCGCGCTCATTATTTGATGCAGATGTTGTTTATTCTGGTCTAGAAAATGGTGTTCCTAATGGTCCTGGCTACGGTATTCCTTCCGAGCTATTCGACGCAGTTGCCGGTGGTGTTGGCGACAACTTCGAGATTAATTATCTCGATCCAGATTTCGACCTGCCTTCTGACATGAAGATTTCTCTTGGCGCTACTTATATTAGTGGTGGAGATTACCAATGGAATGGCGATTTGTTCTACACCAAGTCTAGTGATACGGCGATCGTAAAACGTGGTGATTTGGAATTAGATGGCTTTGATGCGAATGGGTACCCAGAGTACAGTAGCCCGCGTGCCGACAGCTTTGTATTAACTAACAGCAAAGTCGGTAACAAGGCGATGGTTGTTTCTTTGGGTGTGTCAAAGGAATACGACAACGGCTTTAGTTTTACCGCTGGTTACGCTTACAGCGATGCTGAGGATGTGTCGCCTATGACGAGCTCAGTAGCATTTTCTAACTACCAAAATCGTGCGTTCTTTGATCCACAAGAAGAAGTACTCTCACCATCAAACTACAACATCAAAGATCGTTTGACCTTCACGGGCACATACCGTCGTGCATTTTTCGGCGACAACATGACAACCTTTTCGTTCTATAGCGCCTACAATTCTGGCCGACCATACAGCCGCAGTTTTAATGGAACTATCAATCCGTATGGCTTTACTCCGTACCTAGATTTCCGCGACAATGTGTTGCGTCCCGGAACAAGTCGTAACTCTGAAGAAGGATCCTCTTGGACCAAGGTCGACGTGAAAATCGAGCAAGAATTCCCTGGCTTTCGTGAAGGCGATAAAGCTTCAGCGTTCATCGTGATCGATAACCTAACCAATCTTCTCAATGACGATTGGGGCATTCTGAACCAAGCGAATTTCCCACTAACAGTCGCTGAAGATGATGACTCACCAGAATCACGTGTCGGAGACGCATCGCGTTACGAGATTCGATTTGGTATTAAGTACAATTTCTAATCTGCGTCTAAGAGTAAAAAAGGGTCAGCTTAGCTGGCCTTTTTTTTCGCATTTTGTTCAATAAATATTTTGTTCTGAGAATCGCACGGTAAAATATGCGCATGCAGCATTTGTTTAAAATTTTGCTTATTGTTTGTTTGAACCCTTGGTCGCCCTGCTTTGCTGCGACTCAAGAAACAGTTGTACGTAATATTCCTTTGGCCGCACCGCTGAACGACCCGATCGCGGAGTATTCAGGCATGACTTGGTGTGGTGATCGTCTATTTCTAATTCCACAGTATCCCAAACGCCTAGGCAAAAAACACTCTGCATCAGACCGCAGTTATTTTTACACTTTGGCTAAACAAGATATTTTGGATTTTCTGCAAGGGCGGCGTACCCAAGCCTTGCAAGGTCAGGCGATAGAACTGCTAGAAGGTAGTGTTCGAGCCCGCACATTGGCCTTCGACGGTTTCGAGGCCGCCGCCTGTGATGGCAAAACACTCTGGTTAACAATCGAATCGGTCGGTCTGTTTCAGCGATTTAGACGATTTAGGCGTTTCAGCAGTTTTTTAGTTCCTGCCGACATTGTTGAGCAAAACAACGGCAAAACAACTTTAGTGCTGCAAACCGACCGCATTAAAAAGCTGGGCTCACAAAGTAAGTTAGAGAACAAAGGCGATGAAGCTTTAACCATATGGAAGCAACAGGTCATTACCTTTCATGAAGTAAATTCCAGCACGGTAATCAATCAACCCGTGGCTCAGGCGTTTAATAAGCACTCTGGCGAGAAAGCCTTGTACAAATTTCCTCACATTCCTTATCGATTAACAGACGCTACTACTGTTGACCAACAGGGTCGATTTTGGGGCATTAATTACAGATATAACCGCGATCAATTTTCTGATGACATCGTCGATACCATCGCACAACAACATGGGCAGGGCCAGAGTCATCAACGCTATGATAATGTGGAACGCCTATTGGAATTTCAAATTGATGAAGGAGGGGTTTATCTGGTAAACCAGCCTCCAATTCAATTAGAGATGACCAGCTCGGAAGGCCGAAACTGGGAGGCCATCGTTAGGCTAGACGATCTTGGCTTTTTAATCGCCACCGATAAATATCCAGGAAGCTTATTAGGATTTGTACCTTTAAAATGAAACTCATTATTAAGATATTGCTAATGTCTATTAGCGCCCAGCTTGTTGGCTGTTCTGCGCTGTTAAAAGAGTCCAAACCACTTCGCCTTGCAACTTTCAATGTGAGCATTGAAGCAAGTAATTACCTGTCACGCGCCGACATAGCTAAGGACCCTTCGCTTGCGATAATTGTGCACAAGCAATTGCAATCGTCTCAAAATCAGCAAATGCAGAACATTGCCGAAATCGTGCAGCGTACTCGGCCGGATGTTCTTTTGCTCAATGAGTTTGATTATGTTGAGGACGCGTCGATGGGGATCGAGTTGTTCATGGATAACTATTTGCAAGCGTCTCAAAACGGGCAATTGCCGATTGTGTATCCGTATTTTTATATCGCTCCAGTCAACACCGGTGTGGCGACTCGCCACGACTTAGATAATAACGGGGCGCGCACTGGCAACGCAGGTGATGCCTATGGCTTTGGATATTACCCTGGACAATATGGCATGGCCCTGCTGTCTCGTTATCCGATTGATCAAGAGGGCATTAGAACCTTTCAACGGTTTCTCTGGAAAGACATGCCCAATGCACTTAAGCCTATAAATTCAGACCAAAGCGATTGGTACGGGCCTGAAGAATGGGCTGAATTTCGCTTGTCTTCTAAGTCTCACTGGGACGTTCCGGTGCGTACCGATCAAGGCATTGTGCACATTATCGCCGCACACCCAACGCCGCCCACTTTTGATGGGCCGGAAGATCGTAACGGCCGACGTAACCATGACGAAATTAGGCTGATTCGAGATTACATCGACAACCAAACGTATTTATATGATGACCAAGCGAAAAAAGGCGGTCTAAGCGAAAATAGTCGATTCGTCATTCTAGGTGACCTCAACTCCTCGCCCGACGAAGGAGATTCAATCAAAGATGGAATTGACTCACTATTGGAGCACCCCTTGGTCAATTCGGCTTGTGCGCCCTCCTCCAAAGCCGGCCAAGCGCATCGTAGCGGCAATCTTTTTGCAAGCCATCATACGGCGCAGTGGGGTGCTCGCGCCGATTATGCTGTGCCCTCCAAACAGGGTTTAGAGGTGCTTGGCTGTGGGATGTTTTGGCCGAGTAAAGAAGAGCCACAACATGCTCTTATTGAAACCCGCAACGCCTCTTCAGACCATCGCCTTGTATGGCTTGATGTGCTACTCAAATAAGCTAGCCGACCCTACCGCCACCTTTGCGCTGAATCACCACCAATGATGGTCTGGGCGCCATAGAATCGTCAAAATCGGGCCATCGTGTGGATGGCTCGGCTACCGTAGCCTTACCAATCTCTGGGAAATCTCCTGGGTGCTGCACTGCCACAAAAAGAGTTTCACCATCATCTGAAAACGCTGGGCCACAAAGCTCGGCGCCATTAGGCACTCTAAAAAACATCTTTCCAGTGCCGCGTTCCGGGCCTTCGGTAACCATGGCCCATAGGCCATCATTGGTGCCACTTAGATTGTGCTTGGCGCCTTGATCGGTGGTTACCCACAGTCGACCAGAAGGGTCCAAAACGCCATTGTCAGGGCTGGCGAACCAGCCATTGGGAGAAATGTCTGAATTCCATTGTGCATCGTGCTCAGGATTGCTTGGATCGCCGCACTTAACCAAAATGTCCCAGTTGCCGCTGGTAGCCGTCATGTCTCCATGCATCTCGGTGATTTCTAGAATATGCCCAAACACATTATCGGCGCGCGGATTAACCACGTTCACATCATGCCGCCGAGCGTTGTTGGTAAGCATCACATAAACCTTACCTTTATCACCGTTAGGCACCACATCTTCAGGGCGATCCATAGGCGTCGCGCCAAGCAAATCTGACGCTCGCCGCGCCTCGATTAACACCTCGGCTTGGGTCTCAAACTCGGCCGCAATCGCTGGGTTATCTAAAGTCAAAGGCAACCATTGCATAAGCCCATCATCGACAAATTTGGCTACATATAAAGTGCCGTGGTCGAGCAGGTCTTTGTTTGCTCTAGGCTCTTGCGTATTGACTACATCGCGGCTGACAAATTTATACAAATACTCAAAACGCTGGTCGTCGCCCATATACACAACCAAGCGACCATCTTTGGCAATTACGTTTTCGCCGCCCTCATGCTTGAAGCGGCCCAACGCAGTGCGCTTTACCGGTGTTGAACTTGGATCAAGCGGGTCGATCTCAACCACCCAAGCAAATCGATTTGGCTCATTCGGCTCATTACCTACATCAAAACGCGGGTCATGCTTGGCCCAGTTCATAAAATTGCTTGGCACGTTCATGCGCTTGTGATTAGTAGACTCAAGATGACCTGCCGTCAATTCACCGCCAAAGTGATAATTGATGTTTTCTTCGCAAGTTAGATACGTGCCCCAAGGCGTTAAGCCGCCAGCGCAATTATTCATTGTTCCATAAACCTTAGTACCGCTCGGGTCTGCGTTGGTTTGCATCCTTGGATGACTCGCCGCTGGGCCCGAAATTCTCATCTCGGTATCGCGTGAGTTGATGCGGCGATTGTACTTTGACTTGGTATTAACTGACCACTTACCATCAACTAGCACCACTTCAACGATCGAGTTACCCGTAGCGGTTTGCGCCACGGCCACTTGCTCTGCGGTAATGTTATCGAAGCCAGCATAATCAGGAAACATTAGGCCGTTTATTGGATATTCGTGATTAACACAAAGCAATGCGCGAGCTTGCTGGCCTTGTTTGGGCTGCAGGCTCAAGTAACCAACATAATCGTTGTTATAGCCAAACTGCTGGGCTTGTGATTCAGCGGTTTGATTGTTCAAATCAAACTTCGGTGCACCCTCAAACAGAGGGTCGCCCCAACGCAGCAAAACCTCTGCTTGATGCTCTTGCGAAACCAAATGAGTTTCACTAAATCCATGTTCTATTTCTGTAAAATTGAAGCCTGTGCTATTCAGGTTATTGCGTTTTTGATCATCAGTAAGTTCAAGCGCGGCACTCTTGAGCTGATCATCATGAGCACAACCACCCATCGACATTGTGGCGGCAGTGACTCCGACTGCCACACCGGTTTTAAGAAACCCCCTTCTGGAATATCGCTTATGCGTTATTAACCCTAAAGGTTCTGAATCATTTAAACGCGGGTTGGTAATATGGTTATCGTTTTTCACTTCGCTCATGTTCTGGCCTTCCGGTTAAAACTAACAATTCTAAATATCTTAAATTAATCGCTTAATTGTGTCACAGTTAGATTACAAATCGATAGTTGATTGCAAATAGCAAGCCGAATTAAATGACCAGCCTTACATCAGTACAAGCCCTAAGTCTAAGTCACTACCATAATGCGCAAACTCGTGATGACTTTGTGCGTGCGCTGATTAACAGCCTAAAAACGTTTGGTTTTGTGGTAATCAAAGACCATGGTCTTGACGCCTCGCTTTTGTCCACAAGTCATAACCTCAATCAACAACTGTTTGCTCTGCCGACTGACAAAAAGCTCAATTACACCCACACTCAATTAGGCCTTCGTGGCTATACTGCATTTGCCAAGGAACACGCGAAAGACAACCCCGAACCTGATCTAAAAGAATTTTGGCATATTGGCCCTGAAATGGATAACCACAGCCCTTATTATGGCCAATATCCCAGTAATCTTTGGCCACAAGAAATAGCAGACTTTGAGCCAGCGATGTTGCAACTGTATCGGCAGCTATCAGACACCGGTGGTGTTTTGCTTGACGCCGTTGGTCACGGCCTGGGGCTTCCTTCAGACTATTTCCCGCAACTGATTAAAGATGGCAATTCGGTATTGCGTTTAATCCATTACCCGCCCGTGCGTGGCATGAACACGCAAGATCAAATGCGCGCAGCGCCACATGCTGATATCAATTTAATGACTCTATTGGTGGGCGCCAGTGATTCAGGTTTACAATTGCTGGATAGAAACAATCAGTGGTTGGCGGTGGATTCACAAGCCGGAGAAATAATCGTTGATAGCGGCGACATGATGGCGCTAATCACCGGCAATACATTGCCATCAACGGTGCACAGAGTTATTAATCCTGTCTCGGAATCTAAGCCGCGATACTCGATGCCGTTTTTTGTTCACCCACATGCCAACGCCGAGTTAACGTGTCTGTCACAATTTCGCAGTGATGAGAAACGCAACTATACAAGCATCAGCGCCGGCGAGTTTCTACAACAACGGTTAAAAGAAAACGGCCTGGCCAGCTAAGTCTGGTTTATGGTTATATTTTATGCCAGGGACAAATAAAATCCAGCGATTGCCGCACTCATTAGGTTCGCCATAAAGCCAGCTGCCACTGCGCGCAAGCCCATTTGCGCAACATCGGCACGCCTTTGCGGCGCAATGGTTGCAAGCCCACCGAGCATAATGGCAATAGAAGAGAAGTTAGCAAACCCACATAAGGCGAAGGTGATCACGGCCTGTGAATGCGCGCTCAAAGCGGCTTTTTGCTCGGCAAAATCGACGAAGGCAACAAACTCATTAAGCACTAGCTTCTGGCCAATCAAACTGCCCGCAATTGAACTCTCCGACCACGGCACGCCTAGAATAAAAGCCACTGGTTTAAACACCACACCAAATATAGATTGCATGGTCAGATCAGGCGCGCCTAGAAAGCTACCGGCCCAACCCAAAAAACCATTCATCATGGCTATTAACGCCACAAATGCGATCAACATGGCGCCGATATTGACCGCCAATTGCAAGCCATTGGCTGCACCGCCGGCCGCAGCATCAATCACGTTAACGTATTGATCGTGCTCTACCTTTAAAATGGCCTCGTCTTCGACAACTTTTTCGCGCTCTGGCAACATCATTTTAGCCATCAGAAAACCGCCTGGTGCAGCCATGAAGCTAGCGGCAAGAAGATATTTCATTTCAACACCCAGCGCTACATAGCCAGCCAACACCGAACCGGCTACAGTTGCCATGCCGCCGACCATCACAGCAAACAACTCAGACTTAGTCATGTTTGCGACGTATGGCTTAACCACCATAGGCGCTTCAGTTTGACTGACAAAAATATTGGCAGTCGCCGACATCGATTCAGCTCGGCTCGTACCAAGCAACTTTTGCAGAGCGCCACCAATGACGCGAATAACCCAACCCATAATGCCAAGGTAATAGAGAACCGAAACCAAGGCTGAAAAGAATATCACCACGGGTAAAACGTGAAAGGCAAAAACAAATCCAAGCTTAAACTGACCTATATCACCAAACATAAAGTCTATGCCTGTTTGACCGTAGGCCAAAATTCCCGAAACACCGCTAGAAATGCTCCCCAACACCGACTTACCAAACGGCAGATACAAAGCAAAGCCGCCAATTGCTAGTTGCAACAAAAAGGCTACCGCGATGGTGCGCCAATTGATATCTCGGCGGTAGCGTGACAAAACAAAAGCCGCGAGCAATAGTACACTCATGCCTAAAACACTAATTAACGTAGTCACAACTAGTCTCCTCGACTGGTAATAGTGGAGCGAATGTTTTGTTTTATCAGCTCGATAGCCACGCGATTTTTGCCTCCGCCTGTTACAACAATATCCGCAACGTGCTTACAGGGTTCAATAAATTCAAAATACATCGGCCGCACTGTGGTCTCATATTGCAATGCAACTGAATCAAAGCTTCGGCCACGTTCTCGCATGTCGCGTTCGATACGCCGCAGAAGACAAATATCCAACGGCGCGTCTACAAATACCTTGATATCGAATTGCTGCGCCAGCTGAGGATTGGTCAACAATAAAATCCCTTCAACAATGATGACCTCAGCCGCTGCAACGGTGCGCGTTTTATCCGATCTATTATGAACCTCAAAATCGTAGAGAGGAACTCTAACGTCTTCGCCAGCACGCAGCTTGAGCAAATGTGCTAGCAATAATTCGTGTTCGAAAGCATCTGGATGATCGTAGTTTGTCTGTTCGCGCATTTTAACCGGCAAATGCGATTGATCAGAATAATAGGCATCCTCTTCCAATACTGCTAGATCGCCAGTGCCCAATTCTTTTTGCAGTTCTTGGTAAACGGTTTGAGTAAAAAGAGTTTTGCCGGATGCCGAGGCACCAACAATGGCAATAATGGATCGCGCCACGCAACCTCCAATATCTGGTCTGTGATCTAAATTAGAGTTCGATCATTACCCAAAGTGAGTTGCGAGGCAAGCTCGTCTTTATTTGATTCGAAATCAGCTATGTGCCAGCGTAATGAATTTTAAGATTGCACTTTTCGAAGTTTCGGTTCAAGCAACAGCCCGCCTTGAGACGCTTGTTCGAGCGGCAAGTAACCCATTTCAACAGCGCCCGTATGGATCGCGGAACGTTGTTTTTGGCCTAATTCACCGCCGGCATAGTTTGGCGCCTTTAATGAATCAACTTGGTAGTTCATGTCCTCGAAAAAATCATCAAAACGGCTGTCCTTAGACTTAATGTTTCGCGACTGATAGGAAAACTCCGCGATGCTAGCCACATCAAGGCGATGGCTAAACCGAGAAAAGCCATCAAATTCAAAATTCTCTTCAACGTGGCGATCGCTACGCTTTATCAGTTCACTCATCAGCACATGCAATAAGGTGTTGGCGTCAGCACTTTCAACCACCAAGGCCATACGCTGCCCAATGAGCTCAGTGAAAATACTCTCTGACCCATGCGGGTCAACAACATCTATTTCTATCACTGTACTTTGCTCACTTAAACGAGTCGTTTTATAGATATTGAAGCGTAGACAATTAAATCGAATGCGCTCTATCGCAACATCCATCTCATGATTACTTGTGACTAAAAAGTCTTGCGCATTGGCCACCATTAATGGCAAATCTTGATGACTGTTGAAGGGCGTAGTTGTTGTTTTCCGATCACCATCTTGATAAAAAAGCTTCTCACGTAACTCATGCTCGCGTGCCTTCTTTAACGCCAGCAGTGCGGTTTGCACCACTTCTGAGGTGGGCGTGCTTTGCTCTAAGCCCCAACGCCGCCCGTAGACGATTTTTGCTTTTTGCGCAGGCCGCCCGGCCCGCGGGTAATTCTCATGACCAATCACCCCAACTTGAAGGTAAACCATGCTACCAATGCATCCAGAAAACAGAATGTAGTCATCTGCGTATTGCACTCTACTAAGTATATGTTCCACACTTTGTAAGCTTCGCTGCACGTGCAAATACTGTTGTGGTGCCGCGAATTCACCGTTCTGTAGCTCCACTTCAGGTGCAAACGGCAGGGTTTTTTCACCCAAGTCATTGTGCCCAGTGCTCGTGTAAATCAAATCTGTGGGATCAGATAATTTATGAATTGTCATATGCGAAAGTAAACAAGCTAATATCAGGGCTGTATTATCAGTTTAAGACCTTGGCAACTGCGTGAATATTACGATCTATTTTGGCTCTTTTTTAATCAGCTCCTGCGCTGTACGGGCGCGCGGTGTTAGGCTTCGAATTCGTTCCAAAGTTTGCCTATCTAGGCGCGCTATCCACGCTCTAACGCCCTTGCTTGTGTTGCCTGCAGTAGTAGCCATTTGGAAAACCGCGGTTTCTTGAGTTTTTTGAACCATGGTTTACGAGTAGCGTTGAAACTCAGCCCAAGCAGGGCGAGCAGCAATACAACGGGAAAAAACGCCAGCATAATGATCCACTTGTACTGCCTTGAAAACCCATTCCAGAACCTCTTTGAAGTGCGAAAGAACTGCCTGCCTCTATGCACAAACATAACCTTGGCTTGGCGTATCCAATACCATCGGTTTTGGCTGAAAAAGATGCCGTAACGAACACTTAAGGTGTTAAATGTTTTCAGCATAAACAGCTTATAAAGGTTCCAAAGCAAAACCACCGCGGCCTTAATTAGTATAGCCAGTTCCATGGCCAGCGCTCGTTTGATCAAAGTTTTCGCAAATGGCACGATGACCAGCCACCAATTGTCCGAAAGCCATGCGGTTACTGCATCGGCATGAATCGTCACTGCTGCTAACTCGGTCAATAGAATGACGCAGGCTAGCGCTAGTAGCGCACGGTGACGAGTATTCATAAGCAATTGGTGAACTGCGAGATAGCTTCTAGCTTTGAGAAGTCAGAGCACGACGCCACACACATCGATATTTGCAAGATAGGAAGCGGCATTCATTTCGCCTAAACTATTGTCAATCAACACTAATGTGAAAAATTGAATCAGCGCTTTTCGAAACGAATGTTTTGATATGCTTTTCGAACAAAAAAGGCCTCGTTATCTTGCGATAACGAGGCCTAATTAGATGCTTTGACGCTATGATTTACATCATGCCGCCCATGCCACCCATACCGCCCATATCAGGCATGCCGCCACCTGCACCAGCGTCTTGCGGAGCGTCGGTAACCATGACTTCAGTAGTGATAATCATGCTGGCAATTGATGCTGCGTGTTGCAATGCAGCGCGCGTTACCAACGTAGGGTCAAGAATACCCATTTCGATCATGTCGCCGTACTCACCAGTACCTGCGTTATAACCGAAAGTGCCTTTGTTGTTACGAACTTCATTAAGAACGACTGACCCATCGTCACCACCATTCTCAACGATTTGGCGCAGTGGCGCTTCAAGTGCTTTCAAGATCGCTTTAACGCCAGCGTCTTGATCTGCATTGTCACCTTTGACCTTAGCCACGGCATCAAGGGTACGAACCAAGGCAACACCACCGCCTGGTACTACGCCTTCTTCAACAGCTGCGCGCGTCGCGTGTAATGCGTCTTCAACGCGGGCTTTCTTCTCTTTCATTTCCACTTCGGTTGCTGCGCCAACTTTGATCAATGCTACGCCGCCAGCTAGTTTAGCTACACGCTCTTGCATTTTCTCTTTGTCGTAATCAGAAGATGACTCTTCGATTTGTGCGCGGATTTGGTTCACTCGGTCGCTGATTTGCTGAGCTTCGCCAATACCATCGATAATAGTAGTGTTTTCTTTAGTCACTTGGATACGCTTAGCAGAACCAAGATCTTCTAAAGTAATACTTTCTAGGCTCATACCGATTTCTTCAGAAATCACTTTAGCGCCAGTCAAAACCGCGATGTCTTCCAACATAGCTTTGCGGCGATCACCGAAACCAGGTGCTTTAACCGCACATACTTTTACAATGCCACGAATATTGTTAACAACCAATGTTGCCAAGGCTTCGCCTTCAATATCTTCAGCAACGATCAACAAAGGTCGGCCGGCTTTAGCAACGGCTTCCAAAGTAGGAAGAAGGTCACGAATATTAGATACTTTTTTGTCATGTAACAAAATGAGAGGGCTTTCTAGATCAGCCGTCATAGTGTCTTGCTTGTTAGCAAAGTAAGGCGACAAGTAACCGCGATCAAACTGCATACCTTCTACAACTTCAAGTTCGTTTTCCAGCGATTGGCCTTCTTCAACGGTAATCACACCTTCTTTACCAACTTTGTCCATTGCTTCAGCAATAATATTGCCAACAGACTCGTCAGAGTTTGCAGAAACTGTACCTACTTGAGCAATCTCGGTAGCATTTTCGCATGGCTTAGACAGTTTTTGTAACGAGGCGACAGCAGCAACAACTGCTTTGTCGATACCGCGCTTAATGTCCATTGGGTTCATACCAGCGGCAACCGCTTTCAAACCTTCTTTAACCATAGCTTGTGCTAGAACCGTTGCAGTTGTGGTTCCATCACCAGCAACGTCATTAGTTTTAGAAGCTACTTCTTTCACAAGCTGTGCGCCCATGTTTTCGAATTTGTCTTCCAATTCAATTTCTTTAGCAACCGACACACCGTCTTTAGTGACGGTAGGAGCGCCAAAGGCTTTGTCCAGAACAACATTTCGGCCTTTAGGGCCAAGGGTAACTTTTACTGCATCGGATAGGATGTTTACACCACTAAGAATCTTAGCGCGCGCGTCATCTCCGAATTTTAATTCTTTTGCTGACATGATAAATTCCTCTTAAAATATGTTTATTAATTCGTAAAAGATCTGGAGGAGTTAAAATTTTGTTCTCAATCAAGGCGCGAAAAAGCACAGGGAGGGCGCGTACTTTATGTACGTAACCGACTGAGCATTTTACGCAACGCAGAGTGAGGGCAAAGGCTTAACTCTTACTCCACAACGCCGACGATGTCGTCTTCGCGCATTACAAGTAAATCTTCCCCATTAACCTTTACTTCGGTGCCGGCATATTTGCCGAACAGAACTTTGTCGCCAACCTTTACGTCTAGTGGTCGAACGTCGCCATTCTCTAAAATTTTTCCGTTGCCTGCAGCGACAATTTCGCCTTCGGACGGTTTCTCTTTTGCTGAATCAGTCAAGATTATGCCGCCAGCGGATGTTGCTTCTTCTTCGTTACGACGAACGAGAACACGGTCGTGAAGTGGTCTAATAGCCATTCGTAGTGCCTCCAAATAATAATGTTTAGGTGTTGATACTAAATAGAGGCGAATGTTTTAGCACTCACCCCACGAGAGTGCTAATAATATGGACGGAATCAACAAAGTCAAGGGCTTGCTTGGAATTTATTTTCGCTCTTTGGGTTCACTGTATTCACCCTCGATTACGTCTGGGCTAATATGCGGTCCAGGAGGACCGGCGCCATGCTGGGTAAAGGTAAAATTGATAGGGCCGCTAATGCTCCGGCTAGTAATCCAGCCGATAATTGCTTGGCGGATAGGTGGTATCAAAAGAGCAAAACCAATCACATCTGTAATAAATCCAGGCGTGAGCAAAACAGCCCCAGCGAATAGAAGAGCCACTCCTTCGGCAATCTGCAATGCTGGCATGCGCCCTGCATTGGTTTCTTCCTGCACCTTAGTGATCACTGCAAAGCCTTGCTGGCGAACCAAATAAGCGCCTAAAATCGCAGTGAAAACAACAAACACCAATGTGCTTAAGAGGCCAATGGCACCACCAACACGAATCAATAAGCTGATTTCGGCAATCGGCACTGCCACAAATAAAATAACAAGTAATAGAAAAGCCATTGTTCGAATGTGGGGCTGGCTGACATAATTTCAAGCCAGCCAACTCATCTTATTTCTGCGTCACTTATTTACTGATAGTCAAAGTAATCTTCTTACGATACCAAGTGTTTTTATACGCATCGGCTTTTTCATTCTTAGCAAACCTAAACTTCTTACCTTGAATTTCAATCGTCACGTCGCTTGTTGGTAGGGTTTTACTAATCTCCATGGTCAAGGACCCGTCGTGGCAAATACGTCCAGTATGCGGCTTGCTGCGAAACTGAGTAAAACCATCATGACCGTGGAAACGAATACCGCCGGCTCCACCGCGAGTGTAGGCTTTATAATCAAAACAACTGCCTTTTATACGCCTGCTTGGCGTATTGCTGGCCACCGCTTTGCCGTTGTTTGCATTGGCTCCACTGTTAAGCACCGCGCGCTTGTTGGTAATAGGGTAGGTGCTGCGTCGCCCGTTTCCATCAACCAACGTTACATCGTTGGTGAATAGATCTATCCTCACACGCTCAGCAGTGTACTCGTTTTGCAGGCGCACCGAATTGCTGTCACGACGAACCTCTTTGTATTGCGAGACACCACGACGTGGTTCTACGATCTGCCATTTCTTTTTGTCGATTTGTTGTAATACCCGATTGGCAAACGAGACCTGAGAAACATTTTTCGCGTTCACACTGCCTTGTGTGTTGCGGCCTGCTTGCTGGTTGTAGCTTTGGTTGTTTTGACTGCCTTGATTATTTTGACGATAGTCACTATTGCGTTGATCGCCTCGGGTTGTTCTTTGTTGATCATCGTAGGGGTGGGAGCGCGAGTCGCCGGAGCTTCTAGCAGAATTTTGATTGATTGATGACACCCTCAGGGAGCTGACTTCGTCGTTCCAAGTATCATCAAAACAAAAAATATCGCGGCTTATGCTCGCATAATTACCGCGGAACTTATCATCTTTGTAGATTGTAACTTCGAGCCCTTGAGGCACTCGGATCGAAGACATATTGTCATTATCGAAATCGAAACTACCCATATTCACGTAGTCGCCCACGGAGATGGCTCGGCTTTCACCACGAAATTCGCAATCTGCATAAACCGTAACTTGGTCATAGCGACTGTCTTGACGATCGTTATATTGATTTGAGCTCTGCGCTTGCGCAATAGTCATTGTGCCAAGCAGCGACGTTGCGCAAATAGCGGTAACTTTAAATATGGTAGAAATTAATTTCATAAATGCCCCCATTACTAGGCTGGTTAAATACGGCCACGAAGTTAAAAACCTAATTCCATAAACCTAGTGCTTAAGTGTAGCAGTTACGTGAATGATAACCGCGACCAACAATCTTATTTACTACTCGAAGAATCTTAGCAATGATAGTATTAACCCAAGCTGAACTGGTTTTAGACGCCTTGCTCTGATCCCATTGATAAATAATCTATTCTAATTCGAAGGACATTTTAATGAGTCGTTTTTGGTCTGACAATGTCGCCAACCTAACCCCTTATACCCCTGGTGAGCAGCCGCAAATTGATAATCTCATTAAACTTAATACTAATGAGAATCCATACGGTCCATCGCCTAAAGTATTACAGGCGATCGCAAATGTTAATAACGATGCCCTGCGTAAGTACCCCGATCCTGTAAGCAGCGATCTTAAGCAGAGCATTGCGCATTACTATAACCTGGCCTTAGATCAGGTATTCGTAGGCAACAGCTCGGATGAGGTTCTGGGGCATACATTTAGGGCGCTTTTGAAGCAAAGTAAGCCGTTGCTCTTCCCAGACATTAGCTACAGCTTTTATCCTGTTTATTGCCAGCTATTTGACATTGATTATCTACAAGTACCGTTGCGCGATGACTTCACTCTTAATCTCGACGACTATTCGCCGCAAAACGGCGGCATTATTTTTGCTAACCCTAACGCTCCAACTGGAATAGCACTACAGCGCGATAAAATAGAGCGTCTTTTACAATCGAACACTGAATCGGTGGTGGTGGTAGACGAAGCTTATGTAGACTTTTCTGATGTAAGTTCGGTTAACTTGATCAAGCAATACCCAAATCTATTGGTCGTTCAAACCCTCTCAAAATCGCGATGCCTGGCTGGTCTGAGGGTTGGATTGGCGCTTGGCAATAAGGATCTGATCGAAGGTTTGGAACGAGTGAAGAACAGTTTTCACCCCTATACGCTTGATACTCTTGCGGTGGCGGGCGCTCGCGCAGCATTTGAGGACGAAGACTATTTCAATTCGACCAACAACAAAATCATTGCCACTAGGAGCAACACTAGAGACAGCCTGCAAGACTTGGGATTTTCAGTACTTCCCTCCAGCGCCAACTTCCTATTTGTTACCCACAAAACGCGAGCGGCGGCAGAACTATTTAGTTTGCTGCGAGAAAGAAAGATCATCGTTCGCCATTTTGACGCGATGCGTATCAATAATTATCTGCGTATTTCTATTGGAACAGATCAACAAATGCAGCAACTATTGGATGCCTTGCGAGAGATTTTGAGCAGTTAGTTACACGGCTGCTACCAACAGCCGTTCTTTTAGCAGCGCCTGATCTTGCTCAGTAAAATCTAGCACTTCGAGCGCATAGGCGGCGAAGCTTGAATAGGTTTTGTTGACATATTCAAGCAGTGTTTCTATATACGCTTGATCAGCTTCGAATACCGGCTGAATCACCTCTCTAGGCAAGCGCATCATTCGCTGCTGGAAATCCTCATAGTCATCGCTATCCGTGGCGCCTGCTGCAAGCCAGGAATCAAGCAAATTAGCCACTTCGTTTTGAGTCAGCAAATAGTCTTCTACGATCTGCTGATCGGAAACCCCGAGTAAAGATAGGATTAACGCAGCGGCCACGCCAGTGCGATCTTTACCCGCCGCACAATGAAACACCAATGGCGTTTTATCATGCGCCAAGCACAATAACATTTTTCGATAAATCGCTCGATGTGAATACAGCTTTTGCGGGTAATTAATGCGCATCGCCTCGCGCACTTGCTGCGGATCTAAGCTGTCTAAGCTATCCTTCCAGCTCATTTGCATGGTGCTAGCACGAAGATCACCATCATCCTGAAATTCGTCATGCCACGAAAGCATCTCAGCTAGCGGCACGGCTTCTTGCATGGTTGGATACTTTGCGCTCTCTTCACTAAAACGCAAATCGACAACGGCCTTAATACCCAGTTCTGACAGCGCTCTAACGCCTTCAGATGACATGCGGTCGAGTTGCGCAGAACGATAAACTTTGCCCCATTTGACTTGGCGACCATCGTCACTCTGATATCCTCCCAGATCACGGAAATTAATTACGCCTTCGATGTTGAGAATGCGCGTATTCCGATTGGCTTCAAGCTTAGTGTACATAGCGGTAATGAGTTAGGTTGGGCAACAAATTGATGGCACAATAGCACATCGTAAATCACCCCTATTTGAAACTCAGCTCGATATGACAGCCTTTGCCGACTGCCACGGTCTAATAAGTCCGCCATTGCAAACAAATCGCAACAAAATGAGAATAGCCACTAAATATGTAGTTTTCCTGACAGGCCTGCTAATGCTCGCTGTGATCAGCAGTGCAAATGCACAATTCTTCTCGAAACAAGACAACCCACTTTTACCTGAAGAAGAAGCATTTGCTCTGGTTGCCGAAGTACAAAACGGCATTTTAAAGATTAATTGGTCAATTGCTGATGATTATTACATGTATCGAGAGCAATTCAGCGTCGCCAGCGCTTCTGCTGGTGTGCAGATTGGTGACATCCAAATCGCCCAGGGTGTGTTGGAGGACGACCCTGAATTCGGTCAGGTAGAAGTGTATTTTTACAACGCTGAAATAAGCTCGCCAATTTCAGCGGCAGCAGAAACAAAAACCATCGACCTAATAATCAAAGGCCAAGGTTGCAATAAACCTGTTGGCGTTTGTTATCCCCCGCAAGCTCGAACGCTTAGCGTGGACTACCACGGCGCTGCCACGGCAGTAGCTGAGCAAGCAAAGCGGCCCGCCGCCGCGGAAAAAAGCTTCTGGGCTTATGTGCTAACGGCCCTTGGCGCTGGAATATTATTGAGCTTCACCCCCTGTGTCCTGCCAATGATTCCAATACTCGCGGGGTTGATTGCTGGACAACACAAGCCAAGCAAACTCCGCTCTGGATGGTTAGCTATTTGTTATGTGGCTGGAACCATTGTTACCTATGCAATTGCTGGCTGGGTCGCTGGGAAGTCCGGCACTCAATTACAAGCCTATTTTCAAAACCCTTGGGTGATTTCGTTTATTTGCGCGCTGCTATTGCTGCTAGCCGCATCCTTGTTTGGCGCATTCAGGATTCAGTTACCCAATGCGCTGCAATCGCGGCTTAACCAAACTTCGGTTTTAAGTGGTTCGGCATCGTTATCTAGTTTTGCCTTAGGCCTGATTTCTGCATTAGTTGTTGGCGCGTGTGTTTCACCCATATTAATCGTGACCCTAGGGGCCGCTATCTCTAAGGGCGACCCAGTCTTGGGTGCGGCGATTATGGCCTCTATGGCTCTTGGCATGGGAATGCTGCTAATACTATTTGGTTTTGGTGCCGGCTGGCTGTTACCAAAATCTGGTGCCTGGATGAAGGAAATACAGGTGCTATTTGGGTTTATGGTAATCGGCGTGGCCATTTACATTGCTGGCACCATAGCCGCATTACCCATTTTGTACTTTTGGGCTGGCTTACTATTTGTAACCGGTTTGTACCTATGGCAAATCACTCAGGGTTTTCTAAACCCCTTACTTCAAGCCAGCCTGCGCTCGGTGTCGCTGGTTTTGATCGTGTGGGGTGCAATGGCGTTGATCGGCGGCTCGAGTGGTGGTGACGATGTGTTACGCCCGATTAGCACAATTGGCCTATCCTCAGGCTCTTCTGCCGCGAGTAAAGCACCATTGCCCTTTCAGAGCACATCAAACTTGACCGAAGCTAAGAAACTATTAGAAAAGGCCAAATTAGCAAATCGGCCAACGATGGTCGATTTCTATGCAGATTGGTGCTTAGATTGTAGGCGGATGCATCGCACTACTTACAAACAAGACTCTGTTGCCGCGGCGCTAAAAGATTGGCATCTAATTGAGATCGACGTTACTAATACCTCAGACCAAAGTGAAGAATTAAAACGCTTCTTCGACGTCTTTGGCCCTCCCGCGACTCTGTTTATTGGGCGTGACGGCAATGAAATTAGTGAGTTGCGCCAATATGGCTATCTAAGCGAAGAAGATTTTCTAACCTTTATACGCAGGAGCGAACAATAAAAATGACTGCAAATAACAAAGCACTGCTCGCAATGATCGCTGTGGTGGCCTTTGTGGTCGGCACCGCCGTTAACTCTGCACGCGTAAGTGACAACATTGATTCACAACAACTACTTCAAGCCAGATTAGTTCAGGGCGACACAACTGCATCTATCGGCGATCAACTTGGAAAGCTCACTCTGGTGAATTTTTGGGCAAGTTGGTGCGCCCCTTGTCGCGAAGAAATGCCCATTTTTGAGGCAATGTACCGCTCCGCGAAAGATAAAGGTTTCCAGATTATTGGCGTGGCCATTGACAGCCCAGAGAAAGCCCAGCCCATGCTCGACTCGATGGATATCACTTACCCAATTATGTACGCCGAGATGGCTGGCATGGCCGTGATGGACAGCTCAGGCAACCCACAGGGACTGCTCCCCTATTCCTTGTTGCTCGACGAGAAAGGTCAGATTATCGATCAAGTTTTGGGTACCATTGACGCTGAACAAATTAACGCTTGGCTTAACACGCATCTGTGAAGCATTGATTCGGGGAAAAATATGAGTTGGGTACAAGCTACTTTTGTTGTCGACGCCATCCACGTCGACACGTTGTCGAACATGCTCGAAGGCTTTTTTGCACAGGCCATTACCACTGAAAATGCGGGCGATGAAGAATTCTATGAAGTGGCCTTTCCCGGCACTCCAGATTGGCAAAAGGTTCAGGTTACCGCTCTATTTGACGATGCTGTAGACCTAGCGCCAATCATAGACTTTATACATGCCCACCTGAGCTCTCCACACGGCAGCGAAATTCCAGTAGTCGTAGACAAGCTGATTGATCAAGACTGGGAGCGGGTTTGGTTGGATTCTTTTAGGCCAATTGAGGTTGGCAGGCAATTGTGGGTCTGCCCAAGTTGGTGTGAACCGACAGATCCTAATGCTCGCAACATTACCCTCGACCCAGGCCTAGCCTTTGGCACCGGCACACATGCCACTACCCACATGTGCTTGGAGTGGATCGCCGAGCAAAAATTAAGCGGTCAGCGCGTGTTGGACTACGGTAGTGGTTCAGGTATTTTGGCTATTGCCGCGCTGTTCAGTGATGCTCAACGTGCCGATGCAGTCGATATTGACCCTATGGCCGTACAAGCCTGCGGCGAGAACGCTTGTCGCAACAATGTCGAGCATAAAATGCACAGCTGGCTCCCTGAAGACCTTGATAGCGACGCCAAGCACACTTACGATTTAGTGATTGCCAACATTTTGGCTGACGTTATTATTGAATTACGTGATACTTTACTGCTACATTTGAGGCCCGAGGGTACTTTATTGTTAACTGGTATTTTGGCTTCGCAAGCAGACCGCGTAATTAATGCCTTTGGCGAGAGTTTTGACTTTTCACAAACTAATTCAAAACATCAAGATAAAGGCCATTGGGCGTTATTGACTGGAACAAGAAAATTAAATTAGCAATGCCTGAACTTCTAAATGAATAAAACTCAGTGCCCCTATTGCTTTACTGTGTATGTCATCAGTGATGAGCAGATGCTCGCCCCCGAAGGAATGGTGCGGTGTGGCACCTGTCGAGAGCGTTTTCAAGCGCAATTAATGACCCCAGAAGGGGTGCAACAATTTGACTCAACACAGGCCTTTATTGAACCGCTTTCAGACGTAATGCCTACCGATAAGCTAAGTCCTGAAGATTTTATTGAAGATCCAACGGGGTTAGAGTTCACAGAGATCACAAGCAGCCCCAGCCTTGGCTCGGTGCCGCCGGTCTTTTCGATAAAAAACTACGACTTTAGCGACAGCCTAAGCTCTGAATTGAGCATCGAAATTAACGACGAGGGTGAGCTGACCGATCCCGACGAGATAGCCCGTCGGGAAAAGGCAATCCAGCAGGAATTGAATTTGCCGCGCAAACATCAAGAACCCGAAACAACTATAGAGCAACCGTCTAGCGATGAAGCAGAGCTGATCGACCAAGACGATAGCCTGGTACAAAACAAGCTGATTGATACTGCGCCTGATAGCGGTGACAACGATTCACCAATAAGCACTCCTGAGTCGCCGCAGTATCAAGATGACGAACTGCCTTATAACGAACTGTTGTCTGACCAATCCTCTTCGGGTAATAGACTCGGTTCATGGTTAGGCGGCCTGGCATTGATATTGCTAGGCTTTGGCTTAACCTCAAGCTTGATATATCAGTTATGGTTAAAACAGACCATTTCGTGGCCGGATGATGCTCGAGTACAAAGTGCCCTGCAACCACTTGTCGGTCCGCTCAAGCAGAAACTTGATGAAGCGGGCCTTGCTGTGCCTACAAGACGAAACCTAAGCCAGTTGGAGCTTTTATCGGCTCGAACCGAAGCTCATCCTACGCGCCCTTCTACCATTTTGCTGAAAGTTAGCTTAATGAACAGAGCGCAGATCGAACAACCTTTGCCTTGGTTAGAACTATCTTTGACCGATGCTGACGGCCGACTGGTTTCTCGACGCAGCTTATCGCCCAACGATTATGTCTTTAATAACCGAATAGATAACACCATCGGGGCCAAGCAAGTAAAAAAGGTCACAATTGAATTGCTTGCCTTCCCAGAACAAGCTACCGGTTATGAATTGAAGCTGCTGAATATCTAAAGCAAAACTTTTACCCACGCCTATTTGATCAAAAAATTGATCAATTTCTTATGAATTTGAAGTTTTGAGTCTTTACCGGCTTTGCTGCCATGGGTATTATTTGTCGTCCTAATTTTTACTCTCCTCTCATACACGAACTTCACCGGCAAACTGCATTCAATAGGCTATGAAAATCGGACCACATAATATAGTCAACCCAGTAATAGCCGCGCCAATGGCGGGCGTTACTGATAAGCCCTATAGACAAGTTTGCAGACAAAGTGGCGCGGGGATGGTGGTCTCTGAGATGGTGACCAGCCAAATTGACCTACGTCATTCGAGCAAATCCAAATTTCGATTGGACCTTGTCGGCGAACCAGAACCCGTGGTGGTACAAATTGTTGGTACAGACCCTCAGTCACTGGCCGAGGCGGCACGTTTTAATGTAGCCAACGGTGCTCAGATTATCGACATCAATATGGGCTGCCCGGCTAAGAAAGTTTGCAAGAAAGCCGCCGGCTCGGCGCTATTGGCTAACCCTTCACTAGTCGCCGATATATTGACAACTGTAGTGGCCGCGGTTGATGTGCCTGTAACCGTTAAAATCCGCACTGGTATAACGCCCGAGCAGCGCAACGCGACCATGATTGCCAAAATTGCCGAAGACGCTGGTGTAGCAGCTCTCACCATTCATGGTCGCACCAAGGAATGCAAGTTTTTCGGTCAGGTAGAATACGACAGCATAGCAAGAGTAAAACAATCTGTCGAAATACCGATTATCGCCAATGGCGACATCGACTCGCCCAGCGCCGCGGCGAGGGTCCTTGAATATACCAAAGCGGATGCCGTAATGGTTGGCCGCGCCACACAAGGCCAACCGTGGTTATTGCAGCAAATCGTCGACCACCTAGCAGGTAATAGCATTTCACCTATCCCTAGCGGCTTTGAACGAGCAAAGATTATTTTGGATCACCTTGCAGCAATCCATAGGTTCTATGGAGAGGCTCTGGGAGTGCGACTGGCACGCAAACATATCAAGTGGTACCTAATTCATTGGCATGAAGCTATCGCCGAAGATGAACGCCAGGCAATTAATACTACCGAAGACCCAACACTACAATACTCACTAATGCAGCATTTTCTACATTGTTCGTTGGCGCGTATTGCGGCATAAATATAATTATAAAAACTAAAATGAAAAAAACTCTATAGACATGACAAAAACCGACCCCCTGTCTGAGTGCATTACGCATTCGATGCAACAATACTTCGACGACCTAAATGGCGAGCAACCTAAAAACTTACACAATTTCTTTATCAATGAAGTTGAAAAACCGTTTTTACAAGTTGTCATGCAACAAGTTGGCGGCAATCAAACTCGCGCCGCTGATATTCTTGGGATTAATCGAAATACCTTACGAAAAAAGCTGAAAACTTACGGCCTCGACTAAACTCGATTCAGCCCAATCAAACTAGCCACCTTTATACGTGGCTTTTATCTAGGAAAAAACATGACCGAAAAAAGGCTCAAGCCCGCACGCGCACTCATTAGTGTTTCCGATAAGTCAGGAATTGTTGAATTTGCGCAGGCCTTACATGATGCCGGCGTGGAAATACTATCGACCGGTGGAACTGCCCGCTTATTAGACAAAGAAGGCATTCCTGTAACCGAGGTGTCGGCCTACACAGGGTTCCCTGAAATGATGGGCGGTCGGGTTAAAACGCTGCATCCAAAGGTACATGGCGGAATCCTTGGGCGTCGCGGAACGGACGACGAAATTATGCAACAACACGGCATCTCTGCAATCGATATGGTGGTGGTGAATTTGTATCCATTCCAACAGGCCGTGGCTGATCCTGCCTGTGATTTACCCACGGCAATAGAAAACATCGATATTGGCGGGCCCACTATGGTTCGTTCAGCTGCGAAGAACCACAAAGACGTTGCCATAGTGGTAGACGCTGGAGATTACTCGGCGCTTATTGAAGACATTAACCAGGGTGGCCTTAATTATCAAACCCGATTTGAATTGGCCACCAAAGCCTTTGAACATACCGCTCAATACGACGGCGCAATCGCTAACCATCTTGGGCGCATTGCACAAGATGGTTCTAAGAACGATTTTGCGCGAACCTTTAATGTGCAATTTAAGCATCAGCAAACCATGCGCTATGGTGAGAACCCACACCAGAAAGCGGCGTTCTATGTTGAAGAAGACGCTCCCATCGGTGTAGCTTCTGCAACACAGGTGCAGGGCAAAGCGCTTTCTTACAACAACATCGCTGATACAGATGCCGCGCTTGAATGCATAAAGCAATTTGATGGCGCTCCTGCCTGCGTCATTGTCAAGCACGCGAACCCTTGTGGAGTAGCCGTGGCAGCAACCATGCTGGAAGCCTACACCAAGGCATTTTCAACTGACCCCGAATCTGCTTTCGGCGGCATCATTGCATTCAATCAAGAATTAGACGCTGAAACTGCTCGCTTAATCGTAGAAAAGCAATTTGTTGAAGTGATTATTGCACCTAGTGTGTCAGCCGAGGCCAAGCAAGCTCTGGCCGCTAAAAAGAATGTTCGCGTTCTAGAGTGTGGTAGCTGGGTTAATGATTCACACAACAATCTAGAATACAAACGCGTTACCGGTGGCCTATTGTTGCAGGAAAATGATTTGGCTTTGCATGAAGAACTTAAAGTGGTAAGCCAAGTGCGCCCTAGTGACGAACAAATGGCTGATTTACTATTCGCATGGAAAGTTGCAAAGTTTGTCAAATCCAACGCCATTATCTACGCCCGCAACGGCATGACCATCGGCGTGGGCGCGGGCCAAATGAGCCGCATAAATTCAGCACGCATCGCTGGCATAAAGGCACAACATGCTGAACTGGAGGTGAGTGGCTCAGTGATGGCATCCGACGCATTTTTCCCATTCCGTGATGGTATTGAGAATGCCGCTGCTGCGGGTATTAGTGCCGTGATTCAACCTGGCGGCTCTATGCGTGATGACGACGTTATTGCAGCAGCCGACGAGGCTGGAATGGTTATGGTGTTTACCGGAATGCGACACTTTAGGCACTAGGCGATAGCTTTATTTATATAAAGGCTTTGGACCAAAGCCTTTTGGCGCAGGTATTTGTGGAGCAGGGGTTTTTTATTAGCTTAACTCCAGCTTAGCCAATAGTAGTCGTATACCAACCGCGCCGAGAAATACCGCGGCCACCCTATCAAAGCTTGTTTTAGCGCGCGTGTATACGCCCCTAGATCGATCTGTGGACAAGGTTACTGCGACCGCAGCGTACCAGCTGAAATCTATAACAAAAGCTATTAACGCTACCAAAAGCGTTGTGTGTGCAGGGGGCTGCGCTGGAACAAATGCGGCGAAAATACCGGCTATAACCAAGGCTGTTTTGGGATTGCTGGTTTGCGTAACCAAACCTACTGAAAATGACTTGTATAAACTTGTCTCGCTTGCGCTGTAAACATTGTCTGTGACCGCTAGCGGTTGTTTGGCCCCACGCCAAATCTTAATCGCCAGATATAAAAGATATCCGCCGCCAAGTATTTTAAAAAGCACAAAAGCGCTAGGCACTTTCTCTATTAAAGTCGTAACACCAAAGCTCGCCAATACGGCAAAAATAGCAACGCCCAAAGCGGTGCCTATCGCGGTAGCCAAGCCATGTGCGCGAGATTTTGATAAGGAGTTTTGCGCTACCACTAAAAAGCTCGGCCCAGGGCTCATTGCACCAGCAAATAACACGCCACCAATAGCTAACAAAAAAGAATATTCATTCATGCGATTAGTATAAATCAATTTTGTCCCTGGACCCTGCTGCACAATAATATGAAGACCTCTTTTCACTGCTCGTGTTAAAATTGCACAGCTTCAAACGAAGTAAACCCAGGGGGAGGTCATTGCCTGAGATGCGCCACGCTGTTAGTTTCAGCAAGGTGTGAACCCCTTGAACCTGATCCGGTTGATACCGGCGTAGGAATGGGATCACCTTAGACAGTTTAGTTTAAACGACCTAGTCGCCCTTCTCGCCTTACCGGTTCTTTTTAATTAAAATTACACCTCCCTTGAGTGGTGGTATTTAAAGAGACCAAAATGAAAACTAAACACGCCCTCTTAACAGCCGGCTTTTTAACCACAAGCTTTGCGCTAGCACCATTAAACCTTTCCCATGCACGTGACACAACCCCTATCGAAGAGCTGTTGGTTACAGCTGAGCTATTAGAAAACAATCTGCTCGAATTACCCAATAGCGTTTCTGTTATTGACGCAGAGTTAATTGCGCAACGCTCTGCCCACCACCTTGAGGATTTGCTCAACCTTGCACCCAACGTAAATTTTGCCAGCGGTGCGTCACGCGGCCGTTTTATTCAAATTCGTGGCATCGGCGAGCGTAGCGAATTTCAAGAGCCCATCATAAATTCAGTTGGGGTCATCATCGATGGCGTTGATTTTACCGGCATTGTCACCGCAGCATCGATGTTAGATGTTCAACAAGTAGAAGTTCTGCGCGGCCCACAAGGCACCCTGTTTGGTGCCAACGCCTTAGCCGGCATGATAAACGTTGTGTCTAATCGACCGTCAGACTCTGCTTATGCAAAAGTTAGTGGCGCGATTGAAGACTTTGGCGGGTTTGAGCTAAGCGGCGTTGTCAGCGCTCAAGCAGGCAATAATAGTGCCTATCGCGTGGCGGTAAAGCACTATGAAAACAACGGCTTTGGCGAGAATGTTTTTGTTGCCAGAGATGACACCAACAATATTGATGAAACTACTGCACGGGTGCGGTTTGTCAGCCAAGTTAGTGAGCGCTTGGAGCTTGATGCGGGTCTATTCATCGCAGATGTAGACAACGGTTACGACGCTTTTAGCTTGGACAATACTCGC
This sequence comes from Cryomorphaceae bacterium, assembly GCA_047623225.1. Classification (GTDB taxonomy): domain Bacteria; phylum Pseudomonadota; class Gammaproteobacteria; order Arenicellales; family Arenicellaceae; genus Arenicella. Next base: position 59,240 of record JBLHME010000010.1, read on the forward strand.
CAGACCTATTCAGACAACCCAGGCTCGGATCGTCAAGAAACAAGCGCTGGCGCTATCAAGGCAAACTATCAAATTAGCGATGGTCTATCCTTTCAAGGTTTGATAAGCCTGGCTAACTCTGAGCTTGAGTATAGCTATGATGAAGATTGGGGGAATGATGCCATCTGTAACGGCACCGCTTGCGAAAGCAGCCTTTTTGGCTTCGATTGGTTTTACTCTTCCTTTGATAGCTACCAACGCAGCAATGACAACACTAGCATCGACCTAAAATTGGTGTCTAGGCAAGCAGCCAAGGTTTCATGGGTTGCTGGGCTATACCACCGTGATCAAGATATTGATCTAGTTCGGCGTTATACCTTTAATGATAGGGATTTCAGCAGCGCATTACAGACCAACAACACGGCGCTGTATGGCCAACTGGACTATGCTATTAACGACCAATGGTCTCTAAGCACAGGCCTCCGATTCGAGCAGCGAGACTTAGATTACACCGACAATGCTAACTTCTTGGTTAGCACAGACGAGAACCTATGGGGTGGTCGCATTTCATTGGAGTACATCGCGCAAAGCGGCGCCTTCTACTACGGCTTGATCTCAAGAGGCTATAAGGCTGGTGGCTTTAATTTGGATGGATCTATCTCCATAGATCAACGGCAATTCGATGCTGAAACAATGCTCAATTATGAGCTGGGTGTTAAAAACAGCCTGCTTAACGACACCTTACAATTGCAAGTTTCTGTTTTCTATCAGGACCGCGACGACATTCAAAGTAAGCAATCTATCGTAAGCTCCATCGCCACTGGTGAAGTGGGCGGTACTTGCCCATGCGGCTTTACTGACTTTACCGACAACGCTGCAAGCGGTTCTAATCGAGGCATTGAGCTTGAGTTCAATTTGTTGGCCAGTCCTGCGCTCACCGTGTTTGGCTCAGTTGGGCTATTGGACACACAATTTGATGAATTGCTGACCTTTGATCATGTGGCGGCTGATCGCGACAATGGCGTGCCGTTTGATCTCGATGGGCGCGAACAAGCACATGCGCCAAGCTACCAATGGTTCTTGGGCGCCGCCTATCAGTTTAGTGATCGTTGGAGCATCAGCGGCTCTATCGAAGCCAAAGATGACTTCTTGTTTTCCGACCGCCACGAAGAACGCTCCGACGCGTATGAGTTGTTCAACCTAGAGCTCTCTTATCAAGCAGAAAACTGGCAAGTCGCTCTATACGGTAAAAATCTCAGCGCCGAGCTGGTCAAAACGCGGGGCTTCGGAAGCTTTGGCAATGATCCACGCAAGTTCTATGAGACTGAACCGTATAATCAATTCGCCGCGCCACGTGTGGTCGGTGTGAAAGCTTCAATTGAATTCTAAAAAAGGCAAAACACTATGCTGCTGTCAGTAGAGATAAGTATGTACCCACTACAAGATGGGTATAAAGACAAGATCCAAGTGTTCTTAGATAACCTAAACCAGCAAGCGGGCAATATCGAAATCCGCTCTTGCAACATGAGCACACGATTGTTTGGCCAGTTTGAAGAAGTTACTGGCTTGCTGAATATTACAATGAAAGCTTCAATGCAACAGTTCGGCAAGATAGTCTTCGTGTGCAAATACCTGCAAGGCGATGCACGCGAACTCAACGGCTATGATTGACACTCTACTCCAAGCTTGGCAACAAGTTAGCACGCTAGAGATAGTCTCGGTAGCCTTTGGTTTAGTCTACGTGGTTCTAGCAGCCAAGGAGAATATCTGGTGTTGGCCGGCTGCTTTTATAGGTACTGGCACGGGTATCATGGTGTTTTGGGACGCCAGCCTATTGATGGAATCTGCGCTCAATGTTTTCTATTTGCTTATGGCGGTGTACGGCTTTTATCAATGGAAGTACGGCGGGCAGCAAGGCGATCAGCTCAGCATTGCATCGTGGCAATTGCCACAACACTTAAAAGCAATAACCCTGATTGCCGCGCTGGTGGTGAGCAGTGGCTACTTGCTCCACAATCACACCAACGCAGCCCTGCCATACGTCGATTCATTTACCACCTGGGCCGCAGTTGTGAGTACCTGGATGGTGGCGCGCAAGATCTTAGAAAATTGGCTGTACTGGGTTGTCATCGATGCTGTTGCAGTTTGGCTTTTTGTACAGCGAGAACTTTATCTTTATGCGCTTCTGTTTGTGCTCTACACCATCATTGCGGTTTATGGTTATCTACAATGGAGGGTGAAGGCTCGTGCGGCCGTTTGAAAGCATATTGGACGACTGGCGCGATTGGCCGCTTGCTGGCCGGCCAGCCGTGCTTAAACGATTTGTAGAAGGCCTAAATCACGACACCGCCTTACTCGCTGCTGGGCCTGATCAATATGTGCTTAAGCGATTTTTGTCTGAGCCAGCGCGGCAGATTGAGTCACAGCTCTGGGCGGCGACATTGGGGATATCACCGGGTGTGATCTTTGCGCCACCGAATCATCAATACATGTTGATGCAAGCTCTCTCGGGGAGCCATTTTGAGGCTGAGGAAATCGACAACCTAGGTTTGCGAGCGGTGGCCAGAAGCCTCTCTACAATGCACGCCGCCAAACCTGGGCCACGAAGTCAGCAAGGTTTTGATATCCGTCAATTTTGTCAGCGTTATCTGAGTGAGTCAGATGATAACGCGATGGCTTTGCATGATGAGTTAATGCCTGTATTGGATTACTTTTACAACGACCCTACACCGTGGGTTTTCTGCCACAACGATCTAGTCAAGGCCAACTGTTTTATACAAAACGGTGAAGCTCAATTTATTGATTGGGAATACGCTGATTTACATAACCCTTGGTTCGATCTTGCTGCGATTGTTTATTACTTTGATCTAGACAGTGATCAATCGCGGACTTTTCTGGCCGCCTATCAAAATGACTGGCAAGCGAAAGTTGAAGAACCCATCTTTTTGGCAGCACAAATATCTTTGCTTTGGGGCGATATGCTTTGGCATTTGGACAAATTTGGTGGGGGTTATTGGCCCGAGCTGGCGCAAAAAGAGCAAGACCTGCGCCTACTTGCTCTGCAAATGGCTATTTAGCTAGACACAAACCAATGATCACTAAACCGCCCGCCTGCAACCTGTTTGCTAGGCTGGCCTGCCACTAAGTTGAGTCTAATGTTGGCCGCAATCAGAACGCGAGAATTAACATCAGCGTCTAATTCTCATTAAACCTTCTTGTGCCGTGCTGGCCACTAGAGTTCCATCTTTGGTTCGCACACTGCCATACGAAAAGCCTCTACCATTACCGGTAGACTGCACGCGACAATCATAGAAGAACCATTCGTCGGCGCGAAATGGCCGATGAAACCAAATAGCATGATCTAAAGATGCCATCATCAATTTTTGGTGGCGTTTTTTAATATCCTTGTTATTAAGTTTGTGCGGCACAAGCGATGCCCCAAGCAAACCCATGTCAGAAATATATGCCAGCACCGACGTATGGTGATCGGAGCCTTCAGGCAGGATTTGTTTAGTTTTAATCCACATCTGAATCGAGTTTGGCGCGGTCGTTTCGGCTTCCGGCAAATAATAAACGTCCAAAAATTCCGACTGAAAATGTTCAGTTTGCGGGCAGCCTATTTCAAGAGCCTCTGAGAGTTTTGCAAAAGGTGGCTTAACGTCATTATAGAAATCAAGACCCTCTTCGGGCCGTTGGAAAGATGCAGACAGATTGAATATTTGTCTGCCGTGTTGAATTGCCACCACCCGACGAGACGAGAAGCTGCCGCCATCTAGACTGCGGTCAACCTCGTAAATAATGGGCGCGTCTACATCGCCTTTAAGCAAAAAATACGCATGCGCCGAATGGATCGGCCGATCATCTTCGATCGTATTATAGGCCGCACGAATTGCCTGGCCGAGCACCTGCCCGCCATACACTTGGCCGGTTTTAAGATCGCGGCTTTGGCCTCGAAACAAATTGTTATCAAGGCGCTCACAGTGCATGAACTGCAGCAAACTATCATCTACGTGTGTGGGGTTAGACATAGCTTAATACTATTTTAGGTCTACGCCGGCTGCTTCAGCGGCCTTCTCAAATTCATCGCACTGATCTGTACGAAAATCGCCATCCTTCGATAAAAGCTCTTCGCAGCTAGCTGCCACCATGGAGTCTATACAAGCTTCAGCTTTGTCTTCCAAGCCTTCTTGGCCGACTGTTTTCATATGTTTTGCGAACATGGTCATACACATACCATCGAACATGCCGACCATCATGTCTTGCATGTCTTTGCTTAGGCCTTGATTCTCAAGTTCGATAAGGCCACAACTTTTGATCTTTGCACACATTTTGTCCATTGATGTATCCATGTCGGCGTGAACCGTGACAGATGTTAAACCAAACAAAAGAGTAAGTGTGAGCAAGCTTCGTTTAAATAGATTCATAATTTTTTCTAGTAGGTAATTACACGATGCTATTATGCAGTAAATATTTGGTCGAGCATTAAACATCGTAACCTAATATGGGTGACAACCAACGCTCAGCGGTTATCAAATCTAGGCCTTTACGATTGGCGTAATCAAGCACTTGATCTTGTTGTATACGCGTTACAGAAAAATAGCGCGCCTCTGGGTGCGCAAAATACCAACCGCTCACCGCGGCCGTGGGCAGCATAGCAAAGCTTTCTGTAATGCTCATGCCAGCATTTTCTCCAGGTTCTAACATAGTCCAAAGCGTCGCTTTCTCAGTATGGTCTGGGCAGGCCGGGTAGCCTGGTGCTGGGCGGATTCCGCGATAGCGCTCGCGTATCACGTCATCGTTGCTTAACGATTCATCATTCTGGTAAGCCCAAAACTCTTTACGCACTCGTTCATGCATGTGTTCCGCAAAAGCTTCAGCCAAGCGGTCGGCGAGCACCTTAAGCATAATGGCTTGATAGTCGTCATGCTCGGCTTCAAACTCTTCGATCTTGCTCTCTATTTTGTGCCCTGCGGTTACCGCAAAGGCTCCAATGTAATCAGCGATGCCGCTTTCTGCTGGCGCCACAAAATCCGCCAAACAAAAATTAGCTTGAGTGTTTTTCTTTTTGTCTTGCTGCCTTAAATGATGCAATGTATGAATTACTTTCGCGCGCGATTCATCGGCATACACTACAACATCGTCGCCGATTGAATTAGCAGGGAAGAAACCAATCACCCCTCGTGCTTGCAACCATTTTTGTTCGATAATTTGGTTCAACATCGCTTGGCCGTCGGCAAATAACTTAGTTGCTTCTTCGCCGATAACTTCATCGTCCAAAATTCGGGGATAGCGCCCAGCCAGCTCCCAAGCGCTGAAGAATGGTGTCCAATCAATGCGTTCGACGAGTTCGTTTAGAGCATAATCATCAAAGCTCTTTAAGCCCAGAAATATAGGTTTATCTGGCGTGTAATTTGCCCAATCAATTTTCGCGCTGTTTTGCCTAGCCAGTTTAAGTTCGAGGGTTTTATGTACCTTGCCATGTTTCGCACGCTCGACCCGAATTCTCTCGTACTCTTGCTTAATGTCAGCGACAAAATCAGGCTTCTTTTGCTTCGATAGTAGACGTTGTGCTACTCCGACCGCGCGTGACGCATCTGGCACATGTACCACTTGCTGCAACTCCAAATTGGGCTCAATCTTTAAGGCCGTATGCACTTTTGAAGTGGTCGCACCACCAATCATTAATGGCACATCAATGTTTTGGCGTTGCATCTCCTTGGCCATGTGTACCATTTCATCCAGCGACGGTGTTATTAATCCTGACAAACCAATAATGTCGCATTGCTTTGCCACCGCTGCACGAATGATTTGTTCGGCCGGTACCATTACACCCAGATCAATCACTTCGTAATTATTACACTGCAACACCACACCAACAATATTTTTGCCGATGTCGTGCACATCGCCCTTAACCGTAGCCATTAAGATTCGGCCATTGGTGTCACCAATCTCCTTTTCATCTTCAACATAGGGCATTAAGTAGGCAACCGCCTTTTTCATCACACGCGCCGACTTCACCACCTGTGGTAAAAACATTTTCCCAGAACCAAAAAGGTCGCCCACCACATTCATGCCGTCCATCAAAGGACCTTCTATTACGTGCAAAGGCTTGTCGGCAGACAAACGAGCTTCTTCTGTGTCTAGCTCGATATGTTCCGTGATGCCTTTGACCAAGGCATGCGCCAAGCGCTTTGAAACTGGCCAGCTGCGCCACTCTAAATCCTCTACTCTATCGGTGGTTTTTCCATCACTCGAGTAATCATTAGCAATTGCCAATAAATCTTCAGTCGCGCCAGCGTGAGTATTTAGCACCACCGCTTCAACTTTATCGCGAAGGTCTTTTGGTAAGTCTTCGTAGATAGCCAATTGCCCTGCGTTAACAATCCCCATGTCCATGCCGGCTTTAATAGCATGATAGAGAAAGACCGAGTGGATCGCTTCTCGCACCGGATTATTGCCGCGAAAAGAGAACGAGACATTGGATACTCCGCCGGAGACTTTGACGTGCGGTAGCGTGCGCTTAATTTCGCGGGTCGCTTCAATAAAATCAACCGCGTAATTATTATGTTCATCAATACCGGTAGCGATGGCAAAGATGTTTGGGTCGAAGATAATATCTTCAGGTGGAAAGCCCACCGTCTGCGTAAGCACTTTATACGCGCGGGTGCAGATCTCGATTTTGCGCGCTTTTGTATCAGCCTGGCCCTTTTCATCAAAGGCCATCACGATCACAGCAGCTCCGTAACGGCGCACTAATTTGGCCTGCGCAATAAACTTATCCTCGCCCTCTTTAAGCGAAATGGAGTTAACAATACCCTTGCCTTGCAAGCATTTTAATCCGGCCTCGATTACCTCCCATTTAGAAGAATCAATCATCACTGGCACGCGCGAGATGTCGGGCTCTGAAGCCATCAAATTAAGGAAGGTGACCATCACGCGTTCGGCATCGATCAGGCCCTCGTCCATATTCACATCAATAACTTGCGCGCCCGCTTCCACCTGTTGCCTGGCAACGTCCAGTGCAACTTCGTAATCCTCTTCTTTGATTAGCTTTTTAAACTTGGCTGAACCGGTAACATTGGTTCGCTCGCCGATGTTAATAAACAGGCTTTGGTCGTTGATGTTAAAGGGCTCTAAACCTGAGAGACGCATGCTTGGTTTAGAGCTCATCTAAATCTCCCACTACCAAATCTAATGCTCTTGGCTTCTTGTTTGCCACTGCCGCGGCTATCGCTTGAATATGCTCAGGGGTTGAACCACAACACCCACCAACAATATTTAGAAAACCATGTTGCGCCCACTCTTCTATATGTCCTGCCATTTCCTCAGGGTTAAGGTCGTACTCACCCAGCTCATTGGGCAGACCCGCATTAGGATGAGCAGAGACAGCCACTTCTGAGATTCGCGACATTTCTTGCACATATTGTCGTAACTCATCTGGGCCTAAGGCGCAGTTAAGGCCAATGCTCAGAGGATTTGCATGGCGTAAACTATTATAGAAGGCTTCTGTCACCTGACCCGTAAGGGTGCGCCCCGATTGATCGGTAATCGTGCCAGAAAGCATTATTGGCAATTCAACATCTAGTTCTTCAAAGACAGTTTGCACCGCAAAAACAGCCGCTTTTGCATTCAGCGTGTCAAAAATAGTTTCTATTAAAATCAAGTCGGCACCGCCCGCGATCAAAGCCCGGGTCGCAAGGCTATAATCGGCTACTAATTCATCGAAGGTGATGCCGCGTGCGCCTGGATCACTAACGTCCACCGATACTGATGCTGTTTTTTGATTAGGCCCTAAAACACCAGCCACAAATCTGGGCTGGTTTTCAGTCGAATATTCATCTGCGCAAATACGCGCCTGTTTGGCGGCTTCATAGTTAATTTCATAGGCAATTTCTTCTAGCCCATAACGCGCCAAATCGCTTGGAGTTGCGTTGAAATTATTGGTTTCAATTATGTCCGCGCCAGCCTCTAGATACGCTCGGTGGATATCTCGAATAATCTTCGCTTGGCTTAGCACCAATAGATCGTTCATGCCTTTTAGCGGTTTATGCCAATCTACAAATCGAGACCCACGGTAATCATCTTCTTCAAGCTTATGGCGCTGAATCATGGTGCCCATAGCGCCATCGAGAACTAAAATGCGTTGCGCCATTAGCGCTCTGATGTTTACAGCGTTGTTATTCACTTTGAGTTACCCGCTCTAGTTCTTCACAAACCCGATGCGGCTACAGATTTCTGCCACAGGGTCTACTTTGTTAAGAGCATAAAAATGCAGGCCATGCACGCCATTGTCGAGCAAATCAAGACATAGATGGCTAACCACATCTAGGCCAAACGATCTAAGCGAAGCTTCATCATTTTGGTATTGATCTAGCCGAGCACGTATCCATCTTGGCAGCTCTGCGCCACAGGCATCGGAGAAACGAACTAGGTTAGCGTAGTTGGTGATCGGCATAATACCCGGCGTAATGGGTATGTCTATCCCCATGCGAGTCGCTTCCTCGAGAAATGCAAAGTAGCCGTCAGCATTGTAAAAATACTGCGTAATAGCAGAATTAGCACCGGCGTCCACCTTAGCTTTGAAATACTCGAGTTCTTTTTGTGGGCTAGAAGACTCAGGGTGAAAATCTGGATAGGCTGCTACTTCAATTTGCAGTTGATCGCCAAAGTTCTCGCGAATAAACACCACCAGTTGTTCGGCGTATTTAAAGTGCCCTCGCTCCACCATGCCACCGGGCAAATCGCCTCGGAGCACTACCAGGCGTTTAATACCGAGATCTAAGTAGGATTGCACGATTCGCTTGATCTCTTCATGTGAAGATCCAACGCCGGTAATGTGGGGCGCTGCCTCTGAGCCAGCCGCCAACATTAGCTTAACCGCGTCATAGGTACCCGCTTGAGTACTGCCACCAGCGCCATACGTTACCGAGAAAAAGCTCGGCTGAAAGCGCGCTAGCTCAGCGTGCACTGAGGCAAGATGTTGCTCGCCAGCAGGTGTGCGCGGCGGAAAAAACTCAAAACTCAATTCAGGGGAGTTGCTCATAATTACTCCTAATTTTTATTTACAATTGTCTATTAATGAAATTTCGGGCAAGCATCTCTGAGGCCCCATGGAAAGAGCACCGCTAAAAGGTGAACGAAAAATTGATTAACGCTTTGTTGCTTGGTGGCCAAAGGCCCACAATCTGATGCAAATTACAGCACTTGCAGAAGTGTCGATTGTGCCGCGAATCGAGGCACTTCGGCACACAGGTTGGAAACGTACATTTGAGCGTAACCACCTGGGCACCGAAGCAACCAAGAGTCACGGCATAAGCCGTGCTTCTTTATCTAATATCGGTAGTGATCTTGCTTGTAAGGTCCGTTTACATCAACGTTGATGTAGTCAGCCTGTGCTTGCGTTAGCGTAGTCAAGCGAACGCCAATTTTCTCAAGATGCAATCTGGCTACTTTTTCGTCTAGGTGCTTTGGCAAAATGTACACATCATTTTTATATTCATCGTTCTTGGTCCATAGCTCGATTTGCGCAAGCGTTTGGTTAGTGAACGAGTTAGACATAACAAATGATGGATGGCCGGTTGCGCAACCCAGATTAACCAAACGACCTTGTGCAAGAAGAATAATACGCTTGCCGTCAGGAAAAATTACGTGGTCCACTTGGTCTTTAATGTTGTCCCATTCGCAATCAGCTAAACCAGCCACATCAATCTCATTGTCGAAGTGACCAATGTTACAAACAATGGCTTGGTCTTTCATTGCGTCCATGTGCTCGCGACGAATGATGTCGTAGTTACCAGTAGTAGTAACAAAGATATCAGCATCAGCCACAGCGTCTTCAAGAGTAACTACTTGGTAGCCTTCCATCGCTGCTTGCAAAGCACAGATTGGATCGATTTCAGTTACCTTAACAATCGCACCTAAACCGCGCAATGATGCGGCTGAGCCTTTGCCTACATCGCCAAAACCACAAACAACTGCAGTTTTACCGGCGATCATAACGTCAGTTGCGCGCTTGATAGAGTCAACTAAAGATTCGCGACAGCCATATAGATTGTCGAACTTTGATTTAGTAACAGAGTCGTTTACATTAATCGCAGGGAACGGCAAGCTGCCGTCTTCTACCATCTTGTACAACCGAGCCACGCCCGTAGTGGTTTCCTCAGTAACGCCTTTTACACCAGCTAGGCGACGAGAATACCAAGTGTTGTCTTTTGCTAGAGTGGCTTTAATTGCCGCAAACAAGAACGTTTCTTCTTCGCTTCCTGGGGTATCTAAAACAGAAATATCTTTTTCCGCTTTGGCGCCCAAAATCAAAAGCATAGTGGCATCACCGCCATCATCCAAAATCATATTAGGGCCTTGGTCGCCCGGCCAGCTCATGATGCGATGGGTGTAGTCCCAATACTCTTCAAGAGTTTCACCTTTGATCGCAAACACTGGAATGTTGAGCGCAGCGATTGCTGCTGCCGCGTGATCTTGGGTTGAGAAAATATTACACGATGCCCAACGAACTTCAGCGCCTAAGGCAACCAATGTTTCGATAAGAACCGCGGTTTGAATGGTCATGTGCAAAGAACCGGTGATGCGCGCGCCCTTAAGAGGCTGTGCAGCTCGGAATTCTTCACGAACAGATACCAATCCCGGCATTTCGGTTTCGGCAATTGCAATTTCCTTACGACCGAAGTCAGCAAGGTTGATGTCGGCGACATGATAGTCGACAAATTCTGGATTCGATGGGTTGATACTCATCTTTCGTCTCCGCTTGTTTAAAGTAGTTAGAAAAATGAGCGCCGTTGCTTTGCTAAAAAAGCGATTGGCCGTGGAACATCAGGCCTAAGACACTTGAGCCTGACAGCTAACAACTAAAGTTTTATTTAGTCATCGCTATTGCAACGCTCCTCAAGATCTTGAGCTGCGGATTATAGACAGACCCCCATTTAAATTCCAGTAAAATTGTGAAAAACTTAAGTCTTTGATTAAATTGCCTATTTCACAACAGCAGTGGCTTTAGCCCTATTCTGGCGTTGCCCAAACAGCAAACTCATTGCCGCTGGGCTCAATAAAATGGAATCTCCGACCACCAGGAAAATCAAAAATAGGCTTTGCAATTGTGCCGCCCGCCGCTTTAACTTTATCCAGTGTTGCATTTAAATCTTGGCTGTAGAACACCGCTAGTGCAGCCCCCTTATTGCTGTCGCTGACTAGATCAGCCAAGTAGAAACCGCCGTCTAAACCTTGGTGATCAAAGGCTGTGTATTGCGTGCCGTAATCGGTAAAGTTCCAACCAAACACGGTGCTGAAAAAGGCTTTTGTGGCCTCCAAATCTCTAGCTGGATACTCTATGTAATTAAGTTTTTCGTATGCGTTCATGGTCAATTTTTCCTGTTCTGGACTTCAGCAGTTTGGCCAAATTCCTACGTCACCTTCTTTTTCTGTCTAAGAATACAAGCAATTTACACTGTTTCTTTCTATGCTGTTGGTAAGATAAAGACACCATCATGAAAAAACCCACCGTAAAATCTATCAGATTGGTACTCGGCTACAGCATAATTAGCCTTAGCTTAATGGCTTGTTCCAGCTTGGATAAATCTGCAAAGCTTCCTGATCAAGAACCCGCATGGATAATTGAAACGCTAGACTATAAGAACACACTAAGCGCTCAGCACCCCGACGGCATAGAATCCATACTGCAAATCTCCGCAGAGATGGGCTCATTGGTGCGCAGCAAATTTGACGGCTATTCAAGAGCGGTTGCTGCGATTGAACTCGCTGAGTGGTTAATCGATGAAAACGGCCACAACATGCAATACAACGTTAATGCCAATTATTCTCCCATTCAAGCGTTTAACAATAAACAAGGTAACTGTCTGAGCTTTACCCTATTGCTTTCCGCTATGGCGGCGGAGCTCGACGTAAATATTGAATTTAATGAAGTAGACCTGCCTGATGTTTGGGAGTTCGATGAAGACAGCGGCATGGTGCTCTACAGGCACATAAACGGCGTGCGGCGTGCTGGCGGAAATAAGCAGATATTCGATCTCGCCATCGAGAATTACGACTTTGGCTTTCCGCAGCGAATCGTATCGCGCGAGCGTGCTCTCGCTAAATTGCACAGCAATCGTGCTATCGCCTATCTTGCTACAGGAAAAATAGAACCTGCACGGCATTACATCAAACTGGCCATTTCTCTGGCACCCAGCAGTAGTGATCTGTGGATCAACCTAGGAGTGCTTTATAAACGTGAAGATCAATTTGATCGTGCTGAAGTTGCCTTTCTGAGGGCTCACACTCTAGATCTAAAAAACGCCTTAGCGGCAAGCAATCTAGAGCGTCTGTATCAGTCTCAAGGTAGAGCCAGGGAAGCCAAAAAATACCAAAAGCTGGCGCTGCGCGCTAGGCGCTACAACCCTTACTACCACTTTAGTATGGCAAAAACCCAATACCAAGAAGAGAGTTTTAGAAGTGCCAAAAAATCAATTCGGCGTGCCATAAAACTGCACGACAACGACGCGCGGTTTTATGAGTTAAGTAGTCGTATCGCTCAACGTCAAAAGCGCTTTGTTGCTGCCTTGCTTGACTTAGAAAAGGCGTCTACGGTTACCCAAGACGCAGGCGAACGGGGTCGCTATGCGTCTAAGTTTAGGCGCGTTCTGAAAATGGTGGAATCGCAGGAACTTCAGCGACAGAAGCTTAGAGTCCCAGGTGCAGCAATTAGAGTTTCAGGCAATGGCTAATAGCTTTTTTAGAGGAGAACTTAGCGTTTAGGCGGCTGCAGAAAACCAAGCAATCCCGTCATCATCATGCTTGGACGAAATCTCTCCACGATGCAACAGATAATTTAAGTGCGCCAAGGTTTCGCCTGTGGCGAGTAATGTCTCCACCACATTAAGCTCTCTAACAAATAGTATTCGTCGAGCTTGGCTCGCCGTTATCGCTTGGCCGTTTATCGCGATACGTAATTGATTTAACTGCGCATGATGATCATCAATCAGTTGCTGCATGCGTTTTTCGTTACCCGTAAAGGGCTCCTGATGAGAGGGTAATATTAACGTGCCCAATGGCACTTTGTCTCTGAGCTTTATGCATGAATCCAACCAATCACCAAGAGGATCCTCGTGTCGATTAGAGGGGTAAACGCTAACGTTTGAAGAAATTCTGGGGATAGATTGATCTCCAGATATCATCACATTTAGCTCTGGACAGATTAAACAGGAATGCTCTGGAGAATGGCCGTTGCCACTCAGCACAAGCCATTGTTTGCCATCAACAAAAATGCTGTCGCCGTCGGCAATGAAATGACACATCGACTCCTGCACCCGCGTTTCTTCGGGTTTGTCGTCCACACCAAAAAAGCCCACGTATGGCTCTTGCTCTTTACTATCAAAGCCTAATTCCCCTAGAAACAGCCGCACTTCCTGCGCATATGCTTTTGGCTTTCTGGCCAGAATAGACTGGTAGTGCCGGAACTCCCCTGCGCTTATCCATACTGGGCAATCACACTGTAATGCCAACCATGAAGCGAGCCCTATGTGATCTGGGTGAAAATGCGTAATGATTACTCGCTTAACATCACGCGGATCCAGAAACTCTGCAAACACCTGTTGCCACACCTGCTTGCAAAGCGGGTCATCATAGCCAGAGTCGACAATGGTCCAACCATCACCGTCTTTAAGTAACCACAAATTGATATGATCTAGAGCAATCGGCAACGGTACTCTGAGCCAATAGACGCCGTCAGCCACTTCAAATGGCTCTCCAGGTTTAGGGCTCCAAAGCTTTTCAAATGGATATTCTAGTACTGGCCTTACGGCTCTTTGTGTCGACAGATTATTCAATTTTGAACTCGTGTGATAATTACTTAGATAAGCGTTGAGTATAGGTGACTCCACGCTCTAACTCTGTGACTATGATGCTTAAGAAATTGGCATTTACTATCAAATTATCTTTTCATCAACCACGTTAAAAAGTTATATAAATATAAGTTTTTATTACTTTTTATTCTATACGGCAGAGGGTATAGTCGCGCGACTATAGCCCTGAGGCGGGATTATTTATGTACAAGTATGATGCAGTAGACAAAACCATAGTGACCGAGCGGGTAGCGCAATTTAGAGACCAAGTTGCTCGCCACTTGAATGGCGAATTGAGCGCAACCGATCTACAGCCGCTGCGCCTACGCAACGGTCTGTACATGCAGATCCATGCGCACATGCTTCGGGTGTCTATTCCCTATGGATTGTTGAGTGCAAACCAGATGCGCACGCTGGCCTATGTGGCACGCAAATATGATCGTGGTTATGGTCATTTCACCACTCGGCAAAACATTCAATACAATTGGCCTGATCTTGCTGACGTGCCCGACATTCTCGAGGATTTGTCAAAGGTTGAAATGCACGCCATTCAAACCAGCGGCAACTGCATACGCAATATCTCGTCTGACCAATACGCGGGCGTTGCCACCGATGAAATTATTGACCCTCGGCCGTACTGCGAAATAATTCGCCAGTGGTCTACCCTGCACCCAGAATTTTATTGGCTGCCGCGCAAATTTAAGATTGCTGTGACGGGCGCAACCACAGACCGCGCCGCCGTTCAGTTTCATGATATTGGATTAGAGGTTGTACACAACGACAAGCAAGAGATTGGTTTTCGTGTTTATGTTGGTGGTGGTCTGGGGCGTACTCCTGTTATTGGCAAAGTTATTAAGGAGTTTCTGCCGCGTGAAGATATTTTGTCTTATTGCGAGGCAATTTTGCGCGTCTACAACCTACATGGTCGGCGCGACAACAAATACAAGGCGCGTATTAAAATTCTGGTCAACGCGATGGGCATAGACGCCTTTAAGCAAGAGGTTAATGCAGAATGGGAGCACTTCAAAGACGGCGATCTGAAATTGCATGATCAAGACTTTGAAACCATGACAGGCTTTTTCCCAGCGCCCAACTATGAAGAGCTCGATAAAGGCGATGCGCGGGTAGAAAAATGGCTACATCTAGACAGCAAATTTGCCGATTGGTACAACAACAACACTGACGACCATCGAGTTGCCGGTTATCGCATTGTGAATGTCTCTCTGAAAGAACATGGCGTTGCTCCAGGCGATGCCACTGACGAGCAAATGGACGCCATAGCCGATATAGCCGAGCAGTATTCTTTTTCTGAGATCCGCGTCACCCACGAACAAAACCTTGTGCTGGCTGACGTTGAAGAAGCCAATCTGCTGGAAGTTTGGAAGGCCCTACAAGCACATCGATTAGCCACGCCAAACATTGGTTCGGTCAATGATATGATCTGTTGCCCAGGGCTCGACTTTTGTTCATTAGCCAACGCCAGTTCAATTTCAATCGCCAAGCAAATCAACGAGAGGTTCAGCGATTTTCAAGAGCTTTACGATTACGGTGAAGTGAAACTCAAAATGTCTGGCTGCGTGAACGCTTGCGGTCATCACCACGTAGGCCATATCGGCATACTCGGCGTGGATAAGAAAGGCGAAGAATGGTATCAGCTCACCATAGGCGGCGATGCTTCAAATAACGCGGCCTTAGGCACTCGCTTAGGCCCAGCGGTTGCTAAAGATAAGGTCAGCGACGCTATTGCCGATATTTTAGAAGTCTATCGCGAGAATCGCAGTGGCGAAGAGCGCCTACTTGATACATTTCGGCGCGTTGGTGTTGATCCGTTTAAAGAGCGCGTCTATGCGGAGGAAGTGTGATGGTGCAAGCAAAGAATCTAAAGGCTCGCGCTAACGTCGCGCCGTCTCGCATTCAAGAAAACATTAGTCGTAACAAGGCAATTGTTGATGGCATTATTGTCGAGAACGGTTTTGTTCATATAGCTGAAACCGAGAACCTTACTCTTGCGGATCTTCCTAGTGGAGATGTGAGTGTGCCATTGAATTTTTGGCTGGAGAATAAATCTGCATTCAAAGACCGCGCTGGCTTAACCGCGGTGCAATTGGGTTCTGATGAAGAGGTGGCAGATCTGCTACCAGACCTGCTGGACATCGACATAATTGTGCTGCCATTCGTGGCCCATGTGGATGGCCGAGGATATTCACAAGCGCATCTATTGCGCGAACGGCATGCTTATAAAGGCCAAATTCGAGCTGTTGGTGACGTTAAATTTGATCAGCTTGGCTTTCTCGCTCGCGCTGGTTGCAATGCTTTTGAGCTGCCAGAAACAGAAAACCACCAAACTGCGTTGAGAGCACTTAATGAGTTCACTGAGGTCTATCAACCCGCGGCGGACGGTGCTCGCTCAATTTTTTCTCGGCGGCGCCAAACTCACTAAACTAATCCTTAGCTACTAGCACACCATGGCACACATCACTTTTGTAAAAAAAATATTGGCTGACGGTAGTCTGTGTAAAAAATGCCAAGAGGTCTCTGAACGAATGACATCGGAGGGTTTGTTGGCGATTATTGACCATATCGTGATTGCTGACGAGCGCGATGCCGCTTCGCCAGGAATGCGCCTAGCAAAAGAGCATCAGGTTAGTCGTGCACCATTTTTTATACTCGAAGAAGACAATGGTGAGCGTATAATATTTGATATCTATTTCAAATTTAAAAAGCACATAGCGGCTCTGGGGCTAATCCCAGTTGTTAGTTCGGCGCTTTAGAGTTCAGCATGGACCCATACCTACTCCTTAAAATAGCAATTGTAGTTTTTATCTTTGCGCTGCCCGCGTATTTGGTTTACCTGTTGATCAAATCTAACAAAGACAACTAAAACTCTGACCCTCTAACGCTCAAGTTTTTTAAGCGCATAAGCTTTAAGTCTCTTTGTGCAAGGCAAGCCCGGCAGGCGCTTGGCAGGTAGGCATGATTTCTAGTCGATTAATATTCACGTGCTCAGGCAGAGACACGATCCAGCGAATACTTTCAGCAATGTCTTGAGGGCTTAGCGCTTGGCAGTTTTCATACAATCCCTCAAAGGCTGATTGATCGCCGTGGAAACGGATATTGGAAAATTCAGTCTCGCCAATAAGCCCCGGTATTAAATTGGTCACACGAATCTTGGTGCCTAATAAATCAGCCCGCAGACTGATGGTGAAGTGGTCGACAAAAGCCTTAGTCGCTCCATACATGTTGCTGCCCTTATACGCATAATGCCCCGCGGTCGAACCGAGGTTAATAATAGTTCC
>JBLHME010000011.1:0-71941 GCA_047623225.1 Cryomorphaceae bacterium
TGCCGAAGAAGCTCCTGCCGAAGAAGCTCCTGCCGAAGAAGCTCCTGCCGAAGAAGCTCCTGCCGAAGAAGCTCCTGCCGAAGAAGCTCCTGCCGAAGAAGCTCCTGCCGAAGAAGCTCCTGCCGAAACAACTACTAAAGAGGAGGCTTAATCATGAAACGTAATGCACCTAAAAAGAAACGCGGTGGTTTTCGCCAAATGCGTCGTCGCTTTTGCCGTTTTACGGCAGAAGGCGCAACTCATATCGATTACAAAGATCTTACTACTTTGAAAGCCTTTGTATCTGAATCTGGCAAGATCATTCCTAGCCGCAACACTGGTACTGCCGCACGTTTTCAACGTCAGCTTGCTAGCGCGATTAAGAATGCTCGTTACTTGTCGTTGTTGCCATACACTGACAGCCATAAATAGGAGAAAATCATGCAAGTAATCCTATTGGAAAAAGTCGTTAACCTAGGCAACCTAGGTGATTTGGTTGATGTTAAAGCCGGCTACGCTCGTAACTACCTTGTACCGCAAGGTTTAGCGACTGTGGCGACTGAAACAAATCGCAAATCATTCGAAAATCGCCGTTTAGAGCTTGAGAAAGCTTCAGCGGATAAACTTCAAGCGGCTCAAGCCCGTGCATCTGAATTGACTGGTCAAACTGTAGAGATAGCCGGTAAGGCATCTGATGAGGGCCGTTTATTCGGTTCTGTCGGTTTGGTTGAGATTTCGGAAGCATTTTCGGCTAAGGGCCTTGAATTAAGCAAATCTGAAATTCAGCTTCCTGAAGGTCCAATCAAAATGATTGGTACTTATGAAGTTGTTTGTACAGTGCACACTGAGGTTGGTTTTAATATCAACGTGATAGTGGTTGCTGAGTAAGATTTTCTAATCAAGAACTAGAAAAAGCGAGGCTTTAGCCTCGCTTTTTTTATGTCTGCAGTATCAATGCAACATGTTCCAAATTGTTAGCGTGCTTAAGCTACTAGCGCACCAAAACTGTTTAAGAATATGCTAAAGTATTCGTCCCTAATTAAAACGTAATTCACATAATAAGAAGCATGGCTCAAGCCTCCAATAACTCCACTCCAGAAGAAGATGTGCTGCGGTTACCACCTCAGGCAATTGAGGCTGAACAATCCATTCTTGGTTCGATGATGTTGGATAATCGCGTTATCGATGAAATCAGCTCAGAGCTGGAGTCGCGTGATTTTTATCGTTCAGACCACCAAGCTATATTCAATCAGATTGTACGATTAGATGAAAAGGGTGAAGCTGCTGATGTAGTGACTGTGTCTGAATCATTAACTCATCTTGGAGAACTAGATAAAGTCGGTGGATTGGCCTATTTAGGCGCTTTGGCAAAGAATACGCCAAACACGGGTAACGTAAAATCGTATGCCAAGATAGTTCGCGATCGGGCTATTCTTCGGCGCTTGATCGAGAGCGCTAACGATATAATTCAACGTTCTTACCAACCAGAAGGTCGAACTCCTGAAGAAGTCTTGGATTTCGCTGAAACTGTTATTTTTGAGATTGCTAAAAATAACAATCAAGCTAAAGCTGGTTTTAGAAAAATCGACGATTTGCTAGGCGAGGCTGTCGATAAAATCGAAGAGCTGTTTAAGACCAAGCAAATGATTACCGGTGTAGCGACTGGGTTTACCGACCTGGATAAGAAAACCAGCGGCTTACAGGGTGGCGACTTGGTGGTTGTTGCGGGTAGACCATCGATGGGTAAAACGTCATTCGCTATGAATTTGGTCGAGTACGCTGCGATTAACCAAAACTTGCCAGTGGCGGTATTTTCAATGGAGATGCCGGGGGCGCAGTTGGCGACGAGAATGTTGGCATCGCTGAGCCGAGTGAATTCGACTAAATTACGCACCGGTCAACTCGATAATGACGATTGGCCAAAGCTCACCTCAGCCATTAGCCTGCTCAACGATAAGAATGTTTATATTGATGACACACCGGCTCTATCACCATTGGAGGTGCGCACGCGCGCACGCCGATTGGCGGCCGAACATGAACACGGCCTAGGCCTAATAATGTTAGATTATTTACAGCTAATGCGCGGTAACGATAATGGTAAAGACGAAAACCGTAACGTTGAAATATCCAACATCACGCGTTCGTTGAAGGGTTTGGCGAAAGAGTTAGATTGCCCGGTAGTGGTTCTATCGCAGCTCAACCGAAGTCTTGAGCAACGGCCGAATAAGCGGCCGGTTATGTCGGATTTACGTGAATCGGGAGCTATTGAACAAGATGCCGACATTATCATGTTCATATACCGTCACGAAGTTTACGAGCCTGAAACTGATCAAAAGGGTCTTGCTGAAATTATTATCGGTAAACAGCGTAATGGTCCCATTGGTACCGTTAGATTGGCTTTCTTGGGCGAGTTCACTCGATTTGAAAACTACGCAAACCCCAATTTTTCGGCAGACATGCATTGATGTGCTCCTCACTAATACCTCCACCTGCATTAAGGCAATAAGATTAGTCTCATACAAATGAGCCAATCAAACAGACAAAATAGACCCGCCCACGTGGTGATCGACACCGCGGCATTCGCACACAACTTAGCGCAGGTTAAGCGTTGGGTGCCTGACAGCAAAATTATGGCTGTGATTAAGGCAGACGGTTATGGGCATGGCATGGAGGCTGCTGCATCAGGCCTCAGCGATGCTGATGAGTTTGGCGTGAATGGCCTGGATGATGTGCATAGATTGCGCGCGCATGGCGTGGATAAAACGCTGAGTATTTTGTCTGCCAGCTTGACCTTAGATGAATTGAACGCGCTGCAAGGTGATAAAGTGCGGCCATTATGTTACGACTTCGAGCACCTCAGCCTGTTCGAGCAATTGGATGATTCGGCTGGACTGTCTGTGTGGATTAAGGTTGACACAGGCATGGGCCGCTTGGGCTTTCTGCCAACTGAGTTGCAGTCTGTATATCAACGATTAGAGAAGGTCAAAGGCATCTCTAAATTAAGCTTGATGACTCACTTAGCAAATGCAGATCAGGTCGACCATCCTAGTAACAAGCAGCAAATAGAAGTTTTCACAGAGCTAGCCGAGGCACATAAGTTTAGTGATATAAGCATACTTAATTCAGCGGGCGTTGTTAGTTTTGCGAATTCGGCAAATACTCAAGTGCGGCCAGGAATTGTTATGTACGGTATCTCGCCCACCTTGGGAATAAGCGCTCAAAGTTTGGGTTTGCAGCCTGTTATGACGTTCAAGAGTCAGCTAATCTCGGTAAAAACATTGCCCAGCGGCAGCAGCATAGGTTACGGCAGCACTTATGTATTGGATCAAGACTCTAGAGTAGGCATTGTTGCGGTCGGTTATGGTGACGGATACCCAAGGCATGCTCCAAGCGGCACTCCGGTGCTAGTTAATGGGGTTTTGCTTCCGCTGGTCGGGCGAGTGTCTATGGATATGATTGCTATAGACCTAGGTGCGCTGCCTGCTAAGGTAGGTGACGAAGTTGTGCTTTGGGGTGAGGGTAATCCGATTGAAAAAATCGCCGCAGCTGCGGGCACCATTGCTTATGAATTAAGTTGCGGTATTTTGCCGCGAGTTCAACGCTTGCTGATCTGATACGGAGTTTAGAAAATATGGCTAAAGTAAAGACTGTTTACAGCTGCACGGCATGCGGCGCACAGCATCCACAATGGGCAGGTCAGTGCGGGGATTGTGGCGACTGGAATACTCTGCAAGAAGAGGTGGGCGCCACTCGAAGCGTCGTGTCGAGTGGGCCAAAGGCGGCTCGATTTGAAGGCTTTGCACCAAAAGCCAAAGTGCAGAAACTACAGAAGGTTAGCGTCAAAGGCACACCTCGTATTGCCACAGGTTTAGCCGAACTTGATCGCGTGCTGGGTGGTGGCATGGTGCCAGGCTCATTTATTTTGCTTGGCGGCGATCCTGGTATTGGTAAATCCACATTGATACTGCAGAGCCTTGCTTTGTTGAGCGCAAACAGAGAAACCCTATATGTTACAGGCGAAGAATCAGTAGAGCAGATCGCCCTCAGAGCCCAGCGTTTAGGCGTGCAAGGCGCCGACTTGGCGTTGTTAGCGGATAACCAATTGGAAAGCATCCTGGATATTGCACTGCAGTACAAGCCAGAAGTGCTGGTTGTGGACTCAATACAGACCTTGTATACCGAAACGCTTCAGTCAGCGCCAGGCAGTGTTGCCCAAGTGCGTGAAACCGCCAGCCGCTTGGTTCGATTTGGTAAGCAAACTGGAACCATTGTAATATTAGTTGGGCATGTAACCAAAGAGGGGACCATTGCTGGGCCGCGCGTTTTAGAGCATATGGTTGATACGGTTTTGTATTTTGAAGGAGAGCAAAACAGTACATTTAGATTGATACGCGCGATCAAAAATCGCTTTGGAGCAGTGAACGAAATCGGCGTCTTTGCAATGACCGATACCGGTTTAAAAGAAGTTACTAACCCTTCAGCAATGTTTATTCAACGAGCCCAAGAAGATGCAACGGGCAGTGTCGTCTTGGTATCGCAAGAGGGAACTCGGCCATTGTTGGTTGAAGTTCAATCTCTTGTTGATCAGAGCTCTTTAGCCAATCCGCGCCGTGTGACAGTAGGACTAGATAACCAACGTTTAGCTATGTTATTGGCTGTGTTGAATCGACACGCAGGCTATTCGCTCCATGACCAAGACGTTTTTGTAAATGTTATCGGTGGTGTTAAAGTACATGAACCAGCAGCCGATTTGGCCATTCTATTGTCAGTGCTTTCGAGCTTTAAAAACAAACGCCTTGATCAGGGTCTAGCGGTGTTTGGTGAGGTTGGGCTAACCGGCGAAATTCGTCCCGTGCAAGCAGGCCTTGATAGAATACGCGAAGTTGAGAAATTGGGTTTCACTCGATTGATTATGCCTAAAGGAAATCGCTCTGGTATTAAATCTACTGAGTTAGACATTGTTGCGGTCAATACATTAGAGCAGGCGGTGAGAATTGCCTTTGCTTAAGGATGCTTTCAATGGATTTATGCCGGTTTTGCTATCGTTAACTACTTCGATGGCATTAATGTTGTCAATGACCCTTGTTTCTGTTCTATTTGTCGCTGAGTCAGCCTATGGCGCAGGCTCGGTAAAGGCCATCGCCTTGTTCAATGAGAGAGCCATGCTGTCTGTGGATGGTAGCAAGGCAAAGATAGTGCGAGTAGGTGATACTCATCTGGGGGTAAAAGTAATCAGTTCTAATACCTCTGAGGCGGTAGTCGAAGTCGCTGGCCAACCACAAACATTAACCCTAAATGGCGCAATGATCTTATCAAAATCACTGGCCGTATCGCCGCCCAAATCGTACTACGCAACGGTTCAAATGGCGGTTGATAATTTTGGTTTTTTCAGAGGTAACGGTGCTGTGAATGGCGGGGATCTAGAATTCCTAGTTGATACAGGCGCTAATTTGGTGGTGCTCAGCAGCCGCGATGCTGATGAAATAGGCTTGGAATATCGGTCAGGTGCAAGAACTAATGCATCTACCGCAGCCGGTAATGCGCCAATGTATTTGGTTCGATTACAAACTGTGAGCCTCGGTGGAATAGAATTGGAAAATATTTCAGCAGGGGTGATTGTTGGTCGTTTTCCTGAGATTCCGTTACTTGGCATGTCATTTCTAAGTCAGCTCAATATGCGGCGTGATGGCGATAATATGACCTTGTCACGCAGGTAAGACTTTCGCTGCTTGATGCTATAAATACTTGCCTCAGATCCACTTGATTTAATAAGGCTGAGCAAATAAAAAGGTCGCACGGACTCGACTCGCATGCGACCTTACGCAGTGCCTACACGAATAAACAGTAGTCACTACAAGTGACTAACTGGACTAAAACACAAAATTTGCGGTGTACCCTAGCCAGTTGGTCGGTTCCTGTAAAGGAAATAAAAGAATACTCAACTTAGCGCTGCTTGGCATCACCCATATGGGTGGGTTTTTCAGCCTTGACCAAGTATTTACTTAGCCAGCGAAGTTTCTTGAATCGCTAATGCTTAGACTGATTTATCATGCTCTATTACTGCAAATGCGCTGTGATTATGAATCGATTCAAAGTTTTCTGCATGCACGTAATAGCGCATTATTCGGTTGTTATTGTCGAATTGATTAGCCACATCGCGCACAACATCTTCTACAAATTTTGGGTTGTTGTAGGCTTGTTCTGTAATGTACTTTTCATCTGGACGCTTGAGAATTGCAAAAAGTTCAGCGCTTGCTTGTGCTTCAACACTTTGGATTAATTCATTGAGCCATAGCTTGCTAGAACAATTTACGCCCACTGTTATATGTGATCGTTGATTGTGTGCGCCATACTCAGAAATTTTCTTCGAGCATGGGCAGAGGCTTTTAACCGGCACGGTGACTTCTAACGTTGAGTCGAGGTGGCCGTCTTCAATTTGCCCAATCAGATTTACCTGATAGTCCATTAGGCTTTTCACTCCAGAGACAGGTGCAGTCTTTTCAATGAAATAGGGGAATTGCAGTTCTATGTAACCGGACTCTGCTTCTAAGCGCTCAACCATGCTGCTGAGCATTTTATGAAAGTTTTTGGCCGAGATGACAGTTTCAGTTTCGTTGAGCATCTGAATGAACCTCGACATGTGCGTGCCTTTCTGGTCATGCGGCAAACTAACCGACATTGAGAATGTTGCGATGCTGGCGGAACTACTGCCATCGCGATTTTGCACTGTAATCGGGTGCTGTAAGTCTTTTATGCCAACACGATTGATCGGTATTTGGCGTGTATCAAGGCTTCCTTGGACGTCTTCCATAGGCGGGTTTGCAGAGTTCATGTAAGTCTTCTTTAAGTCGGAAGTTACATTAGATGTAACTTGTATCTTGTTGTAATTAGAGTGATTTTTCTAATATGTTTGTTTTATTGCAGCAGGCTGATAAAACGCTGAGGCTCGTATAGAGTTTTCGATACCTTTGCCATCTAATCCGCACTCTGTGAGTAGCGCTGATTGACTGCCATGATCGATATATCGGTCCGGTAAGCCTAAGTTCAAGCAGGCAATAGCAAAACCACTGGCGGCCAGAAATTCATTAACCGCGGAGCCAGCGCCGCCAGCAATCACATTTTCTTCAACCGTGACGATTAGATCATGACTGCTAGCGATCTCTCTCACTAATTCTTCATCAATTGGTTTCACAAAGCGCATATCCACCAGAGTTGCGCCTACAGATTTGGCAGCCTCTCGCGCCGCAGAAAGCACAGTACCAAAAGAAAGTATGGCGACATTCTGCCCGCGTTCTAGCAGTACACCTTTACCTAATGGAATTTCGCTCATTTGTGTTTGTTCAACCGCGCCTATGCCGGCGCCACGTGGGTAGCGAACTGCGGTTAAGCCTACATGTTGATAGGCGCTGTAGAGCATATTACGGCATTGCGCTTCATCACTCGGAGCATAGATTACACACCCGGGTATGCAGCGCAAATAGCTATAATCGAAAACTCCCGCGTGAGTTGCACCATCAGCGCCAACCAAGCCAGCACGATCGATGGCCAGCATGACATCCAGATCTTGCACGCTTACATCGTGAATTAACTGATCGTAGGCTCGCTGTAAAAAGGTGGAATAAATGGCTACTACCGGTTTTTGCCCATCGCAAGCCATGCCCGCCGCGAAGGTGAGTGCATGCTGCTCTGCAATGGCTACATCGAAGTAACGCTCGGGGTATTCCTCGGAAAAGCGCACAAGCCCTGAACCCTCGCGCATTGCTGGGGTAATGCCGACTAATCTATTGTCTTGCGCTGCCATATCACACAGCCAATCGCTGAAAACATCTGTGTAAGTGCGCACCTTTGCTTTTTTGCCGATTTCGCCGGTTGTGGGGTTAAAAGGCGAGACTCCGTGATACTTAATCGGTGCGTCTTCGGCGGGCTCAAAACCTTTGCCCTTTTTGGTGACAATATGTAGGAATCGAGGCCCTTCAATTTCTTTAAGGTTTTGCAAGGTTGAGACTAATGTCTCGATATCGTGACCATCAATTGGGCCTGCATAATAAAAACCCATTTCTTCAAACAAGGTGCTGGGTAAAATCATGCCCTTGATGTGTTCTTCCCAACGGCGTGCATAGTCGCGCACAGGTGGTATGCCGCTGAGCGCTTTTTTTGCGCCTTGCCTAAGCGAACTAAAGGCCGGACCGGTCATAATGCGGGTCAAATAATTTTTCAGGGCGCCAACATTGGGCGATATCGACATGTCGTTATCGTTGAGTATTACCAATATGTTAGCGTCCATGTCGCCAGCATTATTAAGCGCCTCAAAGGCCATGCCGGCGGTCAACGCGCCATCGCCAATAATCGCCACTACCTCTCGCTCTAAGCCTTGCTGGGCGGCGGCTACCGCCATGCCAAGTGCGGCACTGATTGAAGTGCTTGAGTGGCCAGCACCGAAAGTATCATATTCACTTTCGGTACGTTTTAGAAAGCCTGAAAGACCCCCAGGCTGACGTATAGTGTGTAATTGGTCGCGCCGCCCAGTTAGTATTTTATGTGGGTAGGCTTGATGGCCGATATCCCAAACAAGGCGATCATTAGGCGTATTAAATACGTAGTGCAGGGCAGTGGTGAGTTCAACTGTGCCTAGGCCCGCGGCAAGATGCCCGCCAATCTTGGCGACTGTATCAATCAGGAATTGCCGAGTCTCATCGCACACTTGCTGAAGTTGGTCTTCAGAGCATTGGCGCAATAGGCTGGGATCATCCAGCGTCATTAGCAGTGGGTATTTTGTAGTAGCGTCGATCACAATATGATTAATGTTTTCGCCGTACAATAAGGTCGGCGAGGTCTTTCAACAGCAGGCTATTATCACCGATAGCGTCGAGGCTTGCCACGCCTTCGTGATAAAGTTTTTCGGCTAGTTTCTTTGACTCATTCAAACCCAAAAGGGCCGGGTAGGTGGATTTGCCCAGCGCTAAGTCAGCGCCACTGGTTTTTCCCAGTTGCTCGGTACTCGATTCAATGTCTAATATGTCGTCAACCACTTGAAAGGCTAAGCCAATGCGGTTGGCATAAATCTTTAAGACTTCGAGCTGCTCTGAGCTTGGATTGTTGCCGCACAGAGCTCCACACAGCACTGCAGCGCTTATCAAAGCACCGGTTTTGCGTTGGTGCACGTCTTCGAGTTGTTGCTGGTCAAGCGTTTGCTGGGTAGCAAGAATATCTAGCATTTGGCCGCCCACCATGCCTGCGGGCCCAGCCGCCTGAGCGAGTGATTGAGTAATCGATCTGCATTGACGGTTATTTAGACCGGATTTAGGGCTGTTTATTATTGCGAAAGCGAGGCTTTGCAGGGCATCACCAGCCAATATTGCGGTCGCCTCATCAAATTTTATGTGATTGGTCGGTTGGCTCCGCCTTAGATCGTCGTCGTCCATCGCTGGCAGATCGTCGTGGATTAGCGAGTAAGCGTGTATGCACTCCAACGCGGCAGCAACAGCATCTAATCGTTGCACCGGCGCATCAACAGCGTGGCCCGCTGCATACACCAGCAAGGCACGCAACCGCTTACCACTTGAGAGTGTGGAATAACGCATAGCTTGTTGCAAACGCTCAGGCACTCGTGGGTCGTTGAGAGCCGAATCCAAAGTGGCCTGAGTGCGAGCTTGGTAATCAAGTATTTGAGAGTTCACGGTTGGCTCAGTATTATTTAAACTAGGTTTTATCTTCGAACGGTTCGGTGCTGAATAGACCGTCATTATCTTTTACCAAGATATCCACTTTTTGCTCAGCGTCTTTAAGCTTGCTATGGCAATGCTTCATCAGCGACACACCTCGCTCAAAATCGGCTAAGGACTTCTCCAGCTCTTGCTCACCACGTTCCATACGCTCAACGATGCCTTCAAGCTCTTGATAAGCATTTTCAAAATTCAGTTCTTTTAGATTGGTATTAGCCATGATGCTCTAATCTTCCACGCTGTCGAAACAGTCATTAGTTAAGGATGGCTATTCTAACACCGTAAGCAGGTTTGTCCCGTATTCGTGCTGCTTTTATCGATCATTTGATTGCTCAATAGTGGCTATGATTACAAGCTAGGCGGAAACATCACTACAGCTCGATAATTGTTGTTTGAGGTGCGCGTGATTCGCGTTAAACTGCTAGTCGATTTCATTACTCCAACAATAATTAATTTATAAAAAGCATGGCATCTGAATACGATTCTTCCGCAATTGAGGTATTAACTGGGCTCGAACCAGTGCGTAAGCGCCCAGGCATGTATACCTCCACAGAGCGGCCCAATCACCTTGTCCAAGAAGTGGTTGATAATAGCGTGGACGAAGCAATAGCGGGCTTTTGTAAGCGTATTGATGTCACGCTTTACAAGGATGGCTCAGCTGAGGTGAGCGACGATGGTCGCGGCATGCCAATTGATATTCACCCAGAAGAAGGTGTGTCTGGCGTTGAGGTGATCATGACGCGATTGCATGCGGGTGGAAAATTTTCCAACAAAAATTACCGCTTCTCGGGTGGCTTGCACGGCGTGGGCATATCGGTGGTCAATGGGCTTTCGAAGAATGTCGAGGTTTGGGTCAAACGTGGTGGCCATGAATACAATATGTCATTTGCCAATGGTCTAAAAACGCGAGATTTAGAAGAAATCGGCGCTGTAGGTCAGCGCAACACCGGTACTACAATCCGATTTTGGCCAGATGAGGGCTTTTTTGATTCTCCTAAGATAAACGCAGCGCGACTGTGCAGGTTGCTGCGGGCTAAAGCCGTGTTATGTCCTGGCCTGACCATCAACTTCGAAGATGAAAATAAGCCTGAAAACAGTGCTAGTTGGTACTATGAGGACGGTCTTAAAGCCTATTTGCTTGGCTCATTAGGAGACAATGAACGTATTCCTCATGAAGGCTTTCAAGGCAAAGAAGGCAGTGAAGAACAAGAGGTAGAGTGGATTGTTGCGTGGTCCAGCGAAGTGGCTGAAATGATCACTGAAAGCTATGTGAACCTTATTCCAACAGTGCAAGGTGGCGCGCATGTTAATGGCTTGCGTATCGGCTTAACTGAAGCTATCAGAGAATTCTGCGATTTTCGCAGCTTACTCCCCAAGGGTGTCAAAATTTCGCCTGAAGATGTTTGGGCGCAATGCCAATACGTTTTATCCGTGCGTATGATGGACCCTCAGTTTTCCGGTCAAACTAAAGAAAAGTTGTCTTCCAGAGAGGTTTCGCTGTTTATTTCGACCAAGGTGAAAGATGCGTTTGCCTTGTGGTTGAATCAAAATCTCGAGATGGGCGAGCGTATTGCCATGGTGGCAATTGAAAATGCACAGAGTCGCTTAAAATCGGCTAAAAAAGTTACCCGAAAAAAGATTACCTCTGGGCCAGCGCTGCCAGGAAAGTTAGCCGATTGCTCGAGCGAAGACCTTGATCTAACCGAGTTGTTTTTGGTGGAAGGTGATTCAGCCGGCGGATCGGCTAAACAAGCTCGGGACCGCAAGACCCAAGCCATCATGCCGCTGCGCGGCAAGATACTAAATACTTGGGAGGTTGAATCAAGTCAGGTGTTGGCTTCGCAAGAAGTTCATGACATCTCAGTGGCGGTGGGCGTTGACCCAGGTTCCGACAATCTGGACGGCTTGCGCTATGGCAAAATTTGCATTCTCGCCGACGCGGATTCTGATGGATTGCATATCGCAACCTTGTTGATCGCTCTGTTTGTGCGTCATTTTAGAGCCCTTGTTGAAGCAGGGCACTTATACGTGGCTATGCCACCCTTGTATCGAATAGACCAAGCTAAGCAAGTCTTTTATGCCTTAGACGACGCTGAGCATGATGAAATTATCGCTAAGATTAAATCTGAAAAAGCCAATGCCAAAATCAATGTGCAAAGGTTTAAAGGTTTGGGCGAAATGAACCCTAGCCAATTACGCGAAACCACCATGAAAGTCGAATCCAGGCGGCTGGTGCAAATGACCATTGCCATGGGCGATGGAACCGCCAAGATCATGGATATGTTATTAGCAAAAAAACAAGTTCCAGCGCGTAAAGCTTGGCTGAGCAAAAAAGGTGATCAGGCCGAAGTCTCGTGAGTATTGCCAAAGGTCTTTACCAGCACTATAAAGGTCCGTTGTACCGCGTTCTAGATCTGGCCAAGCATTCTGAAACCGAAGAAGAATTGGTGATTTACCAAGCTTTATACGGCGATAAAGGGTTTTGGGCCCGACCTTTAGCAATGTTCACCGAACTGGTTGAGATTGATGGTGCAAGCCAGCCGCGTTTTGCATTTTGTAATGATCAAACTGAGGTGTTAGAAGTTGCTATTCTGGATGTAAAAGAGGGCTTGGAAGCTGATTTTGAAATCGCCTTTGACACCGCCAAGAAGTTGATTCGTAGTATGTCTGGCTATCTGTCACACGAGCTGCGCCATAGCGTAGAAAACCCCTGTCGATACATGTTGCTGGTCAATTGGCAGACATTAGAATCACACACCGAGGGCTTTAGAGGTTCGGCTGAATATCAGCAATGGCGTGAATTGCTGCATCACTTTTATCAACCGTTCCCGGTGGTTGAACACTATCGCTGATTATTTAGGCTAGTCTTATTAAGAGCCACAACCAACATGGCTCTTTTAGGCTCGTTAGCTGGCCTTTCTAACCTCAACCGGAACGCCATTCAAGACGGCATTACCGCATAACTTATCGATCAATTTGTCGTCGGTAAGTTCGTTGCAGTTAACCCCAAGCTGTTCGCTGGCAATGGCCATCTTCACGCCCTTTTTGTTATGACCCCAACCATGCGGCAAACTCACGACTCCAGGCATCACTTCGTCAGTTGCGAGCACTGTGGTGGTGACTGAACCGACCCTAGATTCAATGGTGACCTGTGCTTCGTCACTGATTCCGCGAGCGGCTAGGTCGTCAGGGTGCATCATCAACTGCCAACGTGGCTTGCCCTTAACTAGACGATGATAATTGTGCATCCATGAGTTATTACTACGCACATGGCGGCGGCCAATTAATAGCAGTGAATCTGGATCTGCGTTCTTGGTTGCTTCGGCAAGGCGCTCTAAGTCTTTAATTAGAAAGTCCGGCGCGCAGTTAATCATGTCGTCGTCGGTGCATAGGCGCTCAGCAAGACTAGGAGCAAGAGGGCCTAAATCAACACCGTGAGGCGAGGCTTTAAGCTTTTCTAAATCCAATGCAACTTCTGGGTTTTGTGCAGCACCGTATAGCTCCATCTTCAAACCATGGTCAATCATTTCATGTGGCGCGGGCAGGGGCCTGAACTCAGTACCCTTAATATCCGCCACACGAGCCGCCACGGCATTGAATATTTGCCAATCGTGCATGGAATCATTCGCTGGCTCGAAAACTGGTGCATTGTATCGGGCGCTGTTATGCACCGCTAAGCGCAGAAATGCAATGTCATAGTGGTCGTGTTCAAGTGGACTAGTTGGCGGCAATATTACGTGCGCATGTCTGGTGGTGGCGTTGATATAGAAATCAAATGCGACATAGAAATCTAATGACGCGAAGGCTTTTTCCATATCATTTGAATTAGCGCTAGAATTTACTGGGTTGCCCGCAATGGTCACCATCGCCTTAATCTGACCTTCGCCTGGAGTAAGAATCTCTTCTGCGATAGCCACTGCAGGGAGCTCGCCAGCAAATTCTGGCAAGCCGCTTACTCGAGAGCGAAAGGCATTGAAATGCCCCGCGCCATTTAGACCTTTTTTAACGTAACCAAACGCAGGAGCCGTAATCATTGCGCCGCCGACAGAATCGAGTGCGCCAATCAATATATTGATGATTTGGATGGCCCACTGGCACAGAGCACCAAATTCTTGCACTGATACGCCCATGCGACCATAGATCACTGCTTGATCGGTAGTGGCCAAGGCTTCGGTTAATTCTCTGATAGTAGCTGCAGAAATACCCGATTGCGCTTCTGCAAGTTCAAGGCTAAAGCCTGAAACTGCCGCGCGAACATCTTGCATGCCGCTTAGCTTGTCATCCAAATGGCTCTTTTTAACCCATCCTTGCGTAAACAAAGTATTAATCATAGCCATCAATACGTAAGCATCTTTACCGGGGCGCACAAACACGTGTTGGTCAGCCACTTCGGCAGTTTCAGAGCGCCGTGGGTCTACCACAACAAATTTACCACCCCGCGCTTGAATGGCTTTTAATCTCTTAGGCGCGTTTGGCACTGTCATTAAACTGCCGTTCGAGGCCATTGGGTTACCGCCAAAAATAACCATTAACTGGGTGCGGTCGATATCCGGGATTGGAATAAAAAACTGATGCCCATACATCGCGTAAGACACTAACTGGTGGGGTAGTTGATCTAAAGAAGTAGCAGAGTAGTTATTACGAGTTTTAATTGCGCGCCTTAACACAGGCCCATGGGTCAAATTACCGTAATTATGCACCCCAGGATTCCCAGCATAGAAACCAACCGCATTGTTGCCATGAACTTCTTGTGTTTGCACCAATTTCTCCGCGGTCAAGTTGATCGCTTCGTCCCAAGAAATCTCCAACCACTCTTCGCCAACGCGCTTCATAGGCTTTTTGATTCGGTCTGGGTCGGTATGAATGTCGGCAATCGCAGTGGCTTTCGGACAAATATAGCCGTGGCTTACAGGATCATTTTTATCGCCCTTAATCGACAAAACCTGGTCGCCTTGAGTTTTAATTTCCAATCCACAAATAGCTTCGCAGAGATGGCAGGCACGATAATGAGTTTGAACAGCTTCAGACATTGAGACTCCAGAAAGAAAGTGAGTTTTGTAGTTTAGCGACCTCAGCATAAGTCAGGGGCGAAATAAAAATAGGATGAAATGTCTCCAATTGAGGCGAAAGACGATGGTAATCGCTGGCTATTGACTAGTCTTTCAACGAAAAGTGGGGGCATTTCAGTCATTTTGATTCGCGCATCGACTTATGCTGAGGTCCCATAATAATTATGGTGCACAGAATATCTTACTTCAGGTGTTTTGTCAGTGATCCAAATTGATCGCGGTACTGGCGCGGAGATACTCCTAAACTTCGCCGAAAATGGTGGCGCATACTGGCCGCACTATCGAAGCCTGAGTGGGTGGCGATGGTCTGAATCCTGTTTGTATTGTCTTCAAGTAACTGCCGCGCAACATTAAGACGCTGGGTGATAAGCCATTCTTTGGGGCTAGTGCCAAAAGACTGTCGGAATTTTCGGTCAAAAGTTCGCCTCGACATATGCGACCTATCTGCTAGATGATTGATGTTTATTTCGGTATTTAGGTTTGATAAGGCCCAGTCGACAGTGTCAATGAACAGACTTGGGAGTTGTCGCACGGGCGTTTCTACGAACTGCGATTGGCCGCCTTTGCGATGTGCTGACATAACCAAACGTCTGGCGACTTGGTTGGCGCGTTCAAAGCCAAAGTCTTGACGAATGACCTCTATGCCAAGATCTATCGCGGCAGCGCTGCCAGCGGAGCAACCAATACAGCTTTCCAGCACATAGAGCACGTCCTCTACATAGTCTACGGAGGGGAATCGTCGTTTGAATTTGTCGGCATAACGCCAGTGCGTGGTGGCCTTGCGACCATCTAACAAGCCTAGAGTTGCGAGCATGAAAGAGCCGGAACAAAACGAAAGGATGCGTTTGCCAGCCAGACTAAATTCTTTGACTTGGTCAGCCAAAGGGCCTTTTATTTGCGCTATGTTAGTCGGCCACGAGGGAATTACCAGAGTATCGTATGATTCCAATGAGTTTATTTTCTTGGCCATGAGCTGCAAGCCAGCGTTAGTGCTGAGAGGCCCGGATTCAAAACATACAACTGCGGTGTCATACCATGCATCGAACTCTGGGCGCGCTAGGCCAAACAGCTCTACAGCGCAACCTAACTCAAAAAGCGCGGCATTTTGATAGGTGAGAATGGCAACGTTGTGCATATTGGGAATATATTTAGGCTATTTGTGGCTTGATATTAACGAAACATGTCTTTTAGGCCAATAGAGAATTGTTGTTATGTCTTATATTATTTTGTGACCTTTTGAAATTTACCAATCTATTACGGAGTCAATATGTCATCAGCCGTTTCCAGACCCGCTGCAGCGCACTCAAGCAGCGCAATTTTACATTTTCAATCATTATTGGAGTTTGAAACAGATTGTTGGGACGTGCACCATGCAACCTTTAATAAACGTAAAGATTTTGTATTGCTTGATGTGCGCGCAAGCAGGTTATTCGAAAACGGACATGTCCCAGATGCAGTAAGCTTGCCCCACACGGCTATAAATGAGAGAACGTTGAGTGCGTTCCCAATGGATACTCTATTTGTTGTCTATTGTGCTGGCCCGCATTGCAATGGTGCAGACAAGGCAGCGCTCAAACTGGCTAAGCTGGGCCGCCCAGTTAAGAAAATGATTGGCGGAGTGACCGGTTGGCTTGATGAGGAATTTGAGCTTAGTTTATAGAAAAGGCATCATCTTTTATCATTCAGGCTAACTTTGACACACCGGCATTGAGCTTAACCATTGATCGTATTTCGGCATTGCCTATGTGTACCAGTGACCTGTGGAACCTTGGGTTGATGCCATGACATTGCGCTAGGGTCATTTGCAAAACATCACCATGGCCAACCAACAGTATTTGTCGGTCACAGAATCGTTGTTCAAGCTTAGCGCGTAATTTGATAACTCGGCTTGTGACCATGTTCACCATTTCGACACCATGATGAGTGATTTCGGGTTGTTGCAAGTCATTTTTCCAGACAGTTTGGTAGTATTGTTGATCTTGTAATTCGAATTCACCAAAATCTCGTTCCCGTAAAAGTGGTTCGAGCTCAACCTTGGCTGCGCAGTCTAATACGTCACTCATGATTTCGGCGGTGTCTCGGGCTCGCGCATAATCTGAAGATATGATAATAGTATTGTGGTCAAGCCGTGTGCTCTCGGCCCTCTTGGTGACTTGCTCAGCACCTAAAGTGGTTAAACCATAGTGATGCAAGGCATTTTCAGGGTGGCTGACAATTATGCCTCTTTGGTTAGCAAGGCTCTCACCATGGCGCATTAAATAGTAACGATTGTTTAGTTGATTTGACATTGCTCTCTAGTCTACTGCCTTACATTAAAGGTTGATAATAAATTGATCGAATTACGCCGCTTCTGATTGTCGCGGTGAGTCATGAGGCTCAATGTCTGGGGGAGTGGTTTCGTCATGGTATTGGCCGCCTAACTTCTCGATAGTTTGTCTTGGAAGCTTGCACTCATCCCCGACAACCTTGCTGAATACGTCAGCCCAGTTGCTCTGTTGCCTAATATGTTTTGAACACCTTTCGCGTAGTTCGGCATATTCCTGTGGGCGCGATAACTTCATACGCCGATAGTAATGTATGCAGCTGAGCCAATCTTGACTCAGATCACTGTGGATTACTTGGCCTGTTTCATTTGCTTTGATAATTTCCTTTGGTCCACCGCTACTGCTTACTAAGCAGGGTAATCCGCAGGCTTGCGCTTCCAAAACAACCATCCCAAAAGTGTCGGTATGGCTCGGGAACACCAGTAAATCGCTGGCACGGTACCAATCAACCAGTTCCTGAGAATCGATTCGGCCAGTGAAATGCACATTGGAGCACAGTTTGAGCGACTCTCGTAGAGAATCCATATCCGGACCGTCTCCGGCTATGACCAGGTTATAAAGCCCTGGTTTTTGCTGTTCGGCTGCCTGAAAAGTACGAATGAGCACTTCAAGATTTTTATCTTCTGAAATCCTCCCCGCGAACAACAAGGTAAAGCTACCCCTTAAACAATTGTCTTTAAGCAGTGAAGGAGGCACTTGGCCTTGCGAATAGAGTTGTAAGTCGAGGTCGCGCGGAAAAATTGATAAACGTTCACTATTGAAGCCAGACATCGTCAATTTTTCGATGTACGCAATGCTGGGCACAAACACGGTATCGGCTTGTCGGTAAAAGAAATTGACCGCTTGATCTGCGATGTTCGCCAATGATACTTCACCGGTCATGCGCAATAGTTGCTCGGCAAAATCAGTGTGATAAATTGTCTTTATTGGCAAATCCATTAGCTTTGCGCACAACATGCCCGCGATACCAAGTGGACCTGGGGTAGAAATGATGATCTGATCGGGCTGTTCGTCGGCTATTGTTTGCATTACTTTTAGAAGCGATGGAAAGCCAATTTTCTGTTGTTCATAGCCTGGCACACTGACTGATTTTACCGGGTGAAAATTAAGGGTGTTTGTTGGCAGTGGTTTGCTTAACTCAAAAATATCCACGCAGGTCACCAATTTGAGGTGATAGCCATGAATTTGGCTTTGCTTTGCGATTTGACGTAGGGTAACGGATACACCA
Organism: Cryomorphaceae bacterium; assembly: GCA_047623225.1. Taxonomy (GTDB): domain Bacteria; phylum Pseudomonadota; class Gammaproteobacteria; order Arenicellales; family Arenicellaceae; genus Arenicella. Next base: position 18,323 of record JBLHME010000011.1, read on the forward strand.
TTAAGGTCGTCAATTGTGTCTGTTAACCAAAGTGCCTTGTGTGTGTAATTCGCATCGGTTCCATTGATTAAATTCGCCTTTATTTCGCCTTTAAGCACCTGATGGCGCATCGAACCAATAAACGGTGCTGCTAGCATAATTAGCGGGAATAAATTGCTTAAGCGATTTATTCCCTTAAATATGTCGCCGCTTGGTATGTGTTTAATCAGCGCGGTCACTAGCGAACTAAACATCTCATCGTGTAAATCGCTGATGTTTTGGTACACACTTGGAATTTTTTGCGCGATATCTAAATCGGTTTGTTGGCTTAGGTCGTCCAGCAGGCGGTGTAGCGCGCTGTGAGTTTTGGAGTTTTTGCGTTTTAGAAACCTAAGTGATTGACTCTTGCGAAACCGTTTTGACCAATTGCCTTTTTCTCCTGAGAAAAAAAGCTCAAAAAAGTCATTCATCTTCGAGTTTATATACTTCGCATCGCGGTGAGTGCGATAGTCGTGGATGTGTTTAAACACGCCAATAGCATAGGTCTCGAAGCTGCCATGCAAGCCGTTGGCCAAGCTTGTTTTATCGCGTAAACGGTCTAGAAATTCTTCAATACTGGTGCTGCTGCTCTGTGTGTAAGCGCTGCCGATCAAATAGCCGCTGTGATCGTCAGAGCCGCCCGTGTAGCCTTTAATCCAAGGGTCAATGCTGATTGGTTTTATCGTATGCTTGCATTGCAGTTGATCCAGAGTTTGGTCATCCAAGTTTTCGAGGTAGCGATGTAAGAGCTGGTTGTTTTGGGCATCTGCGCCGCCATTGATGACTTCAAACACGTCGAATAACAACACCAGCTTTTCGATATGTTTAAACGCGAATTTACCATCTTGATCGTGGGTAGCGTGCGCCACTGAATAAGCGATGTTTTGTTCAACGATATAGTCACGCAAGGTATATATGTTCCGTCTTATCGCCATCATATAGTTGTATTGTGTCTCGCTTATACCGTATACCAAGACGTGAACCTTGCACTGATCATCCGGAAAGTAGGTGGTTATTTCGCAAGATACAAAGCAATCATCTGGGTGCCTAGCAATCAGTTCTAAAGCGCCTCGGATATCGTCGTGATCAGTCAATGTGACAAAGTCCATGCCTCGCGATTTCGCTTGGCTGTAAACGAGTTCCGGCGCGGTGAAGCTTTCGGGTGAATCGTAGGCTCTTAGTATCCAAGTGCTGGGTACGTCTGAGTATTTTGAGTGAACGTGTAAATCAGATTTAGCCATAATTATTTACTTTAGGTTAGTTTTTTAAATTATTGATAATTAATATTATTTTAAATATCTATTTCGTTTTTCTTGGCGCATTGTGTGCAGATCTAATAAAATCAATCCGTCGATGGCGTTAGCAAAACCATGGTCGATATTGAAATCGATGAAACTCACGCCATGGTGCTCGCACAGCTCAGCATAATGTTTGAATAAAACTGGGACTTTTAAACCTTGACTGGCCAGTGCTTGCTTAAGGCCCGACAGCGCTTCGCTGGTGCTTAAATCACGATAAGATTCTCTGACACTGCGTTCGGTCTTAAACGGGTTTTTGGCTAAGGCGTAGTGCGAATATTCTGATGGTCTAAAACAATGCGCATAGCACGCGACAATCTGTTGCTTTGCCAGAGTCGGGTATTCATTTGAGATACTAACGGCGCCGAATAAGTAGCGAATATGCGGTTTATTTTGCAGATACACGCCGACACCTTGCCATAAACAATCTAAGGCTCGACTCGACCAATACCTTTCTTGGATAAAGCTTCGACCAAGCTCGATAGCATCTGGCAATAATAATTGCATGCCAGGGCCATAATTAAACAGTGAGGCGGTATAGAGCATTTCATTGCTAGTTTTGCCTTGTTTAGCGAGCCTATAAGCCTCGCCAATCCTATAGGCTCCAACAATTTCGAGATCGTTGTTGTCCCACATAACTATGTGCCGATAGTGTTTGTCGTACTCGTCTAAGTCGCGGCATGTTTGGGTCCCTTCACCGACCGCGCGGAACGTCATTTCCCGTAATCTCCCAATTTCTCGAATAACACTGGAGCTAGCTGCGTAGGAAATTAGATAAATTGATTTTCCATCACGAGTGCTACCCAGCCGTTCAGATTTAGATAGCTCCTTGATTAAAAGTCGTCGAGGCTCTGGGTAGGCTATTTTTGATGTGTCAAACAGTTGCGTATATCGAATTTGTTGTAAATGGCCCTGCAAATATTGCAGGTAGCCATACGGTGGCGCAGTAGGAGTGATTAAGAACTCCTGGTGGTTGAGTAAAGAGGTGCTAGTGAGCACGCTCGAGATGGGACATTTGGCGCTGATTTGATTCTTTTTCATTGGTTCTTAAGCTAAGCCTTCTATGTTAATAAATGACTACAGTTGAATGACGATTAGGTGACATAGGTAGCGTGTTAAGTAGCCATTTAGGCAATGCTCAGCGCCAGCATGAAGGTTGTTGTTTTTGAATAAATAAGTGTTCATTTTCTTTGACTGCTTTGCGCCAAATCTCTATAGTGTTCACGAAATGAACACTCAGTCTCAAAAAAGTCTTGCTAACAAAGAAAGTCAACTCACTCTAGAGTTGTTGCAAGCGATCGATCAGAAAGACGATATAAGTCAGCGTGACCTTGCGCAGGGCATGGGTGTGGCGTTGGGTTTGGCAAATTCTTATCTAAAGCGTTGTGTTAAAAAGGGCTTGATAAAAATCACCACCGCGCCGGCCAATCGCTATTTGTACTATTTGACGCCCAATGGCTTTGCTGAAAAAGCGCGTTTAACCGCAGATTTTTTCAGTACGTCTTTGGCTTTATTCAGGCAGTCTGGAGATGTGTACACTAATATTTTTGAAGACTGCGCCGCGCGAGGCCAAAAACGAGTTCTGTTTGCCGGCATTTCTGACCTAACCGAAATTGCCATGATGAGGTCTACACAATCTCCTATAGAGGTGGTTGGCGTCTACCAACCGGGTTACAGCAAGTTAGAGTACTTTGGTGTGCCAGTAGTCAGTCATCTTGTTGATTGCAACGACTATAGTTGCGTGGTTTTGACCTCAATGGAACAGACAAATGATTTGATCGAACAGTTGGAAGCTTGTCTTCCAGAATCAAACGTTATCGTGCCATCGCTGTTGCTCAACATGAGTTATCGAAGCCAGGTGCTCGAAGTAGAACCAAATACGCAAGCTGAAGAGGCGCTTGCGGCAAAACTGTAGATCAGTGAGAAATATAGATCAGTGAGAAAAATACAATGACTAAAACCGTATTATTGACAGGTGGCGCCGGATTTATCGGCTCTGCTTTGGTTCGATACTTGATTAATGACACGCAAACCACGGTCGTTAACGTAGACAAGTTGACCTATGCAGGTAGCTTGCATTCATTAGGTGGCGCAGATGCTAGTGATCGACATCACTTCCATCAAGAAGATATTATTGATGCAGATGCGATGCGGCGCTTGGTTGAACAATATCAACCAGATCTTATTATGCATTTGGCAGCTGAATCGCATGTGGATCGTTCTATTGACGGCCCCGGTGAGTTTATTCAAACCAACATCGTTGGCACCTATAATCTTCTGCAGGTAGCGCGTGAGTACTACGAGCAATTAGACTGTGATAAGAAGGCAGGCTTTAAGTTTCACCATATATCCACCGATGAAGTTTATGGCAGTCTAGGCGACAGCGGCTTGTTCACAGAAACAACGCGTTATAAGCCAAACTCCCCATATTCGGCGAGTAAAGCCAGCTCTGATCACCTGGTGCGTGCGTGGAATAAAACCTACAAACTGCCGGTTGTAATATCAAATTGCTCTAATAACTATGGGCCGTTCCAGTTTCCAGAGAAGCTCGTACCACTGATTATTCAAAAAGCCATTAGCGGTGAGCCGCTGCCAATCTATGGCAAGGGCGACAACATTCGTGACTGGTTGTATGTAGATGATCATGTTAAAGCGCTTTGGAAAATCGTCACCGAGGGCAACAATGGTGAAGTTTACAATGTAGGTGGCCACAACGAAAAAACCAATATCGAAGTGGTTGAAACTATTTGCAGTATTTTGGATCAAGTGCTACCACGCGACGACGGCAAAGCCTATAAAGAGCAGATCACTTTTGTGGCTGATCGCCCAGGTCATGATCGCCGTTATGCAATTGATGCTGCGAAGATAGAGCGAGAGTTAGATTGGACGCCCGATGAAACTTTTGAAACCGGAATACGCAAAACCGTTGAATGGTATTTGGCTAATGGAGAATGGATAGCCAAAGTATCTGGTGATTATCAAGGCGCCCGGCTTGGATCTTAATAAATAAGCTCAAACACGCGGCCGTAGTGCCGCTCAAATAAAATTATGACGCCAAGTAGGCGGGAGAATGAAATGAGAGGAATTGTATTAGCGGGCGGCTCAGGCACTCGACTACACCCAGTAACCCAGGCGGTATCCAAGCAGTTGCTGCCAGTGTATGACAAACCAATGATTTACTACCCATTGTCTTCTCTGATGTTGGCCGGTATTCGCGATATTTTGGTTATATCAACCCCTCAAGATACCCCGCGCTTTCAGCAATTGTTGCGCGACGGTTCGCAATGGGGAGTGAACATTTCTTACGCTGTGCAACCGTCACCAGACGGTTTGGCACAAGCTTTTATAATTGGTTCGGAGTTTATCGGTAAGGATAATTGTGCTTTGGTGCTTGGCGATAATGTTTTTCACGGCGCCGATCTGAGCAAAAACTTAAAGAGCGCAGGTGACCAAGAGAAGGGCGCAACAGTGTTTGCCTACCCGGTACAAGATCCCGAACGCTATGGCGTGGTCGAATTCGATGACAAGTGGCAGGCCATAAGTCTTGAAGAGAAACCCGAAGTGGCAAAATCAAACTATGCGGTCACAGGCTTGTATTTTTACGACAATCGAGTAGTTGACGTAGCCAAAAGCATCCAGCCTTCTGAACGCGGTGAATTAGAAATTACCGATGTGAACAAGCAGTATTTAGAATGGGGCGATCTGTCGGTCGAAGTATTTGGTCGTGGATTAGCGTGGCTAGATATGGGAACCCACGAGTCACTCTTGCAAGCTTCCATGTTTATTGAAACCATCGAAAGTCGCCAAGGACTAAAAGTCGCCTGTTTAGAGGAAATTGCTTATCGCAAGGGTTACATCGGCGATGAGGCACTTGAGAAGGCGGCCGAACAATATGGCAAAAGTGGCTATGGTAAGTACTTGAAGATGATTCTTGAAAATAAGCATCAGTTTATTAGCATTGACTAATTATTTAGAGCACTAGAAACCATGTTCTCAACTCTTTTAAGTCATAAGTATTTGTTTTTGCAAATGCTTAAACGCGATGTGCAGCAACGTTATCGAGGCTCACAATTGGGTTTTCTTTGGGCGTTTGTCTATCCCATAATGATGTTGCTTGTGTACACCTTTGTGTTTGGCATGGTGATGCGTGTTAAGTGGGGGGTGCCAGGTCAGGACAATATCGACTTTGGCCTAATTCTGTTTGCCGGATTGTTATGCCATAGCTTTCTTGCCGAGGTGATGGTTGGCGCTGTGGGGTTGATCACGGGCAATTCACAATATGTAAAGAAAGTGGTATTTCCTTTAGAAATACTCAGCCTGGTTAACTTGTGCAACGCTTTGTTTCATATGCTGCTGGGCCTATTAATTTTATTAGCAATCTTCCTAATAAGTGGCAATACCTTACATTGGACAGTGCTGCTGGCACCCATTGTGTTAGCCCCTTTGGTGATATTTTTGTTGGGTATGTCTTGGTTTATTTCGGTGCTCGGAGTTTATGTGCGCGACCTTAGCCAATTTATGGGTGTGTTGATGACGGTGTTGTTATTTCTTGGGCCCATTGTTTATCCATTTTCTTCAGTTCCAGATGTGATGAAGCCATGGGTACTATGGCTAAATCCACTGACAATTATTGTTGAACAACTGCGTGCAGTGGTTCTGTTTGGCCAATTACCAAACTGGCAGCAATTGGGTATTTATAGCGTTTTCGCGGTGCTGATGTTTATCCTCGGCGCGTGGTTTTTTAGCCGAACACGAGATGGGTTTGCCGATGTCATCTAAACTTATGGACAGCTCGAAAGAATCTACCCTTGAGATTATTACTGGCGAAAAACTCCCAGATGGCTCAGGCAGCTTAGATAAAATGGTCGGTGCGCCGGTTATTAAGATAGAGCAAATAACCAAGTGTTATGAAACCTATCGCAAGCCTATTCATCGTTTGTGGCAAAGCTTTAACCCTAGTAAGAAGTATTGCGAAGAGTTTTGGGCACTCAAAGGCATTGATCTCGAGGTGTTCAAAGGCGAAACCGTCGGAATAGTGGGCAAAAATGGTTCTGGTAAATCGACTCTTTTACAGGTAATTACTGGCATATTACAACCGACAGCGGGCACCTTAGAAACGCATGGCCGCATCTCTGCGTTATTGGAATTGGGCGCCGGCTTTAATCCTGAATTCACCGGGATGGAGAACGCCAGACTTAATGCGTCGATAATGGGGCTAACGCGTGAAGAATTTCACCAAAAGCTGCCAGATATTGTTGAGTTCTGCGGTTTGGGGGATTTTCTTCATCGGGCAGTCAAGACCTACTCCAGTGGCATGTTTGTGCGCTTAGCTTTTGCCGTGGCGATTAATATGAACCCTGATATTCTGATTGTTGATGAGGCACTTGCGGTTGGCGATGTTCGTTTTCAGCGAAAGTGTTTTCGTAGATTGGATCAGTTAAAGCAACAGGGTGTATCGATTTTATTTGTCACGCATTCCACAGACAGCATTATTCAATACTGTGATCGAGCCATTATGTTAGATGGCGGTGAATTGAAAATGACCGGCAGTCCTAAAGCAGTGGTGCAAGAATATTTAGAAATGATGTTCGCTTCTGACGTGAAAGTAGAGCAGGGAGCTGTGATCAACGCTGAGGATTATTCTACAAACTTTGACCCCACCATAGACAATTGTCTTAGCCATCAAACCTATAACAGCAATGAAGAGCGATGGGGAGATGGTCGTGGCAAGATTTGTCATTATGAGTTATTGCAAAATGGTGCACCCTGTAACGGCTTGGTTCAAATGGGTGATGAGCTGCGTATTCGTATGTCAGTTTTGTTTGAACACGATGTCGATGATCTAATTTACGGTATCACTGTTAAAACCAACGATGGCAACGCAGTGTACGGAACAAATTCACGCCTCATCGGTAATCTTCCAACAGGGCAAAAAGCGGGTGATTTGGTCTCAATCGAGTACAGCCTGACGCTTAATTTATTGGCCGGTGATTACTTCGTATCACTCGGTATTGCACAAGATCATGCTGCAAAAGACGCTATACCAGTGGATCGGCGTTACGACATGATCCATTTACATGTGCGCGATAACAAAGAGGCTTTTGGCTATGCCGCTCTCGACGGAAGCTTGGAATTGATTGAGCAAGAAGGCTAAAGAGTATGCAATCCTTAATCGATCTAAATAATTTTAATAGAGGCGGCAACGGCGTTTATAGCGCTGATTCTGATGCCGCGCTGCGCGAATTCAATTACTCCGATGGCGCGGCCACGGAAGTACAGTTGTATGAAATTCTGAGCGCATCGGAAGATCTTTCAAGCTCTTCGAAAGAGCTGCAATCACAGATTGTTGATTGGCCTACCGAATATCACTTATCCGAAACGCGCGCTAATTTATTAAGGCCGTTAAATTTAGACGGCGTTACTCGAGTGCTTGAACTCGGTTGCGGTTGCGGTTCCATTTCACGTTATCTGGGTGAGCAACCCGGCATCAGTGTTGATGCTATTGAAGGCAGCCCAATTCGTGCCGCTTTGGCTAAGTTACGTTGCGCAGATTTGGAGAATGTAATAGTTAGCAGCGCAAATTTTAATGATATTGAGTTTCCACAAGACTATTATGACTTAGTTTTATTCGTTGGCGTAACCGAGTACGCAGGTCGTTTTTCTGCTCGAGCTACCGATCAAGAAGCATTACAAGACTTATTGAGTTTGGGCCAGAAGGCCGCCAAAAAAAATGGTATTACGCTGATCGCAATTGAAAATCGAACAGGATTAAAATACTTACTCGGTGCCAATGAAGATCATTACGCAGTTCCATACATTGGGCTTGATGATTACCCCGAGTCGACTGGCATTCGGACTTACACCAAGTCTGAGTGGCAGTTGCAAATTGGTAAGGCGGGCTTTGCTGCGCATCAATTTATGTATCCATTTCCAGATTATAAAGTGCCCACGCTAATGGTCAGAGAGGGCGCCCTATCCCAATTGAATGATGAACATCTCAGTTCAATTAAATCAAGAGACTACAATTCCGCTTTTGATATTGGCGATCAAGAGCATCGAGTCTGGCAGGGTTTGAATATTTCGAAAACCATCTCAGAGTTGAGTAATTCCTTTTTAATCCTATTGGGCCAAGATCAAGCGCAAATTAACGCTATGTGTGAATTTGGCATAGAGCAATATCCTAGTGCGCAATTGAGTTACAGGCTTCCACGTGAAGCAGTTAAGGTCAATCATGAAGTTCCAAGCACAGACGTAAATGAGGCCGGTATCGAATTTTTGAAAGCTGAGCTTACTCAATTGCAAGCGCACTCAAAAAGCTTACAGGAAACAATCGACATTATGGCCGGCTCATCGGGTTGGACTTGGCTAAACCGAATACGCCGATTACTGGGCAAGAAGAGTGTTCGTTAATTCGTTATGAATGTGCGTAAATGGTTGATTAAAATCAACAATCGCCTTGAGTCTACATGGAAATTGGTAGATACACATGCAAGTCAAATTGATTTGCAGGCCGGTTGGTATGTGTCTGAGTATATGGTGCAGGGCACGATTAACCACACTCCAAGAGTGATTGTAGAACGTGTAGAAGCAATGGATTTTGAACGAGCGTTCACCGGCTATCATTCAGGGCGCAACCGCATGCTGGTGTGTTTGCCCAGCGGCAAGCTGAAGGCCTATAGTCAATCCTTGGAGTTTATTCGTTTAGCACGAGTCTCAAACTTAGAAGGGCGGGCGCGCGTATTGCTGATTTGCGGGCGCTATCTGGTGGACTTTTTTAGCCTGCCAGTTTTGTTCCAAATGATCATAATGCAGTTTCAAAATCGTTATGACTTGTCCAATTCAGTGTTGAATTTTTACTCGCCTGTCAAAGAAACCTATTTGCAGAATGTGGTAAATTGGTCGCGTTTTCGCGGTTTTGGCAACCTCGTCACTTGGCTTGGCAGAGGTGTCAAAGTTGCTGTGTTGATCGAATCTGATGAACAACGGCATATTCTTAATGAATTGTTGGTACGGCCAGATTACGTTCTCAAACACTCAGACCCTTTGCCTAAGGATGTTGACTATGTGTTGCCGCTAAAGTCGAGTGAGCGCCTGCGTGACCCTGCTATTTTGATGTTAAAGCGCTGCATAAAATCTGCCAAGACCAAACCTCTTATGGTCTATACCGATCACGATTATGAGTTTGATGAGAAGGCTGGCCAAAAGGCAATGGAACCTGTTTTCAAGCCCCAGCCAAGCTTAGCGTATTTGCATTGTTATAATTATGTCGGTCCGGCCGTGATGTACTCAGCTGAACTGATTAAAGACACGCTGCTGCAAGATCTTTTAGATGAAACCAAGCAATACGAGTTATCGCTTGCGGCCTTTCAAAACACTGCGGCGGTAGTGCATTTGAGCGAAGTGCTGTGGGTGAGCCAACGGCAATATGGCCTGATAACACCACCACCTCTGAGTGCCATTTCTGCTTGGCCTAATATCGCCTGGCAACGCCATGGTGAGCATAATACTTTAAGTGCCGCGCCAGATTGGCATGAGCTACCTTCGGTCGATTTGATCATACCTACACGTGATGGCCTAGCAGTGCTCAAGCCCTGCATCGAGAGCTTGCTGTCGATTACTGATTATCCCGATTTTCATATTATCATTGTTGATAATGGCAGCGAAGAAGCTGAAACGTATGAATTTTTTAACCAAATAGGCTCAGATGATCGGATTCAAGTGGTTGAATATCCTGGTGAATTTAACTACTCGGCAATTAATAATTTTGCCGTTGCTCAGGGGCGTTCTGACTATGTTGCCCTGGTTAACAATGACATAGAGATTATTCACGCTGATTGGCTGCGCAATATGATGGTGTGGGCTGTGCAGCCTGAGGTTGGCATTGTTGGTGCCAAGCTGTTGTTTGGTAACGGCCTAGTGCAACACGCTGGAGTGATGGTTGGCATGGGTAACGCCGCTGGCCATATTCATCGTCTGGAAGACGGCGATTCTCCAGGTTACCAAAACCGTTGTATCGCCACCCAGAACATGATGGCAGTTACTGCTGCTTGCCTGATTACACCAAGAGTTGTATTCGAATCATTTGGCGGACTCAACGATAAAGACTTTAAGGTTGCCTACAATGACATTGACTACTGCTTGCGTGTGGAGTCGTCTGGTAAGCAAATTATTTGGACGCCTGAAGCACGGCTTTATCACCACGAATCGGTGAGCCGCGGTGATGATATGGCCGATGCTCACGTTGAACGTTACTTTAGTGAATTAGGAGCTCTGCAGAAACGCTGGAAAACTAAGGGTTTTGTAGATAAGTACTATAGTAAGCATCTGCGCATTACTGACGAGGGTGTGTATCCGCAAATTGAATCAACTGAGCGCGATCATCTCTATATAGTCGGTTCGAGTGCTGTCGCGGATGGCGAATTATCTACGTTAGAATTGTAGTAATTAGTGAATAAGTCTTGCTCGATTTTCGTATAATCACGCTTTAATAGAACAATAAGCATGCACAGGTAATCCGTAATGGACGTCTCGATTGTAATTCCGTTTTTGAATGAAGCTCCAAACCTCGAACCACTTTGCGAGGAGATTAAAAGTGCACTCGACCCAATGGGGCGAGAATATGAAGTGCTGTTCATTGACGACGGCAGCACAGACGAAGGAGTGGCGGTGCTAGAGAAATTTAGAACGCAAATGCCACAGATCAAAGTAGTCAGCTTTCGTCGAAACTTTGGCCAAACAGCAGCCATGGTCGCTGGGCTCGATTATGCCGAGGGCGAAATCGTTGTAACGCTTGACGCTGATCGTCAAAATGATCCGGCCGACATTCCTGCAATGGTAGCTAAAATTGAAGAAGGCTATGACATGGCCTGTGGTTGGCGTCACGATCGTCAAGACACCTATATTTCGCGAAAATTGCCATCCAAGATGGCCAATTGGTTAATCTCAAAAATCACTGATGTGAGCCTGCATGACTACGGCTGTACTTTGAAAGCCATGCGCAAGGAATTGTCGAAGAGAGTAACGCTTTATGGTGAAATGCATCGTTTTATTCCGGCAGTAGCCAGCGGTGTTGGCGCTGATATCGCCGAAGTTAAGGTAAATCACCGTGCTCGTACTGCCGGCGAATCAAAGTATGGAATCTCACGAACCTTTCGCGTTGTTTTGGATTTAATCACTGTAAAGTTTTTACTTAAATTCCACGCACGACCACTGCACTTTTTCGGCATGCCAGGCTTGGCCTTAGGCGGAATTGGTGGCGCTTTGTTGGTTTGGTTGACCGTGGCGCGCCTGTTCTTCGGTGTGCCTCTTGGCGATCGACCGATTCTTGTTTTTGCCTTTATGCTGCTAGTGATAGGCTTACAATTTATTTTGTTCGGTCTGATTGGTGAAATGCAAACTCGTACCTATTACGAAAGCCAGAACAAGACGATTTATCATGTTCGGCGCACTATCGGAATCGATAAAAACGACTGAGTCGTTAATCGCATGGCATTATGAGCGAACGCATCCTTGCCGTAGTAGTCTGTTACAACCCAGACTTGGGGGCTCTAGGGCGCGCCCTCACTGCAGCTGCAACCCAAGGCTGCACAATCCTTGTTGTTGATAATGCGTCGGCTAATATACGAGGCATTCGTGAACTTTGTGCAAGCGATCAACATACAGCGTTGATTGAACTGCAACGTAACTGTGGATTAGGCGCTGCGCATAATAAAGGCATATCCTACGCACAAGATAACGATTTCAGTCAGGTCTTGTTACTCGACCAAGACAGTATTCCGCTCGACGGAATGGTCTCAGCGCTGCAATCTGCATTGGCAGTTAAATCATCAAAAGGTTTGGTGAGCGCGGTTGGAGCAACCTACCTAAACGCAGATAACGGCAGCGAATCATTCTTCGTTCGATTTGGCCGTTTTAAATTCCACAGGCGCTATTGCGGCGCTCGAGACGAAGATGGCTGCGTGCAAGCAGACTTTCTTATTTCCTCTGGTAGCCTAATCAACTTGGCGCATATTGAGGCAATCGGTTTAATGGATGAAACCTTGTTTATTGATCACGTGGATACCGAATGGTTTTTGTGTGCTAAAGGTCGCGGCTTTAACGCCTATGGTGTTTGTGATGCAGTTATGCAACATGGCCTAGGCGAATCCACGCATAGAGTTAGCCTTGGAGGGCGACAACGAAATGTGCCGCAGCATAAGCCGTTCCGCTATTACTACATATTTCGTAATAGTGTTTTGTTGTATAAACGAGGTTACGCCAGTGCTCTATGGAAGTGGAACGATATTCAAAGACTTGCCATGATTGTGATTATGTTTGGGCTGCTTAAGGCGCCGCGTTTGGTTAACCTGAAAATGATGCTGAAGGGCGTATGGCATGGTCTGCGTGGAAAGACAGGGCCGATGGATGCCTGAAGAAAAAATGGCTAATGTTCAAAGTACCCACATTGTGATTGTCAATTACAATGCTGGCGACTGGTTACAGCGCTCAATCAGCTCAGCCTTAAGATTTAGTACTGGTCAAATAACGGTAGTGGATAATGATTCCACCGATGGCAGTCTTGAAATTGCACAGGCTTCGTTTAGCGATGCTCGAATCAATTGGCAGGCTAATACGCAGAATGTGGGATTCGCAGCGGCTAATAATCAAGTAATCAAAACCAATGACGCTGAGTTTCTGGTGTTAATGAACCCCGATTGTGAGCTGGAAGAAAATACCTTGGTCGAGCTTATTGCTGCGTTTAGGGAACACTCGCAAATGGGTTTGGCCAGCTGTCGTATTCTAAATTCAGATGGAAGCTTACAGGCTACAAGTCGCCGCCGCTTTCCAACGCCGTGGTCAGCCATGGTGCGCATGCTGCAATTGCATCAGGTGATGCCTAACAATCCCCGATTTGCCAGCTTTGACTATGGCGACAGGGTCGACAACACCTTAGGAATCGAGTTTGTTGAAGCGATTTCGGGAGCGTTTATGGTGGCACGCAAATCAGCGGCAGACCAGGTGGGGTTGCTCGATGAGGGTTATTTCATGCACTGTGAAGATTTGGATTGGTGTATGCGATTTTCTCACAGCGGTTGGAAAGTCGGTTTTCTGCCTAATGTGGCCGTTACACACGCTAAGGGCGTGAGCAGTAGGTCGCGGCCTATCGCAGTGCTGTTTACGCTGCATAAAGGCATGGATCGATTTTTTGACAAGTTTTACAAAAACGATTACCCATGGCTTTTGCGAATGGTGGTTAAACTTGGTATTGCCGTGAGCTTTATCGGCAGGGCAGGCATTAGTTTGCTCAAAGGTCTCGCTCGGTGATATTGGTCACAGGTGCTAGAGGGGTCGTGGGCGTTCCGTTGGTTCAACGCCTTGAGCAAGATGGTGCCGACTTCATGTCAATTTCTCGATCGAGTTCTGAACTGTCATTGCAGTGGGATTTGTCTGAAGCTGCAAACGCTGAGCAATTATCTCAGGCCGCGCACGCCAGCACTCTGATTCACACTGCACCCATCTGGCTACTCCCGCAACATGTGTCGGTGTTAGCCAATGGAAGCCTAAAGCGAATCGTTGCGTTTAGCTCAACCAGCGTTTTGAGCAAGCAGTCATCGCCAAATTCAGCAGAGCAAGTTTTGGTGCGTTCGCTTGCGGATGCGGAAGAGTCGCTGGCAGAGCAATGTGCCACGCAGGGCATTGCCCTAACTATTCTCCGGCCCAGCTTGATCTACGGCTATGGCCGAGACGAGAATATCAGTAAAATTGCCCACTTTATTAGAAAGTGGAAAGTCATGTTTTTGGTTGGTAAAGCTTCAGGCAAGAGGCAGCCGGTGCACGCTGACGATTTAGTGCAAGCCTGTCTAGCCTGTTTGCAAGAACCAAAGACCGCAGGCCAGGCCTATAACCTGGCGGGGCGAGATACAATGAGCTATACCGAAATGGTCGAGCGCATATTTGTGGGGCTAGGTGTTAGGCCTCGCATTATCCGCTTGCCGCTGAGCGCTTTTCGCTGGGCATTGGTGCTGGCAGCAAAATTGACTGGATTTGCTTATACTGCCGAAATGGCAAACCGCATGAATCAAAACTTAGCTTACGATACTGTTGCAGCGAAAAATGATTTTGGTTTTCAGCCGCAGGGCTTCTTGCAACACCCCGAGCGAGATCTACCGATATGACGTTAACTGTGCAGATAATTATCGCAATAGGTTTTGTCACCATTGTACTAAGTTGGGCTGCGGTCAGAGTATTGATTGGCTATCTTAAACAACGAAAGATTGTCGATACGCCAAACGATAGAACTCTGCATCAGGGCGCTGTTCCCCGCGGCGGTGGTCTGGTGATATCAGCCAGTCTTTTGTTGGTCTTGGTAGCATCGGCCCAGCTAAGTGGTCGCTATGCCATGTTTATGGGGTTGTTTGTTGTGGTTCTGTTATGGGCTCTGCTGAGTTGGTGGGATGACCGAAGCGATCTATCGCCTAAATTACGTTTTGGCGCGCAGATCGCACTTGCCTTGGCTACGGTGTGTGCTTTTGGTTGGCTAAGCCAAGTTCAGCTTTCTGCCGATCTATGGCTCAAGTTTTCGTGGTTTGGTGCATTTTGTAGCGTATTTGGAATCCTTTGGATGGCCAATTTGTATAATTTTATGGATGGTATGGATGGCCTCGCCGCATCGCAAACTATCATTGCCGCAATTACCATCGGATTTTGGTTTTGGCAAGCAGGAGACAGTTATTTCACCTTGGTCTGTGCGGTGTTGGCCGCGAGCAGCTATGGATTCTTACTGTGGAATTGGCATCCCGCCAAAATTTTCATGGGCGATGTTGGTAGTGTCACGCTGGGTGCTTTTTTCGCCACGCTACTAATTATTGGGGTAACGCGATATCAGATTCCGGCAGTGAGTTTTGTCGTACTGTTCAGCGTATTTGTGGTCGACTCTAGCCTTACTTTAATCAGGCGCATGGTGCGTGGCGAAAAATTTTGGTTACCGCATCGCAGCCATCATTACCAACGTCTTGCAGGGCTTGAAATTGCCCATTCAAAGATTGTTATAGCGGCCATTGTGTTGATGTTGTTATGTTCCTTGATCGCAACTCTGTGTGTGCTTTACCGTGATATGATCGGCCTTGCAATACTGGCGGTATCGGCGCTTCTCCTGAGCGCAATCGCTACGGTTTACTGGCTGGAATCAAAAGCTCACGAACCATCTTAAACGGCCGTTTAGAATTTTATATGCTTAGATCATTTACAATGTTGGTATATCGTCGGAGAATTATTCTGCACGACATGTTGGTGATACCTGTGGCGTGGTTTGCCGCCTATTGGCTGCGATATAATCTTGAAGCGATCCCTGAAATCTTTCTGCTCAGCGCTTGGGCTGCACTGCCTGTTGTTATCGCGGTGCAAACCGTAACCAATATATTTGTTGGTATGCATCGGGGTGAGTGGCGATTTGTTTCGCTGCCTGATTTGTCGCTAATTGTCCGTTCCGTACTGGTTGGCACCACGGCCATTGCCTTCACACTGTTCTTGGTTGCTGAACGCTTGCAATATGTGCCGCGCTCCGTGTTTATTCTTTACGCCTTGATCTTAGCCGCCCTTATGGGTGGCTCACGTTTATTCTATAGACTGCTTAAAGATCGACATTTCTCCACCCGGTCTGGCCGCAAAGTTGTGATTCTTGGTGCTGGCGCAGCGGGCGAGCAACTACTGCGCGACCTCACGCGCAACCACCCGAACCGTTACAATATTGTGGCATTTTTGGATGATGACCCGAGCAAGATAGGCCGCCAAATACATCGCGTGCCAATTGTTGCCTCACCCGATGTCTTGCAAGATCTGATTTATCGTTGGGATATAGATTTGGTATTGATAGCTGTGCCATCAGCCAATGATGAGCAAATGCAACGCCTGGTAACCATTTGCGAGAAGACCGGGATTGAGTTTAGAACGCTTCCAGGTGCTCATGAACTGGTCAGTGGGCGTGTACAAATTAGTGATATGCGTGAAGTTCGGATTGATGATTTGCTTGGTCGTGACCCAGTAAAACTGGATTGGCAGCGAATCAAACACAGCCTCTGCGACAAAACAGTGTTGGTGACCGGTGCGGGTGGCTCAATTGGTTCAGAATTGTGTCGTCAGTTAGCTTCAGTGTGCAGTGCTCATTTGGTTCTTTTTGATCAGAGTGAATACAACTTATACCGCATCGAAGAAGAACTGCGCGAGCGATTTCCAGATGTTGAACTTACCCCGGTGCTCGGCGATATTTGTGATCAAGCTGCTGTGCGACATGTATTTGAGAGATACACACCTGCCTCAGTATTCCATGCGGCGGCATACAAACACGTTCCATTATTAGAGGGGCAAGTGCGCGAGGCGATTAAAAATAACGCCTTAGGCACACGGATCGTGGCAGATCTTGCACATGAGAAGGGTGCCGAAAAATTTGTATTGATTTCTACTGACAAAGCGGTCAATCCAAGCAGTTTAATGGGTGCTTGCAAGCGTGTTGCTGAAATATATTGTCAGCAGCTTGCCTCACAGAGCGAGACTAAGTTTATTACCGTGCGGTTTGGCAATGTGCTGGGCTCGGCGGGCAGTGTAGTGCCCAAGTTTCAACAGCAAATCAAGAAGGGCGGGCCGATCACTGTGACTCACAAAGAGATGACTCGCTACTTTATGACCATCACTGAGGCCACTCAATTAATTCTAGAAGCGAGTGCCATGGGTGAAGACGGCCGAATTTACGTTTTGGACATGGGCCAGCCGGTGCTTATCTCAGACTTGGCTGAGCAATTGATCCGTCTATCTGGTAAAGAGCCGGGTGAAGACATAAGGATTATTTATACTGGCCTAAGGCCCGGTGAGAAGCTGCATGAAGAGCTTTTCCATCATGAAGAGAATATGACAATCACTGAGTACGAAAAAATTCACCTAGCTGCAACTCGTCACGTAGACGCCCAGCTGGTTAATCAGGTGTATGACAACATGGTTGCCAGGTTGGATAGTTATGACGAGAGCCTATCCGATTGTCTTGAGATGCTGGTTCCTGAATATCAATCTATGAATAAGACTGAAAAACAAAAAACCGCTTAGGTCTTTTATTTATTCTTAGCTTACTCTTTAGCCGCTTGGTCTAAAGATTCTATTTCTACAGGCATTTGTTCTAAAGCCTCTTGTTCGAGCTGCTCTTCAACTTCGAGCCGTGATACCTGTAATAAAATTCCAAATTTAGGGTGATCGAAGTAGTGTTTTTCGTTTAGCTTTAAACGGCGTTTTTCCTGCATACGGTAGCCTTTGAAATCCAAATCAATATTGGCAAACAACAGTTGCTCGGCGTAAATTTTGATAAAGCCTTGCGCATCAGTTTCAAACACCTCGAAGGTAGCCGAGTCTTCATAGCGCAGTGATTCTTGGCCCCAGGAGTATGCATGCCTTATTTCATAGTTTTCTGATGATTCTAGTGCTTCGATTTGCTCAAGTAGCATTGACGGCTCCAGCTCCCAAGTTTCAGAACCGGTTTTTAATTGGCGAGGAGCGGTATAGTTATGGCTCTCAGTGGCCCGAGCTTCTGCTGTATTTTCGAAAAGCACAACTTCAACCATGTAATCCTTAGCCTGCAACGTGCTGCTGATTAAAGCCAAGACAAGCAGTGTGGTGAAGGAGATTGTTTTTGTTCTATTAATCAATTGAATAACGCTCATAAAAATTTTGGTCTTGTGCCAGCCTTCATCTCTTCGTTACATTGCGTACATAAGATAAGTTTGCAGCTGAGTCAGCGCAGTATACGAGCTGAACGTGCAAAACCAAAAGATAAATTGCTGTAGATTAACATTATGCCCAAACCTCAAATAGCCTCTCAGCCAGTGAGCAAACCGCACTTCGAACCTCCTCTGGGAATGCGCAACCGGCATGTTCAGACGATTTTCTCAAGTGTGGGTCCGCGTCGCTTCAAAGTGACTAAGCAATTTGCGCAGCATAAAAGCAATGAACAAGCGTTAATTTTAGAATGTGGAGACGGTGTGCGGCTATCCGGAGTGCTAAATCAATGCAGCACAGCACGCGCTGACAAATTGGCGATTCTAATTCATGGCTGGGAAGGCAGCCAGGATTCTTCCTACATGCTTTCCATGGCGAATAGTTTATTGCGTGAAGGCGTGGATGTATTTCGCCTTAACTTGCGCGATCACGGTGATTCGCACCACTTGAACGAAGGAATGTTCAATTCCACACTGATAGACGAAGTCATCGGTGGGATCGCAAATCTACAGTCTCGATACGACTATCCAGATTACTACTTGGCAGGATTTTCGTTGGGCGGGAATTTTAGTCTAAGAGTGGCCGCCATGGCCCACGATAGATCGGTGCGCTTGAGTAGTGTTATAGCCTTTTGCCCTGTGGTGCACGCAGGTAAGAGTAATACTGTGCTCAACGCCTCGCACAATTGGCTATATGGCACCTATTTTGTGCGCAAGTGGAAAAAGTCATTGCGCAAGAAAATGCGTCACTTTCCGCAATACAATTTTGCGCAAAAGCTAGATTCGATGAAGACTTTGGATCAGATGAATCAACAGTTTGTGCCCAACTACACAAGATTTACCGACCTTAATAGTTACTTTGAGGCCTATGCCATCGATGGCGATACAATGCAAAATACAATTTGCCCTTGTTACCTGCATTTTGCTCGTGACGATATGATTATCCCAGTGGAAGGGGCTAATACATTGGCCGCTAACCCCGACCTAAAGGTCACCATTACCGATCATGGCGGTCATTGTGGATTTATCAAGAATTGGCGTTTTGAATCGTGGCAGGATCAGAGAGCCGTGGAGATAATTACAGGGCGCATAATTTAACGCTGCTGAGCCACCTTAAAATTGATACAAGCGGGCGCCATTGTCATGCAACCAAGCTTGTCGATCGCGCCAATCAGGCATTTGTTGTTCAACGATGCGCCAAAAACGCTTTGAATGATTGAACTCATGGCAATGAGCTAATTCATGCACGGCTACATAATCCAGTACTTCGGGTGGGGCTTGCACAATGCGCCAGTTGAATGACAACCTGCCTCGATGATCACAACTACCCCAGCGACGCTTGTAATCACGCACCTTAATATTGTCTGCGATAGCGATAGGCAGAGACATTTGTTGAGAAAATTTGGTTATCTGATCTGACAGATTGTCTAAGGCCTTTGCTTTCAAAAATTTGGTTAACTTTGTCTTTGTGGATTCTTCGCTGGGCAAATGCGAGCGGCTCACTGGCAGTACGATTTGATCGTTTATGACGGCACCTTGGCCGCGCTTATCGAACTGAATTTGTAAGCGGTGCAGGCTGCCTTGGTAGAGCACCTGCGCACCATTGACCAATTCGAGCTTGGCTTGAGGGCGTGGTCTATTGGATAAATGCTTGTAAATCCAATTACGTTTTTGCGCAATAAATTGTTCAATGCTCGACTGCCGCATGCGCATTGGAGCTCGCGCCTTTAGGCCTTCAGCACCAATTTCCAAGGTCAGCGTTTTTCGCCTCGAACGAACGATGGTTACGCTAAAATCACCCATGTCGATTACTTGCGTATCAGTCATTTTTTACCAAAGCGAATACTTCTTCAACCATGTTAATACGGTCTTGCGTGTCTGGCATGGGGCGAGTTACTTGAATCGACTCTGCGCCGGTAAAACGATACTCCAAGGGCCGGCTGGCAATCGCGCGCATTAATCGATCGATGTTGATATTTGGGTCTTTGTTAAATTTAATTAGACCTCCAGATGGGCCGACTTCGAGTGTTTTCACATCATGTTGTGCGGCCAATAGCTTTAACTCTGCAATCTTAAATAGGTTCTTTGCTGCATCCGGCAGCAAACCAAAACGGTCAATCGTTTCTACCTGAAGTTCCTCAAGAGTTTGTTCTTCACTTACACTCGCAATGCGCTTATACATGGTTAGCCGTAAATGCACATCGGGTAGATAGGCATCCGGAAATCGAGCTGGAATATTGAGGTTGATATCTACTTTTTCTTGCACGTTTAGCTTATCGACAAGCTCGCCTTTCTTGATCTTGCGCGCGCGCTGGATACTGGCGATTGCTTGCTCTAAGAATGAACTGTACATGCTATAGCCGATTTGGTCGATCATGCCGCTCTGCGACTCGCCCAGAAGCTCTCCGGCCCCGCGAATTTCCAAATCCTGTGAGGCCAAAGCAAACCCAGCCCCCAAGGTGTCTAGTGCCTCAATCGCCGTTAGTCGTTTGCGTGCATCATCGGTCATAGAATTTAGTTCAGGTGCAATCATGTAGGCATAAGCCTGATGATGGGAGCGGCCCACGCGGCCTCGCAATTGATGCAATTGAGCGAGACCAAAGCGATCAGCCTTATTGATTACTATGGTGTTTGCGGTGGGCACGTCTATGCCACTTTCAATAATAGTCGTGCACAGCAAAACGTTAAATCGCTGATGGTAAAAGTCACGCATCACGCCTTCTAGGGCACGCTCGCGCATTTGCCCGTGGCCAATTTCAATCCGTGCTTCAGGAACCAGATCTTGAATGCGCGCCTTCATTTTCTCGATGGTGTTGACTTCGTTATGTAGAAAGTAAATTTGACCACCGCGACGAATTTCTCGAATCAAGGCTTCTTTTAGCAAGCCATCGTCCCATTCACGAACAAAGGTCTTTACCGACAAGCGAGCTCGAGGCGGTGTGGCAATCACTGAAATGTCGCGCAGCCCGCTCAACGCGAAATTTAGAGTTCGCGGAATAGGTGTGGCGGTTAGAGTGAGTATATCTACCTGACTGCGCAGTTTCTTAAGTTGCTCTTTTTGACGTACCCCAAAGCGGTGTTCTTCGTCGATGATCATCAACCCGAGGTCTTTAAATTCAATGCCTTTCTGAATTAACTTATGCGTGCCGATGGCAATATCGACCGTGCCATTTTTAATGCCTTGCACGCCTTCTTCTGTTTGCTTGGCGGTGCGGAAGCGTGAAAAAAGCGCTACGTTTACTGGCCAATCTGCAAATCGATCAGAGAAGTTATTATAATGCTGTTGCGCAAGCAGGGTGGTTGGTACCAACATCACCACTTGCTTGCTGCCCGCTATCGCCATATACGCGGCGCGCAGGGCTATTTCGGTTTTACCAAAGCCCACATCACCGCACACTAGCCTATCCATCGGCTTGATTGCCGTCATGTCGTTGATAACGTCGGTAATAACCTGTGCTTGGTCCGGTGTTTCTTCAAATCCGAAGCCCGCGGAAAAAGCATCGTAACTATGATCCGCAGGTGGAAAGGCATGCCCAACTCTGGCCAAACGCATAGCCTGAATTTCTAGTAATTCAGTCGCCACATCGTAGGCTTTTTCTTTAGCTTTGTTGCGAAGTTTGACCCATGAGTCGCTGCCCATTTTATGTAAGGGCGCTGTTTCGGGCCCGCCGCCAACATAACGTGACACCATATCCAAAGATAAGACTGGAATATAGACTTTGTCGCCATCACGATATTCGATGGTGGCAAACTCATTGTCATTGCCGTCAACGTTGAGTGTTTCCAGGCCTCGGTAGCGACCAACTCCATGGTCTTCGTGCACCACAGGGTCACCTATATTTAGTTCGGCCAGTGACTTAATAATAGCGTCAGGATCGCGGTTTTTATCCGAGCGTTTACGGCGCTGAAAAGTGCGCTCGCCGTACAGCTGCGACTCAGTAATTATTTCAATCTTGTTCTCGTCTAGACTCAAACCTCGATCGATTTCAGCCACTGTAAGTGCCAGTTTAGCGTCGCTGTTCTGAAACTCCGCCCAAGACTCCACCACCGAAAAGCGTTGTGAATACTCTTTCAGTAATCCGCTCAAGCTTTCGCGCCGACCGGCCGACTCAGCCACCAATAAGATGCGCCTTGGGCTGCCATTTAGGTGATCAATGAATTCAGAATAGGGATTGTCAGCGCGCGCATTGACCTTAAAGTTCTGCGGCGCTTGGGTGTTGTAGTCAACTAGATGCTTAGCAGATTTGAGGTTTAGATTAAGCAGTTGCGCGCGTGGGTGAGATTTAAACCCAGAAAAAATTTGCTCCGGCGTTAAAAATAGTAATTCAGGTGACAGTGGTGGCCACTCTGGATTAAGGCTAGCGTTTTCAAAACGTTCAATTACTTCTTGATGAAGAGTCTCGGCATTCTCCATTACGCCTTCTTCTAAAACAAACACACTATTGTCGGGTAAAAAGTCATACAAAGTGTTGGTGTGTTCGAAAAACAATGGCAAATAAAATTCAGTGCCGGTTGGCGCAAGGCCCTTGCTCACTTCACGATAGACGATCGACTTTTTGGGGTCACCCTCCACTGTGGCTCGAAATGCTTGGCGAAAGAACTGCACACTTTGGTCGTCCAGTGGGAACTCGCGCGCGGGTAATAATTGAATTTGTTGCAGCTGCTCAGTAGAGCGTTGGGTTTCGGTATCAAACAAACGGATGGTTTCGATGATGGTGTCGAATAAATCCAAACGAAACGGAGTGTCCATCCCCGAAGGGAATACATCCACAATGCCGCCACGAACGGCAAACTCACCTGGAGCCATTACTTGATCAACGCTGTAGTAACCGGCATCGGTTAGACGCTGGCGAAAAACCTCGGTGTCAAAATCGTCGTTGACTGATAAATTGAAAGTACGGCCATCTATATAATTGGTCGGTGCTAGTCGCTGCATTAGCGCGGTGATGGGTATGATTAATACGCCACGCTGCAGGCTAGGAAGCCGATGCAGAGCGAGTAAACGTTTAGACACAATGTCTGGGTGCGGAGACACTCGATCGTAGGGCAGGCACTCCCAGTCTGGGAATGTGTATATCGGTGTATCGTCGCCTAGAAAGAACGCCAGTTCCTTGGCCACCATCGGCATATGCTGTGCTTCTGAACACACATAGATCAAAGGCTGAGGTTGGCGTGCGAGTTCGGCCACGGCCAAGCTTGGCGCCGCACCATGCAGCTTACGCCAATGCAGAACCTCACCAGGTTTGTCTGGCAGAATTGGAGTATAGGGGGATTGCACTAAAACAGCCTTTTCAGCGGTATAAAACAGTGCGCGATTTTAGCACCTCAAACGACCCATTCATACGCTCTCTAGGCCAGAGTGTGATTAATCCATTGATCAATTTTGTGGGCTATCAACTTTGGCGCACCTACCCAACTGAAATGGTCAGCTCGCTTGAGTTCTAATTCCTCTGCACTAACAGACAGATAGGAGATGTTGCTGTTCTCGAGCTTACTTAATAGTAATTTGGTCGCCCTTGGTGGAGCCAAATTGTCATCATTATAATTTAACGCCAGCACGGGCAAGTTGACCTTCTTGAGGTCACTTTCAAAATCAATTGGGGTATTCAATAAACGATAGCGCCCATTGCGTGCATTATTGGCCCAATCAATCATCAAGCCCCTTGCTTCTCGGCCGCCGAAGCCGAGCTTTTTACCCGGAAAATAACCAACAATGCGAGCTATCAAAGCCGCTAATTGGCTGAAAAATAGAAGAGATACATTATATGGAAAGCCCCAGCCCTTGTGATGCACTGAGCACGATGCGCTGAGAATTAGTGCTGTGGCTGCATTAGGGTTCTGACTTAAGTATAGGCAAGAAAGCTGCCCGCCGAGGCTATGGCCAAACAAAACCAATTGCCGATTGGGCAGTTCTGCTTCGAGTGCTTTAACCGCGGCAGGAAAGTCTTCCGAAACGAGATCAAAATACCCAAAATCATTATCACGGCCGGCTCTAATAGAGCTCTGTCCTATGCCGCGCATATCAAAAGTGGCTGCGCTATAACCTAACAATTGCAACTCGGCGGCTAATACCAGATAGGTTCGCGCAGGCACTCCCATTGCTGGCGCAATCAGAATACAAGGCTTGGAGAGGTCACCGGCGAAAACGGTAAGCACATTGCTTACTCCCTCAGTGACTTTGAAAACGACTTCTTTACTCATTCCAATTAAGCGCCTTAGGGCGTATCACCAAAGGCTCGGCTGAGTCGAGCTCATGCCATACCACTCTGGAAACACCAGAATACTTAGCAATACTGCCAACTGAATTAAAATAAACGGCACCACCCCGCGGTAAATGTGGGCAGTCTGAACATTCTTCGGAGCAACCCCTTTCAAATAGAATAAAGCGAAGCCAAAAGGCGGTGTTAGAAATGAAGTTTGTAAGTTCATTGCCACCAATATAGCGAACCATACTTGGTTGATATCTAACTCTACAACGCCCACATATACCAGCGGCAACACAATATAGGAGATCTCAATGTAATCTAAGAAAAACCCTAGCAGGGTGATCAATATCATTATGGCTATTAGAAAGCCCCACTTTTCCCCGGGAATGCTCAATAGCAGTTTTTCAACCTGTTCTTCACCGCCAGTGTATGAAAAACCCATGGAAAAAATAGACGCGCCTAATAGCACGGCAAACACCATCGCTGTGATCTTGACGGTTTCTAGAGAGCTCTCCCATAGCATTGGGATGGAAAATTTGCGGTAGATCAACGCCAATAAAACTGCGCCCACGCACCCTAACGCAGAGGATTCTGTTGGCGTTGCAATGCCTAAGAATATTGACCCCAGAACCACCAAAATAAGCATTAGTGGTGGAATGACTGCGACCAAGGCATTGAATATAATCTTAGAGCGTTTGGTGTTTTTGTCTATTGGTACTTCTGGTGCCGCATCTGGGTTGATCAAGCAATAAACCACTACATAGGCGATATAACAGCCTATCAATACTAGGCCGGGCTTTAGCGCTGCGCGGAACAAGTCGCCTACAGGCACATTTAAAACATCGCCGAGAATAATCAGCACAATAGACGGCGGTATAAGCTGGCCAAGTGTTCCAGCGGCGGTGATAGTGCCGGTGGCCAGTTCCTTTTGATAACCGTAACGCAGCATCACTGGCAAGGATATTAGACCCATGGCGACCACGCTGGCGCCAACAACCCCAGTTGATGCGGCTAGTAGGGCGCCTACCAGTATGGTGGAAATTGCCAAACCGCCTCGCAGCGAGCCAAACAATTGGCCCATCGACTCTAATAATTGTTCAGCCAGCTTAGTGCGCTGTAGGATCAGGCCCATAAAAATGAACAACGGCACTGCCATCAGCACCAGGCCTTCGCCGGCGTCGCCCATATTGGAATAAATACGGTAGGGAATTTGCGCCAACTGACTTGGATCAGCGAATAGGACTACAAAGGCAATGCCGATGCCAGCGAAGGTGAATGCCACCGGAAAGCCAAACAGTAGCAGCAATAAAGCGACGGCAAAGATAGACACGCCGATCATGCGTTTCGATCTCCTGAGTCACTACTGCTTTCAATTTCGAGATCTATGCCACGAAATACGCACCAGCGCTGCAACATAAATGCACTGGCAGCCAATAGAAGGAAAAAGAACGAAAGTGGGATTACTGCTTTGATTATCCAGCGATTCAATAAGCCACCTGGGTCCTGCGACTTCTCGCCAATGCCAGTGCTGACTAATTGCTCAAAGAAAGAGCCTATGGAGTCTGGCTGCACACCCAACTGATAAGCCGCGGCGGTAAAGTTCCAGCCACCCCAAATAATGATTAAACATGTGGGTATTAAAAATATCACCGAGCCAACTAAATCGATTAGTGATTGGGTTTTGGGCGTAAACCGCTCAAATAGAAGATCAACTCGCACATGCGAGCCGTGCTTCAAGGCATAGGGTATGCCGAGCAAGAATATGCTTGCGTAAAAATGCCAACTCAACTCTTCTAAACCCAGCGAAGAATCGCTAAATGCATAACGAGCAACCACGTTGTAGGTCATTATGAGCACCAACAATATAAGCAAAGCAGCGGCGATTGCGCCAAGCCCGTCCATCAGACGGTTAACGTTTTTAATATAGGCTTGAATCATGGTGGATTCGTGGGGAGCAGCAGCTCGACTAGTGGTGAATCGTGTTATTTGGCAATGGTGTCTAAATACAGCTTGTCACCAATATTAGTCCACGCTCTGGCCTTACGTAGATATTCGGCGCGCGACTCAATGATTCTTGCTGCTAGCGGGCTACGCGCCTTTTCGGCCTCTAACAGGTTTTGGTTTGATTGCTTAAGCGCTGCAATTACCTCGGATGGAAACTCTTTTACCTGCACATCGGGGAACTGCGACGAAATAATATCCCAGTTCTGTGCGTTGGCATCGAATAAGCCAGTGCTCATGTTGTAAGCCGTCAGCTTGGCTGCATTGCGCAGAATTGCTTGCGCCCAATTTGGCAGGCTGGCCATTTTGGGTTTGTTAAAAAAGTAAATCATTTCAGAGCCCGGCTCATGCCAGCCGCTATAGTAGTAGGGCGCCACTTTGTGAAAGCCCATACGCAAATCTAATCCAGGGCCTACCCATTCAAGCGCATCGATGGTGCCGCGTTCAAGAGCTTGGTATAACTCGCCAGTAGGTATGTTGGTAGGAATTGCGCCAACACCTGCGATCACCTTGCCGCCAAAACCTGGTATGCGCATCTTCAATCCTTTCAGATCATCAACACTGTTGATCTCTTTGCGAAACCAGCCGCCCATTTGCATGCCAGTGTTGCCACCAATCATCACTTCAATGTTGTGCTTAGCATAAACTTCATTTGCTAGATCTAGGCCGTCTCCTTCGTGAAACCAAGCCATTTGTTCGGTGGCGGTCATGTCGAAGGGCATGGATGAGAAAAACAAAGTATCAGGGTCTTTGCCGCCGTAGTAATAAGAAGAAGTCTGGCCTATGTCGTATTGGCCACTCTTAACAAAATCAAATATGCCATACGCGGATTTGTGTTTATTAGTGCTGTCGACCTTAATCTCGATTTGGCCGTTTGAAAGTTCAGTGACAAGCTGGGCAAAATCATCAACCGATTGCCCCAAATATGGATAACCTTTGGGCCAACCATGCGCCAATCGAAGAGCAATTTTTTCGTTCTTGATGCTGGGCGCGGCAACAGAGAAATTCCCCGCTGTTTGGTTGTTGCCACCGCAAGCGCCGAGACTTAGTAAAGGCAAGAGGGCGATTAGGTACTTGATACGAACTAGTTTTGTCATTGTTTTGGTTTGTGATCCGATTTGATCGGGCTCTAATTAGCCTATATTAAGTTCAATTTGTTGCTCAGCATGAAATCGGGCGCGAGTGATTTCTTCATGATGTAGGTTTAGCAGTTGCGCGAGCTGCTTGATAACGCTTCTCTCTTGGTCGGCGAGCGCTATAACCCAAAAGTCATTCAATAATTTAACCCGTTTTCGGTTGCCCCAATGTCGGCTTAACTTACTGGCAAATGTTTCTATTTGAAAATCATCTTTGTTGACTTTATGCACCGCTTCCAGCAGATTTATAATCTCATCACTTTGCAGTGCAAACTGATCGCGCAGAATACCAACTATCTCAGCGACTTCCATAGTGTTAGTGTCGCCATCAGCTTTCACAACCTCAAACATGAGAACGGCCGCGGCCAACTTAATGTTCATGTCGTTTTCACAGGTCTGATCCTGGTGCTCAAACGACTTCAGATCAAGTAGTTCTTTAAATAAGTTCATATGCTCCCCCTAATTCATTCCCGTAACGCCAATTTAGCCTAGCTAATTATTAATACCCACTTACTTTTACCTACTTAGCTTAACAACTAAAAGTCTTCAAGGCCAAGTTGCGCTTTGGCATTTTCACGCGCAATCGCGATCTCGTTATCGGTTAAATATAATAATCCAGCCACTTTGCGCACCAGATGCCGTTCATGTGGGTCAACGGTGTTGTCAGACAACGCCAACATCCACAAATACTCCAATAATTTCATGCGCTTTGGATTGCCCCAGTTATCGCAAATCTCGCGAGTAAAGCCTTGCAAGCTGGTGGCCTCATGCGCGCTTTCTTTAGCCATTTCAAATAATTCATCGAGCTGTTCTTGATTAAGCTCGAACTCACGGCGCAGAATATCGCCCATATAGACTAATTCAACACGGTCAATCCGACCGTCTGCGCGAATCAGTTCAAACATTAAGGTTGCTGCCGCAAGCTTCAGGTCGTTGTCGTTTGGTTGTTTTTTACTAACATCAGATTTGAATAATTCTTTTAAAGACTTAAACACCTATATTCCTTCCATTTATATTCACAGGTTTGTCAGCACTATGACACAAAATAGTTGCTTGCTGACTTGAATCCGAGTTGTTTGGCACGCATATTATAAGCATTGTTTATCTTTGAGGAACTATATTGTGAGACGCGTTTTATATTTTATAGCCACAAATGCCGCCATCTTGATGGTAGTGAGCGTTGTGGTGCAGTTTTTACCCGCAGAATACCGTGACCAGAACAGCATGTTTTTTGTGTTTGCAGTGGTGGCCGGCTTTGGTGGCTCGATAATTAGCCTATTGATGTCCAAATACATGGCAAAACGCATGGCTGGGCTAGAAATGATAGAAACCCCGCGCAACGAGACCGAAAAATGGCTCATGAGCACGGTGGCTAGGCAAGCGCAGCAAGCGGGTATTGAAATGCCTGAAGTTGGAATCTTCAATACGCCGGATATGAACGCGTTTGCTACCGGTGCTAGCCGCAATAAAGCATTGGTAGCGGTAAGCACCGGTTTGCTGCAAAACATGAGCAGAGACGAAGCTGAAGCAGTGATGGGTCATGAAATAGCCCACGTAGCCAACGGCGACATGATTACCCTAGCCCTAATTCAGGGTGTAGTGAACGTTTTTGTGCTGTTGCTTGCCAGAGCGCTGGCCATGGCTATTGATAGAAACGGCCGGGGCATAGGTTACTACGCAGGCTACTTTGGTGGCCAAATAGTATTTGGTTTCCTAGCCAGTATTGTGGTTTCCTACTTTAGCCGTCAGCGAGAGTTCAGAGCTGATGCCGGCGGTGCAGAGTATTCAAGCACGCAAAAAATGATAAGCGCGCTAGAAAAGCTTAAACAAGGCAACTCCGGTGAGTTACCAAATCAATTAGCGGCCTTTGGAATCAATAGTAATGTGAAAAAAATGTTTTCAACGCACCCGCCGTTAGATGACCGAATTGCAGCGCTGAAAAGCCGATAGTTCGTAAACCTAGAGTTTTCAAACGAGGGCTGAGTAAGATTACTAGGCCCTTTTTTTGTGCAGTTTTCGACAACATGATAACTGCATATACTTACAGCATATCAATCGAGTATCCATATCACGGCACACTTTCACTCTTACCGCTGCACACTTTGACGCCGCCGATATATAGACAACGAATGAATTCAACGGTTTAGACGATAATTTAGAATAATATTTAACCCTGCTAGGATAGATATTGAGCGCGCTCATTTACATACCAATGGAGAAAGGGCAGTTGACAGGAAAGATAATAGAATCAGTTGGATATCATCGGTTTCTCGAAAAAATCAGAGTAGGGAATCGAGAATGCGCACTAACAAGCTGTTAAGTTTACTCAATGAATATTCTGCTGGTCATCGTTTACCTAATTCTTTTCATTGGTTGTTTCTTTCTGGTGGGGCGCTTAATGTGGCATTTTTGGCATATGACCCAAAATATCATAGGCAAATATTCCGGTTTTCTGGGTGTTTTTTGTTTATTCATGCCTAGCCAGTTTAATTTGGTTGGTAACTCCCATAGAGAAAAGGTTCTAATTCTTATTCCCGTGTCTGGCCTGGTGTTTTTGCTGCTATTTTTGTTACAAAACTACCTAGGAATTGGCAAATGAAACTTAACAAGGTCAAAAACTTCCGCTTCGCTCGGACGCACTTTGTGCGCCCGTTTTAACGGTGTTAATCAATTGAGGTTCCATAAAACGGGCCACTTTCACTCATACAGCTGCAGGCTTTTACTCCGTTTATATTTAAAATTTAGTAGTTACACATTTAGGCGATAATATGAATGAACAGGAACATGCAGGGTTTTGGATTAGAACTGGCGCCGCTCTAATTGATACTCTTTTAGTTCTTATAATAATTGTCCCGGTCCTTACTGGCATATATGGCATGAACTATTGGGTTTCTGCGACTTATGTTCAAGGGTTTTGGGATATCCTATTTAATTACTTAATGCCGGCGATCGCAGTTATCGTTTTTTGGGTTTATAAGTCTGCGACACCTGGAAAAATGGCCACTAAGCTCACCATTGTGGATGCAAAGACCGGTGGCAAACCTTCTACTGGTCAATTCATTGTGCGTTACCTTGGTTACTACGTATCTATGCTGCCGTTATTCCTAGGAATTATTTGGGTTGGGATTGATAAACGTAAACAAGGATGGCATGACAAGCTAGCGGGAACGGTGGTAATTAGAAGCAATCTATCTGAACCGGTCAAATTTGAAAAACATGGTTAGCAGGCTCGAAAAGACTCTCCCAGCCGTCGCGGATGTACTTTGTGTGCCCGTTTTATTGGTGCTTATGTTTTTAGGGAAGCTTAATGGCAATCACATGGAATGACCTGACTGTGGACTTTGAACATCTCGACGCAAACATTCTTGTTGAGGATTGGCGATGGTTGGTGGGAGAGGATGCTAGACTTGTACTAATTAGTTCGATGGGAGACATATTTTTTCAACAAAGCGCTGGAGCGGTTTACTCTTTGTTAACCGGGTCTGCTGAATACCAAAAGGTCGCAAAAAATTCGGAAGATTTTCAACAAAAGCTATCCGATGATGAATTCATAAGAGAGTGGTTTGTTGTTAATATTGTTTCTGAATTAAAGGAAAAGGGCATGAACCTTGAACAAGGAATGTTGTACGGATTCAAACAGCTGCCTGTGCTGGGAGGTTTGTATCACGCTGACAATTTTGAACTCATAGATATTGAGGTACATTTAGCCACAACTGGCCAAATTAACTACCATATTAAGGATCTGCCAGATGGCACCGAGGTGAAATTTGATATCACAGATTGAGAGACATACTAGGTCAGAGTTTTCTCTACCCAATAACCACTGGGGCTGTGCCCGACCTAGCGTTGCCATGCTCCTTGCTTAGGTGTTATGCATATCAAGAGATATCCTTAAATGATTAAGCCGTTTCACCTCTCGTTTGTTGTGCCAAATTTAGAAGCAGCAAAGAAATTCTATATCGATGTGCTTGGCTGTGAAGTGGGCCGAGATGTTGGAGATTGGATAGATATTCTATTTTTTGGGCATCAAGTGACAATCCATCAAGAGAAGGGGGCAATGATAGCTAAACCGCTAGATCATTTTGGAGTAATCATGGATGAAAACGAATGGACCAATACTTCGAATCAACTTTCTTCAAATGGAATAATTTTTGAAATGAAGCCAACAATTAGAAACAAAGGCACCGATATTGAATCCGGTAAGTACCTCGTAAAAGACCCTGCGGGTAATCTTTTAGAATTTAAATATTATAGTGACTTTTCTCAAACTGTAGGTGGGAAAAACCTATAACAAAAACTGCTTGCCTGCGGCTCCTGCGCTCACTTGTTATTGGCGTTATGTGCTGTTAGAGATTAAAGTACAGTTGTTGACAACAGACTAAATTTTTATGAAAAACACATTAACAAAAATATTTTGGCCAATACTGAAGTTCTTCGAAACAGACGAAGAGCCAGCTAATTATAAAAAGTCTCATAGAGTTGCCTTGAATGTTCTCGGGGGCTTATTTATATTTCTATCTCTGGTTTCATCATGGGCCGCTTATTCCACAAAGGAGCTAGGGGCTCTCATTCCTGTAGTGGTCTTCTTATGTGTGGGTTTAGTCGCAGTGGTTGTAGGTTCGATTGGTTCAAACGCTGCGGTTTGTAAAATATGGGGCACAAAATAAGTGGCATATAGCAAGGTAGTCAACTTCGCTACAGCTCTTCGGACTCCGGCAGAACAGTCAAAGCCACTGGACTTTCTGTTGCGGTTATCGCGGCGCTATACGCACTCAAAATGAAAGTAAACGAATTGGCAGACATGTGGATTGAATATCATCACACAAATGATGAATCACTTTATTCGGCGTTTACAAAGGTTGAATACCTAGTTTTAGATAATGCAGAGAAAGCTTGGCAAATGATTTTGGTAATACTAAAAAAGGATAATTCAGACACCGTAATATCCAATCTTGCCGCAGGACCATTAGAAGAGCTTCTGGTCCAGCATGGCAGTAAAGTTATTGATAGAGTTGAAGCTAAAGCAAGGCAAGATTCAAATTTCTCAAAATTGATCATGGGGGTTTGGCGAAACACTATGCCCGAAGATATCTGGAGCCGAGTCGAAACACTGCAAAGCCTCCATGCACAAAGCGTATAACAAAGCCTGCACGACCTCGGCTCAAAATCTCTCTTACTCGCCCCCGTTTTAATTGCCACTATAGGCATCGTTTGGAGCGCATTTCATGACTAAAATTATTAAACAAAGGATGACCGCCGATATGGATGGTGAATTTGTGGTTTTCCTAATCGGCTTGCGGATAAATAAACCATGGAAAGTTCATAAATGGTTGCCAATAACTAAAGCAATGTCAAAAATGCTTGAAGAGTTACATCAAAATCCTGAGTTAGGGTTTATAAGCTATGAATCGTGGTTTGGTCGAACCACAATTATGGTTCAATATTGGCAGTCTTTTGAGAAACTAGAAAGCTATGCCAAAAACAAGTCTTCAAGCCACTTACCCGCTTGGGCCGACTTTAACAAAAAAGTTGTGAGCAAAGGAGATGTTGGGATTTGGCATGAAACGTATATTTCTCAAAAAGGCAAGCATGAGAGCGTTTACAATAATATGCCGCGATTTGGCTTAGCAAAAGTTGGCAAGCATATTCCCGTCGCGGGTAAATTCAACGCAGCTAGCGATAGAATCAATGGTGGTGGCTCTTAACTATCTAGAAGCTGATGGCTCTTAACTAAGCAGAGGCTGATGTCGAACGATTTCCCCACTGCGCTCTGAGCTTGCCGCAGAACGCAAATCAACCTTTATAAACCTCTGGGTATTGCTGATGAATAAAAAAGTAACAAGTCTGATTCTGATAAGTTTTGTATTGTTTCCAGTCGCGTGTGGTAAGGACCAAACTATCTATGCTGACACTATCTATCTCAACGGCATTGTTATTACCGTTGATGACAAAATCCCTCTCGCTGAAGCTATAGCAACCAAAGACGGTTTAATTATAGCTGTTGGCAGCAGTAAACAAATTTCAGGCTTTAAGGGACCTTTAACGAAAGTTGTCGAATTGAAGGATAAAACCATAGTGCCTGGTTTTATTGACGCTCATAGTCATTTCGCAGGAGTGGGAACACAAGCCCTTGTTGCTAATTTATTACCTGCTCCCGATGGCCCAGTTAACACAATCGAGGATTTACAAAAATCCTTACGTGATTTTATAAAAACATCTCCAATCGTTAAAAATTATAATGTCGTTATTGGTTTCAACTACGACGACTCACAACTGAAAGAAAAACGTCATCCAAATCGTCATGATTTAGACGCGGTATCTACTGATATTCCTATTGTGGTGATGCATCAATCAGGCCACTTAGGCGCGTACAATTCGAAAGCGCTAACTCTTATGGGAATTACATCTGAAACACCAGATCCCGCAGGAGGCGTTATAGAAAGGGAGGCAGATGGCAAAACTCCAAGTGGCGTGATGCAAGAAAACGCACACTTTATGATCTTTTTTAAAATGATTCCTGAGTTCACCAAAGAAGATTTAGTCAAACTATACAAAGCAGGTGAACACAGCTATGTGTCAAACGGTTTTACTACAGTTCAAGAGGGTAAAACCGATCAAGCTACACTTAAAATGCTGCCTGAAATTGCCGCCAGTGCTGGCTTTGATATCGATATTATCGCCTATCCTGATTTGACTGCTTTAGCTGATAGTCCGATTTTGTACAGTGAATTAATGTCGCAAGAATACACAAACGGATTTCGAATTGGTGGAGTGAAGCTAACATTTGATGGTTCTCCTCAAGGAAAAACTGCTTGGTTCACTGAGCCCTATTTTAAACCACCAAATGGTCAACCAGCTTCTTATTTAGGATACCCAGCCTTTACTGATGAAGAGGCTTTAAGGTGGCTGTCGCTTGCATACAAAAACAATTGGCAAGTATTGGTACACACTAATGGCGACGCAGCTATCGATCAGTTAATCCGACTGGTTGAAGCGATAGAGGTAAATCAGGATCTTGGTGATCATCGTACTGTGATGATTCACGGTCAGTTCACCAGAAAAGATCAAGTCAACAGACTAAAGACTCTTGGAATCTTTCCTTCGCTATATCCAATGCATACTTTTTATTGGGGCGATTGGCATCGATATTCAGTTGCTGGGTTGGCGCGCGCGCAAAATATTTCACCTACAGGGTGGCTTATAGAAGAGGAAATGCCATTTACAATCCATTCTGATGCGCCAGTGACTTTTCCTAATTCCATGAGAATCCTCGACAGTGCAGTAAACCGCGTTACTCGTACTGCTAAAGTTCTTGGTGAAAAACATAAGCTGTCACCTTTAGATGCTCTTAAAGCAATAACATTATGGGCTGCGTATCAAAATTTTGAAGAAACTAGCAAAGGCTCTATTGAGGTCGGCAAACAGGCAGATTTTGTTATCTTAGATCAGGATCTCTTGTCTATTGACCCTATGGAAATAAAGAATATAAAAATATTAAACACTATAAATAATGACAAAATAATATTCACCAATGAAGAATAAAGCATCATCTAATACGTTGAAAATTGCGCGCCTTCATGGCCTGGCGCAGAAAAATTGTGCGCGTGAGAGTGAGAGTGTTCACTAATGTAGTGTCAGTTCATAGCCCATTGCCATTGGGTTATGTGTTAACGTCGACTCCTGCGCGTTATATGATGAAAAAAATAAGCAATCGGCCAGTGGCTATGAATTGCAGAACAATAGGGGCGTTGAGAGTATGACTGAGAGCAAAGAACGATTGAAAGACTCGGCTCTTCTGGAGCAGTTCGAGATAGCTCCCCACTTAAGAATATCGACCGGCTTAGCAATTGTAATTCAAAGGCAGTTGGCTGCGCTTTCGAAACAATCCGGTGTGCCGATTGAAAGAATGGGTAGAGAGTTTTTGGTTGAGCAACTTTGTAAAGTTAATGTGTCAGATGCGGAGCGCGTTAGTGCCAAGAATGCTTTCAGAAAGGCTTTAGAGAATGAAAAGCTAAAATCATAACAAACAGATAAATAGATTGAGCCAACGCAATAGAGGTTAAAAAAATGAGCAAACTTTACAGCAATATCCTTGAAACTATCGGCAATACACCTATTGTTCAAATTAACAAACTGGCCCCATCGCATATCAATATGTATGCCAAGATTGAATCATTCAACCCAATGGGTTCAGTGAAGGATCGTCTGGCAAAAAACGCGATTGAAGACGCCGAAAAGTCTGGATTACTGAAACCTGGACAAACTATTGTTGAGGCTACAAGCGGCAATACCGGAATCGGCCTTGCAATGGTTTGTGCTCAGAAAGGCTATCCCTTAGTCATCACTATGGCTGAGTCATTTAGCGTTGAACGGCGGCGATTGATGCGTTTTCTCGGCGCTAGAGTGGTGTTAACACCAGCGCCGCTTAGAGGCAATGGTATGGTCACTAAGGCTAAGGAGTTGGCGGAAACCCACGGCTGGTTTATGACCCGGCAATTTGAAAACGAAGCCAATGCTGAGATGCATTCAAAAACCACAGCGCCTGAAATATTAAATGATTTTGGTGATACTTCCTTAGACTACTGGGTAACGGGCTATGGCACAGGCGGGACCTTAAAGGGGGTTGCTCGGGTATTGCGTGAACGCAGCCCCAATACAAAGATAATAGTGTCGGAGCCAGATGTTGCTAGGTTGATTCAATCGGGGAATACACAAAAAAACAATGCCGATGGCTCTCCGGCTGAGACGCATCCAGACTGGGCCCCGCATGCAATTCAAGGATGGACCCCCGATTTTATTCCTAAGCTAGCCGCTGACGCAATTGCCGGTCAATACATTAATGAGGTTCTGCCAGTATCTGGTGCACAGGCAATCGATTTTTCGAAACAGCTTGCAAGGCAAGAAGGCATTTTTACCGGTATCAGCGGTGGCGCAACCATGGCCACTGCTGTCGAAGTGGCTGAATCAGCTCCTGCTGGATCTAATATTTTGTGTATGTTGCCTGATACAGGTGAACGCTATTTAAGCACACCATTGTTTGATGATATTGAAGCGGAAATGAACGAACAAGAGATATCCGTTTCAAAGTCAACGCCATTTGCGCAATTTTAGCTCACCCATGTTTAGATCTAAGCTTTTAGTTTTGGATGAATGTAGGATTGTTAGATGACAAAATCAGCAAATAGACCGTTAGAAAAAGTGGCTTTTTTTTTGGTGTTATTGATGGCGCTCCTGCAAGGGGCATACGCAATTTATGCCTATAGCGATCCTTCTTCATTTTCGCTTCTCAGAGGCACCGAACTGCATGATCTAGCGGATGCGGATTGGGTCAAAATATATGCATCAAGAACGTGGTTTGTCGCATTGATTATTGGCTTTTTGTTGTACCTAAAAAACTATCAAATATTGGCGTGGGCGGCATTGTTTGGCACGGTAATGCCTGTTGCCGATGCTTTTCTTGCCTATCAAGCTGGTGCCGCAGATGCGGTTGTATATAAGCACATAGCAACCTTTGTCTATCTGTTGATTACCTTTGCTGTTCTTAAGGTTGTGGTTAAAAACCATCCAGATGATTAACACGCTGCGCAACGGCTAACTGGAAAAGGTCACCCTCGAATGAAACAATCGTTAGTTAGTGTTGCAATTGTGGTCGCAGACTATGATGACGCAATCGATTTTTACACTAAAACCCTAGGCTTTGATTTGATCGAAGACAGCTATCAAGCTGAGCAAGATAAGCGTTGGGTTGTTGTTGCACCGCCAAACGGCAACGGTTGTTCTATTGTGCTGGCGCGCGCCTCATCGCCTGAGCAGTCAGCCATTGTGGGCAATCAGGCTGGTGGCCGTGTATTCTTATTTCTTAACACGGATGACTTTTGGCGAGACTACAAAAACTATTCTGCAAAAGGAGTGAAGTTTGTTCGTGAACCCGCCGAGCATGATTATGCAACCGTAGCGGTGTTTGAAGATCTGTATGGCAATCGTTGGGATCTACTGCAATACAACGATGACAAGTAAACCTCCATTGAGCCTCTGTCGATTGAATGTTCTGTGGTCGGTTGAAACTTTAATCGCGCGTTACAGCGCGGTCACCTAAAAAAACAGATGGATAATATTTCAATCCAGGTTGCTCGGTCTATTTTAGCGTTTAGCTGGATTTATCATGGCCTGTTCCCCAAGATGCTAACCATTGCGCCATCGGAACAAGCATTAACGGCCACAATAGGTCTTTCTGCAGAGCATTCTTATTTAGTCACAAAGACAGCTGGTGTAGCCGAGGTTTTATCTGGTGTGGCGCTGTTTGTGTTGTATAAAAATAGAGTGATCCCTTTAGTAAACATCGCAGCTTTGTTTTCATTGGGGTTATACGTGGCAATAAAGATGCCGTCTCTGTTGATTGAAGCGTTTAACCCAGTGACAACAAATATAGCTCTCATGGGTTTTAGTTATTTGTTGTTGCGCGCAGTTGAACCAAAGAAAATCGTGGATCGTTGATACGAAAAAATTGGATATTTTTTTAATAGGGGTACTTGCTTTGGTGAGCATCGCAGCAGGGCTAGCTAAGTTGCTAGAGTCTCCTCAAGAAATTGCCTTTCTTTCGAGAGCCGGTTTGAGTAGCTTACATATATTGATGCTAGGTGGCCTGCAAACTTGCGCCGGTCTATTGTTGGCTTTTTCCAAAACACGAGGCTGGGGCGCCTTAGCTGCTGGTGCTGGCCTGCTGGTTTCGAGCGTGGTTATTTTTACCTCTGGAAATATTCCGTTTGGTGTGTTTTCTTTGCTGCCTATCGCGGTTGCCTCTTATGTTTTTTATCGAGCTAGGAATGGGGTTCAAATAAATGATTAAAACTAACAATTTTTCACTACCAGAACTCGAGCAATTTCGTGATTTGCAACGACTCTCGTTCAGTATATTAGAGAAAACGGCTGCGCAACTAGTCGGTGGCGAGTCCGAGAAAGAAGTCGCCCATGCTTTGGTGAACGATTATCGGAAAGAAGGTGCAGATTCGTTTTTCCATTTGCCTGTAGTGCTATTTGGTGAGCGGACAGCGTTGCCGGGTGATTGGTCACTGGGGAAATTTTTTCCAAAATCAAAAACGCTTGCTAAAGGCGACAGTGTAATTCTGGATTCTGCTCCCTTGTTTTCAGGCTACTTAGTAGATACGTCTTATAGTTTTTGCTTTGGTGAAAATATTGTCCATCAACAAATGATGAGCCATTTAGCTAAGTATCGCGATAGCGTGCCAGCGGCAATTAATGCTGGTGCGAGCTTTAAACAAGTGGCGGACACGGTGTTGAGCAATATGTATGCGGTGGGCTATGAACCGGCGCACACGAAGCACCCAGGAGAAGTATTGGGCCACCGCGCTATTAAGACTCCGAATATGCCGTTTAATTTGAGACTGCAGGGATTTGATGCCGTGTCTTTAACCTGGTTTAAGTTTAAAGACTCGCTGGCTCAGAGAGGGTTGGGCCGGCGCAGCCCCCTTTGGAACAGTATGAAATCCTCCGATCACCCAGCGCATGACGGCCTTTGGTTAGTAGAGCCTCACGCAGGCATGGATAAAGTAGGCGCGAAGTGGGAGGAGATATTGGTGATTGAAGATGGTCAGGCCCGCTGGCTTGATGACTCCGCACCGCATATTCGGCAATGGTCGCAAATCGCCGCTGGTCTCGATTACTCGCCTCAGGCTTAGATTATGCCTGTAGGCTCAATTTATTCGCCGCAGGCGCTATGCTCTAAACGCAATATTGTCCAAGGCGGCCTTGTAATGAGCCAAAGCTGTCTTATGATAAATACTATGAGTGAAGTCGAACCGAGGTTTACTAACAGCGCTGAGTATCAAAATTTCAACAGGCTGATCAGGTGAATCTAAACGGGCACGGTAAATTGAGGGTCAAATTACAGCCATGAACGCACCCACTGTTATTTTGCTTTGGTGCATATTGTTTGTGCTGTGCTGGCCGTTGGCGATCTTAGCAGCAGTGGCATGGCCATTGCTTTGGTTAATCGCGCTACCGTTTCGCTTAATTGGCTTTGCCTTCACTTTGGTTTTTGCGCTGCTAAAAGCTATATTATTATTGCCAGCGAGGCTGCTCGGCTGGCGCCCGCGAAAGGCAGATGGATCTTACGCCTAATTCCGGCTGTTTCTAATTCGAACTCATTCTATTATCAATTCCGTCAAATTCATCTCTAGGTAATTCTGCTGGGCGTTTTATAAGGCTCATTCCTCAATTGCCAATATCCCGAATGGCTTATACCTAGATTTGTTTAAATAAAAATTTGCCTGTCTTAAGTGGAATAATCTTCAGGGCAGGGCGATAAAGGCCCTACTAGCAAAGAGTTCAAGCAAATTGGCTTTGTATGGCTTGGTGGCTTTATTGGTGGAGCAATGACTACTTTGTTCGCTTTTTAGGTCAAACAAGCTTAATCGATGCTATTTTGCTGGTAATTGTTGCCTTGTTCTATAACAATATCTGTTCAGAGCGGCATCACCCTAGTATTGGCTTTAACCTTATGAAACTTAAAAGTCTGTTTTCGCAACACGCCAGCAATGTGGTTTTTGTTGTAACGGTGCTGGTGTATTTAGTCTTGGTGTTCGTGGCTCGCGAATTGTTTCCGATGTCAGTCTTCGTGTTGCTAACGGTTCTTGGCTTTATAGCCCTTGGTTTGGTGTTAAAGTCTTTAGGCAATGACCGCTCTGGCGAGGATGAGTAAGACTCTTTTTGACCGACACGGCTTTTATCAAGCCAAAGGATTTGTAGCGCACAAGGAACTTCAATCGTTGCGCGATGTGGTGCAAGAATTTCATCAAAAATGGCAGCTTGATAACGCTGAGTTCTGCGCAAATCGTGCGATTAACAGCTCTAAACTCACTGGCATGCAATATCCCAATGCGCAACAACGTTTATGCTTATTTGAATTTCTCGGTTCAGCCGCCTTAATGGCGCAAGTTCATGAGGTGTTCGGTGGTTCAGCTATGTTTATGGGCACCCAGCTTTTCTTCAATCCGGTCAATCCTCAGCAACGCAACTATTGGCATAGGGATCGGCAGTACCACATGACCTTAGAGCAACAACAAGAGGCATTAACTGGCCCAGAGGTGGTGCATTTCAGAATCACTTTGTACGACGAACCGGGTATCGAAGTGGTGCCAGGGTCACACCGAAACTGGGACAATAAAGAGCAATTAGGGGTTAGATTAGAGCGCAATGGCCACTCGAACTCAGACGCTTTGAGCACTGCAATAAGAATTGAATTGGAGGCAGGCGATCTACTGATATTTTCAGCATCTACGCTCCATAGAGGGATTTATGGTGGCGAGCGTTTAGCCTTAGATGTGTTGTTTTGTGATCCAGTGGAGGAGCTGGCAGATTTTATTGATGTGCAGACCTTGCCTAGTGATTCGATCGTGCAGATTATGCAAGACCCATCGGCGTTTGAAAGCGCCATTGCCTTATCTGCGCAATGAAGACCAGGGCTTTTAACACACGAGATACCGAGCCAGTGGTTGCATTGTGGCAACGCTGCGAAATAGTAACTGCTACTAACAACCCTAGGTTAGACATCGCTCGAAAGCAGAAGGTAAACCCAGAATTGTTTTTGCTTGGAGAAATTGGCCAAGAGTTGGTTGCTTCTGTAATGGGTGGCTATGAGGGCCATCGTGGCTGGGTGAATTATCTGGCCGTTGAACCCGATCACCGTGGGCAAGGATTTGGTCTAGCAATGATGAACGCAATCGAACATGAGTTGCGCCAACTAGGCTGCCCTAAGATAAATTTGCAGGTTAGAGCAAAAAATTCTAGCGCGATTGAATTTTATCGATCAATTGGCTACCTTAATGATGAGGTTGTTAGCTTTGGTAAGCGATTAGATTAATCTGCGCCATAGATAGCTTTGTACTAAGTTTTAATGGAGATAAATAAATGAGCGAACCAGTTTAAATAGAAGCTATTGGCCAGATTGCAATTGCGGCAACCGACTTGCCAAAGTCTGTGGAATTCTACCAACACACCTTGGGGCTTACTCTATTGTTTGAAGCGCCGCCTGGTTTAGCCTTTTTTGACTGTGGTGGTGTTCGTTTGATGGTCACAACACAGCAAGGAGATGCAGCGGATCATAAAACCTCAGCGATTTACTACAAGGTAACTGATATTCATGCCGCCACCTCGAGTTTGCAGGCCAAAGATGTGGAGTTTGAGCGTGAACCACAATTAGCCGCGAGAATGCCAGACCATGAATTATGGATTGGGTTTTTACGTGACCCAGATCACAATTTAGTGGGCATTATGGCTGAATTGCGCTTGTCTGATTGATGAACAAAATCGCACTAATTACTGGCGCTAGCCACGGTATAGGTGCGTCTACGGCGCATAAGTTAGCCGGCTTAGCTTATGACATCGCGTTGAACTATCTAGGTAATCACAAAGCCGCAGAACGCGTGCAGGCTCAAGTTCAAGAGCTTGGTGTTCAGGCCTTGTTATTACCGGCGGATGTGTCTCAAGAAGGCGCTGTGGTTGCAATGTTTGGCACCATTGACCATGAAATGGGCTGCTTAGACGCTTTGGTCAACAATGCAGGAGTATTGTTTGAGCAAACCACCGTCTCAGAGTTAAGCGCTGAGCAAATCAACAAGGTTCTTGCCACTAACGTGACGGGCCCATTTTTGTGTTGTCGTGAAGCGGTAAAATGCATGTCAACGGCGCAAGGCGGGCAGGGCGATGCTATCGTTAATGTCTCATCCGCGGCCGCACGATTAGGTGCGCCCGGGCTTAA
The DNA here is from genome assembly GCA_047623225.1 of Cryomorphaceae bacterium. Taxonomy (GTDB): domain Bacteria; phylum Pseudomonadota; class Gammaproteobacteria; order Arenicellales; family Arenicellaceae; genus Arenicella. The sequence goes on from JBLHME010000011.1 coordinate 60,491, forward strand.
TTTACACCCAAATGCACGCTGACGGAGGCGAACCCGACAGGGTTTATCGTCTAAAACACTGCCTGCCAATTAGACGCGGTGGCAAGCCTGAGGAAGTGGCTGAAGCCATTGCATGGCTATTATCAAACCAATCCAGCTATACCACCGGTGGGTTTATTGACGTTGCGGGCGGCCGCTAGGCGTTGTAGCGGCTTTTTAGACCTAGGGCATCACCTATTTGGGCTTGAGTTAGTTTATCGTCACATCGTCAAAGTCATCAGTTAGAGAATCTCTAATTTCCTGCGTCACTTCCATGCCTTCAATCTCGTAGCCTTTATGTTCGATACCGGCCCATAACTTGGCGCCATGCTTTAGTGCTGCAACCATGGTTGGGGTAAATTCAAAACGGAAAAAATGCACCATCGAGGTGCGCGAACCGTCATCTCTAGACAAATCTTCATTGGCAATTGGGTAAACCTTTGCACAATCTTGCGCTTGTAACCAAACCTTGTGTTCAATGCCACGCAATTCAACCGTCATGCGCGTTCTAAGTTCCACATCGGGAAACTCCAGCATAAAAGTAGCCTTCAAATTACTGCCATCGGGTATCAATTCGTTATAGGTTTCTAACTCTTCCTCAATGCCAGCCGCGTCGAAGGTTTTCTCGACCCTCAGTACTTCTTGGATTTGATACTGGATTGTGCGTTTATTCTCGAAATACAAGCGTGCGTTGTCACCCAAAGGCAGTTGGCGCGCCTTCTTGTGCTGCATCATCTGCGCACGGTATTCAGGGCGCTTTTCGGCGTAGACTTCGAGTGGCATTAAGTCTGCTCGGCTTAGTTTGTTCATGATTATAGGTCTCTGCTGCTAGATGCCGTAGGCACGGCGTAAAAGGGTCATTGGATGTTCGTTGCTCTTAACTGCATCGCCGGCTAATTTGGCAACGTGTGCGCTGGCCATGGGGCAATCACTGGTGAAATGCTGAGCCGCTTGCTCTTTGACTTTGCGAACGACTGGGCGCGCAATTTTAACCGCTTTGTCATAGGTTTCTTTCTTCACTGCATAGGTGCCATCGTGTCCTGAACAGCGTTCAATCGGAATCACCATGGTGCCAGGCACTAAACCCAGCACTTCGCGGGTTTTGTGGCCAATTTTTTGCACCCGTTGATGGCAAGCGACCTGATATGAAATATCCCCTAGTTCATGTTGGAAATCGGTTTTAAGAGCACCGCCTTTGTTGCGCACGGAGAGATATTCAAACGGGTCAAAAAAGGCTTTTTGTACCTTTATAACATCTTCATTGTCTGGGAACATAAGCGGTAATTCTTGCTTATACATCAGCACACATGATGGAATTGGCGCTACAAGGTCATAACCTTCATCCACCAATTTAGCCAAGATTGGAATATTGAACTTCATATTCTCTTCTACCGAATCAAGGTCGCCTAATTCAAGCTTTGGCATGCCGCAGCAACGTTCTTTAGGAACCAACTTTATGTCAACATTGTTGTGCTGGAAGACTTTGAGAAAATCCAAGCCTAAATCAGGAGTGTTGTAATTGCCATAACAGGTTGCGTAGAGCGCAAGCTTGCCTGTGGTGCGGCCAATTGGAGTGGCGGTGATGCTTCGCACTGGCAGGTTTTTGGCCAGCTTAGCGATGTTTTTGCGCCGATATTCTGGTACCGGTGCGTCTTTGTGCACACCAAAGCCTTTTTCGAATACTGAGCGAAAGGTTTTGTTTTTCAGAAGAGCATTACCCGTTTGATTAATCACTGGGATTTTCATCAATTTATTCATCGCGTCAGTGCTGGTTAACACCTTGTTGCGAAGGCTGGTGCCTTTTTCGCGAAAGTCTTGAGCCTTAGCTCTGAGCATTAAATGAGGGAAGTCAACATTCCACTCATGCGGAGGCACATACGGGCACTTGGTTAAATAGCAAAGATCGCAGAGGTAACATTGATCCACAACCTTCATATAATCCGCCTTGTCCACGCCGTCTACTTCAAAGGTTGAGGACTCATCGATCAGATCAAATAGAGTAGGGAAGGCATCGCATAGACTTACACAACGTCGGCATCCGTGACAGATGTCATAAACACGCTCGAGCTCGGCTTCGAGATTTCCTTTGTCCCAGAATAAATCATTTTTCCAGTCCAGCGGGTGACGGGTGGGCGCTTCTAAACTTCCTTCTCTCATGATTAGGTATTTGTTAGTAGTTAGTCAGTGGTTGTTCAGTGCTTTCATTGAAAAAAGCGAATATAAAAAAGCCGAGATGCTCAATTACAGCGCAACTCGGCTTTTTCACAACAGACGTTGATTAGTCGTCTAAAGTATCCAATGTCTTTTGGAACTTATTGGCGTGTGAACGCTCAGCTTTAGCGAGAGTCTCAAACCAGTCAGCGATTTCATCAAAACCTTCATCACGCGCATCTTTAGCCATGCCAGGGTACATATCAGTGTACTCGTGAGTTTCACCAGCAATTGCTGATTTAAGGTTGTCAGAAGTGCCGCCAATAGGCATGCCAGTGGCTGGGTCGCCAACTTCTTCTAGATATTCTAAGTGGCCGTGAGCATGGCCAGTCTCGCCTTCCGCAGTTGAGCGAAAAACCGCAGCTACGTCGTTGTAACCTTCTATGTCAGCTTTGGCAGCGAAGTAAAGATAGCGACGATTTGCTTGCGATTCACCAGCAAAAGCATCTTTCAACGCCTGCTCGGTTTTTGAACCTTGTAGAGACATATTGTCCTCCAGTTATAGTGATTATTTAACGTTAAATAACTCTCAATCATTGACAGTTGCACTGACTATATTACTTAACCTACAATCAATCCAATTAATAATATTCTTATTCGCGATTGATTTAACTTATGACTCTACCCTCTGTCAAACAACTTAAGTATTTGTGCGCTTTAGCCGAACATCGGCATTTTGGCCATGCCGCTGAATCGTGTTTTGTTTCGCAGTCGGCCCTAAGTACTGGCATCAATGAGTTGGAGAATAATTTGGGAGTCACTCTGTTTGAACGTGGTGCCAATGTATTGCTAACACCGGTTGGCGAAACGTTGGTGACTCAGGCGCATGAGATATTGAACCAAATGGATAATTTTGTGGAGCATGCAAAACAGTCTCAGGGCGAGTTTCAAAGTGATTTGCGTTTTGGAGTGATACCTACCATTGCGCCGTTTTTATTGCCAAAAATTCTTAAGTCAATGCGAGAAAGGTACAACAATAGCCGGCTGTATATTCGCGAAGATCTCAGCCCGAACTTGCTGGATATGTTGGCCAAGGGAGATCTTGATGTGTTGTTATTCGCCCTGCCGTATGACACTGGCAATTTCGCAACGCAGCATCTATTCAATGACGAGTTAGTGTTGTGTCTGCCCAAGGATCACCTCTTAAGCAATAAACACGAAGTATTGATTTCAGATATTAAGCAGCAAGACATACTGCTTCTTGAAGACGGCCATTGTTTGCGAGACCAATCACTCAAGGCCTGCAATTTACAAACCAAGGATTTGAGCATTCCATATCAAGCGACCAGCCTTAATACATTGGTGCAGATGGTGGTGAACAATATTGGTATTACTCTTTTGCCTGAAATGGCCGTGAATGCAAACATCACGCACGATACAAATGCGCAAATTCGGCCAATCAAAACTAAGCGTGATATGTCACGCTCTATTGCCTTAGTGTGGCGCAAAAATTCTCCACGCGGGTCGGAGTTCCAGCAATTAGGTGAGTTGATTTCAGCTTTGCGCTAAGCCTTGGCTACACGAGTCACTGCCTCACTTAAGATATTACCAATCAGGCGACAGTCGTCCAGATCAAAGGTTAGTGATATACGCATAATCTCTTCAACGTCAAAGCGCATGAGGTTTTCATCATGGGCCTTCTGTTCAAGCAGTGCTTTTTTATCAATTGCATAATATTGGCCGTGTTGGTTAGCTATTGAAACCTCTATTACTAATACAGTAGCAGCGCCCTCACTTAAATGCTTATTGGGTACTGAGTTAGCGGGGAAAATATTTTGTTTTCCACAAAGAAAAATAGCTGGTTGAACATCTATGGTCATCGCTGCCCGAGCATGGTACAACTGCCTGAATGCAAGTATTGAGGTGATCATGCAAGACAAAATAAACGCACTATCTGCAGCGGTAGAGAAATGGCAACAGCTAGGTCAAGCTGTTTCCCAGGCGCCTAGTGCACCCGAACTCGAAGCGATAATTGATGTCTCGTTGGGGCAGCAGGGTGCTGAGCCAGAGCAGATTGAACAGGCAATAGATGATTACTTGAAGTACAGCCCGAATACGTCGCGCCCAGAATTTTTCAAGCTGCTGTACTCCGGCTTAAACCAAGATGCCCTGCTGGGCGACTGGATAACCAGCCTGTGCAATTCGACCATGCATACTTACCAGGTTGGGCCTGTGGCAACCCTAATGGAGCTAGAGGTAATACATCAATGTAATGCCTTGATTGGGTTCGATCAGGGCGAAGGTGTAATGGTGGCAGGGGGTAGCCAAGCAAACCTAATTGGAATGATGTTGGCGCGGCAACGTGCGCTGCCAACCTTAAAGACTACAGGTTTCGCCACTAGTGGTGCGCCTATTTTGCGAGCCTATGTATCGGATCAAGCGCATTACTCTTTTCAACGTGCGGCAAACTTACTTGGTGTAGGCACCGACAATCTGATCAAAGTTGAAAGTGATAGTCAGGGCCGAATTCGATCAGATAGCCTTGAGCGCTCGATTCTTCAGGATATAGAACAAGGCTTCACACCATTCTTTATTGGCCTCACTGCGGGAACCACTGTGGTTGGGGCTTTCGATTCAGTAGTAGATGGCAGTGCCATCGCACGTAAGCACTGCATATGGTTGCACATTGATGGCGCTTGGGGTGCGCCTGTCTTGTTCTCTGAGCATCATAAGGCATTGTTGAAAGACTCAGGGCTGGCCGATTCGCTAACTTGGGACGCACATAAGTTAATGAACGTGCCAATCACCGCTGCTCTAATTTTGGTTAAGGAGCCTGGTCGTCTAGAAGAAGCTATAGCTGGAGGTGGCGGCGATTATTTATTCCATGACGACGTTAATGCGCCTTATAACTTAGGCGAGAAATCAATTCAGTGCGGCCGCCGCGCAGACGCACTAAAGGTTTGGCTCAGTTGGAAGGCTCTTGGGAATCAGGGGTTTGCTAATAAAGTAGATGAATTGCAAACACTAAAATCGGCTTGCGTTGAAATGATTCAAAGCCGCAATGCGCTAGAGATCATTGGCCCTACCAGTTACTTAAACGTCTTGTTTCGATATAAAGCTGATTCTGTGGATAGTGAAGTCGAACTAGCTGAACTCAACAAATCCATTTGCAAACTGATGGTCGCCCGCGGAGGGCCGCATGTGGATTATGCACAATATAAGGGCCGAACAGGCATTAGACTTATTTTGGGTAATGCCGCTGTGAATGCCGAACACATTGAGGACTTACTCAACTATTGTGAGAGCTTAGGTGTTGAATTAGAAGGAATATAAACGAATATTTTTGCTGTGCTGCGCCGTAAAAAAATAGCGGTGGACTTGCGAGATGAAAATCTTGTTTGGTGAATTTTAGCAATGACTGTTCTATACAGTAAGCTCAAAACGATCACTGCGTACTTTCTACATTACGGTCTAATTTTCACTAATACTGGTATAAATACTGAAATTTAGGCGGTTAAGCAAGACGCAAGGTCTCAGCGTATATAGCGTTGCTCAGCGCGATCACTTGGCGACAGAATCGTTTACCCCCGGTTTTCTGATCTATTGACCGCTTTGATCTGTAGGCCTTCGTTATAGTTCAAGGCAAGCAGACTTGAACGATTGTAAAATCAGTCAGTATTGACAGCGTGCTGCCGAAGGCTCGCTAAAGGCGTGTTTCATGGGCATTCTCATTAACAGCTGGAACCTAGCTATCAAATCCTGCACGGACTCGCATAATGAATCTACCCAGCAAATACTTTGCAACACATCTATACCCAAAACGATCTCAGCATAATTTTTTAGAGTGGTTGTTTTGGTTGGCTCTAATAGTTCTTATAAAGGGTGACGCCGTTGCGGAACCTCCAGTATGGGACACCGCAATGGGGTCTTCCCGCCGGCCATTTTCTTGTATGAAACAGGCTGTGATATTTTCTCTCTAGTTATAAAATCCGGTTGGTGAATGGGCGGCCCCAATGTTCATATATTCTCTCTATGGACTTGGGTAATCGCCCTTGTAATGACCATCACTGACTCGCCGAGAGCGACATTTATATGCTTACATTCGATCATATTTGCCGTCAATGCGCTGGCCATCTCGGTTCTAGTCAGTACTTTATACGTTGAGGGAGTATCGCGATTTTTGGCCTATGGATCTGGCTCGTTGCTGCTGCTGACGCCGCTAGTGCTTGTTCAAATTGGTTATATGTATACCGAGAGTTTGACTGCCGCGTTTTGTATTTTTGCTTATTCTTCTTGGTTGAAAAACCAAGAGACGCGCGCCGTTCTGTATTCGCTTATCGCGGTGAGCATAAAACTTACGGGAATCGCTGCCGTGATTTGTATCGCCTTCATGTTGTTTCTTCGAATTGTGGACAATCCAACAAGAAAACGAACGATCCTATTTTTATTGATTCCTCTCTACTATATTATTTTCACATCACTTGATGGTTTTATGGGTGGAATTGCGCAGGACCACGGGCGAAGTTGGGGTGTCTCCTCCAACTTATACGACCGCCTTGTTATGAGAACGATGGCAATTCCTGATGTGGTTTTGTTCTTAGGCGCAGGTCTAATCTCTAGTTGTATATTGATTTTGAAACCAAACTGGTCTTTTTTTCAAACCGATTTTCGAAATTGGCTACATACTCTAAGATTGAGCGAGCAAAAATATTATTTCATCTGTCTATATTTATTTCTGTTTACCTGCGCAATTGCGATTTCGCCCCCTGCAGGCGATTCTATTTTTGCCGCGATACGTATTACCCATGATTCCCTTTTCAATAATTGCGACCGTGTATTTGGCTCATCAGTACCGACTCCAAAAAATATTAGCCTTAGTGTTTTTATCTTTATCGATGATGAACTTGTATAATTTCAATGGCGTGCTCTATAAACCAGTCAAACACTTCTCTTTACTCGAGCGCTCACACGCCTATAAACCATACACAGCAGGGCAGGCTATGATCATTGGGAACCTTGCATCAATCACAAACAACAATGCACTATTTGTATGTAGAAAGATTGATTACATGAGCTCACATCAAATGATGGGCTATCACGATCTGAGCCAAAGGAACATCATAGGTCTTTATAGCAGCGAATACTTAAACAAAGGGATTGATGCATTCCCCGAACGCTTTTATGCAGCGAGTTACACCCAAGGTGTCGGAAAATGTTCATGGTTAAGGTGCTAGCCCAGTGCGCCTCGAATGAGTGACGCATAGCCGTCGAGTTAGCCTTGTCCACGATTTCGGATGTAAAACAGCTTCAGAACAGTTCGACCAAGAAGTAGTTTAGCCAAGAAGCAGTTTAGCCAAGAAGCAGTTCTGTCAGGACCGGAAGTTATTTAGTATTCGATGAATTCCGTTTAAAAGCGAAGCAATCAACGGGTGCTCAGCTTCGTAGCCGACCATCAGAGCCTTGACCTGCTCAGCTAGAGCTGAATACTGGTCAAAAGTGTCAGGATATAGTTGTTGCTGTTCCAGCGATTCAACGATTTCATCCAGTCGCTGCTGGTATTCACTGTCTACTAGATCGGTACCATGGCGCTGCTCTTTCAACTGCGTTAGAAAATCATGTAGCTCTTGATTGCTCATGGGTCAACTCGCCTCGAAAAATTCTATTGTGGCCTTAATTATTGCTGAGGTGGCGCATTAATTCAACGTCAATCATTTAGAGTCTACGCATTGGTAAAATGAGCTTAGTTTGTCTGGGCTTGTAATTCGTATCAGCCCTGAATCTCCATTTTGGGTGACAAGTTGCCTTTGCAGGGGTCTATCGATTTTGATATTCAACCTGATCAAATTCGAACAGTATCACCTCGGCAGCGTTCTGCTGCGTAAAATATCGATAACCCAGACGTTGGAATATACGCTGCATTCCTGGTCGGCTTAACTTGGTGTTTTCGTTGATGTTAATAATACCTCGAATGGCCTTATTGGCTAGCGCCTGTTTAGCGTAGCAAATCAGCATCGCCGTGCCCGTTATCATTAGCCTCGAACTGCGATGCTCAACCTCTATGAACATTCGGTTAGCGTAAAACAATTCATCGTCGCCCAGCGAGGTATCTAAATAAAGCGTGCTCACTCCTACAATTTTTTCGCTGCTACGTTGCTGGATCAAATAACACACTTGAAGCGCGCGCTTTTGCGCTTCTTGAGCAGATAGTTTAACACCCGCGCGTGACCACATAGCAATACAGGCTTGTTGTTGGTCGACGCTGATTTTGCCAAACACATTTATCAATCTATATTGGTCGTAATCGAACTGCGCTAGGTCATCCAAGCCGAAAGGGTATAAACCTTCGCCAAGCTTTATTTTCATCGGCGTTGATACGTTTTTTGCGACAAGGCTTGGTGGGGCTGTAGCGACAGGTAATCGATCGAACCCACGCATTAGCCATGTTCTTCTGCGCAGTGCACCAGGCGCGAGCTCTAGGTGCTCAAACGCATGCAATAACTCTTGCACAAACACCTTGATTTCAAGCTTAGCTAAGATAGCGCCTAGACAGTGGTGCGTTCCTCTGGTAAACGCCAGATGATTTACTTTGTCTCGATCAATATCAAAGTTATGTGGATGCTGATTGGCTAGGGGGTCTCGACCCGCAGCGCCCAAGAAGGCGAACACATGATCTCCCTTTTTTATGATTTTATCTTCGAGCTCTATCTCTTCCAACGCCAATCGACCAACCATTTGGATTGAAGGGTCGTAGCGCAGAAATTCTTCAACTGCATTGTCGATGAGTTCAGGCTGTCGTCGCAATTTGAGAAGCTGAGCAGGATTCATCAGTAGGGCATGCACAGCGTTACTGAGTAAAGACGTTGTAGTCTCTTGGCCGGCAAAGAGAAGAAAGATGGAGTTTGACAATAACTGATGTTCTGAAATTTCATTCTTATTTTCAACCATCAGCCGACTGAGCAAATCATTGCTTGGTTGCTGCTTCTTATCTCTGACCAAGGTTTCAAAATAGTCCGTCGCTGCAATAGCCTCTTGATTAATCTTGCGCAGATTTTTTGCATCAGCTTGATGAAAGTTAATTTGCACAGCTTCCGAGAATGCGGCTGTCCAACTAACAAATTGACTACGATCTGCCGCTGGAATGCCTATCATGTCGCAGATCACAGTTGCTGGAAAAGGGTAGGCTAAGCTAGCGACAATCTCGAGTGGTGTCTCGGGGCTCAAATTTTGTTTAGCGTTTTGCAGCAAGTGACGCATTGTATCGCGCATCGAAGCTTCCATCTGCCTAATCATCTTTGTGGTAAAGACATCGGCTATTTGACCTCGGCTGTGGCCGTGCTGTGGTGGATTTTGAAATAGCATCCACTCTTGCAATATACCCAATGCAGGATTATCGGCTACGATGCTGTCTAATTGTTGAGTAGAACCGTGTTGGCGAGGAGTCTGCCCAACATTCCCTCGTCCGGCGGCTGGGTTGGCAAGCAGCGACGACATCGCTTGGTAACCTGTAATAGTCCAAACATGCGGCTCCCGTTGAAAGATAGGGCCCCGCGCCCGCCTGTGGTCGTAAAACACATACGGGTTGATTAAAAATGCTCTAGAATTAACGTCCATGCGCAGTGTTTATTTGATTTTTATTCCCAGGCATTAAATTTGCAGCGTTGGCCGCATTATACACTGCGCGTAAATCACAAAGAACAGAGTTTGGATCGGACTAAAGTCTCGAGTAGCTTGGTGGGCTCAAAGAGTCAGCGTAGCTCTCAAACAAACTAAGTGAGACAAGCCGCAGCTTGCTCTACGAGCATCAGTCGCTTTGGCAAGCAACAGGCAAATTGAATAAGTCTGTACTCGAAGCCGCCATTAAGCCAAATATTGAAACGAACATAAATCGAAGCCCTGACCTTCGGGTTTTGAGCTCTATCGAACCCGAAGGTAGCGTTGGGTTTTCAATGGATTGCCTAACAATCAAGTGCTTGGCAAAAAAATCAGCTTGCCTACTGCATATGCGATTTAGCCATCCCCGAACCGTCCCTCGCATGTAACTGACCCGACAAGTTGCGGGATACCACTCGGAGATGTTAGGGGGGTTAACGTGACGGTGATGTCCGTGAAGAACGAATCGATGTCACAAAAATCAGCACCAAAGATATTATCTTGCTCCTCTATATAACTAAATGGTTGACTGCCCCTAAAAGAGCCGAACTCGCTCTGAGCACCCGTTAATCTCCCCGTAGGGTTGCCAAAGGTCGTTGGAAAATCGTAGGTATCGCTTAACGCGGCCCTCTCGTCGAACACGCCGACAAAAGTGTTGTCGATGCACGTCGCCGAAACAGAAACCCGAAATGGCCCCCGAGTACCGGTATTATCGGGTAGAGCACCTAGGTTAGAAGAAACAATCAAACCGTTAAACCCGGCCGTGGATTCATCTGCGATGAAACATCCGTAAAGATCAGAAAGGTCTTCTGTAGTGGGGAGCGGAGTATCATCATTGTCGTCGTCATCAAACAACAATGGAAGAATGACTGGAAGAATGACTGGATTAGCGACGTGCTTGTTGTCACCGTAGGCCGAAGACACACATATGAGAATAGAGAGCGCTAGAACAGCGCGAGATGAAAAGCCCAACATATAAAGCACCTATTATTATTTACCACACCAGCAATTAGTAAGCGGCGATGAGGCGAAGTGTTAGAAAAGAAAAAGAATGCGGGCGCATATACCAGAATTTGCTTCACACCACGTAAAACGAGTGTTCTTCTGTCGAACAAGACCAGACCTCCATAGGCCCCCTTGCAGACGCGAGTAAAGCGCATCTTATCCAATGCGTGCAATGGCCGGATTGGGCAGAGGCAGTATTGTTATACATAAGACATTCCTTCATACTTAAATACTATGGTTACCCTAGGATGTACTTATAAAACAGTGAGATGTTATCACGCTTTTGCCGCTAATCGTCAAAAAAGGTTTACAATTAATTGGAGGGAACTATGAAAGCTCAAGCTTTAGCGCGTCGCAAATTATTTAAATTTTTAGCAGCCAGTCCTTTTTTTGCGGGTCTTTCTCCCACACAGTTACTAGCAGATACTCATCTAAGTGATGGCTCTAACCGGGGCAGTGCATCAGATAAATCGCTATTCACTGTTATTAAAGATCCGAAGCACGCACTTGATGTCTTCGATTTTGAAAGAGTGGCAAAAAATATTCTACCCCCAGCTCATTGGGGTTATATGACCACAGGCACGGATGCTGATGAGACATTGGATGCCAATCGCAAAGCTTTTGAAA
>JBLHME010000012.1:0-62472 GCA_047623225.1 Cryomorphaceae bacterium
TTAAGGGTAATAATTCACAAGGCTTAGATTCGATATTACAAAGTTTAGACCATTATATGTATTTTGCAGAAAACAATAATGGATATTCTAGTTTGAAAAGTTAGGGGGGATTTCAAATATTAGCAATAGTGAGCTTAAATCTAGTTTGACCAATTATTATGAAAAAAACTATGGAAATTTATCTATGACTTCCAATTTTACTGAAAAATTTACTAATGATCGAGTTATTCCTTTTTTAATCGCAAATTTGAGACCCGATATTGATATGCTAACAACTAATGATTTGGTTCTAGAGAAATTAGAGACATCAAATTTGAGATATCTAATTAATTATCAAATTAATGTTAAAAAATATTCAATAATTCAAGTAAGAAAAGGGCTAAAAAACATTGTTGAATTAATTCTATTGATCGAAAAAGAATTAGGCCTAAAAAATAGTAAAAGCACAACAAGGTGAAATCAATGGGTTAGTTAAACTGATTCGTTGCGAATATAGATGACACCCATCTGTATTGATATTAAATGCCCCACTGCAAACGGTAGCGACTATTTCTATAGTCACGCCACGGAAAATTGAACCCTAGCGAATAGCGTTTTTGATAAAACAGCTTACCGCGATGATAAATGAATTGTTCATCCGTGATATCCACAACCATAAAAATTACCGGGCCGACCCAAAGCAAACTGCAACTTAAGCCAGCGTTATATATAATTAGATGGAGATATACATGTATTACCTAGGAGCAATTTTACTCGTAGCAATAGGGGTCGCTCATTCCTACCTAGGTGAGAAGTACATCCTCATCCGCTTGTTTAGATCGGGCAGCCTGCCGAAGCTTTATGGTGGCACCGAATTCACCAAAAATACTTTACGATTCGCGTGGCACTTAACCAGCATTGCTTGGTTTGGCTTTGCGTTTATTCTCATACACCTGTCAGGGGGGTCGCTGTCAGAGAATGTTATCGGCAATATAATTGCGTGCACATTTGTCTTACACGGCATAATTGCTCTAGTGGGCTCGAGAGGCAAGCATTTTTCATGGCCAGTATTTTTAACTATTGGCATCGCAGTACTTTATGTATCAAACACCTAACAACAAACTTCACGCCTACTGCTCGGACGCTCACTTGTTCGCGTTGGTTTTATTGGCGTTAACTAAATATTAATATTAACGTTGCTACTTAGTATCAGGAAGAGAAACACATTTCATGTCCAATAAAGAATTTATATATCAGCGAATTTGTAATTTTGCAGGGAAAGACTTTGACCCATCTGTTGATGAGGAAGTCAGTCAAATCTTACGCTCTGAATTAAACATCCATTTGCCACAAAGAACGTCGATGGAAGAATCCCTAAAAGCGACGATAAGCGATCATGAAATTATAGATTTAATTCTCCAATATCGCGCAATCACCTAATCCCTATTCTGATGCGTCATACAGTTAACAAATTTTCAATAAGCGCTGCGCTGCGCACTGGCCAAACTTTAGATCGATGATACGTTTAGCCACCGAATTAGATTCCACTGAAATTGTAAAAATCTACAATTTCTATGTTTTGAATACAACCGTTACGTTTGAGGAATATCTGCTTGAGCCTGACGAAATGGCTGATCGAATTGCATCGACATTGAAAGATAATTTGCCCTGGCTGGTGGCTGAACAAGATGGCCAAATCATAGGTTATGCGTATGCAAGTAAATGGAAAGGGCGCTGTGCGTATAAGCATTCAGTTGAATCCACCGTTTATCTCAGTGATGGAATAGTTTCAAAAGGTTGGGGTTCTAAGCTCTATCAAGAATTACTAAAAGCGTTAACGGATAAAAATTTTCATGTAGCTATTGGTGGCATTTCACTGCCAAACGCTAAGAGTGTCGGTTTGCATGAGAAATTTGGTTTTGAAAAGGTTGGGCACTTCAGAGAAGTAGGCTACAAATTCGATAAATGGGTTGATGTAGGGTATTGGCAGATAAATCTGGAGAGTAATGAGAGAATCACTAAAAAGTAAAGTCATTGAAGTTTGCGATACCAAAATCGCAAACAAAGGATCAAATGCTGGGCTTTCTTTTTACGCCTTCTTTGCAAAGAAAAATGATGATCCCCAATTGCTTATGGAAGCTTCAACGTGGTGGATTAAGGAAAATAAATTGGACCATTTTGAAAAGGCCACGAAAATTAAAAAGATGGTCAAAGAACTTAAGAGTAAATGACCGCATTGCTGCAAATATTTGCCGCGCGGAAACACTCCAATTTGGCTAAACAACAGCTAATTAGAATCTCGCCAGCATGACTGAAGCTCTAATAACCCTGGTTACGGTTGTCGCACTGCTACTCGGATCGCCAGGCCCTGCTCCACTGGCGTTGGCCGCGGTTGGTGCTAGCTTTGGTGTAAAGCATGGAGTGCCATTCCTATTAGGAATTTTAAGTGGATTGACGGTGGCAATAACGGCTACCACTTTAGGCCTTTCAGCCCTATTTGCTGTTGATTCGTCAGCTAAAACAATTGTGCAAATTGTTGGAGGCTTATACATTCTGTATGTAGCAATTAAAATTGCTACTGCTCCTATGATCACCGATGGCGACAACCACAGCAAGGCACCTTCTTTCATTGATGGGTTTATTTTGAACCTTCTCAACCCCAAAGCCTATGCAGCGTTTTTTGCTATTTTTTCTCAATTTTTATTGCCTATAGAGAATCATACCTTAGCATTTGGCATCACAGCCCTAGTGTGCATGCTGGTAGCAACCTTAGTAGATGGCATTTGGCTAATGCTCGGAGGCGTCATAAAACCCATCTTCAAGAAACCTCTGCAGGCTCGTTTACTGCGCGTATCTTTCGCAGTTTTGATGCTATTGGCGGTGGCTTGGACTTTTTATCAGGCTGGGTGAGTATTTATAGTCCAATTGAGTAGACTGCGAAGTGCTTAGGAAAGCCTTTCTTATAGCGTTCACACCCCACAAGGGGTACCGGGTCCTGAACATAAAAAAGCCGGCGTAGCCGGCTTTTAATTGAATCGAAATAAGTAAGAATCTACTTAATTTTCGCTTCTTTATAATCAACGTGTTTACGAACCACTGGATCGTATTTTTTGAAGACCATTTTCTCGGTCATCGTACGTTTGTTTTTGGTAGTCGTGTAGTAATGACCAGTTTTGGCAGTTGATACCAATTTGACTTTATCTCTCATGATGGTCTCCTTAGACTTTTACGCCGCTTGCGCGAAGATCTTTAAGTACCGTATCGATACCTTTTTTGTCGATGATTCGAATGCCCCTTGTAGATACGCGCAGGCGCACCCAACGGCTTTCGCTCTCAACCCAAAACTTGCGATAATGCAAGTTTGGCATGAATGTACGGCGCGTGCGGTTTTTCGCATGCGATACGTTGTTGCCAAAGGTCGTACCTTTACCAGTTATCTGACATATTCTAGACATTGTTCTAACCTTGTAATATCACTTATAGAGCCCGACCAATTGGTCTAAGCTATTGTTTTTTCTAGCCTTAGCTATGAATTGTGAAAAACTGCATTGCTTGCAACGTTGCTGTCTTTCATCTAGGGGGCGATTTATACCAGAAAGCCATTGAAAATAAAACCAATTCTTGGGCTTATTGCCTAGTTTCTCTAGCTTTTTACCCATCTAGGTTTTTATCAACTTGCCCTTTTAATTTAAAGCCCCCATTTCTGCGAAAGATATTACCTCACAATCGCCTACAACAAAATGGTCTAGCAGCTTCACACCTACCATCCCAAGCGCCAAATACAAGGTTTCAGTCAATGATTTGTCAGCAGCACTTGGTTCAGCCACACCAGAAGGATGATTGTGAGCCACGATCATTGCGGCGGCGTTATGTTTAAGCGCTTCTTTCACTACCTCACGCACTGGTACTGAGGCATTGTCGATAGTTCCTCTGAACAGTTCTTGATGGTGTATCACTCTGTGTTTGCTGTCTAGAAACAAGGCAAAGAAGGCTTCATATGGTTTGTCACGCAATTGCATGGTCAAATAGTCGCGACTCACTTGTGGGCTTGTAAGAGCATCGCCTTTCTCTAGTTTTTCTCGCAGATAACGCCTACCCAACTCCAAGCCCGCTTGAAACAATACGTACTTGGCTGCTCCAATGCCTTTGAACTTGCAGAGTTCGCTCCGCGGAAGATTGAGTAAGGCTCGAAGACCTCCAGCCTCCAGCAGCGCCTCGCGCGCCAGGTCCAAGGCTGTTTTACCGGGTACTCCTGTATGTATAAAGATGGCAAGCAATTCAGCGTCGGCCAAAGAATCTGGACCGGTTTTTAATAGCTTTTCACGCGGGCGCTCAGCTTTTGGCCACGCATTTATAGGAAGATTGTTTAAATTCATATTTCACACTCCTTGTGTTCAATGAAGTAGATTAGAGCATAAACGCTAATTCTTCACCAGCGTTGAATCATCGGTACTTTAGCTTGGTTAAACAAAGCACAGAAGAAATGATGTGAAAAGAGGTGCGCAATCAGGGATAATCCCTGTCTTAATTGTTGAATCCTAATCTCTAGCAACCCACACTATGGCCAACCATCCAATAAAAAGTTTAAGCAACAAGCGCGTTTTGCTGGGCATCAGCGCGGGAATCGCCGCTTATAAAACACCTGATTTGGTACGCAAACTGAGCGAGCTTGGTGCCGAGGTCCAGGTCGTCATGAGCCGTAATTCAGAGCAGTTTGTTGCGCCGTTGGCCTTGCAAGCTGTAAGCGGTCACGCCGTGCATAACTACGCAATGACAGCGGAGAGCGAAAGCGGCATGGGCCACATCGATTTGGCGCGCTGGGCAGATGTGGTTTTAATCGCACCAGCAACGGCCAATATTATCGCTCGCCTATGCCAAGGTAACGCTGATGAGTTGCTAACCACCGTATGCGTTGCTACCGAGGCGCCTCTTGCGGTGGCACCAGCAATGAACCAACAAATGTGGCAGAACCCAGCAACGATTAAAAATATGGCCACCCTGACTAAACGCAGGGTTCACATACTCGGGCCAGATTCTGGCGAACAAGCCTGCGGCGAAGTTGGGCTCGGGCGGATGTTACAACCCGTTGACATTGCCCAGCAACTTGGTCAGTTATTCCAGACTGGCAGCCTTGTTGGCAAAAACGTAATGATTACCGCTGGACCTACTTGGGAAGCAATAGACCCTGTTCGCGGAATCACCAACCATAGTTCAGGCACCATGGGTTACGCACTAGCTCAAGCGGCAGTAGAAGCAGGCGCCAAGGTTACTTTAGTATCAGGCCCCACTAATCTGCCAGCGCCAAACCACGTTAGCCGTATTAACGTAACGTCGGCATTGGACATGCACGCTGCGGTTATGGACTTGATCGCCGAGCAAGATATTTTTGTAGGTGTCGCTGCCGTGGCGGACTACAGGCCGGTTGATTGCGCTGAGCAAAAGATTAAGAAAAATGCTGATGAAATGACTATTACCATGGTTAAGAACCCAGATATCTTAGCCGATGTCGCGGCGCTTGATAAATCTCCCTTCTGCGTTGGTTTCGCGGCGGAAACTAATGACCTGGTTGACCACGCGCGCGGTAAATTAGAACGTAAAAAACTTGATATGATCGCAGCCAATCACGTTGGCGGCACTGAGACTGGTTTCGGCACCCCAGACAACGCCATAACCTTGATCAGTAAGGACGCAGTTATTGAGCTTCCAATACAAAACAAATACGCCATAGCTCGGTCGTTATTAGCCGAGATTGCCAAACAATTTAACCGCTAGATTTAACCTGACATCTCTAACAACACTGCACCACCAAAAGAACTCTATGAAACAGCCCATTCAATTGAAAATCCTCGACCCAAGAATTGGTACCGAATTCGACATCCCTGACTACGCCACCAATGGCTCTGCGGGCATGGATCTGCGCGCTTGCTTAGATCAAGCGACCACAATTGCGCCAGGGCAAACCGTGCTTGTGCCAACCGGTATGTCTATTTATGTGGCCGACCCGAGTTTGGCTGCAGTGCTATTACCGCGCTCTGGACTTGGGCATAAGCACGGCATTGTATTGGGTAATCTTACAGGGCTTATTGATTCAGACTATCAAGGGCCACTAATGGTGTCATTGTGGAACCGCAGTGACACGGAATTCACCATTGAGCCTGGTGATCGCATAGCGCAAATGGTGATTGTGCCAATTGTCCAAGCAAAGTTTGAAATTGTTGATGAATTTGCTATTTCTGACCGCGCTGACGGCGGGTTTGGACACACTGGAGTGAAGTAAAGTTTTCGCGCTTTCACTAAATTTAGAGCAAGCCAATTGCTTTTGAAAATTAGCAAATGGTTGAAAAATCTGTATAAATATCCTCTAGTTACATAAAGGAGAGGATATGAAAATCACTAATCACAAACCGTTTTTTGCCGTTCTACTACTGTTGATAGTTGGAATATTTTCCGCGCAAATCGTTTCAGCACATAGTTCTGTTGTGGTCATACTTTTGTATGGCGATGACCCTACTCCGCTAAAAAACATCATCACGGTATCTGAAGAAGATGGAGACTTTACTGACCCGATCGCCGCTCTGGCATCTATACCAATCTTAGGCCCAGATGCACCAAGTGTAGATAATCCATACCTCATCGTGATCGGTCCAGGCATCTACTCATTAGAATCAATTTTATTCATGCGGCTTTTCGTAGGCATTACGAGTAGCGGCGTTACCAAGACCATATTACGAGGCAGCAGCTCGGAGCCAAGAATCGCTCCTACAGGCTCTTTAGTAGTGGCTTCCGCTCAACCATCGCCTAATTCAATAAGCCATTTAAGTATTGAAAACACTACTGAGAAAGCGTCAGGCGCTAGCATCAGTATATATGCAGTCTTTGCACGACTATCACTAAAAAACATACGCGTAAAAGTAGACGCTAATAGCGATTCAGCCATTGGTATTTACAGCTCATTCGCTGGTGGCGATTTAAACCACGTAGAGATCGACATAACTAATTTGGGCCAAACCACAATCGCAATGAGCAATGGTAGCTCTCCTTTATTTATAAACCATCTTGAGATTAATGCGTTTGGACAGGGCTCTAGTGTTGCTGGAATGGAAAATAACTTTTCAGCTGTGCGATTACGCGACGCACGAATTTCAGCCTTTGGTGGGAGCCCCAACACCGATGCAACGGGTGTGCTCTATTTTGATGATGGCGACGAGTTCATCAATGAGTTTTTTGATGGGAAAATTATTGTTAGCGGCGGCTCTGCCGGCGATAGTTTTGGCATTTTCACTAGTGGCGCCGCACCCTTAGTTAGCCATGTTGACATTGAAATATTCGAGAGCGAGGATTCGACAGCTGTTTATACATTAGGTACGGCTACATCTAAGGTCTCTCATTGCAATATAAGAGTCGCAGGAACTCAATATGCTACCGGCGCTAGCGTGGCGGGCGCAACAGCTTCCTCGCTAATAGAACATTGTACGGTCACAGTAATTCGGCCAAGTGGAGCGGTTGATTCAGTATTGGCTGGCGCAGTGGCGGGAACTTCAGGTCACCTAATTGTTGCTAACACACTGTTTAGAGGTGGTGGAGTCTCTGGTGACGGTGATAAAGATGGTGTTTACACCGCCGTGGACTCCGACCTGGGTGGATTCGCCGAGTTAACTGCTAATTGCGTAGATCCATAGAAATCACTGAGTGAGTGATGGGCAAATCGGATAGATGGGCACATTTGCTGTCATGATCTTGAGCATTCGCGCCATAGATCATCCAGTTTGTTATTATTTTTACGTTCTTTTGTTATACTCCGCGTCAAATTTTAGATTAAGCGATCATTTTTCGCTTTCTGCGAACTGGCTCTCTAGTGTTCGCACGCTAAGGATTCAACTCTAGCCTCGGTCTACTTTCCAGGCTCAAGATCACACCATCTTGGTGCCAAAGGGCATTGAAGAGCAGGTGTAAAGCCTTATACGGGCATCGTAAAAAAGAAGTCCGCTGCGCATGAATGCAGCGCCCAATATTTATACAACGAGGAAATCATGTCAGATACCCTGTCAATCACAGATAATCGTACCGGCAAAAAGTACGAAGTCGAGATCGTCGACGGCAACATTAACGCCATGCAACTTCGCCAAATCAAAGAACAAGAAGGTGATTTTGGCATGATGAGCTATGACCCAGGGTTCATGAATACGGCCAATTGCACTAGCCGTGTTACCGACCTTGATGGTGGTGCTGGTATCTTGCGTTATCGCGGTTATCCAATTGAACAGCTGGCTGAAAAGAGCACATTTTTAGACGTTGTGTACTTATTGTTCAACAGTGAGCTACCCAACGAACAACAATCGAAAGATTGGGAACAGCGCATCACCCACCACACTATGCTGCACGAAAAAACCAAAAGCATGATGGGCGGTTTTAATTATGATGCACACCCAATGGGCGTGTTTATTTCGACGGTTGCGGCTCTATCGACATTTTACCCAGATGCAAAAGACGTCGACGACCATGAAACTCGCATGTTACAAGCTTGCCGCCTGATTGGTAAAACACCCACCATCGCCTCATATGCTTACCGCAATAGCCGTGGCCTGCCGTACATTTACCCAGATAACGAACTCAGCTACACGGGTAACTTTTTAAACATGATGTACCGCATGGTTGAGCCGTCCTATCAAGCTCACCCAGTTCTTGAAAAAGCGCTCGATATTCTATTTATACTGCATGCCGATCACGAGCAAAACTGCTCTACTTCGGCTATGCGAAATATTGCCAGCTCGAAATCAGATCCTTTTGTTGCTGTAGCAGGCGCCGCCGCAGCGCTTTATGGCCCTTCACATGGCGGGGCAAACGAAGCAGTGCTCACTATGCTGCGCGAAATTGGCACTAAAGATAAAGTTGCTGATTATGTTAAACGTTGCAAGGGTGGCGAATTGCGACTAATGGGTTTTGGCCATCGTGTTTACAAAAACTACGATCCGCGTGCCCGCATAGTCAAAGAAGTGGCTGATGAAGTATTCGAAGTCACCGGCCGCAACCCTCTGATCGACGTGGCCATGGAGCTAGAACGCATCGCTTTGGAAGACGATTACTTTGTTGATCGTAATCTCTACCCAAATGTCGACTTCTATTCTGGCCTTATTTACGAAGCGATGGGCTTTCCGATGGAAGCCTTCACAGTGTTATTTGCTATTCCAAGGACCGCTGGATGGTTGGCGCAATGGATGGAATTAATGCAAGACCCTGAGTTTCGCATAACTCGCCCTCGACAAAACTATCAAGGCTACGACGAACGCCACCTACCTGCTGATTACAAAGCTAGAGGCTAAGGGCAAGGCAACTGATTTTTAAAATAGCAAACTAGTCACTAAAGATTATGTTTAGGTGTTTTATAGGGCGTTATTCTAAATAATTATTGAACTTACTTGTTCGGAACAAGGAAGCAGCCACTTTCGGCTGCTTTTTTTATGGGAAATCACATTTAGTCGTGATTTGCGACGCACTGGACGGTAAACTAATCACACAAAATGTCCAATAATCATTGTTTATGCTCATTAGGCACCTAAAAGTGAGCGATAGTTCTCCCCAGTACAGTTAGATTTAGTTATCATCGTTCACTGGATAAGCGAGCTAGAACCGCACGCTTGTTCACTTGCAAGCACCTATAAAACCAATTAACTATTTGCATCTGATATAAATATGAGCGAACAGCCTAAGAACGCCGCCAACGCACCTACCATAGACCCTAATAGCCTCCTCAATGGGCAAAACATCGCCTTTCTTGAAGATGTTTATGAACAATATTTAGAAGACCCAAATTCAGTTTCAATAGAATGGCAATCTTACTTCGCCAATTTGTCTGCGCAACCCAACCAAGACAGTTCCTCGGGTAACAGCAATCACAGCTCTGGTTTGGATGCAATTTCAGCGACCAAACAAGGATCAGTGTCACGACTAATAAGCACCTATCGCGCGATGGGGCATAAATTAGCCAAGATAGATCCGATTAATGAAATGCAGCCGCAGGACGCTAAGGAATTAGAGCTTGAGTACCACGGCTTATCTAACGCAGATCTAGACACAGTGTTTGATACGGGCCCTTTGCGTGCCGCTGATCGCTTGCCACTACGCGATATTGTAGCGATATTGCAACACTCTTATTGCCGCTCTATTGGTTATGAGTACGGCCATATCACGAGTGCCGAACAGCGCCGTTGGATTCGTACACGCTTAGAACAGCCAATAGGGAGCGACCCTTTTGGTAAAGCTCAAAAGATTCACATTCTCGACCGAATCACGGCGTCAGAAGGCATGGAACGCTATTTGCACAATAAATATGTTGGACAAAAAAGATTCTCTCTAGAAGGCGGAGAAAGCCTAATCCCCATGCTCGATCAAATTATTCAGCAAGGTGGTGCAGATGGCATTAAGGAATTTGTCATCGGCATGGCACATCGTGGGCGGCTGAATGTATTGGTTAACACCCTTGGCAAAGCTCCGCGAAACCTATTCTCAGAATTCGAAGGCAAGCACGACGTTAATGAACTGGCAGACAGCGGCGATGTTAAATATCACCAAGGCTTCTCGTCAGACATAAAAACCAAAGGCGGCAATGTGCATTTGTCGCTGGCTTTCAATCCGTCGCATTTAGAAATTGTCAGCCCGGTGGTTGAAGGTTCGGTGCGTGCGCGTCAAGAGCGCCGCAATGACCATATAGGCAAAACAGTTTTACCTATCTCCATCCACGGCGACGCTGCATTCGCTGGTCAAGGTGTAGTAATGGAAACTTTTCAAATGTCAGGTTGTCGTGGCTATCGCACGGGCGGCACCATGCACATTGTAATTAATAATCAGATAGGATTTACTACCAGCAACCCTCAGGACACTCGCTCAACGCCTTATTGTACCGAAGTCGCCAAAATGATTGGCGCTCCTATATTTCATGTCAATGGTGACGACCCCGAAGCGGTTGTTTTTGCCACTCAGCTAGCAATGGATTTTCGCAAGGAGTTCCATAAAAATGTGGTTATCGACTTGGTTTGCTACCGACGTCACGGGCACAACGAGTCAGACGAACCTTCGGTGACTCAGCCTATTATGTATAAAAACATCAAGGCGCTCGATACTACGCGGCGCCTATACGCGCAAAAACTGATCGATCAGGGCGTGATCACTGCCGACGATGAAAAGAAGATGGCGGCCGACTACCGTGCAGCAATGGTTGCCGGTGAACGAGTGGTTTCCGAGTTTGTAGAAGTGCAACAAGGCGATCACACCATTGACTGGTCGCCGTATATCAATGTCCATTGGGAACAAAAAACCGACACCAGTTTTAACCCCGATCGTTTGAAATTTTTGGCTGAGCGTTTGCTCGATGTGCCTGAGAATTTCGAACTGCATGCCCGCACAAAAAAAATTATGCAGGATCGCGAGAAAATGAAAAATGGCGAGCTAGCCTTTGACTGGGGAATGGCCGAGAACTTGGCCTACGCCACATTAGTTGATGAAAACTATGGAGTGCGTTTGTCGGGTCAAGACAGTGGCCGAGGCACTTTTTTTCATCGACACGCGACCTTAAACAACACCAAAGATCGCGAAGTGCATGTACCTCTTCGAAACATAAAACCTACCCAAGCTGAGTTTTTGGTAATTAACTCATTATTATCCGAGGAGGCGGTTCTGGCATTTGAATATGGCTACTCGTGTTCAGACCCGAAGACTCTGGTGATTTGGGAAGCACAGTTTGGCGATTTCGCCAATGGTGCTCAAGTGGTTCTCGATCAATTCATCTCTAGTGGTGAAGCTAAATGGGGCCGCTTAAGTGCCTTGACCATGTTCTTGCCACACGGCTATGAAGGACAAGGCCCTGAGCACTCGTCGGCGCGTCTGGAACGTTATTTACAGCTTTGCGCACAGCATAATATGCAAGTTTGTTACCCCAGCACGCCTGCACAAATGTTCCATATGATTCGACGGCAAATGGTACGCCCATATCGCAAACCGCTGATTGTAATGACTCCTAAGAGCCTGCTGCGGCATAAGTTATCCACCTCAACTCTAGAAGAATTACACAGCGGTTTATTTCAAACTGTTATACCGGAAATCGATAAACTCACCAACAAATCAGTAAAGCGTGTGGTGTTCTGCACCGGCAAGGTTTATTTTGATTTACTGGAACAGCGTCGCGAAGACAAAACCAAAGACATTGCCATTTGCCGAGTGGAACAACTTTATCCGTTTCCGCGTAAGGAAGTTATTAAAATTCTTAAGCGCTACCCTAATGCACAAGAAGTAGTGTGGTGCCAGGAAGAACCTAAAAATCAAGGTGCTTGGTATCAAATTATGCATCAATTCAGACGCTGCATCGGTGACAATCAAACTCTTTTTTATGCTGGTCGAGAAGCTTCAGCCTCACCAGCCACGGGTCACTTAGCAGTGCATCGAGAGCAACAAGCTAGGCTGGTCCACGCGGCCTTGTCGCCGTTGGATGAAGAAGACACTTACGTAGTTGAAGCTGCCCAATAACAATCAAATTAACACACAGAAATTATTCAATAATTTATAGGAGTACACCCTATGTCAGTTGAAGTAAAAGTTCCCATTCTGCCCGAGTCGGTTGCAGACGCAACGGTCGCGGTTTGGCATAAACAAGTTGGTGATTCAGTCTCCATCGACGAAAATTTGGTCGACATTGAAACCGAGAAAGTAGTGCTCGAAGTACCCAGCACGGTTGATGGTGTGATCAAGGAAATCAGAGTTGAAGAAGGTGCGACTGTTGGCGAACAAGAAGTTATCGCCATTATTGAAGAAGCTGCAACAGCCGTTGCTGCTGCGCCCGCTCCTGCCGTGGCAGCAGCCGTGGCCGTGGAAGCTCCAGCCGATGCGAGCACTGAGGATGCTGACAAGCTCAGCCCTGCGGTGCGCAAATTGGTCGCTGATAATAATCTAAACCCATCAAGCATCGCTGGCACTGGCAAAAACGGTCGCATCTTAAAAGAAGATGTGCTTAACGCTGTTAAGAGCCAAGCCGCAGCCAGCACCGCTAAGCCAGCGGTTAGCCCTGCGGTAACTGTTGCGGGAGAACGCACAGAGCGCAAAGTACCAATGACACGCTTGCGCACCACAATCGCACGACGATTGAAGGAAGCACAAGACACACAAGCCATGCTGACCACCTTCAACGATGTAAATCTGCAAGCGGTTATTGATCTTCGCAAACAGTACAAAGAGTTGTTTGAGAAAAAACACGGCACTCGTTTGGGCTTTATGTCGTTCTTTGTAAAAGCCGCTATTGAGGCACTCAAACGCTTCCCAGCAGTAAACGCGTCGATCGACGGTAGTGATATTGTCTACCATGATTTCTATGACGTTGGTATTGCTGCCTCATCACCACGCGGGCTTGTAGTGCCTGTGTTGCGCGACGTGGATCAAATGAGTTTCGCTGGCGTTGAAAAAGCAATTGGCGAATATGGTCAAAAGGCCAAAGATGGCAAACTGACTATGGACGACCTCGTTGGAGGCACATTCACTGTTTCAAACGGTGGCGTGTTCGGTTCCATGCTCTCTACTCCTATCGTGAATCCTCCGCAAAGCGCTATCTTAGGTATGCACCGTATCGAAGAGCGCCCGGTGGCCGAAAATGGCCAAGTGGTGATTCGACCTATGATGTATCTGGCGCTTACCTATGACCATCGTATTATCGACGGCAAAGAGTCAGTGCTTTTTCTACGCACTATTAAAGAATGCTTGGAAGACCCTGCAAGACTTTTGTTGGAACTTTAGCCTTTTGGGGCTTTTGTTAAAACTTTAGACTTTAGGCCTGGGCCGATATATTAGTTCGACTCTAGGCGCTTTGAAGAAATTGATTTTGGGAAGTAAATATGTCAGAAAAATTTGATGTGATTGTAGTTGGTGCTGGTCCTGCAGGATATGTAGCCGCCCTTCGTTGTGCACAACTTGGTATGAACACCGCTTGTGTGGATGATTGGCAAGATGCGCAAGGTAAACCGTCTTTAGGCGGTACCTGCTTAAATGTTGGCTGCATCCCGTCTAAAGCGCTATTGGATTCATCCGAGAAATATGAGCAGGCCAACCACGAATTCGCCGCGCATGGCATCTCGACCGGCAAAGTGGCGATGGATGTTAAGAAGATGATCGCGCGTAAAGACGAGATTGTCGGCAATTTAACTGGCGGTATCGCCGGGCTATTCAAGGCCAATAAAGTGACTTCCATTCATGGTCGCGGCAGATTGCTAAAAGACAAACAGATTGAAGTCACTCTAGGTAAGAAAAAGGATATCTACTCAGCCGATAATATTATTTTGGCGGTTGGATCAGTGCCCATCGCTATTCCGGTTGCCAAACTTGATAATGAGGCTATTGTTGATAACGCAGGGGCACTCGACATTAATACGGTGCCAAAAAAGTTAGGGGTGATTGGCGCTGGTGTAATTGGGCTGGAGCTAGGCAGTGTCTGGAATCGACTTGGCTCACAAGTCACCATTCTTGAAGCTATGGACACGTTTTTAGCGCCGGTTGATAAGCAATTATCTCGTGAAGCGCTGCGTGCCTTTACTAAAACCCAAGGCATGGACATCAAACTCGGTGCCATGGTAACCGCTACCAAAGCCACCAAAAAGTCAGTCAAAGTTACTTACACTTTGAAAGGCGAAGAGCACACCGAAACCTTTGACAAACTAATTGTTGCCGTTGGCAGAAGACCCAACACCCAAGACATCGCCGCTGATGATGCTGGTTTGGTGCTGGACGATCGTGGCAGAATTGACGTTAACGGGCAACTTCAAACTAACCTTCCCGGTGTCTATGCCATTGGCGACGCTGTCAAAGGACCTATGTTAGCGCACAAAGGTTCAGAAGAAGGCGTTGCTGCGGCGGAGATAATCGCTGGCCAGAAGCCTCATGTTAATCACGACACAGTGCCTTGGGTTATCTATACCCACCCTGAAATCGCATGGGTTGGTATTAATGAAGAACAGGCTAAAGAACAAGGCATTAACTATAAAGTCGGCTTCTTCCCATTCGCGGCAAATGGTCGCGCGCTGGCAATGAATGAAAAAGGCGGCCGTGTCAAAATGATCGCCGATGCTGATACCGACCGAATTTTGGGCGTGCACATCCTGGGGCCAAATGCATCTGAATTGATTTCAGAAGCAGTGCTGGCGATGGAGTATTCAGCTTCTTCTGAAGATATTGCTAGAACCGTGCACGCGCACCCTACTCTATCTGAAGCGCTGCACGAAGCGGCGCTGTCGGTGACAGGTCGGGCGTTGCATAAAGTGAATTAAGATTTATTTTTGAATAAAATAAAAAGGGCGCCGCAGCGCCCTTTTTATTTATACTATGCCTACAAACCTTCAAGCGCGCTAAAACACACTAGAAAATTATGACATTCCCTCACGCAATTTTCAAAGCATACGATATCCGCGGTATTGTTGATCAAAGCCTGACCACAGACATTACCTTCAAGATTGGCCAAGCAGTTGGCAGCGAAGTGATCGCCAAAGGCCAGCGCAGCATTGTTATTGGCCGAGATGGGCGCCTTTCTGGCCCTATGCTGGCCGAAGCGTTGTCCGACGGTCTTCGTGCGGCTGGCGTTAACGTAGTGGATATTGGCGTGGCACCTTCTCCAGTGGTGTATTACTCAAGCTATTCAAAAAACATCCCTTCGTGCATTGCGATAACGGGCAGTCACAATCCACCTGATTACAATGGTTTCAAAATGGTGGTCGACGGTACCACTCTCTCGGCTGAGCGCATTCAAGACCTCAAACAGCGAATACTCGATGATAATTTCAGCCATGGCGAAGGTAGCTACGTTGAAGAGGAAATCATTGAAGACTATATTCAGCGCATAGTGAGTGACGTAAAGCCCAAGCGCAAAATGAAAATCGTAATCGATTGCGGTAATGGCGTCGCTGGTGCAACCGCTCCACAAGTCTTCAATCAAATTGGTTGTGAAGTGATCGAGTTATTTAGCGAAGTCGATGGCACTTTCCCCAATCACCACCCAGACCCCAGTCAAATTGAAAATCTGCAAGATCTAATGGCGGCAGTCAAGGAGCACGATGCCGATCTAGGCCTGGCGTTCGACGGTGATGGTGACCGCTTGGGTGTAGTCACCAAGGCGGGCGAAGTCGTCTGGCCTGATCGACAAATGATTTTGTTCGCACGCGATGTGTTAAGCCGCAACCCTGGTTGTGAGGTTATTTACGATGTAAAGTGCACGCGTAACCTACCTGCAGAAATCGAAGCAGCTGGCGGCAAAGCAACTATGTGGCGCACCGGGCATTCATTTATTAAAGCCAAACTCAAAGAAACCGGCGCCGCCATTGCCGGGGAAATGAGCGGCCATATATTCTTCAAAGAACGCTGGTTTGGTTTCGACGATGGAGTGTATGCTGGCGCCCGACTAATAGAATTATTGGCCAACCAAGATCAGGAGCCACAAGCGATTTTTGATGCATTGCCTAACTCCATTAATACACCGGAATTGCGCATGGAGTTTGCCGAAGGCGAACACTATGAGTTCATGAATAAATTACAGGCGGTAGCTGAGTTCCCAGATGCACAGGTAAGTAAAATTGATGGCCTTAGAGTGGATTATCCTGATGGTTTTGGATTGATTCGCCCATCCAATACAACGCCTATTTTGGTGCTGCGTTTTGAAGCCGACAGTCACCAAGCGCTGGCAAGAATTCAGAGAGATTTTGGCGCTGCCATTGCCAAGATCGACAAGGGCATTGCAACTCCATTTTAGGTGATATCGCTGACTCTAAACCTTCGCTATGAGCAATAAACTGGGCAAAAAAAACGACCATAGGTTCTCCAGCGTTTGGCTTGGCTTAATCGAGTCACGGTTTATAGCATTTGTTCGGCGCGGCTACGGCCGCTTTTTAGAAGCGCAGCAAGTGCGCATGTCGGGCCATTTTGAAGGCCTACCCTTACTCGCTTTACTTGGCTTACTGTGTGGCGTGATTGCGGGCGGCGTGATCATTAGTTTTCGCTTATTGATGGAAGGCGCTGCAGACCAAATACTCCCTAATGGCGACCTAGAAGGCTTTGAGCAATTGTCTGGCCTTGCTAGATTCTCGCTGTGTGTGGCAGGCGGATTGTTGGCCGGGTTGATTTTGCACTTTTTGAAACCACAGGACAGAACTGTTGGTGTTGTACATGTAATCGAACGCCTTGATTATCATCAAGCTCACCTGCCGTTAAAAAATGCCGCAACGCAGTTTGTCACAGGAATTATTTGTTTGATATCAGGGCAGTCGGTCGGCCGTGAAGGCCCAAGCGTGCACTTAGGCGCAACCGCAGGCAGTGCTCTTGGCCGTTTACTTAGAGTACCTAATAATAGCATCCGCATTCTGGTTGGCTGTGGGGTGTCGGCAGCAATTGCTGCTGCATTTAACACTCCTTTAGCGGGTGTTATTTTCGCTATGGAAGTGGTGATCATGGAGTACACTGTAATCGGTTTTACGCCAGTCATTATAGCCGCAGTCAGTGCAACCACCTTAACGCGCCTGACCTTCGGCGATGACACCGCCCTAACGATTCCTAATTTGGACATCAACTCAGTACAAGAACTACCCATCGTTGCGCTAATGGGAGCCTTGATCGGTTGTTTATCAGCGGGCTTTATTCAAATCACACTGATCACCAGCAGCCTATTCAACAACCAAGCCATATGGCTGCGCTTAGGGCTGGCAGGAGTGGCTACAGGTTTGCTAGCACTTGCATTGCCACAAATTATGGGCACCGGATATGACACGGTTGATCAAATATTGCTCGCACAAGTAAGCATTGGACTGGTGCTAGTACTGGCCGTCGCCAAAACAGTGGCCACTGCAACGGCGATCGGCCTAGGCATGCCGGCTGGCTTAATTGGGCCGACATTATTCATCGGCGCAGCGGCTGGCAGCGCTATCGGTTTAGCCGCTGCAGCAGTCAACCCTGATGTTGCCGGATCAAGTTATTACGCCATGCTAGGCATGGCCGCAATGATGGCGGCTACCTTACAAGCGCCGTTGGCAGCACTGATCTATTTATTAGAGTTAACCGCAAGCCAATCCATTATCCTGCCCGCAATGACCGCCGTAATCACAGCCTCGCTGGTTACCAGAGTGGTGTTCGGAAAATCATCCGTTTACCAACACCTAATGCTTGCGCGAGGTTTGGACTACCGCAACAGCCCACTGTCAAAAGCCCTTAGGCGCATAGGAGTTGCCAGCGTGATGGAACGTAACATCATTCAGCAACCGCGTGAAATAAGCCGTTTGCAAGCCACCCAATTACTAAAACTAGAGCCGCGTTGGTTGCTTCTTACCGATCAAAACGATCCACGAAAAACCAGCCTACTGCCAGCAACCGACTTAGCCCGCCATCTAAACGAGCTTGAACAAACAGAGTCGACTGCAAAGGCCAAAATTGATGGCAAAATTGAAGATGTCGACACCAATCCTGAGGCAATCATGGTCGATCTTTATAGCATACCTGCGATGCGACTTTATACCGCCTCAGTAACTATTGTTGCGACCTTGCAAGAAGCGCACGAGAAGATGCAAACCGAGCGCTGCGAGGTGTTATATATTACCGGCGCTCATGGAGAATCTAAATCGCGTATCTACGGTGTGATTACTCGCGAACATATTGAAAGTAGCTACCGAGTTTAATTTTAGGAGCAGAGTATGGCTGGCGAATATCCCGACAAAATCAGATCGTTGCCCTTATTTGATGGCCAATTTGACGCCTATAGGCTAGTCGCCCAAGGGGCTGATGTGTTGTTTGCCTCTTACCCGGCTGGAACAAAGATTGCAGCGCATAAGCATGACACCGACAATCATGGCGTCATAACGCGTGGAGAGCTGATCCTTACACTGGGCGGAGTTGAATCAAGAATAGGCGCCGGCCAGTGGTATCACGTGGCGGCCGGCGTTGAACATGCAGCTAGATTTGAGCTTGAAACTGACGAAATTGAATTTTGGTTTAAGCCAGACTAATCTTAGCCTACAGCGCCCGAACTTGGTTTCGAGCCTTTATTCGCCGGACGACGGCGCTTGTTATAACTTGGCTTCTTTTTCGCCCCGTCTGCAGATTGTGGCTTACGCTGTTCTTGATTTCCACCTCGGCCTGCATCCTCGTTACGGCCACCTGAACTACTTCTTTGGCCTGATCTATTATTAGATGGTCTGCTCTTTTTAGGCTTACTAGGCTTACGGTCACTAAAATCGCCCTTGGATGCAGGTAGAGAATTCTTCGGCTCGTAGCCATCAAGTTCTTCGCGCGGGATGGTTTTCTTAATCAGCCGCTCAATGTCTTGCAACTGTTTGTATTCATCATGTGCTACTAAAGAAACCGCTTCACCGGTTGCACCGGCGCGACCGGTTCGACCAATTCGATGTACATAGTCTTCAGCGACCTGTGGCAGATCAAAATTTACCACGTGGGGAAGCTGGTCGATATCGATGCCACGAGCAGCAATATCAGTCGCTACTAGCACCCTCACCTTGTCGGCCTTGAAATCCGCAAGCGCTCTAGTACGAGCTGCCTGACTTTTATTACCATGGATCGCAGACGCTTCTATGCCCTGCTTTTCTAACTTAACCGCGAGCTTATTTGCACCATGTTTAGTGCGTGAAAAAACCAATACCTTAAACCAATCATTTTCTTTGATTAAGCGGGTAAGCACACTGGCTTTATCTGCCTTTTCTACCGCTATCATTCTTTGTTTTACGGTATCAACTGTACTATTGGCCGGACTAACCGATACTTCTACTGGCTGGTGAACAATCGTGCGTGCTAACGAGCGGATCTCCTCAGAAAAGGTCGCCGAAAACAACAACGTCTGACGCTTTTTAGGTAATAGCTTAAGGATGCGGCGAATGTCGTGAATAAAACCCATATCCAACATTCTGTCGGCTTCGTCTAGCACCAGCACTTCTAATTTATCGAACGCAATAGCATTTTGATTATGTAAATCTAACAGCCGGCCAGGCGTTGCTATCAACACATCAACCCCTCCGCGCAAGCGTTGCATTTGCGGGTTGATTTTCACACCACCAAATACCACAGCCGATTTAATCTTAAGGTTTTGCCCATAAGTCTCAACGCTGGCGTGGATCTGCGCAGCTAATTCGCGAGTCGGCGTGATAATCAAACATCGAGCTTGATTGCCTGCGGATTGCGGTTTTGAAGTGTTGCTCAATCGATGCAGAATCGGCAATGTGAAACCCGCGGTCTTACCAGTGCCTGTCTGTGCAGCGGCCATCACATCTTTACCTAGAAGTACTTCAGGTATGGCTTTTTGCTGAATTGGAGATGGCTCCGAATAGCCCTGCAATTCGATCGCGTCAAGAATCGGCTGCGATAGGCCGAGGTCGGTAAATTTCATTTTACAACTCATGGGGTTAGATGCAGCGCAGGGTACAGTAAACAGCTGTCGAATGCGATGTAATCGGAACAGATTTTGAGCAGCAGAAAATAGTGAAAAAAGGCTCCTTTCGGAGCCTTATCTAGCGATTAGCGCTGCTGCTTAAACCTAGGCGAACGATTGAATTCCAGGGTACACAGCCAAATCGCCGAGCTCTTCTTCAATTCGTAACAGCTGATTATACTTGGCGACTCGATCTGAACGACACAAGGAGCCAGTCTTAATCTGACCAGCGGCCGTTGCTACCGCCAAATCTGCAATCGTAGTGTCTTCAGTTTCGCCGGATCGGTGCGAAATCGTTGCTTTGTAGCCTGCGTCATGCGCCATTTGAATGGCATCCATGGTTTCAGTGAGCGAGCCAATTTGGTTGAACTTAATCAAGATTGAGTTTGCTACTCCCAGATCAATGCCCTTTTGCAAAATTTCGGTGTTAGTGACAAACAAATCGTCGCCGGTTAATTGAATGTCAGAGCCCACTTTATTGGTGAGATCTGCCCAGCCATCCCAATCGTCTTCCGCCATACCATCTTCTATTGTGATGATTGGATATTTTCTTACCCAAGCTTCCAGATACTCGGCAAATTCGGCTGAGTTGAGGGATTTACCTTCGGCGCTCAACGTGTATTGACCATCAGAATAGAATTCCGTGCTCGCCACATCCAGGCCAATCATAATATCTTTGCCAGCGGTATAGCCTGCCTCAGCAATCGCTTGCATGATAATTTTAACCGCGGCTTCATTCGACTCAAGATTTGGAGCAAAACCTCCCTCGTCGCCTACTGCAGTATTAAGACCTTGATCATGAAGCACTTTTTTCAATGAGTGAAATATCTCCGCACCCGCGCGCAAGGCTTCTTTAAAAGAAGGCAAGCCTGTTGGCAAAATCATGAATTCCTGAAAATCGATTGAATTATCAGCGTGTTCACCGCCATTTATAATATTCATTTGCGGCACTGGCATTGAATATGAATCATTGCCAAATAATTGTGCATAGTGAACGTATAAGGGCACACCTTTACTTTGAGCGGCCGCTTTTGATACCGCTAAAGACACTGCCAAAATCGAATTGGCGCCCAGTTTTGATTTATTGTGAGTGCCATCCAAATCGATCATAAGTTGATCGATCGCACGTTGATCGGTTGCGTCTTTGCCTATAAGCGCTTGGGCCAACGTTGTGTTGGCATTTTCAACCGCCTGCAACACACCTTTTCCGAGATAACGATTATTGTCGCCATCTCGCAATTCGAGCGCTTCTAGAGAACCGGTGGATGCGCCAGATGGGGCTACTGCTCGCCCAAACGAACCATCAGTAAGGGTTACGTCGGCTTCGACGGTGGGATTGCCACGAGAGTCTAGTATCTCGCGGGCGGAAATTGATTGAATGATAGACATTGTTCTAGCCCTTTAGTTTTTCAATAGTAGAAGAGTTTTTGAAAAGGCTTAACGAGACTGATTAGAGGTCGTTCTCGATAAAACCACCAGCTTTCGTGGACTGGTCAAGTTGTTGAAGGGTTGCAAGTAAAGCTTTTAATTTTTGCATTGGCCAAGCATTGGGGCCGTCACTTTTAGCGTTGGCTGGGTCAGGATGGGTTTCCATGAATAAACCTGAAACACCTGCGGCAACAGCAGCGCGCGCTAATACTGGAACAAATTCTCGCTGACCACCGGAACGATCACCCTGCCCGCCTGGCAATTGAACTGAATGAGTGGCATCGAACACTACCGGGCAGCCAGTTTCACGCATAACAGCTAAGCCGCGCATGTCTACGACTAAATTGTTGTAGCCAAATGAGGCGCCGCGTTCACAGACTGTGATCCTGCCTTTGCCACCAGCAGCCTCAGCCTTTTTAGTCACATTGACCATTTCGGGTGGCGACAAAAATTGCCCCTTCTTGATATTAGCTGGAATGCCGCAAGCACCTACAGCTTCGATCAAATCGGTTTGTCGGCACAAAAAGGCCGGTGTTTGAATCATGTCGACGTACTTGGCGGCCAATGCTACTTGTTCTGGGGTGTGCACGTCGGTTAAAACGGGTATGCCAACGGTTTCACGTACTTCTTGAAGTATCTCCAGACCCTCTTGAATACCCGGCCCGCGGAACGAAGTTCCTGAGGTTCTATTGGCCTTATCAAAAGAGGATTTATACAGAGCGTTAATGCCCAGCTCAGCAGTAATATCGCAAATCATCTTTGCTGTTTCCAAGGCAAACTCGCGTGACTCAATCACGCAAGGCCCAGCGATGAGAAAAAATGGCTTATCTAAGCCCACTTCAAAATCAGCAATTTTCATTTCGACTTCCTGTTAACTTCTTAATCTTAATTTTAGGCCTTGGCAAACTGGCTAAATCACGAACCTGATTCGGTAAGTGCGCGAGCAGCCTTAATATAGGCGGTAAACAAAGGGTGCCCGTCGCGCGGGCTAGATGTAAATTCAGGGTGGAATTGTACACCGACGAACCAAGGGTGGTCAGCCAATTCAATCATTTCCACCAGATCATCGTCTGAAACTCCACCTATGATTAAGCCAGCATCAACCAGCTGTTCGCGTAAGGTATTATTGAATTCATACCGGTGACGATGTCGCTCGACAATTTTGTCTTCCCCATACACTTCACGCGCCTTCGAGCCTTCAGCTAGGTGACATGTTTGACCGCCTAGGCGCATAGTGCCGCCTAAGTCAGAATTTTCATCGCGCTGTTGCACCTTACCTTCTTCGTCAGTCCACTCAGTGATCAAAGCAATAACCGGGTAAGGTGTGTCTTTATTGAACTCACTACTGTTTGCATTCTCCATTCCCGCTATTTCGCGAGCGTAGTCAATAACGGCTACTTGCAAACCTAAGCAAATTCCGAGATAGGGTACTTTATTCTTGCGAGCATACTTAGCTGCTTGAATTTTACCCTCAGTGCCGCGATCGCCAAATCCGCCAGCGACCAAAATACCTTGGTTACCTTCAAGAGCAGACACGCCTTCTTTTTCTAACTGTTCCGCGTCTATGTAATTGATATTGATTTTGGTGCGGGTATGAATACCTGCATGAATCAACGATTCCGACAGTGATTTATAGGACTCAGTCAAGCCGATGTACTTGCCCACTAAGGCTATATTCACTTCGCCAGTAGGATTGGCTTTGCGTTCCACCACGCGTTCCCATTCACTTAAGTCTGCAGGTGGGCAATCGAGTCGCAGGTGTTTCACCACCAATTCATCTACCTTTTGGTCGCGATAAAGCAACGGAATTTGGTAAATATTTTCAACGTCTATGCCAGAAATTACGGCCTCTTTGACAACGTTGGTAAACAGTGCGATTTTACTTCTCGCATCTTCGGGCAGAGGTTCATTAACACGGCACAACAGAATGTCAGGCTGAATACCAATACTGCGCAGCTCTTTGACTGAGTGTTGTGTTGGCTTAGTTTTGATTTCACCAGCAACCGCAATGTAGGGCACCAATGTAAGATGCATAAACAACACATTTTCGAAGCCCTTCTCAATTCGCATTTGTCGAATCGCTTCCAAAAATGGCAATGATTCAATATCGCCTACGGTGCCGCCGATCTCCACCAATGCCACGTCTACATCGCCAGCACCATCTTCGATAGCAAGCTTCATCTCATTGGTAATATGCGGAATCACCTGAACGGTGCCGCCTAAATAGTCTCCACGACGCTCTTTTTTGATCACTCGCTCATAAATTCTGCCAGTGGTGAAATTGTTCTTCTGTGATAGCGTTGTGCGGATAAAGCGCTCGTAGTGACCCAGATCCAAGTCAGTCTCGGCACCATCTTCAGTAACAAACACCTCACCATGCTGGAATGGGCTCATTGTCCCCGGGTCTACATTGATATAAGGGTCGAGCTTCATCAAGGTGACGTTTAGGCCTCTTGATTCGAGTAATGTGGCGAGCGATGCGGCTGCAATACCTTTCCCTAAAGAAGATACCACCCCGCCTGTAATAAAAACGTATTTAGTCATCTTACGGCGTCGGTCTCTGCCTTTTTAAGGCAACTATAGTTAGCATACAGCGCCGTAAATGCTTGAAAATCGCGATGATAAAACCGCACTTTAGATACGATTCCAACCACTAAAAACAAGCGCAACAAAAGGTTGCGGTTTGAACGGCACAAATTGAATAAGAAACATTATCAGAGAATCAGGCAAACGCATGCAATGTGTTTTGCGCTGTACTCCAGAAGGTTCTACATGTTACTGGAGCGCAGGAGTATGAACAATCAGTTTTACCATAGTTGTTCATTTTTTTATGAAATTCCTTTTCACCAATTGCGTTGCTCAGCTCAATCGAAAAGCAAGCAGAACTGGCTCACAGCCAAACTAATTAATGGGATGATCCAGTAATACCCAATCGCTCTGTAATTGCTGATCGACGGGACCTAACACTACATCGCTATTCGAATTACTAATAGTCAACAACGGCATGGCCTGTCGGCGCCATGGCGGAACCCCTATCTCTTGCAACCATTTCTTTAAATTAAGCGAGTGCCCCTGCAAAGCTTTAGGGTTGATCACTTCAGGCTTAGCGGCAAGACGCAAATTTGAGCGGCTGTGGCTAAACAATAATTCGCGTAACTTGCTGGTCGCATCCACTCGAATTTTGCGCTGATACAAGTCCACGGGCTTATCGACATTCTGCCAATCAATGGTTGCAAACGATTGCGTTTCATCCTGTGCAGGCATGACGTACATAAAACCGCGATAAAAGCGGAATTGGCTACCAGCCTCCTGTAATACTGCTGTGCTATTAGGTGGCGATACAAAGGCTGTTAGCAAGCGCTGCATAAATTTCTGGCTTGGCGTGTGCAAGTGTAAGCTTCTTAACCAAAATCTCACCAAATTTACCTGACGGGCCGGCGAAAGATGATTTATGTCTTCAAAACACAAGGCGTGAGATTGATCCAATGGATGTTTAGGATGTTCACGCACCTCGACCAAATCACAGATCGCGACTTCTCTTAGTAAGTTATTTTCTTGTTCCAGGTTGGCTGCAGCACGAGCGATACTTTGTACCGCATCATGCCTAAACTCGGTTAGTACCGGTAAGATCTCGTTACGGATATGATTACGAGAATAATCGCTAATTTTATTACTTGGGTCTTCTACCCAAGCAAGTTGATGTTGGTTCGCGTATTGCAAAATCTCATCTTGGCTTAAAGCAAGCAGCGGCCTTACCAAACGCGAACCAAAAAACGGCCGCGTGGCGCGCAAACTCGACAAGCCGGTACTGCCTGCCCCGCGCATCAAATTAAACAATAATGTCTCAGCCCGATCTTGACGATGATGTGCTGTTAATAACACTGAAGCAGGTAAAATCTGTTTGCTAAACCATTGATAACGCGCTTCACGCGCCTCAGACTCGCTGCCCGACTCTAGCGTCAAGGATGTGTGTTTAAACTCGACACCTAGACGCTCACAAATTCTCGCACAGTGGTCAGACCAATGGCCAGAACGATGATATAGATTATGATTTACGTGCAGAGCAGTTAGCGAAAAACCATATTCAGCTTGCAGCACAGATAGCATATGCAATAGAACGGTGGAATCCAGCCCACCGCTATAGGCGACGTAATATCGTCCAGAGTCTTCAAGCGCTAATTCCCCAAATAGCTGCTCTGCTAAATTTTGTGCAGAGTAAGTCATGTTTTAAACAATACCCAGTTGAAGGTTGATAATGCTTGTCATTGGTTAAGCTATTGTATTTATTATATTTTTTAAAATAGATTAAAAATCAAGCAAGGCTAATTTTGAACGCCAGCTTTCACCTATCTAAGTAAACTTAGAGAATGTAGTTAATGTGAATTCTGAATGTTTTCTTGAGTGGCTGCAGAATAGCATAACTAGAGAAATCATTGGAAGAGCAATAACTTAGATAAGTTTCATAATCTATAATCTGGAGAGCTACCTGGAACGTTGCTACTTAAGACTCAATTCTCCAAGCAATTTAGTAAATCAACTTGATGTTGGGTTGCCCCACAATTGACTCTAATTGCTCCAGCATAAATTTGTTTGGCACCACTCTCCAATCGTTCGCCACTTCTAATTGGCAAACTCCGGTAGCCGTGCGATATTCAAAACCGACTCCGCACATTCCCTGTTCGTTGGGCTGCAAAATTGATTTCAAATTACTGACGATCTGGCTGTCTATTTGCTCACCGTGTAATTGAATCTGCATATGACGGGCTAGCTGACCGCGAGCTTGTTCGATATCAAAAAGCTCATCGGCTGACAATCGAATTCCGCCAGAAAAGTGATCGTGACTGGCCTTACCTTTTACCACTAATACCTTGTCCTTGAGGATTACATCACGGCGCTGATCGTACAGTTCTCCGAACACACCCACCTCGACTCGGGCAGTTTTATCATCAAGCTGCAAAAACGCCATGCGCGAACCAGACTTTAGGTTCATGATGCGCACCCCAACCACTAAGCCTGCCAAGGTGACTGATTTTTTACCTTTGCCCTGGCCCACATCCAAATCGACTAGCCGGCAGGAGGTAAACTGATTCAACTCATCAATATAAACATCAATAGGATGACCACTTAGATAAAGGCCCAGAGTGTCCTTCTCAGCAGCCAGCAGGTCTTCCTTTTTCCATTCCGCTACATTTTGATAAGTCTGCACTGATTCACTGGGAGCAGAGATACCAAACATATCATTTTGGCCCGCCGCGGCATTGCGATGTTGTTGATTGGCCGCATCAAGTGCAAGATCTACACTAGCAACTAAACTTGCACGATGCACGCCTAACTCATCAAGAGAACCAGACCGAATGAGAGCCTCGAGAGCTCGACGATTTACTCTCTTAACATCTACTCTGGCGCAAAGGTCATAGAGGTCTTTGAACGCGCCACCGCGTTCACGAGCCTCGATGATGCTTTCAATCACTGGCCTACCTATGCCCTTAATAGCGCCCAGGCCATAAACAATATGCTCAGCATCGGTGGCACGAAAATCGTATTGGCATAGATTAATATCTGGGTGCTGGACTTTTAAACCCATTTCATTCGCTTC
Organism: Cryomorphaceae bacterium; assembly: GCA_047623225.1. Classification (GTDB taxonomy): domain Bacteria; phylum Pseudomonadota; class Gammaproteobacteria; order Arenicellales; family Arenicellaceae; genus Arenicella. The sequence continues at coordinate 27,444 of JBLHME010000012.1, forward strand.
ATTTAATAGAATCACAACCTTGTCGGTGTTTTCCATATCGGCCGACATACAAGCCGCCATAAACTGTGAAGGGTAATGGGTCTTCAACCACGCAGTCTGATAGGCAATCAGCGCATAGGCCGCTGAATGGCTCTTATTGAAACCATAGTCTGCAAAGTATTCCATCAAATCAAAAACATCACGCGCGATATTCGCGGCTACACCGCGCTCTGCCGCGCCAGCTTCAAATATCTCTCGCTGCTTGGCCATTTCTTCGGCTTTTTTCTTACCCATAGCTCGGCGCAGAATATCCGCGCTACCAAGTGAGTATCCAGCCATCACTCGCGCGATTTCCATCACCTGCTCTTGATACAACACGCCGCCGTAGGTAGGCTCGAGTATGGGCACTAACATTTCGTGCGAGTATTGTACTTGCTTGCGGCCGTGCTTCACATCGCAATACGTTTTTTCCATATTGGCGCCCAAAGGACCAGGGCGATATAAGGCCACTAAAGCCACAATGTCGTCAAACTTATCAGGCAGCAGATTCTTAATAAGCTCCTTCATACCTGACGATTCCAACTGAAAAACAGCGGTTGTTTGGCCGCGCTTTAGGATTTCATAGGTTGCCGAATCATCCAACGGCAACTTGGTTATATCGAGAGACTCTTGGCCAAGCAGGGCTCGCTGAACGTTAATTGCCTTAACTGCCCAATCGATAATTGTTAACGTCTTTAGACCCAAGAAATCAAACTTAACCAGGCCAATTGTCTCTAAATCATCTTTGTCATATTGAGACACTATCTGCTCACTGCCGTGCTCGCAGTAGAGGGGAGTAAAATCGGTTAAATCAGTCGGAGCGATTACCACGCCACCGGCATGCTTACCAACGTTACGGGCCAAACCTTCGAGCTTGAGAGCCATGTCTATTAGCTCGCCTATCTCGTCCTCATTTTCATAGCGCTCTCGCAGCTCATCTTCCTGCTCAAGTGCCTTAGTCAAGGTGATACCCAAATCAAATGGAATTAGCTTTGCGATCCCATCCACGTGCCCATAAGACATGCCCATAACTCGGCCCACGTCACGAATCACCCCTTTAGCCGCCATGGTGCCATAGGTAATTATTTGCGATACCCTATTGCGACCATATTTCTGCGCCACATATTCGATCACTCGCTCTCGGCCTTCAATGCAAAAATCCACATCAAAGTCGGGCATAGACACTCGTTCAGGATTTAAAAACCGCTCAAACAGCAAGATATGCTCTATCGGGTCAAGGTCGGTGATTTTAAGCGCGTAAGCCACCAGAGAACCTGCTCCAGAACCACGACCGGGCCCCACAGGCACACCATTGTCTTTAGCCCACTGGATGAAGTCTGCAACGATCAGAAAGTAACCGGGAAAGCCCATTTCCAAAATAATACCGAGCTCAAACTCCATACGGTCAACGTATTCCTGACGTATTTCATCGGTCGCTCCGTCAGGGTAGCGCCGAGCTAATAACGGCCCTAAGCCAGCAAAAGATTCATTGCGAAGGTGCGACTCAATAGACTCACCTTCGGGCACAGGAAAGTCAGGCAAGAAATATTCACCCATGCGCATCATAAAATTGCATCGTTGCGCGATTAACACCGTGTTTTGCACTGCGCTCGGAATGTCCTCGAACAACTCACACATCTGCGCCGTGTTTTTATAGTATTGCTGATCGGTATGATGCTTAGCGCGGCGAGTATCATTGAGTACCCTGCCTTCGCTAACGCAGACCCTAACTTCATGCGCGTCAAAATCCTTTGATTGCATAAAGTGGGCATCGTTGGTGGCCACCAGCGGTACCGAAAACTGTGCCGCTAGGCGCGCTGCACCAGCAATATACTCTTCTTCGTGAGCATGCCCAACCCTGTGAATTTCCAAATAAAATCGCTTAGGAAAAAGTGCCTGATATTCGGCCACAAGCTGCCCGCTGAGCTGCGCCCGATTGGCCATAATTGCAGCGCCTAATTCGCCCCGCAAACCGCCAGAAAGACAAATCAAGCCGTCGGTCTTACCTTGCAACCAAGATTTTTCGATGACCGGCTTGCCATGCGCTTGACCTTCTCTGAACCCTCTTGAAAGCAACTCAGAAAGATTTACATAACCCTTATCATCTTGTACCAACAACACCAAGATATAGGGCTGCGACACCTTGTCGGGGTTCTCAATGTAGATTTCAGCACCAATAATTGGCTTGATGCCCTGCGCCATGCACTTGTTAAAAAACTTAACCGCACCATACAGATTACCCATGTCGGTGATCGCGACAGCGGGCATTTGATTCTGCAGTGTTTGCTCTATCAGCGCAGGCAGCCGAATCATCCCGTTTACAAGCGAGTACTCAGAGTGAAGATGGAGATGAACGAAGGATTGGGGCATCGGCAAATTATAAACCGATCAATTATTTTTGTTTAAATCTTTGCTAACTATTTTTCTGCTAAGGCGCGCGAAGCGCACTACAAAAGTGCCTTAACCGGCGCAAAACTCCTGCGATGTATCGGCGTGACACCATACTTGATTAGAGCCTCTCTATGTTGTTGGGTGGGGTATCCGCTATTGCGCTCAAAACCATAATTTGGGTATTGCTTCGCATATCGCTTCATCAAACAATCTCGTTCAACCTTGGCAATAATTGAAGCGGCTGAAATCGCACTGTGTAAACCATCTCCGCCGACTAACGCCTGTGCTGGAATTCCAAAATCAGGGCAGCGGTTTCCATCAACCATTACCTTATCGGGACGCAAACAAAGACCGGCCACCGCTCTTTGCATTGCTAACATTGTAGCGTGCAGAATATTGAGATCATCGATCTCTGCAAGGTTTGCCTCACCAAATGCCCATGCTAAGGCTTGCTCTTTGATGGCAATCGACAAAACCTCTCGGCGTTTGGCGGTGATTTTTTTCGAGTCATTTAGGCCTGGAAGGTTGAATTCTGCAGGCAAAATTACCGCAGCGGTAATGACCGGCCCGGCCAAAGGTCCGCGCCCGACTTCGTCTACTCCTGCCACCAATAGTCCGCTCATTTTGCGATGAGCTCCTCTATTGCAATACACGCCAACTCACCTGAATTTTCATTTAGGGCTGGCGCTACTTTGGCTAGAGCCGTTTGCATGGTTTGATAATATTCTTTGTCATCTAGTAGACGACCCACTTCTGCTAATAGATTTTCCACCGTGGCTTGCTCTTGCGTGAGTTCTTTGACCGCAGGTGGCGAGGTTAAATGATTGGGCATTGAATAGTGCTCAACGACCATCGTTCTCGAAGCGATCATTTCGGTCAATTTGCTTACCTTGTACATCACCACCATCGGTTTGGCAAACAACGCCGCCTCAAGAGCAGCAGTACCAGAGGCAAGAATTGCAACATCGCTCAGAGCTAGCACGTCACGAGAATGACCGTCGACCACCCGCACTGGCATTGTCTCAACCTGCAGCTCAGTCTTTAGGTAGTCACGAATCTTGTCGTTTGCAGCAGGCAACAAAAACTGTAGGTCAGGATAGCGAACTGAAAGCTGTGTTACGGCCTCAAGCATAATGGGCGCTAAGCGGCTCGCTTCGCTCATGCGACTGCCGGGCAATATAGCAATAACTCGCTTGTCGCTTACAACATTCTCTTGCCTAAAAGACTCCTGCACCTGCCATTGCAACACTGGCTTAGCCAGTGGATGCCCAACGTATTTAACCGGAGTGTCGTGTTGTTGATAAAAAGCCTCCTCAAAGGGAAACAAGGTAAGCATCAAATTAATTGCACGCTTTATTTTATTTATGCGGCCACCACGCCACGCCCAAACAGTCGGGCTAACGTAATGGACTGTTGGTATGCCGGCATTCTTTAGTTTGATTTCTAAGGCCAAATTAAAATCCGGCACATCAATACCTATAAATACATCTGGCTGCCAATCCAACATGTATTTTCGAATCTTTTTGCGTATACCTAGAATTTCACGCACGCTACCCAACAGACCTTCTAAACCCATAATGCTGATGGTCTCCATCTGCGCAAGCGACACCCCGCCCTGCTCCTGCATTAAGGGGCCACATAGGCCAATAAACTCAGCATTGGAGTGGCGGGCGCGTATTGCTTTAATTAGCTCAGCGCCCAGGTAGTCACCGGATTTTTCGCCCGCAACAATACCAACTTTCATCTTAATGAAATTAGGCTACTAGCAACGCTAGCGAATTACGCCGCGTTTGGATTCTTGGATAAAGCCGGTTAGAACTTTAATGTGATCACTCTGCCAATCCTTGGATTCTATTTCCTCAATCGCTTTGGACATAGTAAGCCCAGAACGGTAGATAACCTTATATGCGCGTTTGAGCTCAGTGATGTCATCACTGGTAAACCCTCTACGCCTTAGGCCACGAACATTAATACCGTGCGTGATTGCGCGATTGCCAGCTACTAGCGTGAATGGAGGCACATCTTGAATGCACACTGAATTCACTCCGGTAAAACAGTGTTCTCCTACCCGGCAAAATTGGTGTATTAATGTATAACCAGCTAACACTACGTAATCGCCCACGTCGCAATGCCCAGCTAGGCTAGCGCAGTTTGCGAATACAATATTTGAACCTAAATGACAATCGTGTGCGATATGGCAGTAAGCCATAATGAAATTATCATTTGCGATACTGGTGATTCCGTCATGCTCTGCGGTGCCACGATTCACCGTTACGTTTTCACGAAAAATATTATTGTCACCAATTCGTACTTCGGTCGGTTCGCCTTTATAGGCGATCGACTGCGGAGCTGCACCTATGGCGGCAAAGGGGAAAAATTGATTATTCTGGCCAATAGTTGTTTGCCCATTTATGACCACATGCGACTCTATTCGACAGTCATCGCCTATCTTGACATCGGCGCCAATAATTGAGTACGGGCCTATAGAGACATTGCTACCGAGCTCAGCGCCAGCTTCAACAATCGCGGTAGAATGGATCTGAGTAGTCATCAGGCCGGACTATAGATCTTTAAAGGTAAACATCAACTCAGCCTTTGCCACCACTGCGCCATCCACTTTGGCCACGCCTTGACACTTCCACATATTTTTAATGCGGCGAAGCAACTCGACCTCGAGAATAAGTTGGTCACCCGGTTCAACTGGGCGCTTAAATCGAGCTTTGTCGATACCGGTAAAATAATAGACTCGATTCGCAGTATCGATATCATCGCGGCCATAGGCCGCCATGATCGCTGCTGCTTGAGCAAGAGCTTCAATGACTAACACACCTGGCATAACTGGTCTTGATGGGAAATGACCGACAAAAAACTCTTCGTTAATTGTGACATTTTTCATCGCGACAAGTCTCTGCTCTGGCTCTGCCTCTAGTACTCTATCAATGAGTAAAAAGGGATAGCGATGCGGAAGGTAGTTTTTGACTTGATGTATATCTAATAATGCCACGGTCTGTACCTAGTTAAACTAACGAATGAGTAGACTAAGAGTCAACGAATGCTCTTAGTCTACCCCATAGGCTCTATTTTTCAGACAAACGTTTCAAGATTTGATTAGTTATATCAACCTTTGGGCTGGCATATAAAACACCGCTACGAAGAATTAGATCATAACTTTGCTCTTGCGCTACTTTTAGCACTTCAGCATCCACTGTGCTTTGAATGGTGCGGGCGACTTCGTTGCGACGCACACTGAACACTCGCTCTGTGTCTTCAGCAAGTAGCTGCAATTCACGCCGCTTGCTTTGATATTCCAATTGCTTTGACTGCAATTCTGAAGTACCAAGAATCGGTGCATTCTTCTCTATATCTTCTTTTAGCTTTAAAAGTGTGGACTGCAAATCAGAAATTTCTTTCTGTTTTGGCTCAAACTCAGCATTTAGTTTTAGGAACTCTTTTTGAACCGAAGGCAGTGCTTCAAGAATTTTACGATTATCGTAAACTCCAACCTTCAATTCTGCAGAGGCCACAGTCATTTGAAATACAGCCGCAACAGCAACTAAAAGAAATAAACTACGCTTTAACATGGGTAACACCTTATAAAATAAATAATTATTGGCTTAATACAGTTCGATAAATCAGCTTTGCGCTTTCGCATTTTACTGTAGCAATCGACCTACACTAAATTGAAACTTCTCGACTTCATCGCCTTCTTCCTCGTTAAGAGGAATGGCATAACTGATCGACAAGGGACCGACTGGAGAAATCCAGTTAAACCCAACACCCGCTGAATAGCGAATCTTGCTGGAATCAAATGAGTCCTCCCCTTCGCTTGAAAACACTTGCCCGCCATCTACAAACAATTGCAGACGTTTGTCCAAAGCACCGTCGCCGATCGGCAATAGTAAGGCCGCGTTAAATAGAACACGCTCACTGCCACCAAATGGATCAGGGAAATTACTGGAATCCCGAGGACCCAATGACCGCGCTTCGAAACCACGCACGGATGATGATCCGCCCGCGAAATAATTCTTAAAGAATGGTAGCTCTTCGGTATCACCGTAGCCTGCACCATAGCCAATCCCTAAACCAAGTTTAAATGCGGCTCTGCGAGTGATTGGGAAATAAATACTGGAATCCATATTTACGCGGTAATACTCAAGGTCACTTCCTGGCGCAGTAGTCTCAAGTGACAAACGGAAGTTCTTGCCCTGTGTTGGGTAAATTAAACTGTCTCTCGTATCGTGTGCGAATGCGGTTGTCAGCGAGAGCAAATTATTCTCTGGATTAGCGTTAATGAAATCTGCAACTTCAGGCACTGAGAACGGTGTCGTTTCAAGATCAATTCTTTCAACGCCAGCACCCAGCGAGAATGAGTTACTTTCATTGATTGGAAACAAGTAACTCAAATTTAATCCCAGTGTCTGGGTGATGTACTCGGAAGTATTAGCTCGGGTCGAGTCTATGCTTCGACCACTCAATCCAATCGTCCGGCTGATGCCACTTTTGGTTGAATAGGGGTTTGTGTATTGCAAGCTGACTGATTCAACAATAGCAGATCGCTGCACCGAGAAATTTAATTGGTTACCTGTTCCAAACAGGTTTGCCTGTGACACACTGGCTTGAACCAACGCACCGTCATCACCAGAATAGCCCAAGCCAAACAGAAAGCTGCCGGTGGGCCGTTCTTTAACTATCACTTGCAGGTCAACTTGATCTTCACGACCAGCAACGTCGGTAGTTTCAATTTCAACTTCGTCAAAAAAACTCAGCCGCTGCAAGCGCACCTTAGAGCGGTTTACCCGCCTGGGCGAAAAAGCGGCGCCTTCAGTTTGGCGTAATTCTCGACGAATCACCTCGTCATTGGTGAGTTTGTTGCCAATCACATCAATGCGTCGCACGTATACGCGTCTACCCGGCTTGATATTAATTGAAAAACCAACCGTTTTAGCCTCTTTGTCCACATCTGGGACCGGCACAACTTCGGCATAGGAGTAACCCTCTTCCGCCAAACGATCGCCGATTATTTCGATGGTGTTGTCGACATCTCTGCGAGAATAAGTACGACCAGGCTTAATATACACATAAGGTAATAACTCTTCCTCTGGAACCACCAAACGGCCGTTCAAAACAAATTGAGAAACGGTATAACGCTCGCCCTCAGTAATATTTACAGTCAAGAAGATGCCATCTTTTTGCGGAGAGATGCTTACTTGATTAGAAGTAATATCGAAATCTAAAAAGCCTTGGTTTTGATAAAAACTTCTCAAAGTCTCTAAATCACCAGAAACCTTGTCTTTAGAATACTGATCCTCTGAGCCCCAAAATTTCCAAAACGCTACATTGTCGCTTGATTCGAACTCCTCGAGTAACATTTTGTCGGAGAAGTAGCTATTGCCAACTATATTGATCTTCTTGATCTTGGCAGTGGGCCCTTCCTTCACATGTAGTTTTACCTTGACCCTATTACGCGGCAAATCGATCACTTCTGTACCAACCTGAGCATTATATTTACCCTGATTTAAGTACTGGCGCTTTAGCTCTTGTTTGACTTGGTCAAGGATATTTGGCTTGTATACACGCCCTTCAATAAAATCATTACCTGAAAGTGCTTCACGCAGTGACTCTTCCTTGATCAGCTTATTACCAGCAAATTCGATTCGAGCGATAGACGGATATTCAACAACATCAATGACCAAAGCAGTGCCTTCGGTAGTCACTTCAATGTTTTTGAAAAAGCCCGTTTTGTACAATTCGCGAAGCAAGTCAGAAGACTCTGACGAATCAAAGATGTCGCCCACTTTAATCGGCATGGTATTGAAGATGGCACCAGCCGAAATACGTTGGAGGCCGGTGACACGAATATCGGAAACTAAAAATGATTCTTGCGCGACAGCAATGCTGGCAACGCAAAAAAGAAGCGACGATATACAAATTTTTCTAATCATTTAATCCTCTTTCGATCATTTAATTTCCATTAAATGGTCTTTTAATCTTCACAAACTAATAGTCTTATTGACTTCAAAAAAATATTTTTTAAAGCTTTAAAATTGAGCAGGTATGACTCCACAGGTGATTCAGCAGAAATTCTATGTGACGGAGCAGGCTTATGGTGTCTTATTCTTGTTGTTTTTATAGTTGTTCTTATAGTTGGTTTCAGATTCTGGCGGATGACTAAGTTACTAGCTATTCACTCTAATCTTTAACAAACGACGATTCTAATTCAATAATCTAAAAATATCATTATAAAAAGCGAGACTCATCAAGCAAACCAGCAGCAAAACACCTACTCGCTGTCCAATGGCAAACACCTTTTCTGAGATATTTTTTCCCGCTGCGGCTTCGACAACATACATAAGTAGATGGCCACCGTCTAACATTGGAATCGGTAGCAGGTTCATTACACCCAAACTTATACTAATCACAGCCAACACATAGACATAAGTTTCCCAGCCGATCTGAATCGCCTGACCAGCCACATCAGCGATGGTAATCGGACCATTCACATTTTTGTGCGAGACCTGCAACGTGACCATTTTCCAAAGCATGCGCAAGGTTAAGGATGACATTAGCCAAGTTTTTTCAGTGCCATACTGCAGGGCCTGAAACGGATTACGGGAAAATTCGATGATTTGATTATCTGGGTAAGGAGTAAATGCTCTGGCAACGCCGAGCAGACCTGTCTGCTGACCATTAACTTCGCGTGATTCAGGGGTGATATTGAAATTCAGCTCAACACCACTGCGCTGAATAACAATTGGCAGAGATTTTCCAGCCGCAGGAACAACAATTTCGCTTAATTCGCGCCAAGAACTAATTCTGACATTATCGATAGAAATAAATCGGTCACCTGCTTGCAAGCCTGCCTGTTCAGCTGGGCTGCCGAGGCTAACACCGCTGATTGCAGTAGTGGTCGGAGGCGCGATGGGTACAAAACCCAATTGCCGCATTAGACTGCCCGGATTGATGTTGTAGATGGGTATTTGATCAGTTCGCACCATTACCTTTCGCACGCCATTGGCACCACTAACTTCTAATTCAACACTTTGACGTTTCAAAACTTGGTTGAAAATATACAGATCATGCTCAAACAAATGTCGCGTCGGCTTGCCATCTACAGCTACCAATGTGTCGCCACTAACCACTCCAGCTTGGTATAAACTGGATAGCTCTGGCAAGTCACCAAATTCTGGAACAAGGTTCTTTTCAGTATTCATGCCTAGTAGCATGAAAAGGAGAATCGCAAACAAAAAGTTTATGCCAGGGCCGGCTAAGACAATAAGACTGCGCTTCCAAATAGGCTGTCTATCGAAAGACCTGTGCAATTCATGCTCTGGTATAGGGTAGTCATAAGCACCCTCACCCAGCATCTTCACATAGCCACCCAGCGGAATAGCGGCCAACACGTATTCAGTTTGATCCGGGCCTGCGACTTTCTTCCACAAAGGTTTACCAAAACCAATTGAGAAAGTTAACACCTTGACGCCTAGCTTGCGTGCGACCCAAAAATGGCCAAACTCATGCACCGCTACCAATACGCCAATTGCTAATATAAATCCAATAACGCTGTATAAAAAACTCATTATCTACCCTTTAGATACGGTCTGTAAGACACTGACCGTAAGACACTGACCGTAAGACACGGCATATAAGACAAAAATGCATCTAAGTAACCAATCTGGAGTCTAGCGCCGCTTTGGCAAGCTCTCTGGCTTCATTATCAATCGTTAATACGCTTTCAATTGTGTCGAAATCAGTGACGTCGAAATCACTGAGCACGGCATCAATAATATCGGGTATTTGAGTGAAACGAATTTTTTGCTCTAAAAAGGCTTGCACCGCAATTTCGTTGGCCGCGTTTAACACTGCAGGCGCTGAGCCGCCTTGCTCAGCCGCATATCTTGCTAAGCGCAAGCAGGGCAGATTGGGCATGTCTGGTTTATGAAAATCCAATTGAGCAATTTCTGTAATATCCAGCGTTTTGGCGCCTGAAAGAATTCGTTCCGGCCAGCTTAAAGCATGCGTGATTGGAATTTTCATATCAGGCGATCCTAGCTGTGCAAGAAAAGAGCCATCTAGGTATTCAACCATAGAATGAATAATACTTTGTGGGTGCACAACAATCTCCACCTGATCGGAGGGCAAAGAAAATAGCGCAGCCGCCTCGATAAGCTCCAAACCTTTGTTCATCATGGTGGCTGAATCGACCGATATCTTTCGGCCCATTGACCAATTCGGATGCGCGCAGGCCTCTGCAGGCGTTATAGATTCTAGCTCCGACCATGAGCGACCCCGAAACGGTCCTCCCGAAGCAGTAAGATGAATTCTCTTGACACCTTGCTTGCTTTGATCGTGTGGCAAACACTGAAAAATGGCGTTGTGTTCACTGTCTATTGGCAAAATAACAGCACCACTAGAGTGCGCTTCACGCATAAATAGATCGCCAGTCATGACCAACGGTTCTTTGTTGGCAATCAATACCTTCTTGCCCGCTTTGACTGCCGCTAGGGTTGGAAGTAAACCTGCTGCGCCTACAATTGCTGACATTACCAGCTGCGACTGTCCATCTGTGGCAATGTCACAGACGCTTTGCGCACCCGACAAAACTTCGATTTCAGATAAGCCCAAAGAATCCAAGCGCTGCTCTACTTCGCGCGCAGCAACAGCTTGAGACATCACCACTGTTTGCGGTCGATACTGCTGACACTGCTCGATCATTTTGCTCACGTTGGTATTGGCTGTGATTGCTACAACGGCAAACCTCTCGGGGTGCAAAGCCAACACATCTAAAGTGCTTTGGCCCACCGAGCCAGTCGAGCCGAGTATGCTAATACCTTGCATCACGAATCTAGCCTAGGTAGCCGAGCATTAACAGCCCTAGGGAGAACACTGGCGCGCCTGACAACAGACTGTCTATTCGATCCAGAACACCGCCGTGCCCGGGCAATATTTGGCTGCTGTCTTTAAGGCCTACAAAGCGCTTGAGCTTGCTTTCGAATAGATCCCCGCCTACTGAAACCAATGCTGTTAGCAAAACTACGAGCAAAATTAAAGCAGCATCGCTAGCTGCAAACAAGGAGAAGAGTATAGGTGTAAAGATGATCGACACTAGCGCCAAGCCACCAAGCAGACCTTCTACCGTCTTGCCAGGACTAACCTTGGGCGCCAGCTTAGTTTTACCAAAGCGGCGACCCACAAAATACGCACCCACATCGGCGGCAAACACCGAAACAAAAAAGCAGATTATCCACCAAGGCCCATTGGCAATGGATTTGAACTCAATTATGAGCCAACCAGCTACCGTCAAAATCACAATACCAATGACCAGCTTGAGAATTTTCTGATGAAAAATCTCTAAGGCATCACTCACAATGAACAGCAGTAAAGCGACCCATAATAGGCAAGCACCGACAATAGCGATAGACATTGGCAGCATGCCAGCCTGCAAGGCATAAAAGCAGGCGCCAAAGGCCAAATACGATGCAATTTGAATCGCTACATTATCGATTTCGCAAAAGCGCAACCATTCCCAAAAGGCAATGACCACAGCTGCGGTAATGAATGCACGCCAATATAAGGGGTTAACGTTAAGCAACGCCAACAACAAAAATACGACCAAAATGACGGCGGTGATAATTCTCTGTTTCAACATTTTAAGCGGCGACCTCATCCTCAGATTTGCCGGGCTCTTTGGCTACCGGCTTAGTAGTTTTTTGTTGTTGCTCGGTCTGCAGCTTCGAGGTCGGCACCTTATCCACTGCCCCGCCAAATCGTCGATCTCGGTTTGCATACTTAATTAAGGCTTCAGTGAATGCGTCCTCGTCAAACTCTGGCCACAATATATCGGTGAAATAGAACTCCGAATACGCTGCCTGCCAGAGCAAAAAATTACTGATGCGATATTCGCCACTAGTGCGAATAAATAAATCAGGGTCTGGCATACCGCTAGTGGAAAGCTGTTGCGCCAACAATGCTTCGCTAATATCTTTGGCCGCTAAGCTGCCTTGTTCAACCTGCTGCGCGAGCTTTTGACAGGCCTGCACAATGTCCCATCGGCCGCCATAATTAATTGCCACATTGAAAACCAATTTTTTATTCTCGGCGGTTTCAGTCTGAGCACCCACAGCGAGTTTTTGAATACGCTCGCTAAAACGTGAAAGATCGCCAATTAGTTGAAGACGCACGCCGTTTTCATTTAATTTTTGGGTCTGCGTTTCAAGCGCGTTGGCCAAAAGGTCCATCAAAGCATTGACTTCGCTCTCAGGACGATTCCAGTTTTCGCTGCTAAAGGCGAATATCGACAGGTAGGGGATTTCGTGATTAATGCAGCTTTTAATCAAGCCCTTAACTGCATCGACGCCGCGTTTATGCCCAGCCACTCGTGACAAACCCTGAGAATTAGCCCATCGCCCATTGCCATCCATAATCACTGCCACGTGCCTAGGCTTCGGCGTTATGATCGGCACATGCTTTTTCTTAGCACGTTTAAAAAAAGCGAGGATAGCTTTAAACATTTGGAGTCTCGTTAAGAACCGTTAGCTAACTATGGCTCTTATACGGTAAGAATTTCCACTTCTTTTTCCTTTACGACCTCATCAATCAGCGCAACGAATTTATCCGTGAGCTTTTGCACGCTGTCTTGTGCCTGCTTGTCTTGGTCTTCAGTAATGTCTTTTTCTTTAAGTAAAGATTTAAAATCTGTGTTGGCGTCGCGACGTATATTGCGCACTGCAATTTTGCCACTCTCGCCTTCTGATGCTGAAACTTTGACCATTTCTTTGCGACGCTCTTCCGTTAGCGGTGGTAAAGGAATACGAATCAAATCACCTGCGGTCATTGGATTAAGACCCAAGTTCGCTTCCATAATGGCTCGTTCAACCACTGAAACCATGTTTTTTTCCCAAGGTTGAACACCCAGCGTGCGCGCATCTTGAACCGATATATTGGCAACCTGACTGATAGGCGTAGGGGTGCCATAGTAGTCCACCATCAAGTGATCAATTAAAGCAGGGCTTGCTCGACCAGTTCTTATTTTGGCCATTTCACCGCGCATCGATTCCATGCTCTTTAACATGCGCTGTTCTGCATCTTTTAATATTTCATCAATCATGAGTCACCTCTAATTACGCAAAATTGCGCTAATGTATCCAGCAGAGTTCTTTATTATTGTACTAACTGATTTCATTCGCTGGTAATCAGTGTACCAATTTCCTCGCCCGAGGCCATCTTAGTTAATGCGCCTTCTTCGGCAATCGACAATACTCGCATATCCATATTATTATCACGGCATAAGGCAATTGCAGTGGAATCCATCACGCCCAAGCGTTTTTGCAACACTTCGTCATAACTCACGCGCTGATACTTTTTGGCCTGCGGGTTAATTACTGGATCCGAGTCGTAAACACCATCAACCTTAGTGGCCTTCACCAATATATCAGCATTGATCTCTGCTGCTCTAAGGCTTGCTGCAGTATCAGTAGTGAAATATGGGTTGCCAGTTCCTGCGGCGAAAATCACCACACGATTCATATTTAAGTGCTTAAGCGCGCGCAAGCGAACATAGGGTTCTGAAACCGGCGAGATAGGTATCGCCGATTGAACGCGAGCTTCCACTCCAATTTGTTTAAGACCTTGTTGCACCGCCAACGCATTCATAACGGTCGCCAACATACCAATGTAATCCGCTGTGGCGCGTTCTATCCCTGATTCCGAGGCACTAATTCCGCGAAAAAAGTTGCCACCGCCTATAACGATGGCAACCTGTGTTCCTGACTTAACAACCTGCGAAATTTCTTTGCATACGCTATTAAGTGTTTTTGCATCTATACCAAATTTTTGATTGCCGCTGGTACCAGCAAGCGCCTCACCACTTAATTTGAGCAGGATTCGTCGAAAACCAGGTGTTGAAGTTTCAGTTGGCATTTGGCGTTAGCTCCTCTATTTCTGTGATTATTATTATTCGATATTTGCGCTGAACTATTCGTTCTATTAAAAGCTCTGATTTAAAATCAGCTTACGACTTTCCTGCTTGAGCCATTACTTCGCTAACGAAATCATCTTCTTTTTTCTCGATGCCTTCACCAACTTCATAACGCACAAACTGTGTTACTTCAGCACCAGCCGATTTTACCAATTTTTCAACCGTTTGATCTGGGTCTTTTACAAAAGCTTGGCCCAATAAGGTAACTTCGTTTAAATACTTTCGAACACGACCTTCAACGATTTTTTCCATGATTTCAGGTGGCTTTCCGCTTTCAGCAGCTTGGGCAGCAAATATCTCGCGCTCTTTTGCCAGCAAATCAGCCGGCACTTGGTCTGCCGAAATACAAACTGGCTTGCTCGCAGCAATATGCATTGCAATATCTTTAGCAAGATCTTCACTGCCGTTGCTAAGGCGCGTCAGTACGGAAATTTTATTACCATGTTGATACGCACCCACAACCTCACCTTCACCCGCTTCGACGATCTCAAAACGACGAACGCTGATGTTCTCACCAATTTCTTGAATCAATGCTTGGCGCGCAGATTCAACGGTTTGGCCGTCAGTCGTTTCACAACAAGCCAATGAATCTAAGTCTGCTGGAGACTTCGCCATGACGGTTTGCGCTACGCTATTTGCAAAGCTCATAAAGGCATCATTTTTGGCTGCGAAGTCAGTTTCTGAATTCACTTCTACCGCTACGCCTTTATTACCTTCTACCAAAGTCACAATGGTGCCTTCAGCGGCAATTCGGCCAGATTTCTTATCCGCTTGTGCAGCGCCACGCTTACGCAGCTCTTCAATGGCTGCCTCAATGTCACCGTTGGTCTCGGTCAACATTTTTTTGCATTCCATCATGCCTGCGCCAGTTCTTTCGCGCAGTTCTTTAACTAATGCGGCAGTAATTGCCATATCGTCACCTATCTAAATAATTTTTTAATGAAATGGCTTAAGCACTAATACCTAAGCCATATATCTATCATGCAAATTGCAGGCTATGCAATCTTTGCCTTAGCTTGAGCAATCCAATCTTCACGATCTATGCGACCTTTGAAGTTAAGCTCACCATCAATACGCTCAACATCTTCAGCAGTAAAGGCTGCGATTTGCGCGAATGTAGTGATATCCATGCCATTAAGCTTGCCTTCAATCACTGGGCCAATGCCGTTGATGTCGGTTAGTTTGTCAGCATTGCCGGCACCTGGTGCCACGGCAGCTTCTGCTACTGGCGCTTCAATTACAGATGCAGCCTCAACTACTGGAGTAGCAGCTTCAACTACAGGTGCAGCTGCAACTTCTGCTGTTGGAGCAACTTCTGCTGTTGGAGCAACTTCTGCTGTTGGAGCAACTTCTGCTATTGGAGCAGCGTCTACTGGCGCTGCAGATTCATCAACTTCAATGTACTCACCAGCTTCGCCAGCAGGAATTGCAGGTTTGATCTGCGCGGCAGAACGAGCGGCGATAATAGTGTCAGCAACTGTTTCAGTGTAAAGACGAATCGCACGAATTGCGTCATCATTACCTGGAATCACATAATCAATACCATCTGGAATACAGTTGGTGTCCACCACGGCAATGACAGGAATACCAAGTTTGTTTGCTTCAGATACAGCAATGTATTCAGATTTAACATCAATCACGAATAATGCGTCAGGCAAACCTTGCATGTTTTTAATACCGCCTAAACTGCGCTCTAATTTTATGCGCTCACGGTCTAGAGTAAGAGATTCCTTTTTGTTCAAGCGAGAATTAGTGCCCTCAACTAGTTGAGTGTCCAACTCCTTCAGGCGCCTGATAGAATTCTTTACGGTCTTGTAGTTAGTCAACATACCACCTAACCAACGGTGATTAACGTAGGGTGCAGCAGCACGCTCGGCAGCTTCTTGAATTAATAGGCTGGCTGAACGTTTTGTTCCTACCATCATGACTTGACCACCATTGCCAACCACGCTGCCAATGTAGTTCAACGCTTCGTTGAACATAGGCAGAGTTTGCTCAAGGTCAATAATGTGGATTTTGTTGCGCTGGCCGAAAATAAACGGGCGCATTTTAGGTGACCAATAGCGGGTCTGGTGACCAAAGTGAACGCCGGCTTCAAGCATCTGGCGCATAGTAACGTCTGACATAAATGTACTCCAAAAGTGTACGGGTTTAGACAAATCCGAAAGATCTGATTAGCCAACCTTTTATCCTTGGCTCCAAGTTATTTGACTAACTCAAAACAGCCTTGAGCGGAACAAGAAAGCGGAAAACCGATTCCTCGAAGCCTAATAAAATCAAGACCTTACATAAATAAAAAGCACCCAGCCAATCTCAATGATAATCGGATGATTTAAGTTGAGGCGCGTTTATACCACAGCCCCCCATTTGCAACAACTTTTATTGCCCTGAAGTTGAACCATTTTGACTATTTAGAAAGGCTACTGAATCGCCACATTGTTCGCGGTATGATGCAACAATAATAAAAAGCCTTAGGAGATCCCTGTGCAACAACTAAGCGGCTTAGATGCCTCATTTCTTTATATGGAAACCGCCAATTCACCCTTGCATATTGGGGCTTTGGCGATTTATGACCCGTCAACCGCTCCAGGTGGTGCTGTTGGGTTCAAGCAAATCTTGGCCAACACCCTACAACGCGCGAGCAAAGTGGATGCTATGAACAATGTGTTGGTAGAGGTACCTATGCGTTTAGACCACCCCTACTGGAAATCGGGCGGCGCATTCGACCCTGAGTTTCATATTCGTCATATCGCTCTACCAAAACCAGGCGATTGGAGACAATTGTGCATTCAGGTAGCACGCCTGCATGCACGACAACTTGACCGATCACGTCCTCTTTGGGAGTTTTATATTATTGAGGGCTTAGATAATGTTGAAGGGTATCCACCTGGTTGCTTTGCGTTGGTGAGCAAAATGCACCACGCGGCAATCGATGGCGCCTCGGGCGTAGAAATCGCTTCAGTGATTCACGATCTTTCTCCGAACTATGACATTCATTCAAGACCCGAACCCGTGCCTAGCGAACGTGAACCATCTTATATGGAGCTTATTTGGCGATCACAGATTAACAATATCAAGACTCCTGTGCGCATCTTCGAGGTTGCTAAAAACACCATGCCCGGCTTCGCCAGAATGTTCACCGGCCTTGCTCGTGGCAAACTAAAGCGAGTAACGGACATACCCCGCACGCGATTCAATACCAATGTATCGCCGTATAGAGCATTCGACGCTATTGAAGTACCGCTTGACGATATAAAGCGTATCAAAAATGCTATTGACGGCGTGACCGTCAACGATGTGGCGCTGGCAATATGTGGCGGAGCTTTGCGCAAATACTTGGCTACCAAGCATGAATTACCGCAGCGATCTTTAGTTGCAATGGCGCCTATTAATATCCGTACAAAAGATAAACTGGGGACGGCGGGAAATCAGGTTTCACAGATGACAGTGCGCGTAGGAAGCGATATAGCAGACCCTATTAAGCGCCTTGAAGCTGTCAACGCTGGAACTCGCAACGCCAAGGAATTAACCAACGCAGTAGGTGCAAAGTCAATGACTGACTATGCACAATTCATACCGTCAACACTCACCGCATCGGCGGCTAAACTGTATAGCCGGTTGGGTTTGGCGAATCGCATAAAGCCAGCCTATAACTGCGTAATAACCAACGTGCCAGGCCCACAAATCCCGCTATACTTCACCGGCGCTGAGATGAAAAGCAGCTTTGCGCTTGGACCTCCAATTGATGGAATGGGACTGTTTCACGGGCTTGGCAGTTATTGCGGCAAATTCAACATCTGTGTAAGCGCTTGTCGCGAGATGATGCCAGACCCTGGGTTTTATGCTGAATGCTTGCAAGAATCTTTCGACGAATTATTGAGCGCCGCGATTGCCCTCGAGCCGGTTCTAGCAAAGGCTGTTAAGAGCGCAGCAAAGCAAAAAACTACAGCCAAAAAAGCAACCACAACAAAACCTAAGAAGAAGTAAACCATGACAGAGAAGTATTTGATGGCCAACAACCTACGTTTGGCCTATGACGAATTCGGCGACTCATCGCACCCCGCTATCGTATTAATTATGGGCCTAGGTACGCAGATGATTGCTTGGCCTTTGCCGTTTTGCGAAAGCCTTGCCGAACAAGGATTCAGAGTAATCCGCTTTGATAATCGTGATATTGGTTTGTCGCAAAAAATAGACACCAAGCGCAAAGTGTCAATTTTGCAAATAATAATTAAACAGCGCCTGCGAATTCCATTTCATGTGCCCTACCGTCTCAGGGATATGGCCAAAGATACGATTGGTTTAATCGACGCCCTAAACCTGCGAAAAGCACACTGGGTTGGCGCCTCGATGGGCGGCATGATCGCCCAGTTACTCGCTGCTGAATATCCTGAAAGAACTCTGTCACTCACCTCTATCATGTCAACCACAGGCAACCCTGATCTGCCTAAGGTAAGCCTGAAAGTTTCCAAACAGATGATCAATCGACCTAGTGTCGAAAACCAAGAAGCCTATTTGAAGCATGCAATGGCAACCTGGGCAATTATTGGCAGCCCGGATTATCCGCCTAGTAAAGAAGACCTCAGCGCTAAAATTCTAAATAGCCTAAATCGATCTTATTACCCAAAAGGCTATTTGCATCAGATGGCAGCAATAATCGAAAATGGTGACCGGCGGGGAGTTCTGCGCAAGATAAAGGCGCCCACGTTGGTGATTCATGGCAAAGCCGATGTATTAGTGCCGGTGGAGGGTGGTATTGATACTGCCGAAAACATACCAAATGCTGAACTAAAGCTCATTTCTGGAATGGGCCACGATTTACCTAAAGAATTAATACCTAAATTTTCTCGCTACATCACTCAGCACATCCAAAAATCAGCTTAGCTTGTGTCGATCGCTTTTTGGTCTGCTTTTTCAGCTAAAGGCTGATTCGGTAGGGCTACTAAATTTACGTTTGGGTTGTTTAAACAGCAAGCCCTTCAAGCCGGAGCGCTTAAACGGTTGCCACTGACCGTCCGGTTGGCTTAATCGATCCGCCAGCGCGATCATGGCGATAGGGTTAACGCCAATACCCAAATGACTAGCAGGAACTTCAATATTTTCGGTATTGGTATTAACAGCGTCTTTTTGAACTGAGCCTTCCCATGCGACTATGCCGTCTGTTCTTGAGTAAATTGACGAGGTAGGCACAGGTGGGGCTGTATTAAGCTCTTGAAAGGTGATTTTTTGCGATTCCGCCATATGGCCGTTAATAGCTTCAAATAATTTATGCGCATTGGAGTGGTCGGAATCGCCTGATATAGGACTGCCAAGGCTTACTACACAGCGAACCGCCTCTGGGCAGGCTTTGGCAACTTCACGGGCAAATAATCCACCAAGACTCCACCCAACAAGTGATACTTTGCATTGCTCCTCTTGGTAGATATGACGCACTAGAGAGACCATTTCAGCTTCCAGAGATTCGTCAAATACGATATTTGAACCAAGCCCCCAACCACGCGTCTTATAGCCCAATTCATCTAACAATCCTCGCATAGGCGCAGTAGAATTGTCACTGCCACCAAAACCGGGGAAAACAATGACCGGATGACCATCACCCTTTGGCAATCTCTTTAGCAGGCCGCGTAAAAGATAGAAACTCTGCCATTCAAAAACCGCTCGCCCCTCAGCAAATCGCCAAAAGGTAAATTGCGCGCTTCGAACTCGCCCCATTGCCATAGCTCTACTCCATCGAATCGTATTAATTATTATGCTCGGAGCTTACCGCCGCTCCGCCATCATTGCAATGCATCAATCTACCCGGATGCGCGATGGTAATCTGAGTCTCAATGGCACACATTTTAGCCACTTTACCAGGTTAATTGAGAGGCGCTAGAGGCGTAATTTGCTACAATAGAGCATCAACTTTTCCAGTTTTAATTACCTCTGTAGAAATCTCATGACTGTTACTATAAAAAACGATGCCGAAATCGACAAAATGCGCGTTGCCGGCAAACTAGCCAGCGAAGTGCTCGACATGATTGAAGAACATGTAAAGCCTGGAGTTACCACCGATGAATTGAATACTATTTGTCATCATTATATTGTTGACGTGCAAGATGCCATCCCTGCGCCGCTGAACTATCGAGGTTTCCCCAAATCCATCTGCACCTCGGTAAATCATGTGATTTGTCACGGCATCCCTAGTGACAAGAGGCTAAAAAAGGGCGACATCATAAATATTGATATCACCGTAATCAAAGATGGTTTCCATGGCGACAATAGCCGCATGTACTACGTGGGAAAACCAAGCATATTAGCCAATAGACTTTCCGAAGTCGCTAAACAATCAATGATGATTGGTATTGAAATGGTTAAGCCTGGAGTTCAGCTCGGCGATATAGGTCACGCTATTCAAAAGCACGCAGAAAGTTGTAATTTTTCGGTGGTTCGTGAGTATTGCGGTCATGGCATTGGCGAGGTTTTCCACGAAGAACCTCAAGTGCTGCATTACGGCCGGCCCGGCACCGGTATGGCGCTTAAAGAAGGCATGATATTCACCATTGAACCAATGATAAATGCTGGCAAGAAAGACACTAAACTACTGTCCGATAACTGGACTGTGGTTACGCGCGACCACTCGCTATCTGCACAGTGGGAACACACTATATTGGTAACCAAAGATGGTTACGAGATCATGACTAATTCTGCCAACGCCGTTTTACCTTAGAGCAGAGCGCGAGGTAATTCAGATGCATTTCACTAAGAGCAAACTGCTCAACCCAAGCATATTCAAACACCAACTCGGTGATGCTCTAGAGCTGCCGATCAAGCCGTTTAAACAGGCCATCAAAAACGCTTTAGAACAGCTCAAAGCCCATCAAAATACAGGCACTTCTGCGGCAGACTTAGTGGGAAAATACACCTGGATGATTGACCAGTTAGTGGTTATCGCTTGGAACCATCATCAACAGCACCTGTATCCGGATCTGGACATTGAACTAGTTGCTGTTGGCGGTTATGGTCGGCGCGAATTGCACCCCTATTCTGATGTTGACCTATTAATACTATTACCCGGTGACGACTATGATGCTGCGCAGGAGATGATAGAAAGTTTCCTACGCTTTTTATGGGACATAGGTCTTGAAATCGGGCATAGCGTGCGGTCAATAAAAGATTGCCTGAAAGAAGCTCGCGCTGATCTCACGATCATGACCAATTTACTCGAAGCTCGTCACTTGGCAGGAGACGAATCGCTATTCGTCACCCTTGACAGCAAACTTCGTGGTGGGCGTATTTGGTCACCCGATAAGTTTTTCAATGGTAAATATGAAGAACAACTGAAGCGTCATGCACAATATCAAGACACTGCTTACTCGCTGGAACCAAACCTAAAAGATAGCCCTGGTGGCCTACGAGATTTGCAAACAATATTGTGGGTCTACAACCGACATTATGGGGTGCGCTCGTTTCGCGAGATGAAGGAACAGGAGCTAATTAATAACGATGAATACCGGATACTGATTCGAGCCCGCAATATCCTTTGGAAGATGCGCAGTGGCTTGCATCTAATCACCAATCGCCACGAAGACCGCTTACTGTTTGATACCCAGCGTCAGCTCGCACAAGAATTTGGTTATAAAGACAATGACGCTCGCATGGCCGTTGAGCAATTGATGAAGCGCTACTATCGTACAGTTCAATATGTGGTCTATCTAAATGAAGTTTTACTGTCACATTATCGGGTTAGCAATGGCAGTAGATTCTCTCTGGCTGTTGGCCGCAATATTGATGACGACTTTGCCGTAAAGAGCAAATTGATTGAACAGCGCAGCGCAGACCTCTTTGCCAAAAAGCCTACCGCGATGCTAAAGATGTTTACACTGATGCAAGAACATAAAATCGCAGGTATACACCCCGATACAATTCGTTCTATCCGCTCAAATTTAGATCAGGTTAACAATCGCTTTAGAGCGGACCCAGAAGCGCAAAGACTGTTTCTGGAAATGTTTAAAGATGATGGAATTGGATTAACAAATGCTCTGGCCAGGATGAACGCTTACGGATTATTAGGTGCCTATTTGCCTAACTTCGGTGCCATTGTTGGGCAAATGCAGCACGACTTATTCCATGTTTATACGGTGGACGGTCACACATTGATGGTTATTTCCAATTTAACTAGATTGCGCAAATATCCTGATGAATATCCCGTGGCCGCTGGAATTCTTGATGACTTATACAGACCAGAGCGGCTTTTTCTAGGCGCATTATTTCATGATATCGCCAAAGGCAGAGGCGGTGATCATTCTGAGCTTGGAGAAGCCGACGCACATGATTTTTGCATACAACATGGGCTCAGCGAATACGATGCTAAATTGGTTGGTTGGCTAGTACTCAATCATTTGAGAATGTCGCACTTCTCGCAACGCAGAGACATTTCAGACCCAGACGTGATTCAGGAATTTGCTGATCTTGTTGGTGATGAAGAACATTTAGATAACCTTTACCTTCTCACTTTAGCCGATATTCGCGGCACCAGCCCCAAGGTATGGAATGCGTGGAAAGGACAGTTATTGCTGGATCTCTACCACGGCACCCGACAAGCGTTGCGCCGCGGAAGCGGCACGCCAATTAATGAACAGGAACACATTGAGGATCACAAAAAGGCCGCACTTGAACTGGTCATTGAGCAGATTGGCGAGAAAGCCATAGACAAAGAACACATTCACCAATTTTGGAGCAAGTTGCCAAACGACTACTTTACTCGAAATGAGCCCTATTACATTGCATGGCACGCCACCAGCCTAAGCCAAGCCACGGCGATTAGTATGCCTTTAGTGTCGATACGCTATAGCGAGCGACTGGAAGCCAATATGTTTTTCGTGTTAGCCCCTGAAACCAATAAGCTCTTGACTCAAGTAACCGGTGCATTTGATGAAATGGAATTAGACATCATTGAGGCGCGTCTGCAGCTGAGCTCATATGGCTATGCTCTTTATACCTTTAGCGCGTTGGTTGCAGATTCTGAATCAGCAAAAGATGAGGTTTATCTGAGCTTTTTGGAGGACCGAGTTCGTTTACTGATTTTGGATAAAGACAGTAATAAATCTATCTCTCGCCGCAGTGCTTCGCGTGCCCTTAAACACTTTCCTATACAACCAAAAGTATCTTTTTTGTTCAACAACCCGAGTTACACCACCATGGAAGTGGTGGCACAAAATCAGCCAGGTTTTTTACATAATGTGGCGCGTATTTTGGCGCAGCATAATATTATTTTAATCAGCGCCCGCATCGGTACTTTTGGTGAACGAGCTGAAGATATATTCTACATTCGTAAACACGACCACTCGCCCGTGGTTGAGCCTGAGCTATTAGCTGATCTCGAACAAAAAATATGCTCGGCTTTGGATAAATCACCCAGCAAGAAGAAATCCAAACCCAAATCTAAATCTAAGCCAATAAACCAGCATTAAGTTAGCCACAAGCGTAGAGCTTTATCTCGTCTTGGTGGATAATCCCGCCATCAAAATTAACCAATCTCGCCGGAGTCAGTATGACCGAACATTTGCAAAGCATCATAGGTGAAGCATTTGAAACCCGTTCTTCCATTAACCCAAGCAACGCAAGCCCAGAACTTAGAGAAGCAGTGGAAGCTGCGATCGATTTATTAGACCGTGGTCAAGCCCGGGTCGCTGAAAAAGTTGATGGCGCCTGGCAAGTGAATCAGTGGCTTAAAAAAGCAGTCTTACTGTCGTTTGCAATCCGCGACAACGAAGTTATGGCTGGCGGCGAAGCCAATTATTTTGACAAAGTTCCGTCCAAGTTTGCTGACTACGACGACGCCCGGTTTAGAGATGAAGGTTTTCGAGTAGTACCGCCCGCAGCTGTCCGCAAAGGCTCGTTTATCGCGCCTGGCGTGGTTATTATGCCCGGCTACGTCAATATTGGCGCCTATGTTGATTCTGGCAGCATGGTCGATACATGGACTACAGTAGGTTCTTGTGCTCAGATTGGCAAAAACGTTCACCTTTCTGGTGGCGTGGGTATTGGCGGCGTGCTGGAACCACTACAGGCGGGTCCAGTGATAATTGAAGATAATTGTTTTATCGGTGCGCGCAGCGAAATTGTTGAAGGCGTGGTGGTTGAAGAAGGCTCAGTGATATCCATGGGTGTCTACATAGGCCAAAGCACTAAAATATTAGATCGCGAAACCGGTGAAGTAAGTTATGGGCGCATTCCAGCAGGCTCGGTTGTTGTTTCCGGCTCGATTCCTAGCAAAGACGGCAGCCACAGTCTGTATTGTGCTGTGATCGTCAAAAAAGTAGACGCAAAAACTCGCAGCAAAACCGCCCTTAACGAATTACTAAGGGTCGACTAGACATGAGTGACCCCACCCTCGAGCTGACCAAGCAGCTGATCGCGGCGCAGTCTGTCACTCCAAACGATGCTGGCTGCCAAGAATTAATGACACAACGTCTTGCTGCCCTTGGGTTTGAAATCGAACAACTAAACTTTGATGATGCAAAGGGAGCGGTAAAGAATTTTTGGGCGCGGCGCGGTACACAAGCACCCTGCTTGGCCTTTGCTGGCCATACAGATGTGGTGCCCACCGGTGATGCTAATAAGTGGCATAGCCCACCTTTTGAGCCTACTGAACGCGACGGCCAGCTTTATGGCCGAGGCGCAGCCGACATGAAGACATCTCTCGCAGCGTTTATTACCAGCATTGAGGCCTTCATTGGCGAGCACCCCGATCACAATGGATCGATTGCTCTGCTAATTACGTCTGACGAAGAAGGCCCAGCCACTTGCGGAACAGTCAAAGTTATTGAAACACTAGAAGCTCGAAACGAGAAAATCGATTATTGCTTAGTGGGAGAACCCAGTTCGAGCAACACTTTGGGCGATACTCTTAAAAATGGCCGGCGCGGTTCCGTTGGTTGCGAACTGACCATAGTGGGTATTCAAGGCCATGTTGCCTACCCACATTTAGCAGACAATCCAATTCACCATTGCGGCGACGTAATCAATGCGCTCAAAGCTATTGAGTGGGATCAAGGCAACGAATACTTCCCACCCACCAGCTTTCAAATATCCAATATCGCAGGTGGCACTGGCGCTACTAATGTTATTCCGGATACCGTAAAGATCACTTTCAATTTGCGTTTCTCAACCGAAATTACAGCCGATGGAATACGCGCTCGCGTTAGCCAAGAGCTCGGCGAACTCGATGTGAAACACGAAACATTATGGACAACCTTCGGACAACCCTTCTTAACCGAAAAAGGTCGTTTGGTTGATGCTTGTCAGAAAGCCATCAAAGACAGTCTAAATATTGATGCTGAGCTATCAACCAGCGGCGGCACATCCGATGGACGCTTCATAGCACCTACTGGTGCACAGGTGGTTGAACTTGGCCCAATTAATGCCACCATCCATAAAGTTAACGAGTGCGTGGCATTGTCAACCCCAGCTCAGCTAGCCAAGGTTTATAAGGGTGTGTTAGAAAACATATTGCTTGATTGAGCCGCGTTGAAACCTGTGAATAACGACATCCTGAGTCATGAAGAATCGTCGCGATTTTCTTC
Source organism: Cryomorphaceae bacterium (assembly GCA_047623225.1). Classification (GTDB taxonomy): domain Bacteria; phylum Pseudomonadota; class Gammaproteobacteria; order Arenicellales; family Arenicellaceae; genus Arenicella. The sequence continues at coordinate 53,394 of JBLHME010000012.1, forward strand.
AAGCTGTAATTTTTTGAGGCTGTCTTTGTCAAATAAATGAAAGGCTCGTTTGTTTGCAAACGCCACGGTAAAGTCTTCATACTTCCACATGGTATAGCTAGCGTGAGTGCCGACCGGGCTGCTGATGCTTTTCGGCTCACCGTAGAGCGCTCGTACTTGGCTTTCACTCTTCCAGCGAACCTCTGCAATATCCTGTGCGCTTGCGTAGCCGGATGGTGCCACAATCAAAAACGCTAAGCCTAGTAGCTTTAAGCCCTTAATAAAGTATTGATTTAATTGGGTAGTCTTCATTTGTCTTAGTGTAGCAAAGAAAGTTTCTCAAGAAAATTTTCTGCGAAGAAGAATTCTGCCTATCTCCTTTTAAGCGAGTTATGAGTCTTCGCCAGCGACCGACCTTGTATCTCTGGATCAACACAGGCCAATTGATTAAAATAAGGTTACTAGCATAATCATTACGTGGGTAATTGCGATGTCTTTTTTTCATAGATCTATATTCTTACTTTTAGCCATATGCTTAGTTAGCTCAATAGCTAAAGCCGACTATCTGTTCGATTTAGAAACCTTAGAGCAGGCCTTAGAAGATCAAGAATCAAAATTTTTAGATATTGTCCCAGGCACTGAAAAACATATTCGCTGGTATCAGGGCAAACAACAAAGCGAGATCGCGCTAGTCTATCTGCATGGCTTCTCGGCTTCGCGCCAAGAACTAAGCCCCACCACCGAGCGCTTGGCGGACCAACTAAAGGCAAACGTCTACTACGCTCGCTTGCAGGGCCACGGTCGCAGCGAATACGCCATGGCAGAAGCGACTGTAGCTGGCTGGAAAAAGGATGCTCGGCAAGCGTATCAGATAGGCAAAAAGATAGGCAAGCGAGTAGTTTTGATCAGCACGTCGACGGGAGGAACTCTGGCTACTTGGTTGGCGGCCACTGAATTCGATCAAGCAATCATGGCTAACGTTTTGATATCTCCAAATTTCGATGTGGCAAGCAATGTAGCCAAAATAGTCACCTGGCCCGGCGGATTGACCTTGGCCAAGTGGGTTAGTGGCGACTACCGTTCGTTTACGCCAATGAGTGAAGAGCATGGCCGCTACTGGACTTATAGCTACCCAATTGAAGCAGTATTACCTATGTTCGATTTGCTTGAAGAAGTTCGGCAACTGGATAAATCAAAAATAAACACGCCGCATTTAGTAGTTTACTCGCCCAATGACAAAGTCATAGACATAGAGGCCATCAAAACAACGAGCCGCGAATTCATCTCTGCACAAGTCGAAACTAAACTGTTCGTAAATTCCACCGATCCGTATCAACATGTTTTGGCCGGCGTAGCCTGTTCACCTGAATCTACTGACGAAATGGTGAGCCTACTCAAAGATTACATTACTCAACTGCGCTAAGCACTGACATAGCTAGCCAACCCAAGCTCGCGCATTTCGAAACATTCGCATCCAAGGGCTGTACTCGCCCCATGATTCGTCTCGCCATGAGTTGGTTGCTGAACGGAATATTCTTTCAGGGTGCGGCATCATGATAGTCACTCGACCATCGCTATTACTTAAACCAGCAATACCGAGTGGCGAACCATTTGGATTTGCTGGGTAGGCTTCTGTACTCTGACCTTTGTAATCAACGTAGCTTAGAGCCAATGTTGAAGTGTCTGGAGAACTTGAGCCATATTCAGCGCGACCCTCGCCATGGGCTACCACCACCGGTAAGAGCGAACCCTGCATGCCGCTCAAGAACAGAGAATTGGTATCTTGCGCAACCTTCGATTGCACAAATCTTGCCTCAAACTGTTCCGACGCATTGCGCACAAAATGCGGCCAAAGTTCAGCGCCTGGAATGATTTCTTTCAGGTTAGACATCATTTGACAGCCATTACAAATGCCTAAAGCAAAGGCATCTTGACGAGCAAAATATTGCGAAAACTGATCGCGCACCCGATTGTTAAATAACACAGACTTTGCCCAGCCTTCGCCTGCGCCCAGCACATCGCCATATGAAAAGCCGCCGCAGGCTACCAGCCCTTGGAAACTGCCTAGGCTTACTCGCTGCTCAATGATGTCAGTCATAGTAACGTCAATAGCGGAAAAACCCGCTTGGGTAAATGCAGCCCCCATTTCAACATGACCATTCACACCCTGTTCGCGTAGAATAGCAATTTTGGGCCTAGACCCGCTTCCAACATAAGGCGCTGCTATGTTTTTACTTGGGTCAAAACTCAATTTTGACTGCAGCCCTATATCGCTCTGATCTAAAAGACGGTCATACTCTTGTTGAGCGCACACAGGATTGTCGCGCAGCTTTTGCATTTCATAGCTGGTCTCTGACCATATTCGATGCAGCTTGACGCGTGACTCATCGAGTAGTTCTTCAGCATTGAATCGAAGTTTGATTTGGTCGCCTGCGATTGGGCGCCCCAATTCAATCATAGGAACAGAATGTTGCGCGCAAATTTGCTCAACCCTATTACGATTCTCACCGCAAACTTGAATCACCGCTCCGAGCTCTTCGTTAAATAAGGTAGTAAGGGGATCCCCGCCTTGAATATTCAGATCTAAGCCACAACGACTGGCGAAGGCCATTTCGAGTAGAGTGCTAATCATGCCGCCATCGGAGCGGTCGTGATATGCCGAAATCAATTTTAGATCCACTAATTCTTGCAGAGCCTCGAAACCATTTTTTAGTAATTGAGCATCGTCAACATCTGGCGTTTGAGTGCCTACTTGGCCATACACCTGCGCCAATGCCGAACACGCCATACGTTGGTGACCGGCAGACAGATCAATCATAAATAGACTTGAATCAGAGGCCGTATCTAAAACAGGTGTTAACGTCTTGGTAGTATCTACGACCGGAGCAAAGGCCGTAATAACACATGAGATGGGCGATGTGACGCTGTTTTGCGCACCATCTTGCCCTTGCCAAACGCTCTTCATAGACATGGAATCCTTTCCCACCGGTATAGCAATACCCAATGCTGGGCAAAGCTCCATGCCTACCGCCTTTACCGTTTCATATAGCGCTGCATCATCACCGGTGTGACCAGCTGCTGCCATCCAATTAGCGGACAATTTCACCTCAGAGAGACTACGAATATTGGCGGCCGAGAGGTTGGTTAAGGCTTCACCAACCGCCATGCGGCCACTCGCTGGGGCGTTAACTGATGCCAGAGGCGTGCGCTCTCCCATCGACATTGCTTCACCTGTGAGGCCACTGTAGGCAGAGGTAGTCACCGCAACATCAGCCACCGGAACTTGCCATGGGCCGACCATTTGATCGCGCGCAATCATGCCTGTCACACTGCGGTCTCCAATGGTAATCAAAAACGTTTTATCAGCTACTGTTGGCAGTGACAGCACACGCTCAATCGCATCAACAAGTCCAACCTTGGAAAAGTCACATTCGGGTGCATTACGCTCTGCGCTTTGTACATTTCGCAGCATTTGAGGAGGCTTGCCGAACAATAACTCCATCGGCAGGTCTATAGGTCTTTGTTGGCGCTCAGAGCCTTGTGCAAATTGAGGGTCATCCAAAATCAACACTTGGTCGTTGGTGGCCTTTCCTACCACACAGTATAAACACCGCTCGCGCGCACATATTTCTTCAAACTCAGCCAATCGCTCTGGAGCTACGGCTAAGGTATAGCGCTCTTGCGCCTCGTTACACCAAATTTGCATCGGTGACATGCCTGGCTCATCATTAAGAACCTTACGCAAATCAAATGTGCCACCACGCCCTGCGTCGCCTATCAGCTCTGGCAAGGCATTACACAGACCACCAGCACCAATATCGTGAATAGAGATAATTGGATTACTTTGACCCTGAGCCCAACACGAATCTATTACTTCTTGGCAGCGTCTTTCCATTTCAGGGTTACCGCGCTGCACTGAGGCAAAATCGAGTTCTTCAGAACTCTGCCCAGAGGCAACGCTTGAAGCCGCACCCCCACCCAAACCGATCAGCATTGCTGGGCCGCCAAGCACAACAATATAGGAGCCGTCGGGGATTATATTTTTAGCAACATGTTGCTCGCGAATATTACCCAAACCGCCAGCCAACATTATCGGTTTATGGTAGCCACGCACATCGTCAGAACTTGAAATAGCTTGTTCATAAGTACGGAAATAACCCGCTATATTCGGTCGGCCAAACTCATTATTAAACGAAGCTCCGCCAATCGGGCCTTGAAGCATAATTTGCAACGGAGAAGCGATACGATCAGGCTTGGATTCAGGTCCTTCCCAGGCTCGTGGCAAATTTGGTATGCGCAAATTAGAGACTGAATAACCACTCAATCCTGCCTTGGGTTTTGAACCGCGCCCAGTAGCGCCCTCGTCGCGGATCTCTCCACCAGAACCGGTAGCAGCTCCAGGGAATGGAGAAATTGCCGTTGGATGGTTGTGGGTTTCAACCTTACATAGAATATGAATTGCCTCTTCATGACCCTGATACTCCTTAGTTTGCGTGTTAGGGAAAAATCGTTGCCCTTGTGAGCCAACCAAAACCGAAGAGTTGTCTGAATAAGCAACTAAGGTCCCCGCAGGGTTCTGCATATGGGTCTCACGAATCATACGAAACAAAGAGTGCTCTTTTGTTTCTCCATCTACCACCCAATGTGCATTAAATATTTTATGCCTACAGTGCTCTGAATTCACCTGAGCGAACATCATCAGCTCAACATCTGTTGGGTTCTTCGCCAGAGCTTGATACTGCGTATGTAGATATTCAATCTCATCATCAGATAACGCCAACCCTAGCTGTTGATTGGCTTTGTCCAGCGCGACACGCCCTTCGCTTAACAGTGGAACCTCAAACAATGGTTTCGGCGACTCATCGCTAAACAATTGTTCGGCTTGGTCAAGTGAGTTTACTACTGACTCGGTCATAGGGTCATGCAAGAGTTGTGCCAACTCTGATAATTGAGCTTCGCTTAACTGCGCGCTAGCCGCCACATAAAAAGCCACACTTCGCTCTACTCGCATAATCTTATTCAAGCCACAGTGCGTCACAATGTCAGTTGCCTTAGTCGACCAAGGCGAAATCGTGCCAAAACGCGGCAGCACAAACACACGCTGCCCCAGATGTTCAACTTGTTGCATGGCGGGGCCGTAATCAAGAAGCCGCTTGAGTGTACCTAATTCGGTTACATCCAAATTAACGGCTTCATCATGCAGCTTTATTAGATGCTGATATTCAGTACCAATCTTGCCCACAGTGGGGAAATGAGTCTGCACCTCTGCAACAAGTTTTTGAATTCGAAAATCTGAAAAGGCTTGACTGCCACGCAATCGCAACATGCTGATTCCTATGAGTTAAAGTCGATGGTTTAAAACTTTTGCTGGATAATTCAATGTGATTGAAAATCATCTACGTTTAAATGCTTAACGCCAGATTGTCGTAGACGAATCTGGCGTAATTTAAATCAATGGTTATTGAAGCGCTTAGATTTCTAATCCGAGCCGTGTCGCAACTTGCTCATAGGCCTCAACCACGCCACCAAGCCCTTTTCTAAATCTATCTTTATCGAGCTTCTCACGTGTTTCAGTATCCCAGATTCTGCAGCCATCTGGCGTGAACTCATCACCTAGAAATATTTGCGCACCCTGACGACCAAACTCAAGTTTAAAGTCGACCAATATCATGCCAGCGTCGGCAAACAGCTTAGTAAGCACAACATTTACCTTAAAGGTCTGCGCTTTCATTGCCGCAATCGCATCGGCGTCTGCCCAACCAAAAGAGTCAATGTGATATTCATTGATCATTGGGTCATGCAATGCATCATTTTTGAGAAAAAATTCGAAGGTGGCCGGGCTAAGATCAATACCCTCTTCCACACCCAGTCGCTTACAAATCGAGCCCGCCGTAATATTGCGCACCACACACTCGATGGGAAACATATCCAGCTTGCGAACCAACGTCTCATTGTCAGAAAGCAATTCAAGAAAGTGTGTTGTTATTCCCTCGCTTTCAAGGTGCTTCATGATGAACGCGTTGAACTTATTATTGACCATACCTTTACGGTCAAGTTGTTCAATTTTTTCACCGTCGAAAGCCGATGTGTCATTTCTAAAATACAAAATTAGCGCATCGTCTCGATCAGATGAATACACTGATTTTGCCTTGCCACTATAGAGTTCTTCACCGCGTTGCATAATTATTCCAGTATTGATCTAAGGTTAGTTTGTAGAAATAAGTCGGTAGCAATAAGTCGGTAGCAATAAGTCGGTAACGACTATTTATTCAAAATACGTTGAAATATCTGAATAGCATATTCTTTACTTACTTCTTGACCGGCACGATTCAACACAGTGACCAGCGTCAGGCCTTTTGCAGAGACCGCCTGCAAAGCGCAATATTCGAGTTTTTCAGTTTTTGCCTTGGTGAGAAATGACCAGCCACCGCGTTTCTTAATCACCGGAGCACCTTCTACCTCTGAACACCCAATCGAGACACGCCCAGCCAACTCATTGCGACTGTAAACCGTAAGATCTGATTGCTTCAAGTTATTCTGCAAATACGCCCAAGCACCAGAAAATTCACTATCAATTTGCAATCGAGCAACTTGCTCATTGGGGCTAATTACTCGTGCTGCAATGGCTTGCTCAGGCTGTTGTATGGATTCGGAGTTTTGAATCACATTAGCTTGCGCTCCATCTACTTCAATTAAAGGCTGCACTGAGTCATCATGCTCTGCTGGCGTAGTCGCATCAGCAGGTTGTAGCACTTGTTTAATAATGCTTTGGGTTTCTGCTTGAGCTGTTGCCTGAGGAGCCTGCGACGGCTTCTTTAGAGGTGGCAAGCTAACAGCGGCACGATAATCAGCGCTATCGTCCTTAGTAACAACTTTCCCAGCATTGCCACAAGCGGTTAAACTCAAAACAACGATGGCCACAAACACAGGCAATGAATAATGCATCACGTTGCTAAGCAACGTTTTCGGGCCAGAGTCAAACGCCAGTTTTCGCGGCGTATTTAATTCAAAATCTATCAAGGTCTAACTTCCTCAGCAGTGGTTATTTTTATTATTCGGTCACGTTTGATCAAGGTCTAGTCAAACGACGCAGCCTGCATGGCTTTATCAATAGCAGCTTCAAACTCACTGGATAATGCAGTCAGCGGTAATCTCAGCGCGTTGGCAGTATAGCCCAATTTTGCCACCGCATATTTAACCGGAATCGGGTTTGATTGCAAAAACAGATCACGGTGTAAAAATGATAATTTTTGGTCAATTTCTTGCGCAGCTGCAAAATCACCTTGCAGGGCCTTTTCGCACATTTGACTCATTAAATTAGGCGCCACGTTGGCCGTAACAGAAATGTCGCCACGCGCACCAAGGCGCATAAATTCAAAAGCAGTGGCATCGTCACCCGAAAGAATCGATAGTTTGTCGCCACACAACTCAATAAGCTCTTTACCACGTTGCATATCACCGGTTGCGTCTTTAACGCCCACAATGTTATCAATATCCGCAAGGCGAACAATGGTTTGATTGCTCATATCTGCTACTGTACGGCCTGGAACATTGTACAAAATTTGAGGAATTTCGACGGCTTCAGCTATTGCCTTATAGTGTTGATACAAGCCTTCTTGGGTCGGCTTGTTGTAATACGGCACCACTAGAAGGGCTGCATCGGCGCCCAAAGAGTACGCCTCTGAGGTCAACAAAATCGCTTCCTGGGTAGAATTTGCACCAGTACCGGCAATCACCGGGATACGATCGCGCACAACACTAACGGTGTGCTCTACCACAGCTAAATGTTCATCAACGCTGAGCGTGGCAGATTCGCCGGTGGTACCCACCGCAACAATCCCATGCGTGCCCTGCTCTATGTGAAACTCAATCAAACGGCTAAGTGCCAAAAAATCCACAATGCCTTCTGAGTCCATTGGGGTGATTAGGGCAACTAGGCTTCCTTCGAGTTTCATGCGTAACAGTAATTTAGGCTATAGGGTTGAGGGTACTAGCACAGTCAATTTGCTTATTGCTTAGGCTGCCGTGCTTTGAGTTTTTTTGATGCATAAAATACCGCACCACTAATCATATAAATTGATCCAATCAGTAAAAATGCTAGTGGTGGATCCATATAGATCATAGCAATCACCAAGACTAGAATAATCAATCCGATAAAAGGCATTTGATCGCGAAAGTCCACGTCTTTGAACGAGCGGTATTTAATATTGCTAACCATGGCCAGGGCCATTAACACCATCAACAGCGCCAAGCCAATATTAACATCTTCTGGCATGATTGAATAATCAACACAAACCCAAATAACAGTGGCTATCATCGCTGCAGCGCCAGGACTAGGAACACCCGTAAAATAGCGCTTATCACTACCGCTGGCCACATTGAATCTAGCCAACCGCAGAGCAGCACACGCGATGTAGACAAACGCTACAAGACTGCCAAAGCGGCCCATACCTGAAAGGGCAAAATCGTATAAGACCAATGCCGGCGCGACGCCAAAAGAAACCATGTCGGACAAACTGTCGTACTCAGAACCAAAATCACTCATAGTGTTGGTAAGGCGAGCTAAGCGACCGTCGATGATGTCCATAATCATCGCTCCAAAAATTGCCAAACAAGCAGCTTCGTAGTTACCTATGCGCGCTTGCATAATGGCGTAGAAGCCTGCAAATAAACCGGCGGATGTGATCAGGTTTGGCAGTACAAAAACACCCTTGGCGAGTTTTTTTGAACCGATTGATTCAACTGTGGCTTTTTCGTGTTTTTGCTCTGAAGTCATGGGCTAGATTATACAAGCATGCTCCGAGAATTACCTGTATATCCCGACATATTTATGCAGTTGAAAACCCTAAAAATGGCCAAAGACCAAGCTATCAGACGAAACATTGCCTCGCAAAGCCGCGTCAATAGAGAAATCTTCGGGCAAAAACAGATACACCCTTGAGCCAAGAGGAATAAATCCATAACGCTGGCCAAACGTTAATTCTTCACTCTCCATCACATAACAGGGCATTCGTCGCTCGACCAAGCAATGACGAAACACGCCCCAGCGTCTTTCTTTAGCATCGTACTTTAGAATATTTATAGCGCGCTCAATTAGATC
>JBLHME010000013.1:0-60725 GCA_047623225.1 Cryomorphaceae bacterium
TTGTCGAACGGGGCGAATTGTTACGACACACGACAATACAAACAAAAAAACCGCCACATGGGCGGTTGTTTTGTTTGAGTGGTGGGGCGTGCGCGGCTCGAACGCGCGACCACCTGATTAAAAGTCAGATGCTCTACCAACTGAGCTAACGCCCCGTATCACTACAAACTTCACTCGATAAATAGCTGTTTGCTTTTACAACCATTTGCCATACTCAAACGAGGCGTGATTATCTTGCCTTAGCTGATTATGGTCAACCTTTTTTATTACTTTCTTTTGCTTATTTTAGGCCATTTTACGCTTTAAATAGGCTTAGTTTCTATACCAACGCTGGGTCGGCAATACCCGCATCACGAAACCCTGCAGCGCGAATCCTGCAAGAGTCGCACTCAGCGCAAACTTTGCCATCGGTACGGGGGTTATAACAAGAGATAGTCTGGGCATAATCAACACCAAGACTGAGCCCAGTTTTGATTATCTCGCCCTTGGTCATTTCAATAATTGGCGCTCGTATTTCAATGCATTCGCCTTCAACGCCCATCTTGGTGGCTAGATTAGCCATGGTTTGAAATGACTCGATATACTCTGGCCGACAATCAGGGTAACCTGAATAATCAACTGCGTTAGCGCCTATGTAGATAGCGCTAGCATGTAATACTTCAGCCCAGCCGAGAGCCACAGAGAGGAAAACGGTATTTCTTGCTGGCACATAGGTAATGGGGATTTCTTCAGATTCTTCGGTAGGCACCGTGATATCCTGATCGGTAAGAGCCGAACCACCAAAATTACCAATATCTATCCTAACGATTCGATGGTCTGCTGCGTCATTTCTGTGGGCAACACGCCGAGCGCGATCCAGCTCAATTCGATGGCGCTGACCATAATCCATGCTCAGGGCGTAACACTCGTGACCATCTGCCTTGGCCATAGCGAGCACTGTTGCCGAATCCAAGCCTCCGGAAACAAGAACAACGGCTTTTTTTATATTACTCATATGCTATCTACCTGCCTCATCAGCCCACAATACTTTATGCAATTGAATCTGCAAGCGAACTGGCAATTGATCACGAATGATCCAGTCAGCCAAATCCGTAGCCGAGAGCTGATCAGCAGACGGTGAGAAAAACACTTCGCATTTGTCGGTTAAGCCGTGTTCGGCAACTTGTTGTTTGGACCATTGATAATCGGTTTCATCACAGATCACAAACTTCAGGCAATCGCTGGGCTTTATGTGATCCAAATTCTCGTATTTATTATTTTTTTCCTCATTGGACGCGGGAGTTTTGATATCAAGAACTGTGTAAACCCGATTGTCGACCTTGCTAATATCTATTGCTCCACCGGTCTCAAGTGACACCAAATAACCAAGATCACATAATTCAGTAAGTAATTCATGGCATTCAGCTTGCGCCAATGGCTCGCCACCGGTCACCGTGACGTGCTTAGCATTATGCTTTTGTACTTCGTCAATTATATCGCTGTGCTGCATCTTACTGCCGCCATGAAACGCGTAGGCTGTGTCGCAATAGCTGCACCGCATGGGGCAACCAGTAAGGCGCACAAAGACCGTTGGGTAGCCCACAGTATTGGACTCACCCTGTATGGAAAAGAAAATTTCAGTAATTCTTAGGGACACTTTTTTGCCTAGCTCTACAGAATTGAGGAGCCTTTTTAATGGCCTCTATAGATTCCGCGATAAATCAAATTTAGAAATAGAAAAGCTACTAATTGTTCATTTCTGCAAGGCGATTCTTAGCTGAGATTGCAGCATTGGAACGCGGGTGAAATTGTAGAATTTCTTGCAACAACAATTGAGCTTCGAGTTTATTACCTTGGTCTTGCTCAATGTATGCTGTCTTGAGCATCGCGTCTGGAAGGCGCGGGCTTTGCTTATAATTATCAATTATCGCTTTAAAGCTCTTTTTAGACTGGTCCAAATCTCGATTTACGTACGTCGATTCAGCAATCCAATAATAAGCATCGTCAGCGTATTCACCTTGCGGGTAGGCTGCTATCTGTCGCTCAAAAACGTTCACTGCATCTTGATGCTTGGATTGTTTGAGCAAATTAAAGCCTTGTTGATAATAGTCTGCTTCGGCTAAAGCCGGAGCCGCAGTCACTTGCGTTTGCTGTAAATTCGGCGCTGCAACCGCAGGCTGACCCAAGATTGATTGGGTGTTGCCTTGTTGACTATAGCCTGCAATAGTTTGAGTAGGCGCAGTTTGAGTAGTAGCAGCTTGTGTTAGACCTGGAGCAGTTTGAGAAGGCGCTGGAACTGACGCGAATTGAGGGCCTTGAGGCGCCGCCGCACCCTGATCTACTGTAGCTACTGCGCCTGGTACGGCGATCACGCCTGCACGCGACGATGTTACACCCGCCTCAACCACCGGAGCGGCAATAGTCGCTGGTGATGAACTAAGTGAACCGCCGTAGCTTGGCTCTGGAGCATTTAATACTGCTCGCGGCACCACTTGCTGAATTTGACGAATTGAATAGTCTTCTTGAGCCGTATTTTGATTGCCGGAAGGATACTGGGTAGAAACCCCTGAGCCGCCAATACTTCGATCAACAACTGGAGGATAACCTGTGTCTTGCAAGGGAGGTGCGGTTACCACCGCTGATGACACGGGCACTCCTTGTGATTGTTCTGTATCAGGGTAAGGTCGATAATACGAACTATCATCTTGTGGAACGGCCTGTACAGGTGCTGATTGCGGTTGGCCGTTACTAATTGAAGCCAAGCCAACATTTGAAGCCGGCTCTAATACGTCGGCATTTTGTATGTCAGCAGTTTGACTAAAAACCGGATAAAGTGCTGGGCCCTGCGCTTGAACCTGAGGCTGAGAAATTGGCGCTTGTGGCACAGCATAAGCCGGCCCTTGACCAACAGGGCCTCGCGCGCCATAAGCTGGCGCAGCGGTCGATCCAGATGCTGCTTGCGCCTGTGCACGTTTAAGCTTCTGCAGCTCAAATTGCTGGCGCTCGACCATATCGCGTAGTTCGGCTATTTCTAGGCGCATGGCCTGAACGTCGTTAAACATGCGCGAGGAATTGCTCGATTGCGCAAAAGTAAAAATCGGGGTAACACATAGCGCAACCCCGACTGCAAAAGCGGCCCTGCTGAGCAGAGCAGACATTTTAAATTTTCGCATTTTAGCTATAAGCAGATTTTATGGTGCCTAAAAAATTACGTCTTCTAACTTCAGCACCAACCCACGCCACATTATCTGCGTGGGTCAGCGTGAAAATTAGTACTTAATTTCAACTCGTCGATTAGCCAGCCAAGCAGCTTCACCATGTGCTGGATTTGCAGGGCGCTCTTCGCCATATGAAACAGAAGTTATACTGCTACCACCAGCACCTTCGTTATTCATCAATGCAGCTACTTGTTGTGAACGTCTTTCACCTAGAGCCAAATTGTAATCTCGAGTGCCGCGCTCATCTGCATGACCTTCAAGGCTTACGCTGGCTCCGCCGCGATTAACTAACTCACGCGCATGTGCTCGCGCAATGACTTCAGAACGCGTATCGATAGCTGTGCTGTTGTACTCAAAATACACGGTTGTGTAATTAAGAGGATTTCCATTTATGTTCATGCTGGATAAATCAGCAGCCGAATATCCTGTACCAAACGCGTTGTTAGCATTTGGATCAACCGCAGGGGCTGTTTGAGTTGGGGTTGTATCAACTACGCCACCAGTGTCTTTTGACGCACAAGCTGTAAGAACCAAGCTTGCTAGTACTATTACCATTAAACCAAATTTGCGATTCATATTTTCACTCCGAGAATGTTTTTGTTTTTGCCGTGTTATTTATTTTTTTAACGGTGACCACGCCGGCTCGCGCACATCACCACTTACAAATTCTAACCGAGTTCTTACTCGACCATCTGATGAACCCACCATTAACGCTGGCTCGTAATTCTTTTCAGTTGCATACAATACCATGTCTCCATTCGGAGAAAAACTAGGAGATTCATCAAATTTGCCATTGGTTAACCAAGTAATCCGACTGGTTTCTTCTTGCATCACAACTATTTGACCACCCTCATGAACCATTACCATTTGCTTACCGTCGAAATCATACGACGCATTGGCGTTTTCTTTACCTTCAAAGGTCATGCGGGTAACACGTTCGTCAGCCAGATTATAATCATATATTTGTGGTTTACCAGTCCGATTTGAGGTGAACAAAATATTTGCCCCGTCTGGTGTCCAAGCCGGCTCAGTATCAATACCATAATGATTGTTTATTCGCGTGTGTTGCGAGGTCAACACGTCATAAACGTAAATATCTGCACTGCCATGCCTAGATGTTGAATACGCTAACTTGCTTCCATCTGGCGACCACGCTGGGGCGGAATTAACACCCTTAAATTCTGCTATTACACGGGCCTTTCCAGTGGCAAGGGTCAGAACTTGCACAATAGGGCCATCTGGCGAGAATGAAACAAAGGCTAGACTTTTGCTGTCAGGTGACCAGCTTGGCGATAGGATTGGCCGCCATGAGGCATAAACCTCTTGCCCACCGAAACCATCCCAATCAGCCACCAGCAAACGATAGCGGTAGCGTTGATACTCAATTTCTGAGCGCTTAATGAACGCGATGCGCGAGTTAAATGCGCCTGGGCGACCAGTGAAAGCTTCATACACATGATCACTTACAATATGTGCTGCGGTTCTCAAGTCTTCCTTGCGCAGATTTGGAATGCGTTTACCCGAACCAATCTCAAGCTCGCGCGCTACGTCGTAGATGCGGAATTGTAGTTCGTAATTATTGGACCCGATGCGCCAAATCTCGCCAATCACCAATACTTCGGCATCAATAAATCTCCAATCCTTGAAACGAACCTCTTCACTGCGTGAAGGTTGGCTTAAAAAATTATTTGCCGCGATAGGTTCGAATTTGCCCGATGCGCGTAAGTTATTGCTAATAATTGAGTGAACTTGGTGGTCGAAATCTGAACCATCTATGACCTTAAACGGCACGATGGCTGTCGGAATACCGCGAATTGTTCCTCCGTCAATTACACCTCTCAACTTTGCTGAATTAGCATTCGACGCAAACAGTAGGGTAAAACAAACAACTCCGATTATTCTTTTTATCATATTTCCTATCTCAGGCTGTTGGGATGATTAACTTCAAATTCAAACTCACGAAGTTGTGCGTTGGCTTCTGGTTCAGTAGCTAGATTCGGCATAGGTAAGGGGCTTGCCTTCAATACCGCCGCTTCCACAGATTTATCGTATCTGGCGCTACCACTAGATTCTATAGTACGTACCAGTATCACATTTCCGGATGAAGATACTTTAATTTCTACAATGCTTTTCCGCCATGTTTCAAAACTCGGGTCTACCGAGCGCCCAGCCTCAATCTTTTTCCCAATCAACGAGAAGTATTGGTTTATTACCGTAGTCGTCCTTTGTGCTGATTGCTGGCGCGCTAAGTCATTCTGCCTATTTTGCTCTTGCTGTTGCTGTTGCAGCATTATGCTTTCTTCTTCTATAAGTTGATTTAATCGCTGTTGCGCTTCAATCTCTTGTTGTTCGCGCTTAATGCGGTTGAGCTCATCGGTTTTTTTCTTTTCTACTGCAATTCGTTGACGCTGCTTTCGCTCAGCCTCTTCGCGCTTTTTGCGTGCGGCTTCTTTCTTTAGTCGCTCGAGCTCTTCTTTTTCGGCTCTTAGCTTAACTTCTTTTCGCTTACGCTCGGCATCGTCAGCGGCCTGCTGATCAATCTCTTTCTGCTTTTGCAGATCAGCAATACTTCGTTTTTCAAACTCAGCTTGGCGTTGCAGTTCACGCAAGCGCTTTCTTTCATGCTCTTCTTTGCGTTTTTTGTCCAAATCCTTTTGCTTTAACTCGTCCTGGCGATTCTTTATTTCAGATTCATCAACAACAGTTGCTTTAACCGTATCAGCAATGGTATCGGCTTCGAATGCTTGAATCGTATCAGGCTCACTGGTGAAATTAAAAACAACTGCGCCGATAATAAGCAAATGCACAAGCCCCGCAGCCGTCCAGGCCATGGTCTTGTTTTTTGCTTTGGATTTAGATCGTCTGTCGTTCATGGTTTCTTAGTGTATCGCTTTAAGGCGATTATTTTCCTGTATTAGGTAGCGGTTCGGTGACCAAGCTAACCGTTTCAATACCAGCGTTTTTAAGCACGACCATGGCTTGAAGCACGTCATCGTAAATTGCATTTTTATCACCGCGAACTAAAAAATCAGTTCTAGGTTTTAAACCATACAAGGCTTTTGCGTACACAAAGACTTGCTGCCGTGTCTTGGTTTGATCATCAATAAACAATTGACCATCAGCATCCACAGTCAAAATAAAGGGCTCAGGAGAGTCTTCATTGAACTGAACCGCGTTTGCCGGGGTCTGTGGTAAATCAATTTTCACCCCTTCGGTTAACAAAGGCGCAGTCACCATAAAGATAATCAATAGCACCAACATCACATCGATGTAGGGCACCACATTAATTTCGGCAATGGGCTTACGTTTTCGGCTGCGATAACTCATGGCAATATTTTTTTACTTGCCACCGTCAACACTGAGTTGGCGGTTTACGATACTGATAAACTCTTCCATAAATATTTCATATTTGCCCACTAATCTTTCAACTTCGTGAGAAAATCTATTGTAGGCGATTACCGCAGGAATAGCAGCGAACAAGCCCATTGCCGTGGCGATTAGAGCCTCTGCAATACCTGGGGCCACGCTGGCCACGGTGGCTTGTTGGGTTGATAGGCCAAGCGCTCTAAATGAATTCATAATCCCCCATACCGTGCCGAACAAGCCCACATATGGGCTGGTAGACCCCACTGTAGCCAAGAAAGGGATTTGCGACTCTAGATGGTCAATCTCACGGCTAAGCTCTACACGCATTGCACGTGCCACGGCATCGAGCAGATCATTATTATTGGCATACCCACTCTCTGAAAGACGCTGGTATTCGCGATACCCAGCAACAAAGATCTCTGACATGCCTGAAGCACGTTTGGTTTCTGCACCCCATTGATTGAACAACGATTGCATACTGCCGCCAGACCAAAACTCACGCTCAAATTGAGCGGTGAGCGCGCGCTCTCTTCGCAGCAACAAAAACTTTGAAAAGATAATCGACCAGGAAACAATTGACGCCAAGAACAACAACAACATTACCAATTGCACGGTAAGGCTGGCCTCAGTCATCAGCGAAATAATCGACATACTGTCTGCGCCAGCGTGTGCCGCTTGACTTGCTGCGTTGCCGACATCCCCTACCAACGATTCAGCCTGCAGCGCTTCGATTTCAATTCCCATTCTGTGTTTTCCTCAACCCTAGATGAGCCCGTTGGAGACTAGTACTGTAATAAAGAGACAAATGCCAAAAGTGCCACGCACAAGGTTTATTTAGCGTCATTTTCAAGCGCATCGCGCAAGCCCGATGGCATAGTGGTTAATTTAAACGAACTCTGATGCAAAGTCGCTAGTTTTATCGTTGCTGTGCACAATAATTGCCGTTGATTATAGATTTTCTGCTCGACCACCAGCTTAACCTTACCCACTTGCAATGCATTTACGGTTACGGTGAGTTCATCAAACAGTCTAGCCGGCCTGTCGTAACTAACCTTTGCTTCGCGCACCACAAACATAATGCCCGTTTGCTGCTGAATAGCACCCACATTAAAGCCCAATGAATCGAGCCACTAACAGCGACATTGCTCCATGAAATTGAGGTCGCGGGCATGGTAAACCACGCCACCAGCGTCGGTGTCTTCGCAGTAAACGCGTTCGTTTTTGCTGAACAAAACTAGGCCCAATGATTATTCAGGATGAAATAATTTGGCCTGACCGCCGACTTCCTGAACATCGCGTGGAGCGTTGAGCCCAAAATACGCCCAGGTTCGCTTGGTAACGACTCGCCCACGTGAAGTACGCATCATAAAGCCCTGTTGAATTAGATAGGGCTCAATAACATCTTCTATGGTTCCTCGCTCCTCGCCAATTGCCGCAGCGAGACTGTCGATACCAACCGGGCCACCGTCAAATTTTTCCATGATCGCACGCAGTAATTCACGATCCATCCAGTCAAGCCCGTGTGGGTCGACTTCCATCATATCCAGGGCATTCTGTGCAATCTCTTCAGTCACTCGGCCATCGCCTTTTACTTCAGCGTAATCTCTCACACGCCGCAGTAAACGATTGGCTATACGCGGAGTCCCGCGTGCTCGCTTGGCAATGGTCTTCACCCCATCGCCCTCTGTGGGCACGCCGAGTATGTCGGAAGAACGCTGTACAATTTTCGTCAAATCGGCGGCATTGTAATACTCGAGTCTTTGCACAATCCCAAAGCGATCGCGTAAAGGCGAGGTTAGTAAACCTGCCCTTGTAGTGGCGCCAATTAGCGTGAACGGCGGCAACGAGAGTTTTACGGTGCGCGCAGCCGGGCCTTCACCAATCATAATATCAAGCTGAAAATCCTCCATAGCGGGGTATAGAATTTCTTCTACCACCGGGCTCAGACGATGTATTTCATCAATAAAGAGAACATCGTGTGGCTCTAGATTTGTCAGCACTGCGGCAAGATCGCCAGCGCGTTCTAATACTGGCCCTGAGGTTTGGCGCATTTTGGTATTTAACTCACGCGCAACAATGTTTGAAAGAGTAGTCTTGCCCAGCCCAGGCGGGCCAAATAGAAGCACATGATCCAAAGGCTCGTTGCGTGAACGAGCGGCTTGAATAAAGATCGACAATTGCTCTTTGAGCTTTGGCTGGCCTACAAAGTCTTCTAGGTATTCAGGGCGAAGAGCTCGATCTACGATGTCATCATCGCCAAGTTGCACATCAGGATCAATAGGGTTTTCTTCGTTCATAAGACGTATACCTAGAGCACATTGCCTGATAGAGAACGCAAGGCTTGGCGAATCAATTCTTCGCTGCTGAGTTCATTGGGAAGAGATTTAACAATTCGACTGGCATCGTTGTATCGATAGCCAAGCGACACCAAAGCGGCGACTGCATCGTCTTTATCATTAGCCGCGCTGCCAGCCTGCGCTCTTGCTTCTAAGGCAACGTCGCCAAATTCTTTTTCAAGACGGTCTTTCATTTCAACCACCAAACGCTGCGCGGTCTTCATGCCAATGCCTGGAACTTGCGTGAGCTGCTTGAAGTCTTCATTGGCCATGCTTTGCAACAACTCTTGTGCCGACAGCGTTGACAAAATAGCCAGCGCCACCTTAGGGCCCACCCCATTCACCTTTATCAGACTACGAAACAATTCGCGTTGCTGGCGGCTGGAGAAACCAAATAGTAATTGAGCATCCTCACGTACCACCATGTGCACAAAAAGCGCAACGGTTTGGTCTACCGGAGGCAAATCGTAAAAAGTCGTCATAGGCGCCTCAAGTTCATAACCAACACCGTTAACGTTTAGCAGCAGAGTGGGAGCTTGTTTTTCAAGTAACTGACCTTTAAGCCAAGCAATCATTGAGCTATTCCAGCATTTTGCAATGCTTTGTTGATTTGTAGATGATGAGCATGGCAAACCGCCGCAGCCAGAGCATCTGAGGCATCTTCTTCGGGGTTTTGTCGCAAGCTCAATAAAACCCGCATCATGTGCTGGACCTGCGCTTTATCGGCGCGCCCTCGGCCAACCACTGTTTTTTTTATTTGCGTGGCGCTGTATTCGACTACAGGCAAATCATTGTTAACCGCCGCCAGCATAGCCGCACCGCGGGCATGGCCTAGCACCAGCGCAGATTGTGGGTTCTTGGCGATAAACACTTTTTCGATTGAGACAATATCAGGCCGCGTTTGCGCTATGACAGCTTGCAGCCTTGAATACAAAGCACCTAGCCTTATGCTTAGCTCGCCTTTAGGCAATTTTAAGGATTCAGAAAATATGTGTTTCAGATCGCTTCCTTGAGCTTGAATTACCCCAACCCCAGTGATTCGCGAACCAGGGTCAATGCCTAGAATGGTGATCAGTGGATGCCGGCTTGCCACAGTTTAAGAAAACATCGACTCTGGAAAGTCGGCATTGGTGAACACATCTTGTACGTCGTCTAGGTCTTCCAAGGCATCCACCAACTTCATGACTTTTTCACCATCGGATTCGCTTAAGGGAATTTCATTAGCCGCGCGTTGCTCGACCTCTGACGATTCAATCGCCATTTCAGCAGAATTCAATGCGCTAACTACAGCAACATAATTTTCTGCAGGGCAGGTTATTTCTACGCTACCATCGTCGTGCGTCACAATATCCTCAGCTCCAGCATCCAACACAACTTCCATTACCGCTTCTTCGTCGGCGCCAGTCGCCATCAAAATCACACCCAGCTTTTCAAACATATAAGCAACCGAGCCTTCGGTGCCCATGTTTCCATTGTATTTGCTGAATGCGTGACGAACTTCTGCCACGGTGCGATTTTTATTGTCGGTGCTGCATTCAACTAAAACAGCAATACCGGAAGGTGCGTAACCTTCGTAGCGAATGTCTTCGTAGCTAACTCCGTCGAGGTCACCGGTTCCGCGTTTAATAGCGCGCTCTATCGTGTCGCGAGTCATATTGGCGGCGAGCGCCTTATCCACCGCAATACGTAGTGCAGGGTTCATGTCTGGATCACCACCGCCTTCACGCGATGCAACTGTAATTTCTCGAATATGCTTGGTAAAGACCTTACCGCGTTTTGCGTCTTGCGCAGCCTTGCGGTGCTTGATATTCGCCCACTTACTATGTCCTGCCATGATGTTCCCGTTCGAGTGTTCTTAAACGGCGTATTCTAGCATTGGGCGCGATGTTTACCTAGATGCGACTGACTGATTGCAACATTTTGCAAGGCTAACTTTTAGCACCCTCGTGTTGCTCTTCCTGAGGCTGATCTTCTTCCTTTTCAGCTTTAAATTTATCTCTTTTGCTAATTTTCACCTTCTTAAGTATTTTGATCCATGTGCCTGGTTCCGCTTCACCTTTTGGATATCCGTTTAACAATCTCAATTGCTCTTCTGCGGTAGGATCTTTAATTGCTAGGTCCCTAGCCATACTGGCAAAGGATTCTCCAGGCTCCAAACGCTTATAAAAGATATGTGTTAGCGCGTCTTGAGCTTGATCTTGAGGGGTCATGCGGCGAAAGCTGCGAATAATATAGACCATCACTTGATCTTGGTATTCAGTAATGACATTATTTTTGGCTATACCCTCAAAATTGAAAGTATTACGAGCCACATTGGACAAGGCCACACGCCTATTTGGTCGAGTGCCCAGCGCACCCAAATCTCGAGTAGCTCGAGCATCAAACTTTTCGACATTGCCTAAGTCATCTGGGTACTTCTCCTGCAACAATTCAGTTGTCGACTTACTTCGGTCGGAGGTCTTTTGCAGAGATATCTTTAATTGAATAGCGCCATCGACATCTTTGAGAATGATGTTCGAGCCCTTCAGGGTTCTGGCCCAAGTCGTCGGATGGATGAAGGTTATTCCAAGACTTTCGTTAATGTACCTCTCATAGCCCTTGGGAGCATTTGGCCGATAATTTGGGCCGTAAACCATGCCTTCTAAGGCAGCTCGATATTCGTCGCGGCCTATGAACTCTTCGCCAGGCGGCAGCGTGCCCACTTGTCGGATCAAGCCCTGCAATCGTTTATCGGTGCGTGGATGCGTGGAAAATACGCTGTGATAGGCGGGCGCGCCGCCCGAGGTCCGGCTATAGAAGGAGTTAAAATCAGCCAGTGCGGACAGCGCATACAACATCTCTTGAGGGTCATACTTTGCGGCGTATAGATACTCGCCTGCAAAAGTATCAGACTCAAGCTCAGCTTCACGCCCGAAGCTGCTTAAGCTGGCATTATTTTGCAAGGCTATGGCCTGCCCTACTGAACTATTGCCGACCAGCAGACTGGCGATATTGGCAATAATATTGCCGCCGTAGTACTGGCCCTTTCGCTTGGCAATATGCTTACCGACATTGTGCCCGATCTCATGACCAAGAACGCCCGCTAACTGCGCTTCGGAATTTAGTATTGCTAATAGCCCGCGATGCACATAGACCAATCCCTGCCCGGGCGTGGTGGCATTTGGTATTGGATTGTCGAGTAGAAAGAAGTGATACTCACGCCCTGCGTGGTCACTGTTTGCTAACATTTTCTGACCAACTTTTCGCACATAAGCAGCCAGTTTTGGGTCGTCATAAAGTACATTTCCCGCCATATACTGCTGATGCACTTTCAATGCTTTGCCAGTAAGTGCTGCCTGCGCAGAAACAAAACTGCCGCTTAGAACTAGACATGCAGTGACAATCATCAATTGCCCCATCAACCTTATCTTGCGCTGCATGATCTGCTACCTCGAGCTACTCAATTGTTTTTAGCGCGTCAGAGTCATCCTCAAAGAAACGCACCAACTGTTTGCCCATGCCAACACAAGCATCGCCTTCTACCTGAGCTAAAAGAGGAATGGGAATTATAAATGCCGGCATGTATGAGGTACCAACCGCTTCTGTACTGATTCGACCAACTTCCTTAAATGACTCCAAATCCCAAATAGTTGTTTCGTAGTCGCTGGTGTCCTCCCAGGTGCCAAAGCCAAAGCAACCGCCGCCACCTGGGCCAATGGAACAAGTCATACTGCCATTGGCAGAAGTGCGCTCAGTTGAACCTTCGACCCAAATAAAATACTTAATATTGAGCGCTTTGATCCTTTGCGCCACCAATGGTTGGTCTAGCACTTTACGTAATTTTTTGGGGTGCAATGGTGCGGTACGAGCCTCAAACCAAGGATAAAACGAATCCACAAACTGGTCTTCTGGAATAACTTTTATTTGATCAGTGCCACGCTGCAACTTACCACCAATGCAGTGCACCAAACTCGATTCGGTTTCAAACTCAGCTGATTGGTGCCGCCCGAGCACCACAATAGCATCACCGACTTCTAGGCCTACGTTGTTATCTAACTTAACGTGGTCTACGTTTATAGTCGTGCAGGCAGACATCAACAATAGAAACGGCAGCAACATCGATAGTCTTGGTTTACTGCTCATCGCTTTGCTCCATAGGTTCGGCGACATCATCGCCTTGGTTGGCTTGGGTATTGTCTTCTTCAGAAGCATTGTCATTTAGCACATCTGCCTGTTGGGCTAGGTCGTCGCCCAATTCAGCGACTGTTTGTGTTGACTCTGCACCCACATCAGCGGCTTCTTGTGCGTCTGCATCGCTTTGTACAGGATCTAATAGTCCCTTGATCGAAGATTGTTTAGGCAGCCGAATTGATAGTTGCGCGCCAACATCGCGTAGTGCCACATTAGTCGCAGAATTGAATGCCGTTGAAGCTGAAGTAAAACTAGCCGTTGGCGTTTTTCCATACCCTTTAATCGTCCAGTCGGCTAATTCTTTGTCGTCTCTGCCGATCAGCTTCAAACGATACTTCAACCAAACTTCATAGAGTTTCAAATTAGTTTCACGCGGTGCGGTGTATTGAAAGTCGAGTATTTCGGGCTCAATGGTTAGGTCTGGCAATTGATCTTCGCCCTGTACTAGGTTTAGCAGGCGACCAAAAACAGTATCAAACATATGTATTTGTGCAGCGCTAAAGTCCAGACTCTTTAAGCTTCGACCTTTTTCGGCTTCAGTGTATTTGTATTCCTTGAAAGCGTCGGTGTAAGACATTTTTGCGTCAATCGGCAGACGCTTGACCAGCGGCTCAGGCACCTCCCCCGTAACCGTTACCGTGCTCACGCAGGCTGACAAAAGTGTAATGCAGACAAGTGCCGAGCTTAAACGAAGCGCCACTAGTGGGTTTTTTCTCTGTGCCTTACCTAACATCATTAAGCCCTATAAATGTGCCATTATTCTGATCAGCCAATTCGCGCATAAGCGCAGCGTATCGCATTACCGAACTGTTTAACCCGGGCCGCCTTTGCATCAAAACCGGAAACCCTACTCCGTGAATGCGTACTAACGATTCACCCTTACTATTGCTTTCATTCAAGTCGCCGACCACCCTGAGTACTCTGCGCACCGATCGCCCAGAATAGTCATCGCCGAACACGTATAAACTGATTTTCTTGTTTTTATCATAGTGCTGCCTAATCGCAGCGGTAATACCCTCAACTGGGCTGGAATTAGAAAATGCATTCCATTGCTGTAGTTTCTGAATGATAGCTCTACGCCGTGAAGGTGAGTCTTGCATCCACTCACCACGATAGGTTGGAAACATATACTGACCCTGATCGTTCATTACCTGAATGCCTTTGACCTCAGGATAAATATTCAGGGTGTTGACTACCTCGCGCAACATACGCCCCCAGGCCACACTAAACATACTGCCGGACGTATCAATAATAAACACCACGTACTCTGAGTCTACAGGCACACCACCAATATATTCGTTGTTTCGTTTGCGGCCCTCTAGCAGTCTTTTCATCTCCTTGGTGAGAGATTGCAACGCTATTTGCAGATCTAATGCCTCGGTTGCATCGTCAGCGCCATACTCGTCAACACTTGCCATACGTGAATTAAGCTCATCAAACTCGCTGCGCAATATTGCAACTCGCCGATGATCGATTCCCAACTGCTCATGTTTGGCATTTAAGTCTGTCTCGAGGTACTGCACTTGACCACGAATCTCAAACAGACGTTCTTGCATTGCACGAACTTGACCATCGAGATTAATCAGCGATTGCTCGATGACCAGAGGAGGATTTGGTTTGACGATCACTAACAGCAACACGATTGCCCCAAAGCCACAACAAATGATATCCAAAAAAGAGATATTGGCATCTTCCGAGCCTCGTCGAGTACGCTTACGACTCATGGCCAATCCCTCGCTGGCGTCACAAACGAGCCTCTTGAAACAATGGCTAAGCGCCAGAAAGCCCCTGCAGCATAGGGATCACCTTCAAGAGGAAGCAACATTGTGTTGACCGGCACACCTGGTAGCAAAGTACTAATTGCTTGATTGAAAAGACGGTAGCGTTCTACACCACTAATACTGCCACTATTTGACGATTTGTCCCCCAAGGTGGGTAAACCGTCGGTTATTAAAAATATATTATCCGGCCGTGGTTTCATGGCCATGGCGATTTCAAACACCTTGTCCAGATTAGTGCCGTTAGCGGGCACTAGTTTATTGATTCCTTCGACCGCTGCAGCAACTGATATGCGATCGCCGACCTCATGCCATTGATTAACTTCGTAACCGAATACTTTTTCAACCTCTTTGTTAAACCCTAATACTTGAAAGTCACTGGAGATTGGCAGGTTCGCGATCACCCACTGCGCTATGTTGCGGGCACGCTCCCACTTTGGCGCTAAACGCCTCATCTCCTCACTCATGTTGCGCCGCCGCACAATGTTTACAATTGTTTCGTCTAGCATGCTGGCTGAGGTGTCGACCAGAATGAGTACGTTATCACCACCGAGCTTAATGCCGGTGAGGTATTGCCGCTCACCATCGCCAGTAAATTCGTAGGCTTTATTACCTGCGGGCACGGTACTTTCAATGGCCTTTTTTTGTTGTTGTAATCGCGAGATTTTGCTTTTTAAACCGAGGATATCTAGATTGGAGTCAGGGGCTATTTCCTCTAACAAGCTCTTTAACTGTTGGATGTCTTGCTCAATCTTGCGCGCTAAGCCTTTTGCGGTGACAGTCTCGTCGCTTACTTCACTGATGGTATTGCGGATACGCAGCAATTTTTCCTCACCAATTTTAATCTCTTCTTCAAGTAAATTGACCTCAGATAAAAGCTTTGGATCGGCATCGGGTATCGGCGAGTCGACCACATGCTTAAGCAGCAAAAAGATTAGGACCGCGGCACCCAGTCCACACGACATGATGTCCAAAAAGGACAGACTAAAGGTGGAGGTTATGCGTTTTTTTCGGGCCATAAGAGATTGCTTTTACTCACACCACCTGTATTACCGTAATCACGCCTTCACAAAAGTACGAGCCAATGCGGTCATTGGGCTTAAACGTTTGCCTAGATTCATCATTTAGGATAAAAATCTTCGCCGCGGCTAACAGAGCGTCAGCATTACCCTTGGCACTGGTGTGCAAAAAGAGCTGATTATCCTCAATAATAATTTCAGAGTGCTCTATGGGTACAGCAATGCCCGCCTGCAAAAAATGCGTTGCACCTGTTGAGCTAACTGTTGAAACATAAGACTGAGAATTCGATGAATCCACTGACGACGCCTCGTCACTCAACGTGATGCTAAATTCAGTGGTGTAGGCAACTGCACTACCATCAGTATGCTTAATCTCAGAAAGTAGGGCAGAATAGCGCGGAGGCTCATTCACTACACTCACTCCTGCGCCCTGGATGCCGCCTGGAATATTGCTACCAAACGCTGAGTTCATATCAATATAAACATGCTCAGAAACACTGCCGGCCTGCAACAACGGCTTTATCACATGCGCGAGGCTTGCGCTCCAAGCTTTAACATCAAGGCTGGTTGTATACAACCGACTTTGGTGTTGCACAGCAATAGATGCCTTGGCATTGCCTTCTATTTGCGCAGCAACCTCGCCCAATTGATCAAATAATTGTTGCTCGGTCTCAGCATAATGCAGGGGATCAAAACGATCATTTTGAATAAAGCTGCTCTGCATAGTTTTGAGTAAAGCATCTTGCATCGAGTGAATGCCTATGTTCTGCAACACCTCCACTGCGCCGAGCTTAATTAATCCATTGTGCACACTTACCTGACTTGCCACGGTTTGATGCAGTTGCACATCCAGATGCAAGAAATCACCCTCTTGCGGAGCGCTATCTCGCACTGCAAGAGCAGCCTTATTAAGCAAAGAAACTACATTTAGCCCTAGCGATTTAGCAATGCCCAACAATAATTGTAGATGGCTAGATTGGTAATGCGAAGGAACCACCAAAACAACCTCGCCCAGACCATGAGCAGATTTAAGCGCACCGAGATGTGACCAAATAAGATCTGCAGCATGACGCATTCCTGCGCCATTTGTCGGAATTGCCGACTGCTCACATTGCTGCCAGTAACGACTGTTAATTTCCTGCGGCGCGACCCGGCAATGCTTCACCGGAGCATTTACTTGATCGGTGTCAAACAACACCTCGTCGCCCTTCAACCAAGCGTAACCCTGACTGCTGTCAGAGCCAGTTCTCGACTGAATCAGTATATTATTATCGTTAATATGAAGTATGTGCGTCATAAATTAATTAAATGTCTGTACAAAAAGCCTGTAGAAAAAATTGTGCCTAGTAAGATAAGCAAGCAGTTAGCCCTGCAAATGGCGTATCAAATTATGATCGCAATAATCTTGCGCTTCCAACACCATTCGTTCTTGCATCAAGGTAAGTTGATGCATCAAAAACATAATCACAATGCTGATCAATAAGGCCACAAACGTTGAGTTGAACGCAACGCCTAGGCTAGCGGTTACTGCGGCTATGTTTCCAGCTACCGCTTCATGCGCATTGCCAAGTGCATCACCAATGCCGCGCACCGTGCCAATAAATCCAATCGATGGTATCGCCCAAGTTATGTAGCGCACCATTGAAAGTTCTGAGTCGAGTCGGTCTGCTTCAGTATCACAAATATCTCTTACCACGTTTGAGGTGTCTTGCACTGAAGCGGTTGAACCATAGCGAATTAGGGCATTGCGTAGCGCCCTGGGCAGCAAAAATGTTCGCTCTGGATCCGGCAACGCCTCTAACGGTCGAGCAAGTTTGCGAGCATCCTCGGGCAGCACTCGCCGACCCTCTTCAATGCTTACCAAAGGCTGGCTGAGTAAACGCCTTTGTGCTGCAACGCCCTGTGCCTTCAAACCCATAATAGACATCACCCAGAGCATAAGAATAAAGCAGGATTCTTGTTCGTAATCTTTCAACACTACCCACGCAGAGCGTTTAATGGTGACAATCTCGCCGGTCGCATCTTGCGCTGCAATAGCCTGTTGTTCCGCCGCCAACACTGCCGCTGCATTTGGCCTTACCAAGCCTACATAGATTGTATGCACCACCAGGAACGATAAAACCAAGGCAACAATTTGATAGAAAAATTCAGACTTTTGAAATTTCATTTACTAAGCTCTATTTAAATTTTTGTTTAGGCGCAAAGAAATCAAATATCCACAGGGAATGGCACAGGTCGATCTTCAGATATTTCTTCACTAGGTTTAAAGACCTTGCCAGAGGGTTTGGTCTTACTGCTTAATTCGGGTTCTTTCTGCTTAACTGGATCTGCTACGGGCGCAGAATCCGCTGGTCGTTCATCGGCAACAGTCTCAGACACCGTTGCTTGGGCTTCTTCGCGCTCACTTTTCTCACTGCTTACTTCAATTTTCGCATCAGCTTTAACCGGTGAACCTGACTGAGCATAGATCAAAACTGGAGACAATAAGAAAATAAACAGTAAACTAATCGATGACAAGCGCATTAGTCGCTCCCTGCTTGAGTCACTTGTTTGCCCTTCGAACGGCCGGCGTAGCGAGCCACGCGAAAACCAATGTCATGCTTGCCCTTAGCAGCATAATCTCTATACGCCAAACGTAATTGTGGCAAATGGCCCTTTGCCCAACTAGCACCGCGGACTACATGGAATTCGCCGATGTCTGGGCCAATAGGGTCATTAATGGTGCC
This sequence comes from Cryomorphaceae bacterium, assembly GCA_047623225.1. GTDB lineage: Bacteria > Pseudomonadota > Gammaproteobacteria > Arenicellales > Arenicellaceae > Arenicella. Next base: position 18,593 of record JBLHME010000013.1, read on the forward strand.
TGCTCGCTTCATTTCACGGCTGCCTTTTGCGCTATACCAATCATTGACCCATTCAGATGCGTTGCCACCCATATCGTATAAGCCATTGTGATTTGCGGTGAAGCGGCCTATCGGTGCACTGCCTTTAAAACCATCATCGTAATCAGCCAAAGTAAAGGCAATCAACTCTTGAGCATTCACATCAGCTAAATTCTCTACCGGCTTAGCGCTGGTAGGTCTGGGGGTGTTACCCCAAGGATAGATTAGCGTTTCATCGCCATCTATGCGTGCTAACCACGCCCACTCAGCTTCGGTTAACAAACGATAACCATTGGCCTCAATATTATTTCCAGAAATAAAACCCTTAATGATTTGATAGAACGGGTCTAAACCCTCCTTTTCACTCAACCAATTGCAGTACAAGGCTGCCTGCTGCCAACTAATGTTAACCGCCGGTGCTTTATTAGCATCCAAACTTTTCTTTTTGTAGTTGCCAGCATTGTGAGATGCCTTAAAAGCTCGAAACTGTTTATTATTGGTTTCATGTCGGCCAGCGTAAAACGGCTTTCTGAGCGCTGCGGTGAACTGCACTTCGTTAGCACGCCGGCCGGCTTCACGACGGCTCGAACCCATTTTGAATTCGCCTGAGGGTTTGAACAACTTCATTTGGTGACCCAACTTATTAGCATAAGTATCGGGAACTTGTGCCCAGTAGTGCTGATCGTAAGTGAGTAAATTAACACTGACGATCTGAGCATTACGTTTGGTTGGTATGAGCTCAGTGTTATACGCCACGTAGCCGGATTTACGAACGCTAATTCTATGCGGCAAGGTATTAAGCCTTAGGTTTTGGCTGCCCGTTCCGCGACTAACACCATCAATCAACACCTCAGCATCGTTAGGCGAAACACTAAGCTTAACTGAGACTAAGTCTTGCACTAAGTTCAGTTCTAGCTGCTCCAATTGATCAGGCTCAAGTGCTAGTTGTTGCTCGTGCAATCGATAACCTGCCTTGTAAATTTGTATCCTCTGTGATTGATTGGGAACCACTTTAAGCTCTAAAGGCGTAACGCCTCGGTACTCGCCATTAAGTATTACCGCCGCCTTTTCCGGCTTGGAGGCCAAGTTCAAAATGCCATCAGCTGGAATCAGTGTGATTTCTGGGATGACTAAGTTTTGCTGTGAAACCACGCCTATGTCTTGTTTAAATCGCTTAAAACCTTTCGATTGAAATTCAATCGACCGCAGACCCTCCTCAAGTTTCACACTAAGCGAGGTTTCGCCTTGGGCGACCCCATCGACTAATAGAGTCGCATCTGCAGGCATTGTTGAAAAAGTGTACTCAGCCCAAGCAGGCTCAAGATCAACTTGCAATTGCTCGGTTTGCTGCTTGCCTTGAATTAGAACGCCCTGCGTAATTGACCGATATAAAGGCGCGTCAACAGTAACTTGATGCAAACCAGCAGGTATATCTAAAACTAAGCCTGGCGCAATTACAGAGGGCTGACCATCAATAGATATCTCAGCAGCAGTGTCAATTGGTGAGCCAAATGAAACACTAAGTTGACCGGGCAGACGAGTCATAACCAGTTCAAATTGTTGATGCCTATCAGAACCAATGTCCAGACTGTGCTCTAAATCCGCATAGCCAACCGCGGTCATTTTTACTTTGTGCTGGCCAGGCAATAATAGAACTCGATTACCAATTGGCAATTTTACACGCGAATCAATTTGCACCTCTGCAGCTTGCGGCAAAAAGCTATTGGGTTTAGATAGCATTGGGGTGATGGCGCGAACTTGAACACTTTTCGCCAAGCTTATAAAAATAATAAATGACACACTGAGCAGTGCAAACGCGAATAAAAGCCAATGACCGCGGTGTAGCTCAAACGATTCACGCGCCAACTGGCCGCTAGGAGCTTCATATTCTGAGGCTTCAATTTGAGCATTGTCGAATTGTTCTGGGGAGTTCATTTAATTGCGTATTTTATTTTTTGTTTAGGCTGCATGGATCTAACCGTTTGAATTTCTGGGATTTACAATGACGCCAATCACTTGGTCGCACTGTATTGTGACCGACAAGAGTTCACTGGTTCCCGCCATCAGATCTACTTCTTGACGAACATCTTGAAACCCCAAGCGCACTCCACTAACCACATATCGACCTGGTTTGAGTGCCAAATCTTTACTCGCAAACTTGCCCAGATTTATGCTTCGAGCGCCCGCTTTCGTTAGGCTGACGTTAGTCAACTGGTCCGATACAAAGCGCACGTTAATAGTTAAATCGAGTTGTTGAATGGTCGACCCCAATAGCGCAATTTGCCGCTCTAAGAGCGGGCCTTTCTTAGAAATCGCCCTTGCATCATTGAGCGCCGATATTGCCAACTGTTTTTGGCTGCTGCGACTTAAGGATAATGGGTCTGACATGGCATCGAGTAAGCGTTGGTCTAAACCACGCCGCGCTTGACTGCGAATCAACCCTAGTTTGGCGCCTATTTGGTTTGGATCTCGCTGCAAAGCCACCTGATAGTTAGAGATAGCGTTTGCCCACAGCTCTTGTGTTTCAAATTGCTTGGCGCTGTTTAACAATGAGCCAAGTGAGGAACTGCGATCTGAAGCCAATGATTGGCGATAGGCTGATGTGGCCATCGCGTCTGTCGGGCGTATTTTCAATGACTTGGAAAACATGCTTTTCGCTGAGGAATTACGCCCTGCAAAGAGAGCAGCAAAACCTTGCGACATAGTGAGTCTATATTGCTTGTCGATAATCATATCTTGCACTCTTGCTACACCGTCACTGGCCTGGCTTAGACTGCCGTCCAAGTCGACTATTTGCTGATACTTTTGTGCGGCTGATTGCAAATCTTCAAGTTCATCACTGCCAGTAAAACTTTGCTCATCGATTTGTGCGGAATTCAATAGATCAAGTGCTTGATCAAGGTTGTTCGCGCGGCCCAAACCCTTTAGAACGTCGATACTGTTGCGGTCTAATGCAAGAGCTTGGTTAAATATTCGCTTAGCCAAGGTGGATTTTCCTTGCGCAATAGCGGCATTGCCTTGGACTATTTTGTTTTTCAAAACGTCTGGGATCAGTTCTTTTAGGCTGTCCATTTGGTCAAAGGCTACGCGGTAGCCTTTGATTGCTTCAATAAAATCTTGACGCGCGTAAAAATCATCGCCCAGTTGTGCTGAGTCAAGTGCCGCTTGATATCGATCTGCCGCCCACGTCTGTACATCTTTATTCTCAAGCTGCTTTTTTACGCCTAACAACTCTGCCAAAATATCTTGCGAATCAGTCCTTGCCTGAGCCCTGCGGATTTCATCCCACGGCGCCTCGCTTAATGTTGGTGCAGCGGTTTGCATTGCACCGTCAGTCGTAACTACCGAATTTGATAAAGATTGCGCTGATGGCGGCGGCGCTAGCACAACAAACAGAAAAGCGGCAAATGCCAACAAGCCAAATACACAGAGCATTAAGTTAAATTGAGAATGCCACCAAGGCGCACCACTGCGTACCGCCAAGGCTGCTTGGGCTGGAGAGTAACTTGTCTCTATAGATGAGGTTGCCGCAAACGGCGCACCTGGGGCATCAAAAGCTACTGCTTCGATACTCTGCTTATCATCGGCGTTAGGATCTAGCGGAGTCGTCATTCGTTTACAGCGTCATCCTGCTCTTCGTCGACGTTATTTGCGCCAGAACCGGACCGCGCTAATACCGATTGATTCTGCGACGCTTCGCTGTGATTTACTGAGTCTGGCTGATCTAAGTCAGTTTCTGGTTTGCTTATTTCACCCTGCTCTACCTCGAACATGCGCGACAAAATTCGACGCCATTCTTCAAATTGGTCGTCTACGGTTCCAGAAAGTGTCACGCTACGATCCTGTAAGTCGACCACGTTTGGTTCAAGCTCTGCTTCCAAAGAGGCACCCATCTCACGCAGCGTCGAGCTGTGCAAATATGCTTCGTCTCTCTTAGCGAAGGAGTTTGCAAAAATGCGAGCTCCGCTAAAAACACCTATGTGGCCGGCGCCGCGAGTCAGAGAACTTCCACCTTCTGAAGCGGCTGCTAGACCCCCAACCATCACCATCAAACCTGCAATCTTTTCCTTGCGAGCCTGTTCGGTAAGTTGACGTTCATAGACTACTTCTTTGTAACTAAGTTTTCGCCACTCCTCATACGGCAGTGACATTTTTTTATTGAAGGCTCTGTAGTAATCTTGAATTACATCCAAAAACAGATCGTTGCGCGCTTGAATTCGCTCTACCCGTTGCATCATTGGGTCAGAGTCAGCAGGCACTCTTACCAGATCAAAAACCCCGTCTTCGGTGGTGGTTATGTATTCGTCGAATGCTGCAGGCACAAAATCCCGCGCGAAACGCACTTTAGCTACACTGTGTATTTTGACTTTCTGCTGCTGTGACAATTGGCCTCGATAGTCAAACAAGTCATTCGCTATTTGATTAAACATCGCCTGAAAAGGATCACCGGGCAGATCCAGTTCTGGGTTATAGGCGTAAGAGCTAGCCTGTTGATGATATTGCTTTTGAAACCATTGCTGCCCCGACGCATCCTTAACTTGAATATCGAGTGTAACCACCTCTCCATTGGACTCAACCAGTTTGCCTGCAACGACTACATCAATAACTATATTTTGGTTCGGCAAGGTACGCACCAAACCCCATGCGTTACTTGACTCAATGGTATCTTTAAGCTGGCTTGAGAACCAAACCGCCTCGCTTTGCCGAACACTTGAATAAGCAGCACTTGTGTCATCCAAAATATCAACACCGTCATCAAACAAAACTACGCCAATATCGAGTAACTCATCTTCGCTCATTTGAGCTTCTTGCTTAGCGTTGATCTTGGCTACTTCTACAGTTTTAGTTTCGTGATACTCAAAGGTTGTGCAGGCATTGAGACACAGCAACGTCGACAATAAAACTAGATTAGCACTCGGCTTTGACCCGAACTTGCCAAGTACACTTATCAATATTTTCAATACCATGGTTCTCTCACATTCTATTAGGTCAACTTAAAGACTATCAGTTTACTATTTGAGACCTCAGCATAGGTCGATGCGCGAATCAAAATGACAGAAATGCCCTACTTTTCGTCCCTGACTTATGCTGGGGGCTCTATTTGTTATAATTGTAATACTCCTCCCACAACTTTTTCTTAAGTTCGGGATCAGTTTCTGCCTCAGCCGCCTCACGGATTTGACGAGCAACGATATCATCATTTTTCCTCAAATCGGGCACGTCGGGCTCTTCTTTGGTCTTATTCGGGTCTTCTTCAACGGTAGACTGCGGATCACTACCGGTGCGTTTTTCATCACCTTCAGCGCTTGCGCCACCAGCGCCTGGAGCTGAAGCAGCAGAGCTGCCTTCGGAGTCGCCATCCGAGCTACTCTCAGCACTGGATGGTTTTTTACCTCGCCCATTGGCATTTCCATCGTCGTCCTCGGAATACTCTTCAAACTGCCCTTCGCCACCAAATATGCCGCCGTCGGTATTCTCATTAGCGCGTTCTTCGGCGTAGGTTTTTTCACGGTCTATTTCTTCATCGAAATCGCCCAGCGTCTCATCTAATTCTTTCTCGAGCTCCTCGAGCTCCTGTTCGCTTAGACCATCTGTTTCTTCAAATGTGGGCTCCTCTACTTCTTCGCCCTTGGCCTTTTCCTCAGGCTCCTCAAAGGTTAACTCTTCGTCTTGCTGTTCACCACATTCAGTATCTGATGGTTTTTTTTCGCTTTCATGGTCTTCAAAATCACCTTTTTCGTCATCGGATGATTTGGCGGATTTTTTTTTGTCGGCGTCACCACAATCCTTACCCTCTTCACCTTCCTCAACCCAGCCTTCTGGTGGCCCATCGGATTCAGATCCCTCGGCGCCTTCTGGGGCTTCACCTTCAGCACCACCCTCGCCATCTGAGCCTTCACCATCAGGGGCTTCTTTTCCTGATTCTCCACTCGAACTTTTGCCACTTTTGCCTGGTGGATTTGGCAGGGATGGCTTGGACGGAGCCCCAGGTTGACCTGAACCTCCTCCAGGGATTGGTGGAAGTGGTAAGGGTATCGAAGGCCCACTTGGCCCACCGGGCCCGCCACCGCCTCCTGCCAGTGGCGACATACAAGCAGACACAGTAATGAAAAGCGCGAAAAGCGCGCTTAGTTTAATCGCCTTTAAGGGGGTGAATAGAACTGGCCTATTTAATTCCACAAAATTCTCCGGTGAGAGACATTTCTCAGCCCTCACTCTCTTTTTTTACTAACACCCGAACATTATGTTGATATCCTAAGGTGTCAACCATTTTACCCTGCTCAAATGCGGGCCTAAAGATTAGCCTGCGCGCTGCGCGCCGCGCTCTCTTAAATACAACATCTTGAGCTTGGCTTTCTGACTGGGCTTTAACCTTTGTTACCCTACCAGTTTTTTGCACGTTAAATATCAATGGCACGTAAACGCTCTCGTCACGACGCTTAATTTCGCGCCGTTTATGAGCATAATTGAACGAAGGCAGTTCAACCGGTTGGTCGAAAGCGATAACAAGCTCATGATCAGCCGCAAGATCCTGCGCTTCGAGCCAGGCCAGTTGATAATATTGGATTGCAGCCACTTTGCGAACGAACAACATATTTACATCAGCGAGACTGAGTAAAGCACGAACTATTTGTTCCTTGTTACTTTCAGCTTTGGCTTTTAGTAAATATTTTTTTAGATAAAGCTCACCGCGTGAAAATGATTCAATAAGAAATGATTGGCTGTTCTGCTCAAAGTTGGCGACCCCTTGCTGTCGTGAGCGATTGTAAGCGCTAGGCTGAGTCTCATATTTCACTTCAATCTTGCTCCTCAACAAATTAACCAACGCCAGCTCACCATAAGGCGGCAACCTTTCATCCAATGGTTTGTTTGCATAACGTTGAATAGCATAGCTAAAGTACTTATTAGCTTTATCCAAATATGACAAGCCCAACTCACCCGCTATAGGCCTATATAGAAACAAATCAACAAAATAATTACCGGCATCTAGAACTAGCTCGTAAGTGGCTTCACTTCTATGAGCAGGATATTTGGTTTCAAGCCAAATAATACGTTTGAGATTATCTTCAAAGTCCTCTGGCTCACCAAGCAAATAATTTGTTTCAAACAGCGCCCTCAATGCGGGAGTTTGTTCAATAGAATAAACTCCATGGTTCACTTTGGCGATATGTAAGGCGTCAACGAACATAGCGCGGGCTTCATTCAAGCGCCCTGCGCGCTTAAGCAAAAGACCGTAGCTAAGGTAATCTTCTCCTAGCGCTTGGTTAAATGCTTCGTCGGTCTCTAGACGCTCACGTATTTTTTGAAATTGCGTCTGTAGGTCATCTCGCAATTGAGGGTCTAGGTTTAGTACAGGTCTAATCGGCTGTTGCGGTTGATCAACGGTGGCTAAAAGCTCATCGGCTGAATCTCCGCGGGCTCTTTTAAGCGGAACTTGGTCAGAACTCGCTTGTTGCAATAGTTCTTGTTCAATGCTTGATTCTTCGGAGATCAAATCCTCTTCACTAAAAGTATCTTGCTCACTAATCAGAAGTTCAGGCGCTTGCTGTGAGCCACCCTCTAATTCCGATACAACGCCTGTCTCATTATCATTAAGTGCACTATTAGTCTCGGCTGTGGAATCTTCACTCGCAAGAGAATCATTGTTAGCTGAGTGCTCTTGATTGGCTGAGGGCTCTTGGTCCGCTAAGGGCTCTTGCATCAAAATGTCATTTGATTGAGGCGCTTCGCTGCGCGCTGAGTTTTTAATGTCCCAGCCGCTTGTTTGGCTACTTTGCTGAGCGCAAAGGTTTTGCATGGGCAACAATAACGCAACAAAAAGTAGAGCTAAATAGCTACTTTTAGACTTGTTCTCAACGCCCAATCGAGACTCAAACCAATTTAGTATTGTCATGCAAACTATCACTTTCTCTATTTGGTTACCCTTACCTTATTACTGACCGTGTTAGCATCAGTTTCACCATTACGGAATATTAATAAACACCCCCCACTAGTGGCGAAAAAGTGGTGGATTATTGACCGTGAATTCGCGGCTCAATTTCGAGTTTAACAGCGAATTTTTGCCTTATATCTTGTTGAATCGCTAGGGCGAAATTAACTACACAGCGGCCGGGCCGATGCAGGGGATTAGTAATCACCAAGGCCTGTTCTTGATGCACTCCAACGCCGTCAATTTGTTTGTTTTTCCAGCCAGCTTGATCAATTAGCCACGCTGCCGCCAATTTGAACTCGTCGCCAACTTTGAAACTAACCAAATTTGGATATTCGCTTTTTAGCCGCTGATGGGTCTGCAAATCAACCATTGGGTTCTTAAAGAAACTTCCAGAATTTGGAATATCCTCCGGCATTGGTAACTTGGCACGGCGAATTTCGCAAACCTTTAAAAAAACCTCCCTCGGGCTTGGCGTGTGATCAAAACTTTTACCCAGCGCTGGATAACTGACATTAACTGAAGCTCGCTTGGACAACCTCAAGGAGATGCTGGTTATAGCTACCTTGCCTGCCAACTCCCGCTTGAAGCAACTTTCACGATAAGCAAATTGGCACTCAGCATTCTCCAACTCAAGCATCTCCATGTTTTTAAGATCTATATATTGCACCCGAGTCAGCGAATCACTTAGTTCAACACCATAAGCCCCTATGTTTTGCATTGGCGCTGCACCAACACAACCGGGTATTAGTGCTAGATTTTCCAAACCAAACCAGCCCCGATTAATGCACTGCTCCACTAAGGCATGCCAGTTCTCGCCGGCGCCTACTTTAATTTCAACTTGGGCATGGTCTTCGGATATAACTTCAAGACCCATTATGCGATTGAGAATCACCAGGCCGTGGTAGTTATTTGCAAACACACTATTGCTGCCTTCACCAAGAATCAAAATAGACAAATTCTTTTTCTTTGCAAAGCTAATAGCTTCTTGCAAACTATTGCAAGAAGCTACTTCTAACAGATAGTCAGCACTTGCAGATACCGCCATCGTATTGTGTGGCTGAAGCGAAACGCCGCGCTGCACATTTAAATTGGAGCTATTATTATTCACGCGCTCAACATTAGTCTGCTTTGTGTGTCACGCTAACTTAGGCTGTCAGCATAGAGAGCGCAATCTTGTTTGACCAAGAAAATGCCTTTTGTTGCGCATCTTTAAATCCCATCCACACAAGTTCGCTGTGTTCCGCTGGATCTATACATATTTCAGGCTGCTTTTCCAGACGACAATAAAACAGATGCTCTTTGTTTCTTTGCGTGTTGGGTGGGTAGCGCTTCCGCCATTCCGGCAGAATTGCATAACTGCGCAGAATGCCTGTGTCACGTAGCTCAATGCCTGCGATGCCGGTTTCTTCTTGTAATTCGCGCAAGGCAGCCTGGTGAGCGCATTCGCCCCATTCGAGGGAGCCTGTTACTGATTGCCAGAAATCTCTATGATCGGTCCGTTTAATCAACAAAGCATCAGTGGTTGTATGCACAACCACCAATACCGATTCTGGGCGCTTATATTTGCGCGGGTCTATGGCTCTTGGCCGTCTTTGGCTGATTGCGCGGAGGGGCTAAGCCTAATATGCAAATCGCGCAATTGATTTTTATCCACCCCGCTTGGTGCTTCGGTAAGCAAACAAGAGGCTCTCTGAGTTTTCGGAAACGCGATTACGTCTCGAATAGAATCCACCTTGGACATCATCGCTACAATACGATCAATTCCAAAGGCCATGCCACCATGCGGAGGAGCACCATAGCGCAGAGCCTCTAACAGAAAGCCAAATTTTTCCTCAGCTTCTTGATCATCAATACCTAAAGCAGTGAACGCTTGTTTTTGCACTTCAGATTGATGGATGCGAATCGATCCGCCGCCAATTTCCGTGCCATTTAGCACCATGTCGTAAGCACGCGAGAGCACTCCACCAGGGTTGCTGCTTAGCTCATCAATCTGATCTATTTTGGGTGCAGTAAATGGGTGATGCAAAGATGACCAGCGGTTATTATCTTCGTCGCGCTCAAACATGGGGAAATCAACTACCCACATAGGTGCCCATTCCCCTTCAACCATATCCAAATCATGGCCAATCTTTACGCGCAGCGCCGCCAGTGAGTCATTCACTACTTTTGCGCTATCGGCACCGAAGAACACAAGGTCTCCGTCTTGTGCACCAATGCGTTGCATAACGCTGCTTAGCACTTCCTCTGGAAGGTTCTTAACAATGGGTGACTGCAAACCTTCTTTACCCGCCGACAGATCGTTAACTTTTATATAGGCAAGACCTTTAGCACCGTAGTTAGCAACAAAATCCGCATAGCCGTCAATTTCTCGACGAGTTAACTTCGAATTACCTTGCGGAATGAGCATTGCAGCGACACGACCTTGCGCAGAATTTGCCGGGCCAGAGAATACTTTAAAATCAACCTCGGTCATTAAATCCGTGACTGAGACCAAGGTTAGAGGGATTCGTAAGTCTGGACGATCAATGCCGTATTGCTCCACTGACTCAGCATAAGTCATACGTGGAAATTGAGCAGGGAGCTCAACATCCAACTTCGTTTTAAACAACTCGCGAATCATTTCTTCCATCATGTTCATTATCTCTTCTTCGTTCATAAACGAAGTTTCAACATCGAGTTGGGTGAATTCTGGCTGTCTATCAGCCCGCAGGTCTTCGTCTCTGAAGCAGCGCGCTATTTGGTAGTAGCGTTCAAAGCCTGCAACCATTAGTAATTGCTTGAACAGTTGCGGCGACTGCGGCAAGGCAAAAAAGTCTCCGGCATGTACACGACTTGGGACCAGATAGTCACGCGCGCCTTCGGGCGTAGACTTGGTCAATATCGGCGTTTCGATATCAACAAAATTGTTGGCTTCCATGAAGTCGCGAAAATACTTGGTCACAGCACTGCGCAAACGAAAAATTTTCTGCATCGGTTCACGGCGCAAATCAAGATAACGGTATTTCAATCGAACAGCTTCACTTACACCCTCTTCATCAAGCTGAAACGGAATTGGCGCGGAACGATTGAGCACCTCTATTTCGGTTGCATAAACTTCGACCATTCCTGTAGGAAGATCTGAGTTGGTTGTGCCTTCTGGGCGGGCACGAACTTTAGCCGTCACGCACAACACATGCTCATTGCGTACTGTATCTGCGATTGCAAACGCTTCAACGGCATCGGGGTCAATCACGACTTGCAACAAACCACTGGCATCACGTAGATCAATAAAGATCACGCCACCATGATCACGGCGGCGATGTGCCCACCCTGAGACCGTGATGACTTGGTCGATCAGCGTTTCATTAATTTCGCTACAGCGATGACTTCGTAATGCTCTCATTTATTCTCTCTATTGGCTTTGCGCGCCTTTTTGGCTTTAATTTCCGCGGCGATCTTTTTTGCTTCCACGGGGTCGTCTAGAGGATTTACAACACCTGCAGACAAAATCATTTTAAGTCCAACCTCAACTGGTATGTCTAAGCGTTTTACTTCGCTCGGCGGTACCATAATATAGAATCCTGAGGTGGGGTTTGGGGTCGTTGGAACATAGATATTAATTAGATCTTGGTTGGCCACCTGTTGAAACTTCTTTGGCGTTTCTCCTGTAACAAAGGCGAGCATCCATAGGCCGCGCCTAGGGTACTCAACTAATACTACCTCGCGGAACGAATTACTCGCGTCTGAAAACAAGCTGGCGGTAATTTGTTTAACAGCACCGTAGACCGAGCGCACTAAGGGAATCCGTGCCAATACTGACTCCCACGCTGAGACTAAACGACGACCAAAAAAATTGGCAACAATAAGACCAGTAAAGACCATTAAGGCTAAGGCCAAAATAACACCCAGGCCGGGGATCTCAAAACCAATTAGAATCTCCGGACGATATTGCACAGGCAGCAGTAATAGTGTCCGATCAATCAAATTAATCGAGAACGACAAGACGCCATAGGTCGCCACCAAAGGCAACCAAACCAATAATCCAGCTACAAAGTACTTTCTAAAACTGCTCATCATGTTTATCGCCTACGCTTCGGCCGCGGAACCTTTGTTATTCGAACTGCTTGATTTAGCAGACGGTCCAGCATCTTTATTTGAATTACTATAACTCGCCTTTTCGCCAGAACTGTCCTTCGAAGTCGAACCGCTAGAGCCCTCCGCTGATTTAGAGCCCTCCGCTGATTTAGAGCCCTCCGCTGATTTAGAGCCCTCAGTCGTTTTTGCTTCTGGCTTCTTACCTGAGTTTTTAAAATCAGTCTCATACCATCCAGTGCCTTTTAGCTTAAACTTAGCGGCCGTAACCTGTTTGCGCAAAGCAGGCGCTTTGCATTCTGGGCAATCCTCTAGCTTGGGGTCGCTCATTTTTTGTAGCGCCTCCAATTGATGGTGGCACTGATCGCATTTATACTGATAAATTGGCATCTTTTTACTCGGCGCGGTAGCGGTATTTACACAACTCTAACGCTATAGCTTATTTATAGGGCGGCGCATTATACCGCTAACTTCCTGCAATGGTCATGTTTTCAATGAGAATTGAACCACATTCTGTGTTACCTCTTAAATCGGTATCAGTGCCTATCGCAACGATATTTTGATACATTTCGCTTAAATTTCCAGCCACGGTGACTTCTTCAACTGGAAATTGAATTTCTCCATTCTCAACCCAGAAGCCCGCCGCCCCGCGCGAATAATCACCTGTGAGCATATTAATGCCGGAACCAATCAGCTCAGTTACAAAAAAACCTGTGCCCATCTTGCTTAGCATTTGCTGCAAGCTGTGGCCTGTGTTACTCACTTTAAGGTTACGAACTCCTCCAGAATTGGCCGTTGTTTGCAGGCCGAGTTTGCGAGCGGTGTAGGATCCGAGTATATAAGTTTGAATTACGCCAGCATCAACAATCGCACGGTATTGAGGCGTGGCCACTCCTTCGTTATCATGGCGAGCGCTGCTCGAAGCGCCAAATTTATGCGGATTTTCACCGATGGTTACAAATTCAGGCAATACTGACTCTCCGACCTTATCAAGTAGAAAGCTGGCCTTTTTGTAAATAGCCCCACCTCTTAAGCCGCCGATCAAATGACCGACTAGACTTTTTGCTACCCCGGGCTCATACAGAATTGGTGCCTGTATTGACGGAATCTGCCTGCCACCAAGGCGCTTAACCGTTCTCTCGCCAGCTTTTTGACCAATGAACTCAGCCGACTCAAGTTTGTCGGCATTGCAATTGCTGTCATACCAATAATCGCGTTGCATGCTGTCGCCTTTTTCACCGATTACAGAACAGGAAACACTGTGCTGACTAGCAAGACTGGCGCTAACGAACCCATGTGAGTTTGCATAAACCTGACTGCCGCTGTACGAATTTACCGAAGCGCCTTCTGAGTTGACAATTAAGTCGCTCGACTGCAGTGCAGCATTTTCGCAGGCCAATGCAATCTCTAGCAATTCAGCCTCGGTTTTATCCCAAATATGATGAAGACCTAGATCACTCAAATCATTGGCCATTAGCTCTTTGTCAGCCAAACCGAAACAGTCGTCAGCGCCAGTGTGTCGGGCTATCGAAATTGCTGCATCAACCGTATCGCGCAGGCCCTGTTCACTAAGATCTGCACTACTTGCAGAACCGGTTTTATGATCTTTGAAAACGCTCACGACCAACTGAGCATCATTGTGCTTTTCTACTGTCTCCAATTCTTGTTGGCGAGCGGTTATTGAAACACCGGTGCCCTGATGCAGGGACACTTCAGACTGATGCATACCCTGCTGCCGAGCGTAGTCAATCGCTTGTTCAGCAACGCGCTGCAAATTAAGATGACTCATAATTGCACACCGCCCACTGTAAGCGCGTCCATTTTAAGTGTGGGTTGCCCAACGCCGACTGGAACGCTTTGACCTTCTTTACCACAAACGCCTACACCTGAATCCAGCGCCATGTCATTTCCAACCATACTGATGGTTTGCATGGCTTCAGGGCCATTTCCGATTAAAGTCGCTCCTTTCACTGGACGAGTAATTTTACCATCTTCTATTAGATAGGCCTCGCTGGAGGAAAACACGAACTTTCCTGAGGTGATGTCCACTTGACCGCCGCCAAAATTGACTGCATACAAGCCTTTTTTCACAGACTTAATTATTTCTTCTGGCGCGTATTTACCTGCATGCATATAGGTATTGGTCATGCGCGGCATAGGCAGGTGCGCAAAGGATTCGCGACGCCCATTGCCGGTAAGCGCCATACCCATCAGGCGAGAATTTTGCTCGTCTTGCATGTAGCCTTTGAGAATACCATTTTCTATCAACACCGTATTTTGTGTTTGATTACCCTCATCATCCACACTTAGTGAGCCACGCCGATTGGTCAAAGTTCCATCATCCACCACGGTGCAATGTTCAGACGCAACCTTTTCACCAATTAGGCCTGAAAAAGCAGATGTGCCTTTGCGGTTGAAGTCACCTTCAAGACCATGCCCAACAGCCTCGTGAAGTAAAATTCCAGGCCAACCCGAGCCCAATACCACTTCCATCGTACCGGCGGGAGAATCAATTGCCTCTAAACTAACCAGAGCTTGGCGAACTGCTTCGTGGGCATAGTGATCGATCATCTCAGTGTCAAAATACTCAAAGCCATGTCGGCCACCGCCGCCCATTGAGCCACGTTCTCGTTTACCGTTTTGCTCCACGATCACACTCACGTTCAATCTAACCAATGGCCGCACGTCTGGAATTTGTCTGCCGTCACTTGTAACAACCAACACCACTTCGTAGACGCCCGACAAACTGGCCATGACTTCCTTGACGCGACTGTCATGACTGCGTGCGGCGCGATCGGCTGCTTCCAAAATAGCTACTTTGGCTTTGTCATCAAGACCTGCCACCGGGTCGGAGAGGGTATAAAGCGGGCTTATTTTTTGCCGCGCCCATTTTCGTGTTTGTTGCGTATTATGCCCTTGTCGCCCAATCGCACTGACTACATCAGCAGCTGCCAAAATTGCCGGTAACTGCAAATCTTCACTGTAAGCAAAAGCCGTTTTTTCGCCGCAAATTGAGCGCAATCCGACCCCTTGATCAATGCTAAAGCTTCCGGTTTTCACCTTGCCCTCGTCCAGAGACCAACTCTCATGCTTAGAATGCTGAAAATAGAGGTCAGCGAAGTCACTACCACTGACATTGGTCAGCTTGTGTAATACTTCATCGAGATGCTGCTCGCTTAAGCCAGTCGGCTGCAAAAGGGTTGATTGCGCCACAGAAAAATGCTGATCGTTCATATTACTCGGTCTAGTTTGGGATTAGCGGCGTTGAACAGCCGGCCGCAGATCGCGCATAATAACAAAATGTGGCTTTGATTTGTGGAAGTCCTTAATCTGCGTTTGCCTATTTCACTGGCCAGAAGATGGACTTACGGCATTAACTTGAGACTCATCGTTGGGTTCAAACTCGACCATCTCGAAATCTTCCCAGGTACCAAGCGCTCGATAGCTTTTAAAGCTTGATTTGCGCATCTCATCTTTAAACAATTGTTGTGTGATGAATAACACCGCACCTGCTGCTGGATTAGCCAGCGCACTCAATAATGTAAGGTTGCCGCCAAGCTCCGGTGACATGTGAATCTCCATATCAATCAACTCTTTATCTAGGTCTACTTTACCTTCCATGCTAACAAAGACGGCCGGAGTAAAAATGTAGGCCTCGCGCATAACCGCCTCGCCATCGGCAAACAAACCAGTGTATTGCATTCGGTCGAACTTCAAACCTGAGGCGAATACATCGCGAAAATCGAAAGCTAACCGACGAGCAATGGCGTTGAAGTTCAATAAGCCCAATAACTTGCCGCCGCCCGGTTCAACTTTGACCAGTTCGCCGTCTTTAATACGCATATCGAAATTACCATTCAAGCGCGCATAGTCAAATTCGTGTGGAGCGCCGATCCATTTCAGCTTGCCATTAACTGAGCCTTTGCCCTTGCGCACAAAACCATCAAATTCCATATCATCGAGCACACCCTCTGCCTCATCGATATCGGTATTAAAATCAAAGGCGGAAATCGAACCATCCGCTTTATCATTGACCCATTTCCCGCTCGCGGTTGTTCGAATGCCATTGTGAGTCAGATCCAGTTTAGTGACTTCCCAAGCATCACCCACAGGCTCACCGCGCAACTCCAGTCGCCCAAGGCTTTTACCTGTTAATACGAACTTATCAATGTTCAAGCTGAGCGACGGATACACTTGTGGCTGCAAACTATAGTCGATTGGCTCTGGAGGGGCATCTGATGGCGGTTCCTCGCCAAGATTTAAAT
Source organism: Cryomorphaceae bacterium (assembly GCA_047623225.1). GTDB lineage: Bacteria > Pseudomonadota > Gammaproteobacteria > Arenicellales > Arenicellaceae > Arenicella. The sequence goes on from JBLHME010000013.1 coordinate 34,880, forward strand.
AACTCAAGTTAAGATCAAAGTTACTGATATCTGCGCGCGGCTGCATATTGAGTGTGCCCTTAATGTTTTCGCCATTAAGCGTTCCGATCCAATTAAAACCATCAACACTTACCGCCGACACACCCAATGTGCCAAAATCTCTGGCTAGACAAAAAGATGAGCCAGCCGTTATTTTGACCGAACGCATGGCATTAATAAAATCGTCATTCTGCGCTGGGTTGTTAGTCTCATACTGAGCGATATCAATAACCGCTTCTAGCCAGTCATCAACATTGATGCCGTCGTGATGAATTTCGAAATTCACACCCTCTGGAATTGGTGCCTCTGGCTTGCCACCAACGCTGATCAAAGCATTATCAAATAAAGAACCGCTGACGCCAGGGTTTGAGCGCATTCGAGCAAGCATAAAGTCGTTGTATTCAACATTAAGCTGCTGCGACGTTTGCCCATCGCCGAGCACCATACTTAAAGAGAATAGACCGGGCTCAGACGCCCGTTTAGACAAGGGAGCAGGCGCGGTTACGGTAACACCATGCATATCTGAAACACCGGTTATTTCTACTCGAGGTCCATCAATTAGAACTGCGCCCTGCCATGGCGTTCGGCCGCTAAACCAAGTTAGCAGATGCTCTCCAACCCAAGGCTCTAGTCTTTCCATATCAGCTTGGCCAGAGGCAACTAATTTCATTACGGGCGGCTGAGCCTCTTGCACCGTAAGCAACTTTGCTTGTGTGGCAGAGCCCAAAAATGTGGCTCGAATATCCTCAGACGTAACACGTCTCTCGGTGAATTCAACTTTGGCATAAATATCTGAGACCGGAACGCCCTCAGGGAGTATCGCTACGCCATTGCTAATGACGGCCTGCCCCACCACTTTGGCATCACTTACTTTACTTAAAGGTAGGATCAACTGAGTATTTATAGATACCGTGCCGGATTTTCCCACGATGGGTAACACTTTAGGTCGCCTTGTGGGTTCGATTAACGGCCCCTTGAAGAGGAAATCCATACCTTCGGTTAGGCCAACTGTAATTTCGCCCTTGAGTTCTAAAGACCGCTCTAGTTTGAACAGAGACTTTATCTTGACCTCGCTATTAACAATAGGCTGACCCAATATTTGTGCAGAACTGGGCGAAATAGTAAGCACATCATCTCTGAGAACTACTGCCGCTGCGCCGTTTTTCAATATTGGCCAATCTCGCTGATAGCCGTAGTCCATCTCAACGTCATTAAAATCAGCGGTGGCTAGTAGCGACGCAGATTTTGTGTAGAGTGCCGTTTTAGAAACCTCGCCTTGATAGCGAACGCGACCATTGGTTCCGCTGCCGCTGATAACACCTCGTTCCCACCATTCGCGAAACTTTTCTATCCGCGGGTCATTTGGCAAATAGCCATGCACTGCCGTCAGATCGGATAGCTCAAATTCAGCACTTGCATCAAGCAGCAATGGCCCTGAGGGCGCTCCGTCAACTACCTTCACATCGACCAGTTCACCGTCTTCATATGTCAAATCAGCGACCGAACCAACCTTAAATAACTGTGCAAAACTGGAGATTGTGCGTGCTCTTTGATCAACCCTACAACTTGCATTAAGGTTGAAAATCCGCGCATTGCGATCCTCGAATTCGCCGTCTTTTAGTTCAAGTATTATTTCTCCATCACTCTCAATTTGCCAACTAAATTCGCCCTGAGCGCGATCAATCGGAAACCCTTGATCAAACCAGCGAGACCATTCAAACACAGAATCCTTGGCAGCAAACAAGAAAGAGCCCTTACCTGCCGATGCGCTCAAGCTACCGCTTAAATTATTCAGCGCCGGAACCCTTCTAATAGATTTGAAACCAACATCCGAAGCAGCAGCTTGGAGATTCCACTCATTAATATTAAGTAGTGAGCCAGAAAAATCGAGCTCAAGGTCGTGCAATCTACCCGTCAGTTGCGCGTCCAGCAGCCAACCAGTTCTATCGGCCAGACCGGTTAAGCGGATGAGATCCCGAATACGAGCTACATCTAGAGTTTTCAATCGCAACTGTCCTTTACCGTCGACCACATTCAAGGACAAATCATCTGCAGATAATAAACGCTCACCTTGATTGCCTAACACTTCGAATTCAGCATCCCAGTTATCGCTTGAGAAAAGGTCTCCATTCGCTGCCACTTTGAATGCCATTGCACCTTTTGGTGTAGTTATAGCGGCGTTAACGAGGCGATTTTGTTGCTCTCTTTGATAGACAAAAGAAATATCACGAAAGCGCTGATTCTCGCCATCAATGCGGCGCCAAACTATCTCACCATTGAGCCAAACGGCACTCTCTTGATCCATTAACCAAGAGACAAGCCTTTGCGGGTCAAAGCTTTGTTTTCGCTTAGTCCCTAACCTAATACCTGCGATCTGCAATTGATTGTTGCTGAGCGATACAATTTCCACGCTAGGGCGTTCCAGAGCAAATTCTGTGAAACGTGGCCACAGACTCAACAATGACAGCGGGCTAAGCTCTGCAGAAAGAGATTGAAAGGCAAAAGCCGGCTCACCCTCAACATCACCTTTCACCTCAAACCCCTTGATTTGAACACGCGGCGAGATACCACCCCAAACCGTTTTAAATTTCTGAATGGTAACGGGCCGATCAAAAAACCGTGAAAGATTACTTTCCAGCAAACCTTTTTGGTGTCCTGCATAGGTAAAGTACGCGGCCAAGCTAGACCAGAACAGCACATAACTTGCGAGCAAAATAATTATTAGTCGGCGCAGTATTATCATATTAGCGCAATATCATACTGTTGCTGCTGGTAGAGCGGGTCAACTCGCAAACTAATGGGTCTCTCGATAAACTCTTGCAGGTCAGCCAGGCTGTTTGCTTCTTCATCAAGCAATAGGTCAATCACCTGCGAAGCGGCAACAATGGTATAGGCTTGCGCCTTGAATTGGCGGGCTTCGCGCAGAACTTCTCGCAGAATTTCATAGCAGACTGTTTGCACTGTCTTCACGGTGCCCCGCCCGTCACAAACAGCACAGGTCTCACACATGAGTTGTTCGAGACTCTCGTGCGTGCGTTTTCGAGTGATTTCAACCAAGCCCAGCGGCGAAATTTCGGTGATGCTGATTTTGACTCTGTCCTTGGAAATAGCGTCACCTAAAGCTGCCAAAACTTGCTTCTTATGGGTGCTTTTCTGCATGTCGATAAAGTCGACAATAATAATGCCACCAAGATTACGTAAGCGAATTTGGCGAGCGATCTCAGTGGCCGCCTCTAGATTTGTTTTAAATAGGGTTTCATCGTGATTGCGACGGCCAACATAAGAACCCGTATTGACATCAATGGTGGTCATTGCCTCGGTTTGGTCGATAATTATATCGCCTCCCGAGTTGAGCATAACCTTTCGGTTCATGGCATTTTGAATCGAAGACTCAACCGAATACAGACCAAATAGAGGCTGTCCGCCAGGATAATATTCTAATCGACCAGCAATTTCAGGCACAAAGTCCCGCGTGAACTCTAAAGCTTTTTCAAAAGTCTCTTTAGAATCGATGCGAATTATTCCCACATTCTCGTGGACTAAATCGCGCATAGTCCGAAGCGATAAAACTAGGTCTTCATGCACCAGGGACGCGGGCTTGGCGTGTTTCATCACCTCGCAAGTGTGTTCCCACAAGCGTTGTTGGAACACCATATCAAAGGCAATATCATCATCGCTGGCGGACTCCGCAAGAGTGCGGATAATAAAGCCACCGGTTAATCTATGTTCAGAAATTAAACGCTCTACTAAGCCTTTAAGTCGCTCACGCTCTTCGAGGCTTTCTATTTTTTGAGAGATGCCGATGTCGTTTCCATACGGCAAGTAAACTAAGTTTCTCGAAGGCATGCTCAGTTCTGTGGTTAAGCGCGCGCCCTTACTACCCATTGGGTCCTTTACGACCTGCACGGTTACGCTCTCACCCTCGCGGACCAAGTCCTGAATCGCAGGCACCTCACGCTGAGGCTCACTTGCAAAAGCAGGGTCGCTGCGCGCTATATCTGCTGCATGCAGAAAACCATTCTTGTCCAAACCAATATCGACAAAAGCAGCCTGCATGCCAGGCAGCACGCGAACAACCTTACCTTTGAACACGTTTCCAACAATTCCACGCGCCAAAGCTCGCTCCAGATGTAACTCTTGTAGCACTCCGTTTTCGATAATGGCAACGCGCGTTTCACGCGGCGTTACATTGATTAGGATTTCTTCTTTAGTGACCACGTAAACAGTATAGATTAACTTGAGTTATAACCAGTTAAGCTCAACACTGGTTAATAATTGATTTACCTCACGCAAAGGTAAACCCACGACATTACTATAACTACCATGAATTAACTTAACCCAAGCTGAAGCAAATCCCTGAATTGCGTATGCCCCGGCTTTATCCAAAGGCTCTCCAGTAGCCCAATATTGGCTCATTTGAGCTTCGTTGATTACCCCAAGCTCAACATCCGTCACACTCACTCTTACTTGCATTTTCTCCTCAACCATCAAGCATACAGCCGTCATCACTTGATGTTGGGTACCGCTCAGAGCGCGCCAGATACTCTTTGCGTGTTCAAAATCTCGCGGCTTACCAAACACTCTATCGCCCTGTAGCACAATTGTGTCGGCGGCTAAAATTGCTGGCTGGCCAGCCAGCTCAGTCCGTGCCGCCATGGCTTTATCGCGGGCCAAACGGGCAACGAAATCTTCAGCCAATTCGTTTTCACGACGCGACTCGTCGGTATTTGTTTGGTGTACAGAAAACTCAACCCCCATGCTTTTGAGTAATTCACGCCGACGCGGTGAGGCAGAAGCCAATATAAGTTGCACGCTGTCAGTCATTGGTCACCTCTATGATAGGGAAGATTGGCATTAATACTCCATGCGCGGTACAACTGTTCGGCGAGCATAACGCGCACCACTGGGTGCGCGAACGTCATCGCAGACATCGACCATTTTTGTTGAACTGAATTTAAATATTTTGCGTCTAGGCCTTCTGGGCCACCAATAATAATCGCCACATCTTGACTATTGTCGATCCATTGTTGCAGATTGCACGCCAGAGTTTCGGTGTCTACATGCTTACCTTTTCGATCCAACGCAATGCTAAGAGTACCGGCTGGAATGGCCGCTTGTATAGCTACCGCTTCATCACGCAATATACGTGCTGTGTCAGCGTTTTTACCACGTTTTTTTGCCGGGATTTCCAGCAACTCCATAGAGCATAAGCTTGGCATGCGTTGAGCGTACTCGCGATAGCCCTGCTCTACCCAACTGGGCATGCGTGTTCCAACGGCGAGTAATTTAATGCGCACTAAAAGGAGGAGCTGGCAACCGCCGCCCTAATCTTGACTTAGTTCGCGATGCTTCTTCACCAAATTGCGAACCTCTGTATCCCAAAGCTTTTCGAGATCGTAATATTCTCTGACTTCCGGTCGCATCACATGCAGCACTACGTCGCCAAAATCGACCAGCACCCATTCACCCACGTCAGCACCATCCTCATTCAATGGAATTTGACCCTGCCGCCGAAGGTGATCCGAAGCTTCTCGTGCCAATGCTTTAACGTGAGTATCTGAGGTGCCGCTGGCCACAACCATGTAGTCTGCAAAATCTGAGATGTCGGCGATGTCGATCACTTTGATATCTTGCCCTTTAATATTTTCTAGGGCCTCGATAACTTGATCTTTCAATTGTTCTGAATTCATAATGTCTATTTTATACAGTTGCTGGTCGCGAATATAGCGGATTACATCACTGCTTAAGTTTTGTTTTATAAGAGCGCTGGTTAAACCATTCGGTTTTTCGAGCTCAGTTCTGATTTCGGTAGAAGAAATGTCAATATTGCTGTCTTCGAACATGCAAATTTGACCATTCTGGATATTTTGTATTTGGCTAAAATCAACCAGCCTATCTTGCAGCTCCTGCGGTGGTTCTGCAGGGTACCCTGGGCGGTGTAACACCACCCAACTTGCCTGTTCGACCAGCTCTTCGTAGCGATGCCATGAAGGTAAGCTCAGTAAACTATCTGCGCCAATTATGACGAGCAATTTAGCGCTCGGATAGCACGACTTAAACTCGGCGAGCGTATCGACCGTGTAGGAGCTAGTTTTACGCCTGATTTCAGTATCGTCGGCAATATAAACTGGGTGCCCTGCCAATGCTAGCTTTAACATGGCAAATCGATGTTTAGTACTACTTATGGTCTTCTGTTTATGTGGTGGGCGCGCACTCAACACCCAATAAATGCGATCAAAAGCGATCTCGTTACACAGCAAATTCAAGGATTGCTGGTGACCGCTATGTACTGGGTCAAAAGTGCCACCAAAAATACCTATCAATTGCCGCGGCTTATGTCCTAGCAAACTAGCTTTTTCTGACGTGTGCTCGATGCGCTCGGTCATTCGCGAATCTGGCCGTTGCCAAACACCACGAATTTTTGTGATGTTAGGCCTTCTAGCCCTACAGGCCCGCGCGCGTGTAATTTATCGGTACTAATGCCAATCTCAGCGCCCAAACCGAATTCGAAGCCGTCCGCAAAACGGGTTGAAGCGTTAATCATCACCGAAGCTGAATCGACGCGACGAATAAACTCGTGGCCGCGGGTGTAGCTTTCGGTAACTATACTTTCTGTGTGTGCAGAACTGTAGGTGCTTATGTGCTCTAACGCCTGCTCAAAACCGTCTACTACCCTGATGGACAGAATAGGCGCCAGATATTCTGTCGACCAATCTTGTTGTGAAGCAGGCTTGAATGAAATTTTAGGTGAATGCGCGCCAAGGATTTTTTGACTCGGCTCACAAATACGCAGCTCGACGCCTTTTTGCTCTAATTGCGCACAAATAACAGGTAAAAAATCGGCCGCAATCGACTCATGCACCAACAATGTTTCCATGGCATTGCAAACCCCATAGCGGTGGGTTTTGGAATTTAATGCAATATCCAGAGCCTTTTTCAAGTCCGCGTGCTTATCCACATAAACATGGCAAATTCCATCTAAATGCTTAATCACTGGCACCGTAGCTTCGCGACTGATGCGTTCGATCAAGCCTTTGCCGCCTCTTGGCACTATCACGTCGACGTACTCGGGCATGCTTATCAGATGCCCCACAGCCGCCCGGTCGGTGGTTTCAACAACCTGTACTGCGTTTGCCGGAAGCCCCGCTTCGAGCAGACCATCCGCAATGCATTTCGCCACTGCCAAATTGGAATTAATGGCTTCTGAACCACCGCGTAAAATAGTTGCATTGCCCGATTTTAAACAAAGAATGGCCGCGTCTACCGTTACGTTAGGTCTCGATTCATAAATAATCCCAATCACGCCCAAAGGCACTCGCATTTTGCCTACTTGAATTCCGCTGGGGCGGAAACTCATTTCGCTGATCTCACCAGCTGGGTCAGGTAAGGCGGCCACTTGACGGCAACCTTCAGCCATCGCCAGAATGCTTTTTTCACTTATCTCTAATCGATCCAACAAGGCAGCGTCTAAGCCATTTTCTCGCCCCGCGGCTAAATCCAAGGTATTTGCAGCACGCAAATCAGCGCTGGATTCTTCCAATCTAGAAGCAATCGCTAGCAATGCTCTATCTTTGCGACCGCGCGATGCCCTTGCCATTGCATGCGAGGCTTCGCGTGCGCGGTGACCGAGGGTTTGCATATAATTGTCTAAATTCATGGTTAATCTCTATTTGGGTAGGCCCCTATTTGGAAGGCCACTTATTTGGGTAGCCACCTGTTTGGATAGCCACTAAACTTTAGTCAATGCCGCGCAGTATTTACAGCTGGTACGTGTGCAGGCCGTGACTGGTTTTTATGAAGCCTGTTGGATAATATGTGCGCCACAAAGTCTGGCACATAACCGTTCAATTTGATGCCATGCGGGGCCAACTTCAGAATAACGCTGACCTTTAACGGTTTGGTCCAAATGCGCTGCATCCTCCAATAGGCTATACCAGATGTCGGTCGAAATGCGCTGTAGCGCGGCATTTACGGCAGGTTCACGCTTGCTCCAAATTCGATTTTGCTTGAACAGCATGCTTTTATTTTGACCCGACTGCAGACCCGCCGAGAGAGCCGCTATAAGGCGGATCTCCCGCACCAGCGCCCAAACCACAATCACCGGCTCGGTTCCTTCTGACTGTAAACGGTTCTTGATTCGCAGAGCCCGATCAAAGTCTCCGAGCAAGCATACTTCGGTGAGCGAATACACGTCGAAGCGCGCTTGATCGGCAAGGCTTTCAGACAGCAGCTTCAGAGTCACGGCACCATCACTGGCCAATACCTGCAATTTGTCTATTTCTTGAGCAGCGGCTAAAACATTACCTTCAAGCTGTTCGTTTAACATATCTACTACACCTGGCTCCACTCGAAGCGAGCGGCTTTGTAGGCGTTTCTTTAACCATGCGGGGAATTGTTGTGGGCTTATTTCGTAGCAATCAACCACCCACCCAATCGTCTCCACTGCTTTAAGCCATTTTGCTGAGCGTTGTTTTTTATCCAAATAAGGCATAACAATCACCAGCAAATCATCTACTGCAGGATTAGCAGCGTATTCAGTGATCGCTTTGGTACCCGGAATTCCAAGCTTATTAGGCACCCGCAGCTCGATCAACCTGCGCTCAGAAAAAAGCGACATTACTTGGCCTACGCCGGTGATTTTGCCCCAATCAAAACCAACCTCCATCTGATATTTGATCCGCTCGTCAAACCCACACTGTTTTAAAACCTGCCTGGCTTGGTCAAGTGCTTCTTCAATCAATAGTGGTTCATTGCCATTGATTAACAGTATTTTTGGTAGAGCCGCAGAGTTACTGTTTAAACTCGCGGCTAAGTCATCGATTGAAACACGCATAAAAACACTTTAGCTGTGACCTGCTTTACCAATTTTTGGCGACTACTTGGGTTGGTAATCTGTAATAGTTGAGAGCTGCCGCACCATACGCAAAGCAATATCCTGTTCCATACTACTGAGCAACTCAGCCTCTTCAGATTCGGATTCAAGAACGAGTTCAGGGTTAAAATCATAACGGCGAGATTCACGTAGTTTGGTCAACACACGAATAAATTCGTCATCAGGGTCATTCAGCGAGTAGTGAACATTGAACTGAAAGTTATAACTACTGACCTTACCGCGCTCATCAAGTGTTCCCACCTTGCGTTGTGAATCTGCGCGCACCACATTCAGAATCACATCCGCGCCAGCCTGATTAGCCGCAATTTCAGCTCCTGCCTTGACGAGCACCTCTTCCAACTGATCTTTAAAGGTTCCGTCAGGCGCAATCACAAACATGTTTTTAATGCCCTCAGATAAGGGGATATTGCCACGCAAGTGAAAACCGCAGGCGGTTAACGATGCAAAAACAGCTAATAACAAGGTGTTACGGAGCATATTTTTAGTATTTAAGCTGTACATGTTTGAGACCTATCTAATATTTGGTGTTTCATGTCAATTCTAGCGCATGCAACCTTGTATGGCATTTTAATTTGCAACAATATTAACCAGCTTATTGGGCACCACGATTACTTTACGAATCGTAAGACCGTCCAAAAATCGCTGCACATTTTCGTCCGCCTGAGCGAATGTTTCTACTTGTTCATTAGTGGCCGAGGCCGAAACTTCTAGTTTGGCGCGCAACTTGCCGTTAACTTGTACGACATAAGTTATTTCGTCTTTAACTAATGCCGACTCATCAACCGTCAGCCAACCGCTATCACTGAGGGCAACTTCAACACCAAATTCGGCCCATAAGGCTTCGCATAAGTGTGGGGTCATTGGTGCCAAAATTTTGACTAGGCAATGACACAACTCTGACAAAACAACAGCAGAATGTTGCCCCATACTAGGCCAGTCGGCTTTTTCGGCTGCGTTAGTAAGCTCCATAGCAGCCGCAATCACAGTGTTAAACTGCTGACGCTCAAAATCACGTACCGCGCGTTGCATAATAGTGTGAGTCACCAAACGCAAAGACTTTGCGCTGGCGTTGCCATCTTCAAGTCCCATCATGGGTTTAAGTCGTACATCCACTAGCACTTCTTGATGAGCGGCAAACAAATTCCAAACTCTACGCAGAAAACGAGCACCACCGGCGATGGCGTCATCATTCCATTCCAACGATTGATCTGGCGGCGCAGCGAACATGGTAAACAGGCGCACTGTATCGGCACCATATTTATCGATCATGCTCTGCGGGTCCACACCGTTATTTTTTGATTTGGACATTTTCTCAATTTTAATCGACACTGGTTTGCCATCGGCAAGCAACCTTGCGCTACTGACAGAACCTTTAGCATCAAGCTCTACCTTTACCTCGCTCGGCGGGTAAAAAGTTTCTTTGCCCTCTCCCTCTTTTCTGGAGAAAGTTTCGGCGGTCACCATGCCTTGTGTGAGCAAGCGCGTGAACGGCTCATCGGAGTTGATCAAACCTACATCACGCATCAGCTTATGGAAAAATCGTGCGTATAAAAGATGCATTACCGCATGCTCTATGCCACCAACATATTGATCGACCGGCAACCAATGATCAGCGCGTTCATCTAACATGGCGGTGTCTAGCCCTGGGCAGCAATAACGCGCGTAATACCAAGAAGACTCAAAAAACGTATCGAATGTGTCTGTTTCGCGAGTTGCTGGTTCGCCTGTTTGCGGATGCACAGTGTCAATAAAGGATGACATTTTCTTAATAGGTGAACCAACTCCATCCATTACCACGTCGGTGGGTAATTCAACGGGGAAGTGGCTCGCTGGCGATGCTTTGCCTGCAGCGTCGTAGACCATTGGAATTGGGCAACCCCAGTAACGCTGCCTAGAAACACCCCAATCGCGCAAGCGATAGTTTATCTGTTCAGAGCCTAACTCATGCTCAGTCAACCAAGCGGTAATGCTTGTCTTTGCTAGCTCAGAAGTTTGACCATCAAACTCAGCTGAATTTTGCAACACCCCATATTCGACATACGCTTGATCACTTATATCCAAGTCGCCAGACTCAGGATAGATAACCGGCACAATGGCAATACCATATTTAGTAGCGAACTCATAATCACGCTGATCATGGGCCGGTACCGCCATCACAGCGCCAGTGCCATAGCTCATTAACACGAAGTTGGCACACCATACAGGCACCGGCTTTGCGCTCAATGGGTGGGTGGCGGTGATGCCAAGATCAATACCGCGCTTTTCCATAGTTTCCATGTCGGCTTCGGCAGTCGAACTTTGCTGACATTGTTTGCGGAACTCTGCAATCGTTGTACTATCTTTTGAAGCTTGCACAGCCAAGGGATGGTCAGCAGCAACCGCAAGATAGGTGACACCGAAAACAGTATCTGGCCGAGTAGTGAATACTGCTAAATTCTGTTGTCCTTCCACACTAAACACAACCTCTGCACCTACTGACTTACCAATCCAATTGCGCTGCATGGTTTTAACCGCGTCAGGCCAGCCATCAAGATCATCTAAACCACTTAGCAACTCCTCAGCATAATCGGTGATTTTCACAAACCACTGAGGGATTTTCTTTTTCTCTACCAAAGCCCCCGATCGCCAACCTCGACCATCCACAACTTGCTCATTGGCCAACACCGTTTGATCGACTGGGTCCCAGTTAACTTCTGCTTCTTTTTTATAAACTAAGCCACGTTCGTATAATTGAGTAAAGAACCATTGCTCCCAGCGGTAATAGTCAGGTTCACAGGTAGCCAACTCTCTGTCCCAATCATAACTAAAACCGAGACGCTTCAATTGCTCGCGCATATTGGCGATATTCTGCTGTGTCCACGGCGCCGGGGCGGTGTTGTGTTGAATAGCCGCATTTTCAGCGGGCAGACCGAACGCATCCCAACCCATAGGATGCAATACATTTTTACCCAGTAGTCGCTGATATCGACTGATTACATCTCCAATGGTGTAATTGCGAACATGGCCCATGTGCAATTTACCTGAAGGATAGGGAAACATTTCCAGACAATAAAATTTTTCTTTATCGCTAGTTTCTAGCGCCTTAAAAATTTCCTTATCCCGCCATTGCTGCTGGATTGAAGTTTCAATTATCTGCGGGTCGTATTGTTGTTGCATCTTCACGTTTTTAAGATTTGGCTCAGCCGCGTATTGTAACGATTTAGGGGGCCGGTTTCACTCACTTAGTGAAGGATAAAAAATCTTGTTCAGTATGATTTGAATAGCGTTTTCAATATGCGAAGAAAAAAGCTTTGTTAAACCAGCTCAGCGAGAGAGCGCAATAGGCACAAACTCATTAATAACGCTTGCGGGCTCGTCAACCATACAACCATTGACCTCGACCCGAGCGTGGCTGCCAATAACGTCGCCATGTTTTGTAATACCCAAATTCACCTTGGCTGGGCACCCCCCGCGAGGTAAGCATATCAGCCAATACAATGGATCTGGGCTGGCAGCCGGCCATAATTGCACGCGTGCGGCTAACCGCACTGACTCATGCATGGCCGATGACATTAGGTCTTGGATGGCGGGCATAGCTGGTAGATCGGCGAAAACCGTTAGTTTCTGCCGCAACCAACTATGTTGCTTGAATTTAATGCGCAGGTGCACCACAATCAAGCGCGCACAGGCACACAAAACACACCACCATTGTTTTGCACTAAGCCTCTGAAATGATTTAGGAATCATATTGTATATTGAAGCTCACACGCAACTCAAAATGGCAGCAACAAGGGGGCTGACTATGTAATTTACAGTAAGACATAGAAATGTCTTTTTCCGATTTCAATTAGACTTTTCGGTTAAACTATAGATCATGCAGCTGCTCAATTCCATTTCCAATAATCGGATTATCAATAAACACGGCCTTAAGGTGGCCTGGGCGTTTGCTTTGCTATTCGTATTGATTACGCTGTTAGATGCGGGGGCTAGCCTCTACAAGCAACGCAAGATCAAGACCGACAACTATTCTGCACAAGCGCTTCCCCAAGTGCAAAAAGACAATCAACCAAATTATCGAACCAGCGACATTCTAGGCGCTAACTTGTTTGGTGACCCAACGCCCAAGCCTGTGGCGCGAAAAGCACCTAAGACAACACTTAATTTGACCTTACAAGGTATATTGTGGGCGAGTGATGGCTCGATGGCGCGTGCAATTATTAGATCAGGCAAAAAAAATTCTAACCTCTATTCGATTGGGGAATCGATTGAGGGGGCCGGCGCTTCGGTCAAAGAGATTCGCAACGGCGAAGTTATTTTGAATCGTAACGGCGCTGCAGAGAGCTTACCTCTGATAAAGAAAACCTCGAGCGGCAATCGTCAACTCATTACTTATGCTTCGTCCGGTAACGACCCATACTCAGAGGCTGCCATAGCAGCTGCTCGAACTGAAAAATCTATTTCGCCACCTTCAATTAAACGCTCAAGCCCAAGGCCTCGTTCAAAAAATGGAGAACCTCGGAAGATTCGAAAACCCAATTCTTCCGGCTTAGATAAAGCCCTTAAAAAAATGGGTGAACTCTAGGCATCTTTTCACTAGCCTCTTAAATGCTCAAATAGCGTTTATCGCCGCTTACGTTGATACACAAGTACAGCCACTAAAAAGGTCAGTAAAATATAAATCACCCAATTGCCGAATTGCTTGTATAGGGTGTCTCCTGTTCGTGGCTGAACTGTGTGGCTCAAGGTTTGCGCTTTAAATTGCTGTGTTTGCGCAAGCACCTTGCCATGCTCACTAATCACCACCGACGGACCTGAGTTAGCACTCCGAAGCAAGGGTCTGGCCAATTCGCGAGCGCGCATTTGCGCCATTTGCAAACGTTGGTGCGGCGCTAGGGAATCACCGAACCATGCGTCTTCACTGATATTTACTAGCAAAGTGGCGTCACCAACATGACGTTGATGTTCGCCAGCAAAGGCGTCTTCATAACAAATGGATAAGCCAAGATTAATACCATTATCACAGGCAAGCGTTTGCTGGCCTTGCCACGACGAGAAATCGCTCATTGGCAAATCCAAGTACTCCAACACCCAACTGAATAAAAATCGCAACGGCAAGTATTCCCCGAATGGCACAAGGTGCCGCTTACGGTAAAGCTGCGGCTCATCATCTCCGCAGAGCAAAACAGCCGCATTGTAACTTTCTTGCAAAGAGCCTGTTGCAAGACTCGGGCTGTCCATAATTCCAGTCAGAAGAGCTGTATTTGAAGGCACTATTGACTGCCAAAAGGCATTGTCGGTTTGTTGTAGATATAAGGGAAGGGCGGTCTCTGGCCAAATCACTAAATCGACTGATGCCTCTGCCTTTAGTTTTGCGCTTTCTTGCGCTAAGCGGGTGAGTAAGCCATCACGATAATTAGAACGCCATTTTTTCTCAATCGGCGTATTCGGTTGAACTATCCCCACCACTAAAGGCTCTCCAACGGGTTCAGACCATTGCACTTCGTTTACAAGCAACGCCACTATTGAAACCACACCAATGCAAACTATTGCCCACAATGATGATTGTTTTGCAACAAGGTGCACGAGGCAGGCTGCAATCATAGCCACGCTCAAACTAACCAAGTAGACACCACCAATAGGCGCAAGAGCAAACAACCACGATGGGGTTTGGGTGTATCCTAGGTCTAGCCACGGAAAGCCGGTTAGTACCCAGCTCTGCATCCATTCAAAAACAACCCACAGGCCAGGTAATGCTAATAGCCGGTGATTTGCGAAAAAGCGCGCAGCGCACCAGCCTGTGCAAGCTACGAACAAGGCTAGAATACCTGCAAAGCCGAGCACCGCGATAGCCCCCATCCAAAAGGGCATGCCACCATAAGTGGCAAGAGATACGTAAACCCAAGATACTCCTATGCCATAGAGGCCGTAACCAAACGCCAAGCCAGACCAAAAGCTCGCGCTGGGCGATAGATGCTGCCAGTAACGAAAAAGAATAGCGACACTGATAAAACTAATTGGGAAATATTCAAATGGCGCGAAAGCCAAAACCAACAATGCGCCAGCAACAAAGCAAGCGACAATCGTTCTCCAACTTAGAGGTTTCACTGATAGATCTAATAAACTGTGTTAAAGATTTGCCATTTACTGTGAATCGCCACTTCCCCGCAGCTCTCTATAGAGTTCCTTTTCTTTTTCAAACTTAACCACAATGTCCTTTTTTTGTTGCTGAAGCATTACCAACTGTTCTGTGTAGGCCTTCACGCTGGCTTTAAAATTTTCAATATGCTTGGCAATTTTTGCCTTTTTGTTTTTCGGCACGGTCTGTTCAAGTTTTACTTGTTGACGAGAAATTCTTGTGCCCATGGTTTTCAAATAAGAATCGTGCACGTCTATATTGCTTTGCACCGAATAGAGTTGGTTGTCTCGCTGTCGGTCAATATCTGCCTCGGTTTCATAGATACTGAGAATGCGGTATCTTTCTAGCTCTTGCTCTTTCAGGCGCTGCTTCTCTGCTATCTTTTCAGCCTGCGCCTGCTCCTGCGCTTTTCTCTCTTCAGCAGATTTTGGTGCCTCCTGTTCATCTTTAATGACTCCAGATCGATTTAAGGTAGTTATTTTTGAATTCTGACAAGCACGCTCGGCTATGTCACCGTAGTGCCACTTTCCCTCACTGTCCTGACACTTTTTGATAGCAAAAGCATTATTAGACAAGCAGGCACAAAAAATAAACAGGAAAAATTTTTTCATATCTAACTCAAAGTAAATAAAATTGATCTAGCCGGCGGACTTGTTACTACGAATAACAAGGTACACGCCCAATAGTAACATCGGCAGACTTAGTATTTGGCCCATTGTCACCCAGTCAAATAGGAGATATTGTAAATGCTGGTCTGGCACTCGCACGAACTCCACCGAAAACCTAGATGCAGCATAGCCAATTAGAAACACACCGGACAAAAAGCCAAGAGGCCTGGCCTTGCGCGCCAACAACCAAAGCACAACCAGCAATAACAACCCTTCCAGAAAAGCTTCGTACAACATTGACGGGTGGCGAGGTAAATCGCCACCATTGGTAAACACCATACCCCACGGAACAGTAGTAATCTTGCCCCAAAGCTCTTGATTCACAAAATTTCCCATTCGACCAAAAAACAGACCTATGGGCGCTACCGGCGCGACAAATTCAGCAATCTGCAAAAAACCCATTTTGGTTTTGCGCGAAAACAAATATAGGGCCGCGATAACACCCAGCAAACCGCCATGAAAAGACATACCACCTTGCTGTAAAAATAATATTGAAACGGGGTCAGCAATATACTCAGCAGGTTTATAGAATAAAACGTAGCCCAAACGTCCGCCCGCCACGGCCCCTAAGGCGCCGTAGAATATGAGGTCAGAAACCAGATCACTATTCCATTTAGAGTTAACTAAACCAGGGTAATTTTTTATCCGGTAGTTCCAAAGAAAATAGCAGCTCAGAAAGCCACAGACATACATCAGCCCATACCAATGAATATCTAAGGGGCCCACACTTAGGGCAATAGGGTCGAAATTTGGATGAACGAGCATATGTGACTGCCAACCTTGCAGCGAATTTTCTAATTACGACTCAATTAATCGAGCCTAGATTAAGATTGCTATTCAATAAAGCAGACTAACAAGGCCTTAGTGAGTTTTGGGGCTTTACGGTATCTTAACTATTAGACAAAGCCAAGTTACTCTACCATGCATTTAAAATAATACTGATCTGCAATTGTTATAAAAAGTTCACTGTTAGCATTTATCGTTTCACTGTTTGTGGTCGCGCAAGCTTGAGCGGACGCCACCATTTCAATTCTCACTGATCAGGAACCAGTAAGCATTTTGGTGAAAGATCAAAAAGTCAGAATACACAGCAGAAATCTTCAAGGACAGGTTGCGGGTAAAGCTATTTTCAATTCACAACAACAAACACTCGCCATTGTTGATCATGAAAACCAAAGCCTGTTCGTTTTGAACGTTCAAAGCATCGAGAAAATCGGCGGCACCTTGAGCGCAGCAGTCGGCGCAGTACATCAGCAAATGGAAAATCTACCTGCGAACCAGCGCGACAAAATGCTCGATATGATCCGTGGGTTTGGCTTGTCGGTCCCCGAACAAGAAACGCCGCGATTGCAATTGAAAACCGGCTCAGAAAGAAGTTACAAAGGCATTAAATGTGTGGAGCATCAATTATTAGTAGAGCAAATAGAGGTAGCCTTAGTTTGCTTAAGTCGTGCAAATTCCCTAGGCATAAGCGACGCTGATTACAATAGTCTATTATCAGCTCAGTCCTTTATGCTCAACGCGGCCAGTCAAGCAAACCGGCTGGCCGAGCAACATGGCCAAAAAATACCTAATTTTAAAGGTTTATCCCTGAACAGTTTACTGGTTCACAGTGCTCAGCAAGAAATCTATGATGGGTCTGCCAAACAAGCAGTCAAAGCCAGTTTTTCAATAGATCAAGTTTCTACAGTCAAACTGGATAACATAATCACGCCACAAGGCTACCAGCGCCGCAGCCTTCCATTTTAACCGCGCCGCTTGACAAAATCTAACCCAGCACTTCGCCGAAGGCTTGTTGATAACGGTCTGCAAACTCGACCATGGTAAATGCGTGCTTCTGGGTGCCTGAGTGCTCTATTTTGATTGCCCCACAAAGTGATCCAATTTGCCCACAGGTTTTCCAATCATAACCCTTGCTTAAGCCAAACATAACGCCAGACCGATAAGCGTCGCCACAACCTGTTGGGTCAACAGCGGCACTAATCGGCGCGCTGCCCACATGAATTACTTCGCCGTTGTTGTATATCTCTGACCCTGAGCCACCGCGAGTCACAATCAAGGTATCCACTTTAGTGGCCACTTGCTCTAGAGAAAGACCTGTTTTCTCTAGTAACATTTCACTTTCATAATCGTTCAAAATTGCGTAGCTAGCCTGATCAAGAAAGACCTGTAACTCATTACCATCAAACATCGGTAGCTGCTGTCCGGGATCAAAGAAAAAAGGAATGCCTGCTTGTGCGAACTGAGCCGCATGCTGAATCATCGCATCGCGACCATCCGGTCCTACTATCCCCAATTCAATATCTTGAGCATCCGACACATTGTTTTGGTGAGCAAAATTCATTGCGCCAGGATGAAAGGCGTTGATTTGATTATTGTCTATATCGGTAGTAATAAAACACTGGCCAGTGAAAGTGCTAGGAACCACGGTTACATGTTTATCCGATATACCACAGTCCGCCAACCAAGCTGTATAAGCTCCGAAATCTTCACCAACGGTCGCCATGATGACAGGGTCGCCGCCGAGCATCTTCAATGTGTAGGCCATGTTGCCTGCACAGCCACCAAGGAAACGTTGCATGCCTGGGACTAAAAACGACACATTCAGAATGTGTGTTTGTTCTGGCAAAATATGATTTTTAAATTGGTCTTCAAACACCATGATAGTGTCGAACGCCATCGATCCAGTAATAAGAGTTTTCATTGTTTGTATCCGAAATTTCACTGCTCAGAACTTTCTGAGCCAGCGTATTGGCTAAAAAAGGAGCGGCTTAATGCCACATAACATTACCGACCAAGGTAAATTATTGATCAGTAAGAGTTGTTTAGTCTTCGACTTGGTTTAAATAGCTTTCAGCCGAGAGCATTGCGGTTAGTTCACTGGGATCAGACGCCTTTATTCTGAACATCCAACCGCCGTCATACGGAGACTCGTTCAGCAGCTCGGGTGCGCCATCTAAATCTTCATTAACCGCGACTATCTCACCACTGACGGGCGCATATATATCTGAGGCAGCCTTGACAGATTCCACCGCGCAACACTCTTCACCCGCAGAGACTGCTTGCCCTATTTCAGGTAATTCAACATAGACCACATCGCCTAAAGACTCCTGCGCATGATCTGAAATGCCAACTTCAACGATATCGTCATCAAGTTTTCGAGCCCATTCATGCGACGGTGCGTAAACTAAATTGTCCGGAGTTTCGCTCATAGTGCCTCCTATTGTTAGCTAGAGAGAGAATATTTCAACAGGAAGCAGTATAGAGCAAACTTCTCATGATCCAAGCTCACAACCCACTTTTAAGAGCCAAATTGGCATAAGTCTTGCAAACGCAGTATGAATATATGAGAATGCGAATAATTCTCATTCCTAATTAGCTCTGCCAATGAAATATTCTGTAGCTGTTCTCTGTTTGTTCCTATCGGTATCATCCAACGCGGCCAACCAAGAAGTAAATTTGTATTCTGCTCGCAAAGAAGCCCTCATTAAACCACTGTTGCAAGCGTTCACTTTAAATACCGGCATTAAAGTCAATATTATTAGCAGTAAAGCGGATGCGTTGTTGAAACGCATTCAAGCTGAGGGCATTAACAGCCCTGCTGACGTGCTGCTAACCACCGATGCTGGCCGATTGCACAGAGCAAAGGCAGCTGGCGTTCTGAGTGCCGGGGATTCTGAGATATTGCGTAACAATATTCCAGCGAACCTTCGTGACCCCGATAATCAATGGTTTGGTTTATCGGTTCGCGTCAGACCAATCATGGTCAACGACGCGTCATTGCTTAGCAAAATCTCAAGTTATGAAGACTTGACTAAAAAACAATTTGCCAAACAAATATGCGTTCGCTCTTCTGGCAACATTTACAATCAGTCGCTGGTCGCAGCCATGCTCAGCGCGGTTGGCGAAGCCGGCACTGAGGCTTGGGCAGAAGGGCTAGTTGCCAACTTCGCTCGCAAGCCGCAGGGCGGGGATCGCGACCAAATACGCGCTTCAGCGGCTGGGCAATGTTCAATTGTGCTTGCTAACACCTATTATCTAGCGCAAATGTTGGCAAATTCCGAAAATTCTGCAGACGTTGACGCGGCAAACAAAATGACAGTCATTTGGCCCAACCAAACAGGCCGCGGCGCGCATATCAATGTCAGTGGTGCGGGAATTGCCAAACACGCACCCAATAGAGCCAATGCCCTGACCTTAATCGAATTCCTGTCATCAGAAGAGGGGCAAGAAATTTATGCCAATGTGAACTACGAATACCCAGTCAAGGAAGGAATCAAAACCAATGAAATCCTGACCAGCTGGGGAGATTTTAAGCGCGATGATTTAAATCTATCAAAACTAGGCACACTCAATGCCAACGCTGTAAAACTGATGGACCGAGCAGGCTGGAAGTAATCTGATCAACCGTTGGGAATATAGATAATGAATAGCAGGCAGCTACCTTGGCAGCTAAGCAGTGTCGCGATCTCTTCGCTGATACTGTTTCCATTACTTACGCTCTTGTGGCTTAGTTTTTCAGGCACACAAGAACTATGGGCTCATCTAAGCTCAACAGTACTGAGCGACTATGTGTTGGGCTCATTGCAACTAATGTTTGGTGTCGCGATACTGACCTTGCTATTGGGTATTGGCAGCGCTTGGCTTGTGACTCAATATCGATTTGTCGGTAGCGGTTTTTTTAATTGGGCTCTGCTTCTTCCGTTGGCAATGCCAAGCTATATTACTGCCTATTCTTATACTGGGCTGCTGGATGTTGCTGGACCAGTTCAAAGCACCATTAGATCTACCCTAGGTCTATCCTTTAACGATTATTGGTTTCCCGAAATCAGATCAATGGGCGGCGCAATATTCGTAATATCTTTCGTGCTTTACCCTTATGTTTATATGCTGGCTCGTGCCTCTTTTACCGATCAATCAAAGAGTTTAAGCGATGCCGGCCAGTTACTTGGCCTATCTCGGCGACAATCATTTTTTAGGATCACATTGCCTATCGCTAGGCCGGCTGTGATTGCAGGTCTGTCGCTGGCCTTGATGGAAACCCTCGCTGACTATGGGACGGTCAGTTACTTTAGCGTGAGCACCTTCACCACGGGCATCTTTAGAACATGGTATGGCTTAGACAGTGTCCAAACTGCAGCGCAGTTATCTTTAATGCTATTGATGTTTGTGATTGTGTTGCTGACAGTTGAAAAGAGCTCGCGCAAAAAAGCACTCTATCATGACAAGTCCAGAGGTAGGGCCGCGCTGCCCAAACAGCTAGCCGGCAGCAAACAATTAGTGGCGGTTATTCTTGCTAGCACACCCCTGCTACTTGGCTTCATTATCCCAGTTAGCCAGCTAGTTTTTTGGGCGATACAAACCCACGCGCAATTATTTGAAGCTTCGTTTTGGGTGCTTATCAGGAACACTCTCATGCTTGCAAGCATCACCGCATTATTAGCTTTGGTGCTGGCATTGATTCTAGCCTACGCGCATAGAATAGTTGGTAAACCGATTACTCGAATAGCATTGCAAATAGGCCAGCTTGGATATGCAGTACCCGGCACAGTTATTGCCGTGGGAACACTCATTCCTCTTGCCCGACTAGACAATCAAATAGACGCATGGTTTAGAGTAAACTTCGACATATCAACCGGATTGCTTATAAGCGGCAGCATAGGCGCCTTGCTAATTGCCTACTTGGTGCGTTTTCTCGCGGTATCTCTCAATGCTATCGATTCGAGCCTCAGCAGCATTGCTCAATCGATGGATCACACCGCACGCTCACTGGGATTATCACCATTACAAATATTGCGCAGAGTGCACATACCTATGCTCAAGACGGGTTTGTTCACTGGTCTACTGGTGGTCTTTGTCGATGTAATGAAAGAACTTCCGGCAACGCTGATCCTTAGACCATTCAACTTTAACACCCTTGCAGTGCGGGCCTATGAGTTGGCGTCGGATGAGCGACTTGCTGACGCGTCGCTGGCGTCTTTAGCAATCGTTTTAGTAGGGTTGGTGCCGGTTATTTTGCTAAGCAGAGGAATAACTTCAGGGCAAAAACCGTCGAATCAAATCTAGGCGATAGATGTACAACGATAAATCAAACAAAAGGCAACTTTTATTTTTGGCTTTTAGCCAGATCTAACATGAATAACACCTTCAATAGAAAGAGATTCTTAGTCTTTGCGGCAAGAAGTACATAAACCATACATATAGAGCGAATGATCTTGAAGCTCAAAATCGTACTTAGCTGCTACTAGTTTTTGCCGTTCTTCAATTTCCGGGTCGTAAAACTCTGTCACCGTGCTGCACTTAGCACACACCATGTGGTCATGGTGCTCGCCATTGTCCAACTCAAATATAGAACGGCCACCTTCAAAGTTATGTCTTAACACCAAACCAGCATTTTCAAATTGCGTTAGCACTCGATATACAGTGGCAAAGGCGATTTCCTCACCGGCACTGAGTAAAGCCTTGTAGACTTCTTCAGCGGTAAAATGGCCTTGCTCGTTTTCTTCCAAGACTGCGAGAATTCTCAACCTTGGAAGGGTTGTTTTTAGGCCGGCTTGTTTCAAATCTTTGCTGGTAGGCATTTTTATACTCGGTTTTGTGTGAAGTAAACCAATGCTTCGATGCTTGATTGAATGCTTCGAGGCTGGTTTGAGTAGAGCCTGAATATTAGGGGACTCCTAATTTTAATGGCTCCTAACCAGGTTCATCTAAAAGAGTTCACTTTGAATCCGCTGAGGTAATAAGTTTAGCAGTTTTTACTTTCCGCGGTAGAATATTAAAAAATCTCAAAATTCACTACAAAGTTCATAAAAATAGTGTTGAGGCGGCCCGCGCTCATTGTTTCCTACACCCTGCTTTTGCTCCTTAGTAATAGTGCAATTGCACAACAAAAGCTGCCCTTCTACCTGCCAATCAGTTCAGAAAAATTCCCCCAGATAGCCACTCAATTGGAGTCAAAATGGCTGCTGCTGGGTTCAGCAATATCAAAGTGGTTACCGCTGATTATTGGCATACCTACCAGCAGTCAATCCGTAAAGGCCGCGAGTGCATCTACTTCGCTGCGCCACACTTTTAAGCTTGGACGCTGCACAAGCACAATTTCCAGGCAATCCTGAAATTGGCCGAACCGCTAAAGTATGTGATCGCAAGCCGCCGCAACAACTCAAATATCTTTGAGATTAATGATTTCAACAAAAAGATCGTTTGCGCGCAACGGGCGCTTAACTTGGACTATCTATTGGTGAACGCAGCTTTTGACAATCCGATGCACTCGGCAAAAACTAAGCCAGTATGGTCTGTTGTGGAAGATATGCAAAACAGTCAGAAAGACTGTACAGCGCACTCAATAAACGATCACCTTTTAGTCGAATGGAGTTAGCAGCTCCTGGTAATTTCATTCGTCTGCAAAAAGGTCAAGTATTCACAAACTTCGGGTTTGCCATGCATCCTAGCTTAGTTGAAAGATACGCTAAAAAACTAAAGGAGTTTCTGCAGGGTGAATCCATTTACTCCTTGCTTCGGCCTATGTATCAGCAGACCGCGAGCAAGACTTATCTAGTCACAGCAAGCATTGATGACTATCCGTTCAGCTATACCCAGCCACTTGCTACCTATTGGCGAGGTAAATCTGCTGACAACGCAAACCAATCACTGGCCAATCGCGTGGCGCACCAATAATTGTTTTAAGGTTTTAGAGCTGCTTATCAAGTTCATACCCACCCCTCTGGCAGTAATCCATGCAGAGTCATTGTTTCGATAGGCTTTGTGCAACGCGCTCATCATCAAATCGGTTTGCTCATTGTCAGCCTTTCGCGCTCGCTGGTACTTTTTCAATACATCAAGAGAACCAATGTTCCCACCATCAGCCGAGCTTAATGTTTGAACCAGACTTTCGACATCTTTAAACCCCAGGTTTGCACCCTGCCCTGCTAGGGGGTGGATACTGTGTGCCGCATCGCCTACCAGCGCTAGATGGCGTTTTATATATTGCTCCGCTCTTTGGCTGTGTAAGGGAAATGCCACACGCTCGGATAAAAGCGACACACTGCCCAGTTTTGATTCGAGTGCTTCGCTAAGCGCACGCTCAAAGTCGGCAGTGTTCAGTTTCAGCAATTCATCAGCTCGCTGGTTGCTGGCACTCCAAACGATCGAACTCTGATTGTCCGCTAACGGCAATATGGCAACTGGCCCAGTCTGCAAGAATCGCTGCCATGCAGTATCTTGGTGCGGCTCACTTGTGCTTATGCGTGCCACAATACCTTTTTGTTCATACGGCAGACGATTGGCAAAAATCTTAGCTTGGCGGCGCACCCATGAACCACCCCCATCAGCGGCGATCAAAAGATCAGCACAAAGTTGGGTTGATTCTGAGCCCTTAGCTTTTACGCTTAATACTGCTCCGATATGTTGCATTGACAAGGCGGAGATCTGTGTCTCGAAGTACTCGTCAATTGTCTCCGAGTGGGCCGCTTTTGCCTGCAATTGCCGCGTGCACTCTAGACTGTCGATCATAAAACCTAGCTGTTCTAAGCCTTGTTCTTGCGCTGAAAAACTCAATTGCCCACTCGAGCTTTCATCCCAAACATGCATGGCGTTATAGGCATGACACGCTTGAGGACCTAATTCTTGTAGTACCCCGCAACAATCAAGTATCTCACTGGCTACGGCTCCCAGAGCTACTACACGCAGATTAGGCGATGGCTTATCACTAAGCTGTGGCGCGCGCTCTACCAGTGCGATTGTTAAATCAGTTTCTTGAGATAAACGCAAAGCAAGCGCGGCACCAATAAGCCCGGCGCCTACAATAATTACGTCATGGGTGGTTTTCAAAATCGCACCGTGCTAACCATGCAATGCACAGTAATTGAAAATATTACGTTCAAGGTGTATAGCTCTCGGTGCCCTGCATAATTCATAGGCTTAGCGGTTTGCCGCCATTATTGCTTCGATTTCGTCGGGATCTTTGGGCGCCGCTAGAGTCAGATTTTCAATGCCATCTTTGCGTACAAGAATATTATCTTCGATGCGAATACCAATATTGTGCCAGCGTTCGTGCACTCCTTGTGCCGGGCTAATATACACTCCCGGCTCAACTGTAAAGACCATGCCAGGTTCCAACTCACGCCAGTTAGCCTCGAGTTGATAGTCGCCCACGTCGTGCACATCCATGCCCAGCCAATGGCCCGTTCGGTGCATGTAAAATTGAGTATAACTATTTGTTTCCAGCACCTGCTCTAGACTACCGCTGAGTAAACCCTCATCAATCAAACCTTGTGCAATTACGCTAACAGCGGCCTCGTGGGGTTCGTTCCAACCGTGCCCTGCACTGCATTTACTAAACGCCGCCTGCTGCGCTGCGAGCACTAAGTCATACATACAGCGCTGCTCAGGCGTAAACTTGCCACTGACTGGAAATGTGCGGCTAATATCAGATGCATACATGCCAAACTCGGCGCCGGCATCTATCAGCAAGAGATCACCCTCGCGCAATTCGTCATGATTCTCGGTGTAGTGCAAAATACAAGCGTTCTCGCCACCAGCGACAATTGAAGGGTATGCGTTGTAATGACTACCGGCTTTACGGAACTCGCATTCCATTTCCGCCTGTACTTGGTATTCATACATACCCGGTTTGCAAACTTGCATTGCACGCTTGTGTCCAGCCGAAGACATTTTTCCAGCCTTACGCATCAAGCTGATCTCGTCCTGCCGCTTGATTAGCCTCTGTTCATGCAATAGATGATTAAGATCAACAAATTCATATGGAGCATGCTTGCCACGGCTGGCGTCTTGTTTGATTTTGGTCATCCAAGCCAGTAATTGCGCATCAAAGTCTGGGTAGCGACCAACAGTGGTGTAAACCTTCTCCTTTTCTTCCATCATGCCGGGAAGAATTTCATTGATATCCTCGATTGGAAAGGCATCATCGGCACCGTATAACTCTATAGCGCCTTCCAAGCCAGCGCGGCGACCATCCCACATTTCACGTAGGGGGTCACTTTCGCGGCAGAAAATAACATATTCACCCTGACTGCGACCTGGGCACATTACCGCAACAGCCTCAGGCTCGGCAAAGCCTGAAAGATAGTAAAAATCACTGTCGGCACGAAACTGATATTCAACATCGCTGTTTCGTGATTTCACCGGTGAGGT